>NZ_AP022615.1:2525288-3156610 GCF_010730745.1 Mycobacterium heidelbergense | reverse complement strand
ACTTGTCCGAGCCGAGCATGTGCGCGACCGCGAACGTGCCATGGACCATGTTCTCGAGCGCGGGCGAAGCCGATCCGCACGCGTTGCGAAAGGCGGCGAGGAGGGTGTCGGAGCCTTCGCCGATGATGACGGCGGCCAGCGGTTCCTTCGCTTCGAAGTGGTGGTACAGGGCGCCCTTGGTCATCCCCGTGCGCTCGACGATCGTGCCCCATCCGGCGCCCGTGTACCCGACCTCGTCGAAGACGTCGACCGCGGCATCGATGATCTTTCGCCGGGTTACCTCGGATCGAACCTGGCGAGCCATCGCCCCTGCACCTCCGGAGTTCGGTCGATCGGATCGGATTCCGCGCCTCGGCCTCTCATGCTTCCAGGGCAGGGGGTCAAGCCTAAACAACTGCCACTACCGAGGTTCCGATCGTTCGCCGCCATTCTTCCAGGTCGGCGTCAATCGGAAGTCGAATGGCCGGACGTGGCGCTGATCGCGAGTGCCGTGCGCCGGCTGATGAACTGCCTGAAGTAGTCGGTTCGGTCCGGTTGCAGGATTCCGGTCAGCAGCAGGCACCAGCTGCTCTCCAGGTCGCGAAGGAAGCGCTCCGGATCGTCCAGGTTGCTGGTCTGCCGCAGCCCCATATAGACCGACACGATGAGGCGTGCGACGTCCTGCGGATCGCACCGCTCGGCGAGATCACCCTCGGCGATCGCGTCCCGGACGACACCGGCGAGGGCTTCGATCCAGCCGCCCAACAGCTTCGCGTGTAGCTCTTCCACCCGCCCGACCGCCTCCACCAGATGCATCGCCGCCCTCGTCAGATCCTGGTTGATGTCCAGGACGGCGACCAGGAAGGAGGAGTCGACGAGAGTTTCCAGGCCCGAAAGCTTTCGCGCCAACAGCTCCTGGAACGCGACGTTGCTGGTGACGATCTGTTCGTCGATGATCGCCATCGCCAGCGCGTGCTTCGAGCGAAAGTGGAAATACATTGCGCCCTTGGTGAGTTCGGCCTCGGCGAGAATGTCGTCGAGGCCGACGTCGTGGTAGGCGCGTTGAGCGAATTGGTGGGCCGCCGCACGCAGAATCTGTCTCCGAGTGGTATCCGCTCGTCCGCCGGTCGGAGGGTTCTTCATCGGACCTGAAGGGCCCTTTTGCCTCGCATTGGGTAACCGCGATCGCGGCGCGGCGTCGCTACAGCTAATTTCACCCTGCCCACAACCGGCAGCGGGAGCCCACCGGCGCGAGGCATGGGCAGCCCAGCGCGATAGTGCATTCACGGAGACTACTGCGTCAACGCGGGCATGGCCCTGTGCGGGTGTCCGTGTCGAGGTCGGCATCGACCCGGAATGTGAAATACCTGACATCACCAGAATGGCCGATTTTCCGTATTAAAAGTATGTAGAATACCGCCCATGCTGATACTGGAGTATCGTTCGGCACCGATTGGAACACCACAGGCCATCGGTTGTGCCATCACCACGGGGCGCACGACTGGGGCCTCCTCCCCGATCGGACCGGTCGCGTCCGCGTCCGGCGCCGCACCGGCGCCGACGGTGAATGCTTCAGCCGGCGCAGGCTCATACGCCGCGGTCGCGGCCAGCTGACGCGCAGCGGTTTCACGCGATGGACTTTGGCGCCTTCCCCCCGGAGATCAACTCCGCGAGGATGTATGCCGGTCCTGGCCCCGGCTCGATGTCAGCCGCCGCGACGGCCTGGGACAATTTGGCCTCCGAATTGCATTCCGCCGCAAGCTCTTACCGATCGGTGATCGCGGGGTTGACCACCGGACGGTGGATGGGTTCCTCGTCGCTGGCCATGGCGTCCGCGTTCGGTCCATACATGGCATGGACGGCCGGAGTCGCCGCGCGGGCGGCGGAGACGGCCGGTCAGGCCAGGCTTGCCGTGGAGGCGTTCGAAGCCGCCTTCGCGATGACCGTGCCTCCACCGGCGGTCACCGCCAACCGGGTTCAACTCGCGTCGCTGGTCGCCACCAATTTTCTCGGCCAGAATACGGCGGCGATCGCGGCTAACGAAGCCGAATACGCCGAGATGTGGGCGCAGGACGCCGTGGCGATGTATCAGTACGCCGCGAATTCGGCGGCCGCCACCACGATGACACAGTTCACCACAGCGCCGGAGGTCACCAACCCGGCCGGACTGGCCGTCCAGACCGCCGCGCTAGCACACGAAATCTCGGGAGCGGTGCAGTCGTCGCTGGCAGGAATTATGTCCTCCATACCCAGCACGCTGCAGGCACTCGCATCGCCCACCTCCGCGGCAGCGGTCACCACCGGGTCTCTGGGCGGGCTTTCGTCCACGTTGTCATCGTCCGGCTTTTCGATGGGCGGTCTCGCGGAAAGCATTGTTGCCTCGTACGCCAACCTGGCGGGGTTTGCTGTCATTTTTACGGGACTCGACGCAATAGCGCCCCTGATGAATCCCGCCGTCTTCGTGCCCTTTATGAACATGGGCGCCGCCGCCGCCGCGCCCTTGGCCGAGGGTGCCGCGGCGGCCCAGGCCGCGCTTGGGTCCGGGTTCGCTGGGGGCTTGGGCCCTTTGGCGGGCCTGGGTCAAGCGGCCGCAGTCGGCGGCTTGACGGTCCCGGCAAGTTGGGGTTGGGCCGCGTCAGCGTACGCGCCGATGCTGGGTGCAGTGCCAATGGCGGCGCCGTTGACGGGTGTCAATCTGGCCGCGAATGGGCTACCACTGGCAGCTGGCATACCGCTCATGCCGGCCGGGCTCCCACGGGCCGCCGCGGCGGGCGCCGTGGGCGGCGCGGTCGGCGGCGCAGTTGCCGCGAAATACGGGCCGCGCCTCACCGCGGTGTCGCGCTCGCCGGAAGCCGGGTACGCGCCCGCTTCGAAATCCCCGCCGCAGGTGGCATATCCGGGGCCGGCCGCCCTCACGCCACCCCCCGGATACATACCGACCATCGTGTATGTGCCGGCCAATGGGCATGCGCCGGGCTACGCACCGGCCAATGGGCATGCGCCAGGCTACGTGCCAACCAACGGACATGCGCCGGTCGAGAAGTGACGGGATGCGCTCTTCGTTCGCGTCACAGCAAACGCAGTTTTCAGACGACCATTCGCAAGGAGGCATTCAGGTGACCGCAGCTTGTATGTCCGACCCGCATCAAATGCGGGCGGCCCACCGGATGTGGTCGTCCCCGCGGAACATTGCCGCGTAGCTGGGTGGAGACCACAGCAAGGCCATGGGCACCGTGACGACCGCCGACGACTTAAGGCCTCGCGCGCGATGGGAAACGATCTACGCGCCGAGGCTGCTCACCACCGACATCGTGGTCATTGCCGGGGCCGTGTTCTTGGCCCAGTTCATCCGGTTCGGAGGGCCATTGCACGAAGGCGGGGCCGCCAAGTCGCTAACCGCCTTCTCGGTACTCTTCACGCTGCTATGGATGTTCGCTCTTTCGATGTTCCGGACCCGCTCACCTCGAGTGATCGGTAGCGGCATCGATGAGTACAGGCAAGTCGTCAGTGCCTCCTTTTGGACCTTCGGCGTCATCGCCATCGTGGCGCTTCTGCTCAAGCTTGAAATCACCCGCGGCTATCTGGCCGTCGCATTTCCGTTGGGAACGTTAGGCCTACTGTTGGGCCGACATTTCTGGAACAGACAGTTGGCACGCGAACGCGCCCAAGGTCGCTGTCAAACTTCGGTTTTGGCCATCGGCGACAAGCAGGCGGTGTCTGTGCTTGCTCGCGAGCTCATGCGTGAACCGGCCAACGGCTACCGGATCGTCGGGGTCGGAGTGCCCGGCTATGGAGCGCCTAAGGGTGAAGCGATCGTCGTCAACGGCGACGCGATACCCATCCTGGGCGACGAGGTCGCCGCGCTGGGTGCGATCGAGGAATACGGCGCCGATACCGTAGCGATCACCGGCACCGAGCACTTCGGTGTGGATGGGATTCGCCGGCTGGTGTGGCAACTCGAAGCGATGGACGTCGATCTGGTCGTCTCCCCCGGTGTGATCGATATCGCCGGCCAGCGGCTGACGATGCGCCCGGTGTCTGGCTATCCGCTCATTCACGTTGAGAAGCCTCAGTATGAAGGTGCCAACCGGTTCCAAAAGCGCACGTTCGACTTCTTTTTCGCGCTGGCCGCGCTCGTGGCGACAGCGCCTATTCTCGTCTGCGCAGCGATCGCGATAAAGCTCTCCAGCCGGGGACCGGTCTTCTACGTCGCGGACCGACTCGGGCTGGATCGTAAACCGTTCAGGATGTTGAAGCTGCGCACGATGGTCGAAGACGCTGACGCTCAGCTGTATATGTTGGCCGTTGGACACGAAAGCCCGGGGGCGGTCCTGTTCAAAATGCGCGACGATCCCCGGATTACGCCGGTCGGGAGGGTGCTACGCCGATACAGCATCGACGAACTCCCGCAGTTTATCAATGTGCTCAAGAATGATATGAGCGTCGTCGGCCCACGGCCCTGGCTGCCGCTGCAGCGGCCGCTGCAGCAACAGGACGTGGAAACATACGCCAGACGAAGGCTTTTGGTCAAGCCAGGAGTCACGGGGGCGTGGCAGGTCAGCGGTCGTTCCGACTTGAGTTGGGAAGACTCCGTTCGAATCGACCTTTCCTATGTCGAAAACTGGTCCATGGCAGGTGATTTGGTCATCATCCTCAAGACCATAAAGGCCGTATTTTCCCGTCAGGGAGCATATTAGCCGGTCTGGGCGATGCGTCGTCTCCATTCACCACCACCAGGCAACGATGCCACCGCCGCAAGCTTTAGAAAGAGCAGGGTTTCCGTGATCGAAATCCCATACGATACGTAATGCCCGGCAACAGAAGACGTGAAGGGTATCGGGTTATGGGGAAATCGGCGGCGGTCGCCGGTCACGGCGCGCGATCGTTTCGCATGCTCGGGATGACGGTCTGGCGCCAGTACCGGTCATCCATGCGGCCGCGGTGGTGGTGGCTGGTCATCCCGCTGTGCGGTGCACTCGGTCTGACCGCAGGAACGCTGTGGGCACTGCTCATGCCGCGGACCTACACAGCGACCGCGTACGCGTTCGTCGCGCTGACCCCTGGTGGTAGCACCGACTTTGATAACCAGGGTGCGTTTTCCGATGGAAAGTTCGCGCTCCAGCGAACGCCCACCTACGCTGCCCTCGCCACCTCTACAAAAGTTCTACAAGCAGTGGTTGCCGACCTGCACCACGGCGACGTCGACCAGCTACGCCGCCAGGTTGAGGTCATCGCCATTCCCGATAGGGTGATTTTGCAGTTGTCCGTGAAGGACCCCGACCCCCAAGTCGCTATCCAAATTGCCGATTCTGTGATGGCCAACCTCGGACGTGTTGTTGCCTCCATCGAACTAGGTGGCGCTAGCCCCCGCGATTTAGGTAACGCACAGCACCTGTCACCCCCCGTGCAGATCCTGCCGATTCAGCATGGGGCGTTGGCGCCGCCCACTCCGCGTCGGTACAAAGCAATGGCCGGATTGCTCGCCGGTTTGATCGTCGGTGCCGCTGCTTTCTACCTCATTCGATCTCGACGTAACGCACGAGAACAGCGAAGCGAGTCTTGGCGACCGGAGTCGAGTACTCACGCCACCCGGGCCAGTGGTACGGACGAACCGACCGTCAGGGCGAGGCGCGCCGGTGACGATTGACGTGGCGGCCACGCAGCTCACAAGTACAAGTCAGAGTAACGCGCCGAGCGGACCGCGCTCCATCGGTCGGCTCCTGCTCATAGCGGGCGGGGCGCGGGCGATGGTGCTTCCGATCACCGGGATCTCGCATCTGGTGATCGCACGGTTGATCACCTCGGCGGCCGGGATCGAGCAATTCGGGGTGGTGATGCTGATCGCCACGCTCAGCCAGCCGCTGGTCTTCGCCGACCTGGGGGCCGGGGCGGCGATTGCGACGGCACGCGCCCGCGTGTCGGAGGCTGGACCAGAGCAGTTCCGTCGCACGACTTTGACCGCGATTCGGACGACGTTGTGTTCGGCGTGCCTGCTCGGGGTGACCGCCGTCGCTCTGGGTCTGCTGGATGCGTGGCCGCCCCTACTCGGCATTCACCCAGCCCAAATCGGCAGAGGCATCAACGTTGCGGTCGTGCTGACACTGATGGCTTTCGCCGTGGGGCTGCCGTTCTCGCTGGGCGCGAACATCCTGCGGGGCAGTGGCCGGATGCATCAGGCCGTTCTGCTCGGCGGGCTGACGGCGCCCTTTGCGCTTGGTTTGACGGCGGCGCTTTTCGCGCTGCACGCGCCCTCGCTCGCCTATGCCCTGCCCATCCCGGTCAGTGGGTTGCTGAGCGCCATGTGGGCCGCGCTGGCGGTGCGACGAAGCGATGCGAAACTCGTCAAAGGCATTGTCGGACAGGCATTTCAGCCTCGTCGCTTCCGCGGACTGTCAATCCGGGCCATCGCCGCGCCGTGGGTCTTGGTGATGATGGGTCAGCCCCTGGCGCTTCAATCCGACCGGCTTGTGCTATCTCACCGCCTCGCGCTCACCGACCTTGCCAACTATTCCTACGCCGCGCAGCTGTACCTGCCGATAGAGTCGGTGGTCGTGGTCGCGGCGCTTGCGCTGTGGCCCCATTTCGCCGTTCAGACGCAGGCGGCAGCAACCGTGCGAAAAACCTGGCTTACCGGTCTGGCCATCCTCGGCGCCGCGGGGGCGCTCGCCGCAACCGGGTTCGTGCTGCTCTCTCCTTACGTCATCGGATGGACGAGCGACGGGCTTGCGACACCGCCGATCTCGCTGCTGGTCGCGTTCGGCGCCCTCCTCGTCGTGCAATCGCTGCACGCCACGACCAGCATCATGTTGATTTCGCCAAAAGCCCTTCGATTCCAGGCCGTCTGCATGATCGCGCTCGTCGTCACAAATCTTCCGCTCTCCTGGGTGCTCGCCCCCGTGCTGGGACCGAGCGGCCCAGTGTTCGCCTCCGCGTTGACGATGGCGCTGTGCCAGTTGATACCAGGCGTCATCGTCGCGCACCGCGCAACCTCCAGAAGACCCGCCGCAGAGGTGAGTTGATCGATGGTTGACGAGGGCACCCGCGACTTGATGGTGGCGATATCAGTCATCGCCCTGCTGGTATTTATCAGCGCGCTGCGGAAAACGGTGCGACGGGGCGAATGGTCGAGGACCGCCGCGTTCGCGGCGGCGATCCCTATCTGCACCCAAGCCTCCATCAACGTTATCGTCACCTACCGCGGCGAGTGGAAGAGGGTGACCAACGTCTACCTCAACATGCCCTGGGAGTGGCCCGGGCACTGGCACATGGTCTGGCGGGCGCTGAGCCTTCTCCTGGGGGTGATAGCCGTGGTCGTCTTCCTGGCACGGGTCAGGCGCGGTAACGTCCCCGTCAACGGCCCTGCGGTATTGCTCGTTGTGGTGGCGCTCATATCGTTCGGATCGTCGCTTCTGCACGGCGACAACCCGTTTCGTCCGGTATCGGTGGTATTCGTGGTGCTGCTAGCGGCCTGCACAGTAGCCCCACGCGGGCTGGGCATTCATGTGGGCATCGCCACGTGGGCCACCATTATCGCGATCACCAGTGGCTTTACCTTTCTGGAGTTTATCCAGCAACACGGCTTCGGCGTCATGCCTTGCACCGAAGACAAGTGCGGCATACTCAACTTCGACTTCAGCGGCGTAATGGAGTACGACAACGCGCTCGCGGTATACCTCGCCCTTGCAATGCCGTTCGTATACATCGGCTTTGGCTCATGGGAGGGGGTCACCCTAAGCGCCTACATACTCTGGTTGATTCTGATCACGGGCAGCCGTTCGGGCTCCGTAGCGGCCGTGATCACTTTCATCGCTCTGGTGTTGCTGCGTCCGAACATCAGACGGCCCGTCGCAGCACCGATACGGTCGTGGCTGCTCTACTTTGGACTGACCGCGGCGTTGATCGTGGGCATCGCGGTGCCGTTCACCGAGAACGACCCGGCCGCCTACACGGGCCGGGCCTACCTTTGGTCACTGGCGTGGCGAACGCTGTCAGATCCCGCCGATATGTGGTACGGGACGGGGGTGCGAAGCCTGCTACGCATGCACGAGTCAGGCCAACTCGTTTATCCGGTGTATTCGGTGCACAACCAGTGGCTGCAGGTAGTGCTCTCAACAGGACTCATCGGGTTTGTTCTGTTCCTGACCGCGCTGGCGCTCCTGCTGCGGAATGCGCGCGGCGCCTATAGTCTCGTGGCCGGCTGTGCGCTACTGCCGGCCTTTGTGCTGGCCGTCACGGAGCGGCCTTGGCCTATCGACAGCCTCGAACTGCTGGTTTGGACCGTGCCTGCAGCCCTGCTGAGCTATCCGGCGATCAAGCGCAGGGCAAACCCCTTGGGCAGCAGTCCAATCCGCGTATCCCAGCCGGGCGTCGATGCGAAGAGCGCCGCGGAGCAACGACCCGGTGACACATTGTCGGTGGGCAGTGGTGACTAAGCGGGCGTGCCACAAGGCCAAAGAAGGCGCGCTCCGATGAGCGTATGTGTCAACGGTAAGTGGCTGGCCCAGTCGCCCTCCGGCACGCAGCGCTATGCGGCAGAGGTAATGCGAAGTCTCAGTTCGACGCCGGCGGCATCACAGGTCACGCTCTTTCTGCCCAAGGATGCGATCGAGCCGCCGTGGGCCTCGCGGTTTGCCCTCGTCCGTTCCCGCTTCCGCGGCATTTTCTTCGAACAGGTCGTCCTGCCCTGGCTTACTCGCGGCGAGCATCTGTATTCGCTATGCGGACCGGCGCCGGTCGTGAAGCGCAATCAAACGCTGGTCATGCACGACGCGACCACGTTTCGGTTCCCGAGCGCGTTCCGCCTTGTGTTCGTCCTCTGGCAACGCTTGATGTATACGGTGCTATCGCGAACCGCAAAGCGAGTGCTGACGGTTTCGTCGTTCAGCCGCGCGGAACTCGCCTCAGTTCTCGGTGTTCCGCAAGACCGCTTCGAGGTAGCACCGTGCGGGGCCGATCACATTGAGCCGCAGCTACTTACCGACTCGGCCGAAGCCCTGCCGTTCGAGCGAGGTTCATACGCATTGATTGTCGGCAATCTTGCCCCACACAAGAACGTCAGCGCCGCCGTTGCAGCGCTTGCCGATTCGGAAGTTCCGGTAGCTGTGGTGGGAGGCGCCGGGCACGTTCAGCACGTACTCCGGGGTGTGCAGCTCGAAGGTCGCGACAACGTCCGTCTGCTGGGCCGCGTGGATGACGAGCAGCTGCAACAGCTCTACGCGGCCGCAGCGGTTCTGGTAGCACCGTCACGGTATGAGGGGTTTTGCATCCCGATCATCGAGGCCGGCAGGCTGGGCTGCCCCGCGGTGTTTGCCACAGGCTCGGCGATGACCGAAGTGGCCGGCGAGGGAGGTCTGGCGTTCGACCCCGACGACGTGGTCCAGTGCGTCAAGCTCGTTAAACGCCTCATTTCCGAGCCCGCACTGCGCGAGCGCCTCGGCACCCAAGCTCGCGCCAACACCGACCGTTTCAGCTGGGCGCGCACGGCGCAAAAGATCTTCGCCCCGGAGGACGTCGTCGATAGCGATGCCACACCCGCGCCGGTGCGCGTCCTGCATGTCACCGATTACCTCGCAACCGGTATCCGGACCGCAATTATTGGCTACGCAAACGCAATCCGGGGTCAGGGTGTCGAGTCGTGGCTCCTCGCCCAGGATCAGGGCAAAGGATACTTCGAAGAGGTCGACGAATGTTCGCCATTCGTCACCACCCGCATCGCTCCTCACGGGCTGCTCAATCTTTGGCGCGCGATCGGCTCGTCGGTCGCGGAGTTCCGCCCTGACATCGTGCATCTGCATTCGTCACGGGCCGGCGCGGCGGGTCGATTGCGGTTCGGACTGAAAGATAAACCGGTCCTTGTGTATACGCCGCACTGTTTCTCCTTCGAGATGCGCGACGTCCACGGTCTCAGGCGCCGGCTTTATTGGGTCGCCGAGCGCGTGCTGGCACGCAGGACGGACGCGTTTGTCTGTGTCAGTCCGCACGAAGCCGGGCTGGCGAGGGGATTACGTTCTCGAGCCGACGTGGTCGTGATGCTCAACATGTTCGGTTCCTCCTTCGCAGCACAGCACGATTCAGCGATGCCGTTGCCGGTTGTCGAAGCCGCGCCCGCTCGGATTCGGATTGTCAACGTCGGACGTGCGACGCCCCAGAAAGATCCCGAAATGTTCGCCCAAATCGTCGCGGCGCTGCGGGTCGATCGCTGTGTTGAGGCCACGTGGGTGGGCGACGGACCGGAGCCGGGACGGTGCACCCTTCAGACGGCCGATATCACGGTGACCGGGTGGCTGGCGGCACGCGAGGTGCCCGCCGCGCTCGAGGGGCAGACCGTGTATTTGCACACCTCCCGCTGGGAGGGCGGGCCGATCGCCCTGCGCGAGGCGATGGAAGCCGGCCTGCCCGTAGTAGTCCGCCGCAACCCGGCCTATGAAGGTTATCTGCCGGAGGAATGGCAATTCGATGAAGTCGACGAAGCCGCGCGGATGATCCGGCTACTCGCCGAAGAGCCTGCACGCAGCCAGCGTGTCAACGAGCAGTTCGAGGTACTGGCGGAGCAGCGCAAGAGCGGCCCCGACATCGTTCTCGCCACGGCTTATCGCCGGCTACTGGCGCGATCGGGGCGGCCGCCGCGACACCATGATTGTTTACATGTCAACACGACCGCCACCGGATACGGCGGTCTCAACGTGGAGGACGCCCGGTGGACGCACCGCTCTTTTCCATCGTGACAATCAGTTTCCAGAACATAGACGGACTTCGCGCGACGACCGAGTCACTGCAATCGCAGTCGTTTAGCGACTTTGAGCATATCGTCATCGACGGTGGGTCCACCGACGGTTCAGCGGACTGGCTGGCGGCCAACTGCCTTGGCACTTGGCGCAGCGAGCCCGACCGGGGTCGCTACGACGCGATGAACAAAGGAGCGCGGATTTCGCGCGGCGAATATTTGTGGTTCATGCACGCCGGAGATCTGTTCGGCGATACCGACGCGCTGGCGCGGGTCGCCGCTGCGATCGAGCGTGCGGGCCACCCGGACTGGCTCTACGGCCTGGCCCGTATCGTCGGCCCGGATAAGAGCCTCCGCGGTGTGCTCGGAGTTGTGCCATTCAGCATGTTCAACGTCGTGATCTTGCAGCGGTCATTGCCCCATCAAGCCAGCGCATTTAGGCGAGACTTCTTCTGGCGCCTGGGCGGCTACGACGTGGAGATGGGCCACGCGTCCGACCAGCTGTTCATGGTTCGTGCTGCCAAATGCTCGCCCCCGCTGGTGCTCGCGGACGTGGTGTGCGATTTCGACTTCACCGGCGCCAGCACCCAACGGTCGTGGTGGGAGCATCCTTGGGATGGATACCGGATCCGGCGAATGACTGGCGTGACGGCCACCCGATGGCGGGCGCTTGATAACCTTCTCGCGCTCGGCTATACGCTTTTGCGCCTTGTCGGCCTGTCCCTACGCGCGACGGCGAGACGCATAGATACCGCGGCGAAAACATCTCCTGATGCAGGCGGGTGATCGTATGCAACGAACTGCAGAACCGGTCGCGGCTATTTGGCGTAGTCAAGCTGCGACGAGGCGCGCAGCGCCGCGGCGGACGAGACAGTAGGAGAAACGATGGACGTCGCGTCGGTGCGGAAAGCGATCAGAAAAAGATGGCTGATCGTGGCAGGTGCAACGGTGACATTAGCGGCGCTCGCGGGCGTCGTGACCCTGCTGCGTCCTCCGATGTACACGGCCACGGCCGAGGGCCTCGTGTCGATCAGCCACCCGCAGACTAGGCCGCCTTGGGCATTGACCAATGGTTCGCAGTACATCACCGACCGGATGCCCAGCTACGCGCACGTCGGTGGCACCAGTTCGGTCATTCTCCCGGTCTATGCGCGCTTACACCTGCGCGAGTCTCTGAACGGTCGCGTTTCTTCTCAATGGGTAGCAGACAAGGCGTTGTTGCGCATCACTGTCACAGACCGCGATCCCGCGTTGGCGGCCCATATCGCCGACGACATTTTGCAGCAGCTCGGAGGGTCCATTGAGCAAATCGAGAACGGCAACATTCTCGTCACTGAAGTCACGCCGGCGCCGGTGCCTTCGACGCCGTCAAACCATAACGTGCTGCTGAACTCGGGAGTCGGCGCGGCCACCGGTTTGCTCTTAGGGTTGTTCGGCGCCGTGGGCCTGCAAGCGATGTCTGACCGCGCTCGGCGGCGCCGGCTTTGGCGCACATGGGTAATGGATGCGAGTGTGTACACGCATTTCTGGCGAGCAGGACGCGCGTCCCTGATCCCGCAATTGGCACCCGGCGGCCGGGTACTAGTACCGACCGATGCCGCTGCGGAGATCGACAAATACAGAGCTCTACACCCCGGCATTCCGTCGGTCGATTCTGTCGGATGGGCTCGACCTATCCTCCTGAACGAGGAAGAAGACCGGACGCAAATTCAAGTCAAAGCCCAAATGGGCGGCTCAATTGACGAATACCTATCGGCATCTGCCGTTATTGCGTGCGCTTCCCACAGGAATCTGACCGCCGTCCTCGGCCAGGATGTCGCAATCGAACAAGCGCACCGGCTGGGAGTCCACACCTGCGACATCCTCTGGATTGTTATTGAGGCCTACAAAACCGTCCACGACGAAAACAGAGGTCTGGCCGCGGCGCTCGTTGACGACTTGCTCGCCACCGGCGTGCAGCTGCCATTTGATTCGGGAGAAGATTTATTCACATGGGCCCACCACGAGGGCCTGCTCGAAGGAACGGTGGGACAGGCTCCCTGAGCGCGACGCCGAGGCCGTGCGCGAGGATCGTGACTCTTGCGCGCGCCAACGGGATGCCCACTACGACCGGTGAACCGATACGCCGACGCTCTGAGTACCAGTCACCGAGACGCCGGGTCGCCTTGAGCAACGGCTTCTCGACGACGAGGTGGCACATCACACCCGCCCCAACCGCTGTAAGTAGTACGAGTGTGATCGCGGCATAATCCGGTGCCCCCATGGCACGCAGTTTCATTGCGAGCTTCATGAGAACGGACATTGCCGGGTAGTGCACAAGATAGATCGAATAGGACGCCGCACCCAGGAAGCAGAGAATCCGGGGTGCAGCGATCTTGCCCGAGCGCTCCAAAATCGCCAAGCCAGCCACGATCAGTGCCGCACCCACCCCGAAGCCCAATGCGTCGATCGGCAACTTGTCGGGTTTGACAGCCGAGGCCGCCAAATGCGCCAACCATGCCAGGTAGACCGCGCTGCCAATCGTCAACGATGCAATAGCCACGCGAGCCGGTATGCGCTCGAACGCCAAACCGACAATCATTCCCGCAACGAAGATCAAGGGATAGGGCGCGACGACGAAGCCCAGGATCCCATGTGGCGCAAACCAGAGGCTCGTCACCCCGACAACGCACCAAACCAGCCACAGCAGCAACGTGGGCCGCCGCCACCGGATAGTCATCGCGAACAACAGGTAGAAGACAACCTCGTAGCGCAGCGTCCACTCGACCGACAGCACTCGTTCATGCGGAAACGGCGCCGCCGTAAGTGCAGCAACGACATCACCGGCGCTTAAACTGTCCGCCCAGCGCAGGGTAGGCCCGACGAGCATAACGACGACCAGCGGCACGACGACGGCCCAGAGCGTCGGGTAAAGCCGTTGGAATCGTTTCCACAGGAACCGTCCGACCCCCCGTCCCGTCGAGAGATCTTTTCGATGCGCTACCACCATCACGAAGCCGCTCAGGACGAAGAAGAACTCAACGCCGGAGTATCCGCCGCGGAAGAAGGGCAAGACCTCGTGGCCGAAGTACTTCGATTCAACGCCAGTTTCGTTGCAGTGGAACAGCACAACTATAAGTGCAGCAAACGCACGACCGGCCTCAAGAGATGTGAACTTGGACGCGCGAGCGGTACGCGTCCCGGTCGTTGCATCGGTCACGATTCGCGCCCCCGACCTTGATCCTTATTTCCAGTGATGCGCGTCAGCTCATCGCCTTCGCTCTGGTCTTTGGTTTCGAAGCGCCTCTTAAGCCTCAGCAGTGGCGTCTCGAAGTACCGGAAGCTCAGGTAGGCCAGGACAACCACGCTGACGAGCGCTTCGGCAAACAGCAACGGGCCGTAGTTCTGGTGGAGAACCTCGCGGATCGCATTTATGCACAACGGATGAAGGAGGTAGACGCCATAGCTGATCACCCCAACGAACGCGAGCGGGCGCCACTGCAGAAGTGGGTGCAATGATGTGCGCTCGACCAGGCAGACGCTCACTACGACGGCGACCATTAGGCACCGCACTACGACGGCCACGATGAGGGACTGAAAGAGCTCTTGCTGTGCGACCACCTCGAGGACTATCGCTAGCGCTAGCGCCACAGCCGGCGCCGACCAGCTGCGGCCGAAAACGAAAGCCAGGAGTGCGAACCCACGCGGAGCGCTCGCCACCAGCGCCGCAGCGGCGCCAAGCAGGATTGGCAATGACAAACTCGCCGGAATCCGGCCGGGCAGCACCGACGTGTCGGCTACTAGGACGGAGCTCTGCGAGATTACAACCAAGGCACTCACCACTGCCAGCGGAATCCAGACTCGCCCACGGCCGATCGCCAGCGCCCCGACCAGCAAAGGTGGCCACAGTAAATAGAACTGCTCCTCAGTCGCCAGCGACCAGGCGCTAAAGAACTTGTCGCCGGAGTCGAGGAACCAGTTAGGCGTATAAGTGACGAACGCCGGAAGGTAGTGGACGAATCGCACGTCCACCGGGCTGTCGCGCCACGCGGGCTTGACTAGCGTGGTCGCGATGCACACCAGCAGCGTCAAATAGTAGAGAGGAAAGATGCGCAGCGAGCGCCGGGCATAGAATTTTCGCAGCGAAATTCGTGCGGTTGCGTTGTACTCACGTACCAGCAGCGTGGTTATCAGGAATCCGCTGATCGCGAAGAAAAGATCCACCCCTTCGCCGCCCACGGAATGAAGACCGAATGCAAAGTATTCGCGGCCTGCGATCACCGGCCCTTGTGTGTCTACTGTGTGGTGCCAAACGACCGCGATCGCGCTCAACGCCCGCAAACCGTCCAAGGCGCCGAAGCGGTGGATCGCACAAAACCGATCGAAGTCTGGCCGCACGCCGCGAACGCTGCCCGGCGCCGGCATCACCGCCCGGACCGCGAAGTCAGGGAGGTCCCGTGTCGTTGTGGGTCTTGCATGGTCAGTCATCGGCCCGATCTCTCTCGGACCTGCGCGGCATCCTCGCAGACACGAACGCCGGGCCGCACCCCGATTTAGTTAGCGCCACACGCCCACGCGGAGGCCCGCCGTAGCTGCGGCGCCCGGTTGCGACCATACCGGTAGTGTATGCGACTGCGTCGTTTGCATACCATTTGGCACGTTTTAGGCCGGGAGATGAACGAACGTTCTACTGTCGGCGAGCTCACACCGAGCGCCGTCCGGATGGCTCGGATCGAATTCGGGCTGGACGGCCGGTTTCATCAGCAGCGCCAGGTCGCGAATCGAATCGCTTGGCCCGTGCCGGCATTGATCACGTCCTGAACCCAGAACATACCAGCACGACTCTAAAACCGGATGGACCCAGTCGCTAAGACTCACCATCTAGCGGCAAGTAGACTGCTGGTTTGCTTGATCAGGTTACCGCGCATCCCTGAAAGGGGCCTTGAGGGTGGAGATAGCCCGAGAAACAGCTTTGGTCGCCGGGGGTGGCGGCTTTATCGGGGGGCATCTCGCCAGGGCTCTGAGTCAACGGGGGGTTTTGGTCCGCAGTGTTGACATCAAAGCCGTCGATGATTGGTTCCAGATCCCCGACGGTGTCGAAGCCCATCAGCTTGACCTATCGAACCTTGCCGAGTGCCACGAGGCCGTGCGGGGAGTTGATATGGTCTACAACCTCGCGGCCGACATGGGCGGCATGGGCTTCATCGAAACGCATAAGGCCGAGTGCATGCTTTCGGTGCTGATCAACACTCATTTGTTAATCGCCGCGCGAGATGCAAACGTTGGTCGCTTCTTTTTCTCCAGCTCAGCCTGTGTGTATGCCGCCGACAAGCAGGTCGACGCCGACGTAACGGCTCTTAAAGAGTCCGACGCATACCCCGCGATGCCCGAAGACGGCTATGGCTGGGAGAAGCTATTCAGCGAGCGTATGTGTGAGCACTTCCGTCAGGACTTCGGCCTGCAGACACGCGTCGCGCGCTACCACAACGTCTATGGCGTCGACGGCACCTACGACGGCGGGCGCGAGAAGGCCCCGGCCGCACTCTGCCGCAAGATTGCCGAGGCGGTGCTCTCCGGCCGGCACGAGATCGAGATCTGGGGCGACGGCCAACAGACCCGCAGCTTCATGTACGTCGACGACTGCATCCAGGGAACACTAAAGGTGATTGCGGGGGACAACGCATTGCCCGTCAATCTCGGCAGCTCCGAGTTAGTGAGCATCAACGAAATGGTCACCATGATCGAGCAGATCGCCGGGATCACCGTCAGGCGCAATTACAAACTGGACGCACCCCAAGGCGTCCGTGGACGAAATAGCGACAACACCTTGATACGGGACCTCTACGACTGGGAGCCGTCGATCTCTCTCACCGACGGCCTCGAACGCACCTATCGGTGGATCTTCGACCAGCTCTCAGGCAACAGGACACACCGACAACGACACAGCAAGGCGGCCTCAGTTTAAGAGGCATTCACCCACCGCCGGTCGATCTGACGAATGGGTGAGGACCTCACGGCATGAAGTGTGGCGCTGATGGCGGGAAGCTGCGACCCCTGCAAAAACGTCTGCGCCAACGACGCGGATTATCATCGTACAAATGTTTGCCAAGCACCGAAGCGCGGGGAGAATATGCCTCACTTGTCCGTGAAGATACTGCCCGCTAACGTGCTCAACACGATTAAGCGGGCCCGCCCAATTTATGCGGTGGCTCGGCGCGCGCGATTCGCGGCCGGCTCACTTCTGGGCGCCCGCACGTTGCCGGGTTTGGACGGCCGAGTGCACTACAACGATTTCATGCTTGGCTCGAGCAACCCGGCGGATGTGCAGGTCTATCACCGCATCGCGCAGGAGATCGTCTCCCGACTAGGCCGCTCATTGAACGAAGCCGGCCGGGACTGGGACACGCTGGGGTCTGTGTTGGAAGTTGGTTGCGGCTATGGCCGTATCGTTCGCGAACTACGCAACGCAGTTCCCGCCGACCGTATTTATGTCAGCGACGTGATCGACGAGGGTGCCCGGTTCACCGCATCGGAGTTCGGTGCGAAACAGATTCCTGCCGACCCGGGCCCAGAATGGGACGGGCGGTTCGACCTGATCTATTTGCTTTCGGTGTACAGCCACATGCACAGACTCGCCGTCGCCGACCACCTCCGCCGCATGCAGGACCTGCTGGCGCCCGGTGGTGTGCTGGTATTCACTACCCATGGGCGCTTCTCCGCGGAGAATCTCGAGGAATACGAACACTATTGGCTGGATAAAAGCCAGGTTCTGGATGCCCTCGCCGACGCTGGCTATTACTTCGAGCGCTACCCCTACTACTACGACGAGTACGGCATGACGTGGTTCACGCAGGAGGCGGTGGAGTCGCTGGTCGCCGAATCGGCCCCGGCATTGGAATCGGTGAGCTGTCATCTGAATGATGTTGCGGGACAACAGGATTTTTACGTCTGGCGCAAATCCGACGCGGCATGAAGCGTGGGGCCCTAGGTGGGGGTCTTCGTCGACGGAGCCGTATCCGGCTGCGCGGTAACCGCTACGGCGCGATTTGTTGTTGGATCAATGCTTCGCCGGCTGGCTTCAGACTGAGATCTTTACGCACCACACCGAAATTTTCCTCGTCGATAGCGGGGTTGGTACCACCGTCTCGCAGTTCGTAGTAGATGAGCGGCCCGGTCCAACTCCACTTCTGGACGAGCTTGCGGGCGTGCATGATCGTGGCGGCCTGATCTTTGTCAGAAACAGCATCAGAAGCGGTTCCGGTGGGCACACCGAACTCGGTGATCCACACGTTCTTCCCGCCATCCCCGTGCCGTTCCATTATTTGATGCAGCGCCGGCACATCGTCGAGCCCTCCGATCACCGCGTGGGCATGCGGCCAAGCGAAGCTGTAAGGGTGCACGGCGATCGCGTCAGCCGCCTGCGCGGTTCCGTTGCCGTACAGCTGCTCAACATATTTTGCTTGGGAGATCCGTGAGCCGTCCGCTAGGTCGCCGCCGCTTGTGAGACCGCCGATGAGCAGTGTCGCGACCGGGTCGACCGCCCGCATCGTCGTGGCGGCGGCTCGGAAGAGCTCCCCGTATCTGTTGGCGTCGGGAGCGGGTTGCCAGAAGGCGCTGACGTTGGGCTCGTTCCAGATCTCCCATGTGTGCACTCCCAGCGGGCTGTAACGTGCCACCGTCGCGCGGGCGAATTCTGCGAAGTCAGAGACGTGATCTGGTGGGTTAGAAGTCGTCGTACTGGCCGGGCGTGCCCATGCGGGAGTATGACTGAGAATCCCGAGAACGTTCAATCGTCGAGCCGACGCCTCTTTGACGACTGCGTCGGTGTAGGCCCAATCGAACTTCCCGCGATTGCCCTCGATCGTCGGCCATTCAAAGTCCACCCTGACCCAGGTCACGTGCATCGCCGTCAACAAGTCAAACTCGCGGGCAACGCTTGCCGCGTCGGCACCGTAAAGCCGCACCATCATGCCGATCGGGCCCGGTCTGGACGTTCCGCACGACGTACACAAACCGGGCACAAGGCTGAGGACGATCAACGAAAACGCCAACATCACCAGTGTGTGAACGTTTACGTCCCGTCTCAACTGGTCTCCCTTTTCGACGCTAACTCCGTGACCAACTCGATGATATCGGCGTCGTCGATCGTGGCCGGTTCGACCTGGTAGCCGCTCAGCGGACGGTCAAGCGCCTGCCGCAGCGCTTCAACGTTGTCGGCTGCAAATGTGGCATGACGTGCGCCGTGCACGGCAGCGGCTTCGATGAGTCCGGGACGATCCGCGATCAGCACGGGAACTCCCGCGCGGACTCCGTCCAGAACGACGAGGGGGAACGGGTCCAGCCATACCGACGGGACCACGAGGACATCGATCGCGTCGAAAAACGATCGGTGATCATCGGTCCACCCAAGCCACTGGACATTACCGTGCGCACCAGCCATAAGGCCCTCGACGTAGCCGGGTTCACCTTCGCCAGCGACGATCAGATTCTTGCCCGTGCCGTCAATCGCCGCCAGGAGGACTTCGATGCCCTTGTGTTGGCTTACTCGGCCCAGGTAGCCAATCGTTTTCGGAACACCAAGCGAGTGAGCTCGGCGGTCGGGCTGTAGGTCGTGGCCCGCCGCGGTTGGGTGTATTGCGATTGCGTGGTCGAAGTCATGAAGTCCAAGGCGGCGCTGGTTCTCGGCCAACACCGCTCTCGACGCGCCCACAACGCAGCCACCAGGCCACCGCCGACGCGTCATCGCGACCCGCGGGCGGCATCCCGCGCATACATCGGCGCACACCTCGCCGCGCCACAGCGTCGATGAATTGCAGACCAGACCGTAATCGTGCACCACATGCACCAGTGGAATTCCACGCTCGCCAGCAACGACCCATGGCGCGAAGCCCCAGCCGCGCAAATTGTGTGTGATCACCACATCCGGACGCAGCTCGTCGACAATCTTTTCTACTGTGCGCCTACTCGCAAGGGTGAAAGTGTCGATGGCGTGCCACAGTAGCCGCCGCGCAAGGGGGCGACGGCTACCGTCGAACGGCCAGTAGACGTTGTTGATCGGATATCCGGCAAGGTGCTCGCTGCCCTTAGGCTTCAATCCGCAGTTGTCCACCTTGAACCCAGCCTGCTCAAGCTCATCGGCGAAAGCACCGACGACTCGTTCCGCCCCTCCATAGCGCGCGGACGGCATCATCGATGAGAACTGCACCACCACATGGGGCCGCGTCACAGGATGTCTGCTAGGGCGATAGCTGGAGCACTGCGGCTAATCAACCGTCATGTCCGGTGAAAGACGCCCGAATGTCGTCGAGTGACTTCGCGTGTTTCTGAGGGAGATCCCGCGCGGACAGGGTTCCTCGCAGTAATTCAAGTGCGCGACCTTGCGTGAGTTTCTGGTTTGCGTAGCCGTTTACGCATGCCGATACAAAGCCTGGGGAGAGATATGGGCTCGCGAGCTCATCGGTTCGCGAAAACCCCAGACGCAGATAGTCGCCCAACGGCGGATCGAATTCCCTGAGCTCTTGGAGCCTGTCGAAGTCAATGATGCCCACGTTCTTAAGCTGCTGGAGGGTCGCCGACCAGCTCAATCCGTAGGTGGCACTCGCTGCGAGTACTCGATCTCGGTCTGACCAGTCGTCGTGATCACCCCAGATTATGTGCAAGCCCGCACGAGGTGCGAGGAAGTGAAGTGCGAACGCGTGAATCAGGTTCTCGGTCTCAGGCGAAGTGGAAGAGCCATAGGGATCCCCGCACACCCAGTGACCGAGTTGATGTGCGAGCGTCACCCGACGCCGGCCGGAAGGGACATCCCCGTTAACCACGGCGGCACCGACATCCAGGTACTCCCCCGACACCTCGACGCTTGCCCCATCGGGGCCGGCCTCGCCGAGCGATGCGGAATACGTGTAAAGGCCAAGGCGCTGGCACGCCTGCCCTAGGTCTCGCACCGCCTCATATTCCGAGCCGAGGTCCATGCCGAGACTCGAACGGATGCCTTTGGCCATTTGTTCGGCGCGAACCTCGTCCTCAGGGGCGTGTCTCCCGGTGCGGGCCACCGGGCTGATCTCGCCCACCTCAAAGAGAGTCCGTACATCCCCGGCGAACTGATCCAACTCGATGTCGAGGGAGCGCGAAGTGCTGTGCTGCAGCCCCGCGTCGGCGCGTCGGCTGACAACCGCAGGAGCAGGTGGCTGGGCGAAGAAGGACAAGTGTCGACCGAGTACTTGCGCGATGGCCGCTAGTTCGGTGACGTCAAGTTTGCGTTCACCGCTCTCAAGGTGCTTTATCGCAGTTCGGTCCAAGCCGACGGCTCGGGCAAGGCCGTCCTGCGTGATATCTGCGACATCGCGAGCCTGCGCGACGCGGCGCCCCACAGCCAATTCATCCACATCAGTGATATTCGCACACCCGAGCACTGATCGCCTCGAAAAGCTGCTGACGGTATGTTGGGCTCGCCCGCGCGTTGTGTTGGTCGAGTTCAACCGAAGCTGTGACGCGACGTGAACCAAGTTTGCCCAAACCGCCTGTGCGACCAGCAAATCGTCCATGCCGGCGGCGTCAATGACGCTGGAGCAGCACCTCCGGTCAATCGTCCTCACGAAAGAAGATGCCTTCAGCCTGCAACATCCGGCCATTGCGCGGGTCCGACAGGCAGGGCTGCAATCCCGCCAGGGTGAAGCCCATGGCGTACACAAGATCGAGTGCCTCACGAATGAGCATGCCGCCTTCGTACAACGGAAGTAGCGACAGCTCGAGTTGCATGCCTATGCAACGATCGTTCACCGTTGAATTGCCACCGGCGAGCACGAGCTTTTCATACCCCTGAACGTCCATCTTCAGAAAAGCAACATCGGTCGGCCGGAGAACTTCTGACTTCACAGAATCAAGCCGGTGTATCGTTACATCTTCGGTGCCGACAAAATTTGCTGACGGAAAGGCATTTTGATGACTTTTCAGCATCGGTAGGACCGAACTACTTTGGCCATCGCCACCCGAGACATTAATAGATATCGTTCCATCAAAATCGCCCAGTGCATACTGTCGGCATTCCCAAAGTGAATCTGACGATGCTTTATTTACCAAAAGAGAAAAAGGTCGCGACATAGGTTCGAACGAGACGATCCGACCTTTGAAGCCATCCTTACGGAGTTCGGTAGCATATTGTCCCGAATTGGCACCGACATCAAGAATGACATTTACTTGGTGCGATTCGAGTTGATTCACGAACTGACGTTTCCAATCCAGCTCAGAGCGGTAACGTGAAATATCGATGCCGACACGACGTGCGATCAATTTAGCGCGACGCAACCAACTCATTGCGCAACAATAGCATGCGGCCACTTACCGAATCAAACAAGCAACGTCCCACACCACGAGATTTGATGTGTACCAACTGCTTACGCGTCTAGGCGCGAGGCCGAGTGTCGTCACCGGGCTGGAGATCGAGACCAAACAGCGTCGGCCAATTTCGATTAAACGGCCGTCTGGTTATTGCCGACGACCCCGCATGGCGTTGAGCCTAATCATAAAAGGATAAACACACAGGTTTAGGGTTAGTGGAATCGCGTAGATCCCATACCCCTTTTGGCCCCAGTCCGTAAAGCAGATGGACGAGCCCAGTTAGGCGAGAGCTCCGCCTTACTGACGAGGTGAATCACATACCACACAAATCTAGCGCGGACGTTTCGATAGATGCTTATTTGGAGGCGCGTCATGGCGGTGGCCCGGCCAGTCGAGAGTCGTCGAGGAATAAAGCAGTGCCACCACGGCTGCTCAGCGGATCGCAAATATGCGTTCCAACCGGTGCCACTCGTGCCAAGGACTCCCGACTTTTTCTCCAGGGTGTTTGGACTCGAATAGTTCGCCATCATCAGTAAGATGGCCAAACTCCTACGATTCGGCCAAGCCGCCTTCGTGAGTATTTGCATTTCAATTCTTAGGAGTTTTCCCAGTGGCTAGGAACCGAATCCATGTCGGCTTGCTTATACCCTTCGAAGACCGACGGCACGCATTCATTTCGGGGATTATTTTGGGCATTGCCTAGGAGCTTTGGATGGAACATGCGAATGTAAACGCTTACGGCTTGTATCGAATTTCACTACATCCAACGTCGCTCAGCGCGAATCTTTGAATGCACCGCCGAGGTCAGCCATCCCGACTTCCGCAAGAGATCCGCAATTTTGCAAGTCGCGCTAAATGGCGCGCCGTTGCCTATCTCACGCGAAAACGAGGTCGCATAACCGCTACTTAATTCTTTACGCGTTATGAAAGCGCGGCCAAACACAGTCCGGGCAGCCAAAAACTGATGATCTGTTGGCTGGACCGATTACATCGGCGTTTGACCTGGGCTTACACCCAGATGATCGGTTGCAATCCCAGCAATCAGCATCAGAGTGCCCTGCAAGAGTGTCCGATGTTGCGTGAAACGACGCGCGCGAGTTGCAGCGATGACCACCGACCGGTGCCGTCAAACCTGGGGTTGGCCGCAATCTCGCCTCCGCACCCCGGGAGGCGTGCTTAGATACCGTCGATGTCGCTAGCACGCAAAATACATACCAAACGACGCAATATCTCGCTCAATCATGGTCTTTGATATGCTCCCACGCATGCGTGCGCCCCGCCTTGCAGCACTTGCCGGGGTGCTAGCAATGATCATCTGGAGCGCGCCGTGCGCGGATGCTGATCCGACCAGTGGTGACGGCCCTGTCATCGATTCTCCGACGCTCTCGTTGTCCGACCTGGGCGCGCCGACCGCCATTTGGTTCGGGTTCTACGGGCACCGAAACAACACCGTCAACACGTTGACATTTCCAGTGCCCCGGGGGTTGAGCCCGTCGACGTTGAACGCGACGGTCGAAGTCCCCGTCAACCTCCGATTCGGCAACCTGACAGTTTCCCAGGGCGACCGCACCATCAGCCGGTTGGAGCTGCCAACCAAAGACCAGACGCAAATGGTTATTCCCCTGGCGGGAGCACAGGTCGTTGCTGATGTGGTGACTGTCACCCTGACGGTGACCGCTATCCCAGTGGAGGGTTACTGCTGGGACAACATTGCTCCCGTACGACTCGTTAACGGTTCGGTGACGTTTGCCGGAGCGGAAGTCGCACCGGTTAACGTGGGCGGTTTCCTCCCGCCCGTCATTCGCAAGTTGACGATCGCGCTGCCACCCAAGCCCTCGCGGCAAGAGTCCGACGCGGCAGTCCAGCTGGCCGCTGCGATGGAGCGGCGCTACGGACCGCAGAGCCCTGAAGTGGTCGTCGTTCCTCTTGCTGATCGGACGACCAACTGGGTCGGTCCGTCTCTACCTTTGGAGCGGCAGATCATCATCAAGGAGGGCCCCGACAAGGGCCTCTCGCTGCAGGGCAACACAGGCGTGCCCGGGCTTCTCATCTCCGGGCCCGGCGATGAACTCACCAACCAGACACGGCTGCTGACGGATGACTTGTTGCGATTTGCAGTCAGCCCCGCCGCGGTAGTCGCCGCCCCATTGCCGAATAAACAGAAATTCGTCGGCGATACCACCACCCTCGCACAACTGAATCAATCTGGTCTGGTCTCCGAGGGCCTGTGGCCGGAGGTGTTAATCAACCTGGACCAGACCCGGTTCGGTACTGCGCTGGACCAACTTCGAGTGCACCTAATCGGTTCGCACACGCCCCTTCCGAAGACCCTCGGCGGTGAAGTGATTGCCACGGTCAATGGAGAGACTATTGACCGATGGCCGGTCGAAACCGACGGAAAAATCGATCATTCAATCGAGATTTCTCGCCGGCTTGTCACGCGTGTAACCTCGCTACGGGTAACGGTGCGCACCAGCGGAGACGTGGGACACTGTGGCGACTATCTCCCGGTGGCGCTCACGATCGACGGTCGCACCCAGATTCAAGCCAGTCGCGCGACTCCGGCCGTGTCGCGAGGGTTTGAGACACTCCCGCAAGCGCTTATGCCGCGCGTCCAGATAGGCATCAGTGACGACGACGCATTCAATGACACCGTGCGCGCAGTCCAGATAATGATGGGCCTTCAACATATGAGCGCGGTACCACTGGAAAGCACGGTGACCAGTCTCAAGCAAGCGATTGACAGCCGTGACCCCGCTATTCTCATCTCGGCCGGCGCCTGGCCCGTTCACACGATTGCGCTCCCGTTCACCGCAGACCAGGATCACGTCACCGTCGAGGGCCTCGATACCGCAGGCAAGCACGTTTCACTAACCCTTAATCCGGCAGCGCATTTCGGCTCGCTGCAGACGGCGTTTGATGGGCAACGCTCGATTTTGGTCGCGACTTCCAACGGGTCACCCGCGCAGCTCGACGAATTGTTGCGGTGGTTATCCGCTAAAGCGGAACGGTGGTTTGGACTGACCGGCCGGATGATCGTCTCCGCCCCGGGAGCCGAACCGATCACCATCCCGAATCCGCCCAACGACCTCGCGGCGCAGCCGGCAACGTCGAACAATCGGCAAAACTACGCGTGGGCGTGGTGGATCGCCGGCGCTTGGTTGGTCGCCGCCGCTGCCGGTGCCGTCGTCATCTTGGTGAGGGCCCGCCGCCGGCGCGCCGATCGCGGTTAAAACGCGCCGACCAGGTCATCAGGGGCACGATCCTTTCCTGGCGAATCCAAGCACAAATATTTCCTCTATGGGATGATCTCCGTCGTGGGAATTACCTATTGCGACGCAACCATGTTATGGAACGCCAGACAGCGGGGCGTTTCCTTCGATCGACTGCTAACCCTCGGGCATCAGAGCCTTAGCCTGCATCGACGAGAAGCCGCTTTCTTCCGCAGAGAATATCGAAAGGCGTTCGGTTCATCTGTCACGCCTTTGGACAAGTACCTATGGGCCCAATACGCTGATGTTTTTCTGCGCGAGTTCCTGGGAGCTTCGTCCATTACGGTGATCGATGCCTCCGCATATGAAGGCGCTGACACGATTCATGACATGAACACGCCAATTCCGGAAGCTTGGCATGGACGCTACGATGCGGTCATCGATGGCGGCTCCTTGGAGCACATCTTCAACGTGCCGGTCGCATTGGCAAACCTCGGCAGTATGCTCAAAGTGGGCGGCACAATATTCCTGACAACCCCAGCCAACAATCAGATGGGTCATGGATTTTATCAGTTCAGCCCGGAATTAATGTTTCGCGTTTTTTCCGAGCCGAACGGTTTTGACCTCCGCCAGATAACAATATTTCAGGGGCGCTATCCCGGTCCAGAATTGACGATGAACCACACACTGTACGACGTGGTCGATCCCGAACAGGTGCGTGCGCGAGTCGGTCTCTTTTCTAAAGGGTCCGTGACTATGATGGTTGAAGCGACAAAGACGCGCGACTCGCCAATGTTTGCGACCCCCCCGATTCAAAGCGATTATGCGGCTCTGTGGGAGGCTGGAAGCCGAGAGGAAACAATGCCGTCGCTGGCTCGCGCGCTTAAACGGAGAGTTCCTTTCGGCGTGAAGGCGGCGATCCTGGGTTATCGCCAGCGGCGTAAGTTTTCGTTCGGTAACAAAACGTTCTACACACGGCGTAGATTACCTATCCGGTAGGGCGGAAACAGACCGCAAGCACATATCGCTAATGAGTTTCACTAATCCCGGTGAAAACCCCCAGGCCAAACCGAGGCTAAACCCTCCCACTCCCCCAGCGACTCGTTACCCACCGACGGGGGCGGCGATCAGCACATCGCGCGGGATGTCGAGCGTGGCGATCGGGTACAGGCCCGAGCCGTCGCGGCCGTCACGGGCCAGCGCCATGGGGGCGTAGTTCACCACGTGCGAGGCGCCCGGCTTGTGCTGTTGCCAGTCCACGGACGCCCGCAGCGTGTAATGCCCCGGCGCCAGGCCCGTCAGGTCGACGTGCACCGATTCCGTCGATGACGCCGGGACCGCCTCCTCGCGTGACTGGCTGGAGTCGTCGTGGACCAGCGTCTTGAGGTTGACCGTCGCCGGCAGGGTCCGAACCACCGCTCCGGAGAAATCCACCAGCTTGTAGCCGGGCGCCCACTGCTCGGTCGCGGCCGCGGAGCCGTAGTTGGTCCACACGACAGTAATGCTCGCCACCTTGCCCTGTATCGACTGCGTACCCGGCCGCGCCTCGACCGAGTAGCGATAGCCGGCGGACGCATTGGCTTGGGCCCACAGCAGATACAGCTTGGTGTCCATCGCCGACGTCGAATCCCGGTCCGGGAAGTTGGCACTCGCCGTCATCGACACGTGATACCTGATGACGTCGTGCAGGCCCTTTTCGTAGTAGGACCGCGGGTCGGTTCCGTTCGGCAACCGGCACCACCCCGTGATCACCGGCGCCGATGCGAGCCGCCGCTTGATCGCGTCGACGACCGCATCGTTGGTCCGCACGTACTGCGAGTCGCTGGACTCGGCCCAGGCCGGCAGCGGCGACTGAACGCCGAGGCAATCCGAGCGGATCCCCACCGGCGCGGACAGTTTCTTGGTGACGTCGTCGGCGAGCAGCTCGCGCACGATCTCCGGGTTCTGTGGGGTCACCACCAATTGCGTGTGCGGGAAGGCGTTGACGTTCGCCGCGACCAGCTGCCGAATGGACGCGGCGGTGATGCTCTGGTCACGAAACTGGCTGTAATACCCCAGCTTCGCCACGCTGTCGTCCGGCGAAGGGCCCGGCGCCCCCAGCTTGTCACGCACATACGCGATGTGGTTCGCGCTGAAATCCCCGTACCCGGAGAACTCGAACACGCTGAGCCGCTCGTCGCCGTCGTAGCGGCGCCCGAGCGCGGCGAGCAGCTGCCCGAAGCCGTCCAGGTACGCCGGGTCGTTCCAGTTCGGCACCACCTGCGTCACCCCGGGTGTGACGCCGTCGGCCGGGCCGGGGTAGCCGGTGGTGGCGCTGGGAATGGCACGCACCCAGTCGGGAACCGCGATGTTCGTGTTGTTCGGGTAGACGGTGTCGCAACAGGAGTTGTAGGCGACCACCCGAAGGGTCAGCCGCATGTTTCGGCTGGCCAGCTTGGTCAGCGCGTCGTCGATCACGCTGAAGTCGAACCTGCGGTCGTCGGGCGCGTCGGGGGGCAGCGTGCGCGGATCGGTGGGCTGCAGCTGCCGCCACGTGACGCGCATGCTCGCGTCATAGGACGCCGGCCACGCGGGATACCGCTTCTGCGCCGGATTGCCTTGCGGGAAAAGGGGATTCAACAGATCCTCGTATTGCCCGCGCAGCGGATTGGATATCTCCTGAGTCGAGGCCGGGATGGCCGGGCTGATCATCGCGTTCAGCGGCCCGGGATTGGTGTGGCCGCCGCATCCGCTCAGGGCCAGCGCCACGCAAGCGACAACGACCAGCCTGCTTTGCCTGAAAGTGCGACGCATGAGGATGTCAGATCACACCCAGTGACAGCGCCTCGCGGTCGGCGAGGAACGGCATCGGCATCCAGCGCGCCGACAATAACGCTTCCATGGCATTGCCCGGGACCGGACGCGACAACAGGAATCCCTGCGCGCGGTGGCAGCCATGTTGCATCAAGGTCATTGCGGCGGCAGGCGTTTCGACCCCCTCGGCGACCAGCTGCAGGCCGAAGGCCTCGGCCAGCCCGATGATCGCCCGGACGATCGCGAGGTCGCCCGCGTTGGTGCCCAGGTCGCGGACGAACCCGGTGTCGATCTTGAGCATGTCGACCGGGAGGGACTTCAGGTGCGACAACACCGCGTAGCCGGTGCCGAAGTCGTCGATGGCGATCTGGACCCCGACCTCCTTCAGCTCCGTCAGCGTTTTGCGAGTGGTTTCGATGTCGTGCACCACGGCCCGCTCGGTGATCTCCAGGCATACCGACCCGCTGTCGATGCCGAACTCCTCGATGGTGTCGGCGACGCTGCGAACGAAGCCGCGGGTGATCAGCTGCACGGGTGACACGTTGATGCGCAATACGGCGCTTTGCCCGACGCCATTGGATCGCCACCGGCTGAATTCGGCGCAGGCGCTGCGCATCACCCACCGGCCCAGCTCGCCGGCGAGGTTGGTCGATTCGGCGACCCCGATGAACGAATCCGGCAGCAGCAGCCCCCAGATCGGGTGGCGCCACCGGACCAGTGCCTCCGCCGCCACGACGGCGCCGGTCCACAGGTCGACCTCGGGCAGATAGTGCAGCAGCAGCGCCTCGCTGTCGATATCGCCCTGCAGATGCAGTTCGATGTCGTTGCGGAAGGCGCTTTTCAGGGACATGTCGTCGGTGGACAGCGCGACCTGGTTGCCGCCGCCGCGCTTGGCGGTCAGCACGGCCTCGTCGGCCCGGCGCAGCAGATCGGTGGTGTTGTCACGCCCGGGCATGCCCACCGCCAGCCCGATGCTCACGGTGCGGGTGATCATGTGGCCGCCGATGGCCAGCCGCTCGCGGAGCATCGCCCCCAGGCGACGGGCGAACGACTCCGCGGCCGCCGCCGACATCGGATGGTCGGGCACGACGACGAATTCGTCGCCACCCAGCCGCGCGATCATGCTGTGGCTTCCCGCGCAGACCCGGATGCGTTGCGCGAACACCCTGATGAACCAGTCGCCCGCGGTGTGGCCGAGGTAATCGTTGATCGGCTTCAGGCGGTCCAGGTCGAGGTACAGGACGGCGACGGGCCCGGGGCTGCCCGTTGCGAGCCGCTCGGACAGGTGCGCAACCAGCGCCCGACGGTTGTAGAGGCCGGTCAGGTCGTCGTGCTCGGCCAGATAGCGCAGCTTTTCTTCGGCCGCGATCCGGGCCTGGAGCTGCGCGAACAGGGCGGCGACGGCCTCGAGCGTGTTGATCTCTTCTTGCTTCCACTTCCGGGCGCCGAACTTGACGAAGCCGAGCACGCCGGTGGTGACCTCGCCCGAGACCAGCGGCGCGGCGGCCACCGAGGGCGAGACGGGCTGTTTGGCCCTGCCCACCCACCGCGGGAAGGAGCGGTCGGCCTGGTCCGGCCCTATCACCACGGGTTTCCTGCCGTGTTCGCACTGCGCGAGCACCGGATCGGCGCTGGTGAAGTGGACAACGGCCAGCGGATCGGGGTCGGGCACGTCGATTCGCGGCGGCCACTCGGCGACCAATACCGAGGCCCGGACGTCGTGGTCGTGGTGGCGCAGGAAGCTGGCGTCCACGTCGAACTGCTCGACGAGCTGGGCGAGTACCTTTTCACTCACCTGGGTCGCGGTGGATCCCGTGGCCTCCATCAGCTGGGTGGCCACGGAAGTGACGACGAGGTCCAGGCTGCGCGGCACGGGCTCCTCCGATGTCGGGCACATGTCCCATCTGGGCGCCTGGCCCAATCAGGGGGATGGTCGTCTTCACGTTTTACTGGCCTCAATGCGCAATTGCGGGCATTGAAATGCGCCGTACTTCGGCGTCGTCTGGTGAGTGTATTCGGCACGGGGTGGCTTACAAATTGGTATCGCGAAGCGTATCATTCTCCGCCCGCCGCGCCCGGCCCCGCCGAGCCCGGCGAGTGAGTCGGCTCACATTCGCGGCCCCGCCTGTCACGCCCGGACGGCCCGCGGTGTCTCAAGGGCACCAGTCCCGTGAGAATAGGAGACAGCCATGACCGAGCTGGCCACCCCACGAACGCATGTCGTCGTTGTCGGCGGCGGATACGCCGGGACGCTGGCCGCCAATCGTCTGCGGCAGCGCACCGACATCGATATCACCCTGGTCAATCCGCGTCCGGTCTTCGTCGAGCGGATCCGCCTGCACCAGCTGGTCGCCGACACCGGCGCCGCGACGGCCGATTACGGCACGCTGCTCGGTGCGGGAATCCGGCTGATCGTCGACAGTGTCGAGCGCATCGAGGCCGCCGACCGGCGCGTCCTGTTGGCCTCGGGTGCCGAACTGACCTACGACTACCTGATCTACGCCATCGGGAGCACCGGCGCGGTGCCGTTAGGGGTGCCCGGGGCGGCCGAATTCGCTTATTCGGTGGCCGATCTGGAAAACGCGCAGCGGCTCCGGTACGCGCTCGCCGATCGGCCCGCCGATGCGCCCGTGACCGTGGTCGGCGGCGGACTGACCGGCATCGAAACCGCTTCCGAGCTGGCCGAGCGGGGGCGCCGGGTGACGCTTGTCTGCGGCGGCATCCTCGGCCAGTCGCTCAGCAACCGGGGCCGGCGTTCGGTGGCCAAACGGCTGCGCAAGCTCGGCGTCGGCGTGCTGGAATCGGTGGCCGCCAGCCAGGTGCGCTGGGACGCGGTGGTCCTCGCCGACGGCGCCGTGCTGCCCAGCGCCGCGACGGTGTGGACGGCGGGCTTTGCGGTGCCGGATCTGGCCGCACGCAGCGGGCTTCGCACCGACGCCCTGGGCCGGCTGCTCACCGACGAGACGCTGACCAGCATCGACGACCCGCGCATCGTCGCCGCGGGTGACGCCGCCGCGCCGTCGGGCCGGCCGTTGCGGATGAGCTGCCAAGCCGCCGGTCCGCTGGGCGCCCAGGCCGCCAACACCGTGCTCAGCCGCCTCGCCGGAAACCCGGCCGCGGTGCTCGACCAGGCGTTCGTCGGGCAGTGCATCAGCCTGGGCCGCGCCCACGGAACCCTGCAGTTCGCGCGCACCGACGACACCCCGGTGAACGCGGCCGTGGGCGGTCGAACCGCCGCGTCCATCAAGGAAGCGATCTGCAAGGGCACGCTGTGGGCCATCCGGCGCGAGGCCGCCAAGCCCGGTTCGTACTTCTGGCTCAGGGGCGGCACGAGGCCGGCACGGTTGGCGGTCGACGAGCCGGTCGCTCTGCCATGACGCGCGCACCGACCCCCGACGAGCACGCCGAACGGTTCATCCTGCTGCGGCCGTTGCTGTTCACCATCGCCTACGAGATCCTCGGGTCTGCGACCGAGGCCGACGACGTGTTGCAGGACAGCTATCTGCGATGGGCGGCCGTCGACCTGTCGACCGTGCGCGACACCAAGTCGTACCTGGCCCAGCTGGTCACCCGGCAGGCGCTCAACGCGCTGCGGGCCGACGCACGTCGCCGCGAGGAGTATGTGGGGCCCTGGCTACCCGAACCGCTGCTGCTCGACGAGCAGGATCCGTCGGCCGATGTGGTTCTGGCGGAATCGGTTTCGATGGCGATGCTGGTTCTGCTGGAGACGCTGAGTCCCGACGAACGCGCGGTGTTCGTGCTGCGCGAGGTGTTCGGTTTCGACTACAGCGAGATCGCCGGCGCGGTAGGCAAACCGGCGCCGACCGTGCGACAGGTCGCGCACCGCGCCCGCGAACACGTTCGGGCCGGGCGGAGAAGGTTCGACGCGGTCGCCCCGGAACGGAACGCGGAGATCACCGCGCGGTTTCTGGCCGCCGCGGCCGGCGGGGACGTGGACGCGCTGATGACGATGCTTGCCCCGGACGCCACCTGGACGGCCGACAGCGGCGGCATCGTGAGCGCCGCCCGCAGGCCGGTTGTCGGCGCCGAGCGGGTGGCCAGGGCCATCTCCGGCCTGATGCGCAAGATGCGGGAGATATGGGCGACGCTGCGCGTGGAGATGGTGACCTGTAACAGCGCTCCGGCGGTGCTGGTCTATCAGGACGGACGCCTCGAGATGGCGGCCACGGTGGAGATCGCCGACGAGAAGATCACCAACTTCTACGTGATGCGCAACCCGGAGAAGCTGGCGGCCCTGGCGGCGCCTCGCGACATCAGCCGCGGCTGAGCGGCGGGCCCACCGCTCTGTCAAGCTAGGGCGGTGCGAATCGAGCGGCTCGGCGACCTTGGCGCCGCACCCCGCGTGCTGCGCGCCATCGGCGACGCCACCGATCGGCTCGCGCTGCCGCCGCCGGCCGCGCTGACCGGCGACTGGTTCGGTGCGCTGGCGGTGATCGTCCCCAGCCTGTCGGTGCGGCCGGTGGACGTCGGCCGCGCCTTCGCGGTCCCGCTCGGCTCGCGGACGCCCCCCTCGGAAGCGGTGGGCGGCGGGTGGGTCGGTTACCTGGCCTATCCGGATCCCGCTGCCGACGGGCGGCCGAACCGGATTCCCGAAGCCGCGGGCGGCTGGACCGACTGCGTCCTTCGCCGCGACCGGGACGGGCAGTGGTGGTACGAAAGCCTGTCCGGCGCGCCGATGCTGGGCTGGCTGACCGCCGCATTGGCGGCAACACAGTCACCGCCGCGCGACTGCCGGATCGACTGGGGCGCCGCCGATCGCGCGGCACACCGCGGCGGAGTACTGGCCTGCCTGGAGGCAATCCGCGCCGGCGAGGTCTACCAGGCGTGCGTGTGCACGCAGCTGACCGGCACGGTCACCGGGACCCCGCTGGACTTCTTCATCGACGGCGTCGCCCGCACCTCCCCGGCCCGGGCCGCCTACCTTGCCGGGTCGTGGGGCGCGGTGGCGTCGCTGTCTCCGGAGCTTTTCTTGCGCCGCCGCGGCGCGGTGGTGACGTCGAGCCCGATCAAGGGCACCCTGCCCCTGGATGCCTGGCCGTCGGCGCTGCGAGCCTCGGCCAAGGAGGTGGCGGAAAACATCATGATCGTGGACCTGGTCCGCAATGACCTCGGCCGGGTGGCGACCGTCGGCACCGTCACCGTGCCCGAGCTCTTGATGGTGCGGCGTGCGCCGGGCGTGTGGCACCTGGTGTCGACCGTGTCGGCGCGGGTCCCCGTCGAGCTACCGACGCCGGCGCTGCTGGACGCCGCCTTTCCCCCGGCCTCGGTCACCGGAACACCCAAACACCGCGCCCGCCAACTGATTTCCCAATGGGAGCAGAACCGTCGCGGAATATATTGCGGCACAATCGGTTTGGTGTCCCCGGTCGCCGGATGCGAGCTGAACGTCGCGATCCGCACCGTCGAATTCCACGCCGGCGGTACCGCCGTGCTGGGCGTCGGCGGCGGGATCACCGCCGACTCCGATCCGGACGCCGAATGGGAAGAATGCCTGCACAAGGCGGCCCCGATCGTCGGGCTGGTAGGCGCCCCGGCCGCGGCGCCGGTCGGCTAAGGTTAAACGCCATCGGCCCCGGCTATGAATTTCGGATAACCCGCCGCATCCCGTGCCGCGTGCGCCTAAGCTTCTGACATTGGCCCGCGCCGATCGCGAGTCGACTGCTGGAGGGGACCCGCCATGAGAATCGCCGTCTTGGGCGCCGCGGCTTCCGCCTTGCTGGGTGGAACGCTGGCGGTCACGCCGCTGACCTCGGTGACTACGCCGCTCTCGGGGGAAGCGACATGCGGCAAGGGCGGGACGGTGTGCGAGAAGGTGGCGTCGGTCCTGATGCCCGAGACGCCCGCAGCACCGAAACCGACCACCCAGGCAGCACCGGCTACGCCGTTTTCGGAGGCGGCCAATGTGATCGCGCCCGGTGCGGCGACTCAGCCCCCCGCACCGGGTGTTCCCTCCACCGCGCGCGCGGTGCCCGGCGTGGCCACCGGCCCCGGATTCGGCGGAGGGGGCGTACCGAGCGCGGCCCTGCCCGACGTGGGCGTGGCCGGGCTGCCCGACGTGGCCGGTCTCGTCCCCGGCCTGGCGGACCCGGCCGCCCTACTGCCCGGCCTGGCCGGCATTGCCGGCGTGCCCAGCGGGGCGGCGGTGGCCTTGTCGGTCGTGCAGGGCGTCGTGGGCGTGGGCGGCACCGTCGTGGGTGTGGGATCCGGCCTCGTGGGCACCGTGACCAGCGCCGCGATAGCGCTGACATACCTTCACAACCTGGGCCTCCTGCCGAACCTGAGCCTCCCGTCGCTGCCGGGGATCGGCATCCCCACCGCCGCGGCGGCTGCGGCGGTCCCGGCGGTGGCCGCGGCGGTCCCGGCGGTCGGTCTCCCGGCGGCCCCCGCACTACCGGCACTGCCCGCGGCACCGGCGCTGCCGGCGTTGCCCGCGCTACCGGCGGCACCCGCGCTGCCGGGGCTACCCGCGGCCCCGGCGCTGCCGGCGTTGCCCGCCCTGCCGGCGCCTCCCCCGCTGCCCGGCCCGCCGTCTATCCCGCACCCGCGGTTGTGCACCCCGGGATTCGGTCCCATCGGGGTCTGCACGCCCTGACCTGGCCGACGGGCTCAGTCTCGGCGTGATCGCAGCACCGCGTCGTAGAGCTGGCTCGAGCGCACATCCGGATGCCCCGCGGCCACCTCGCCGCAGGCGTCTTTGACGCGCAGCCCTCCCGCGACCAGCGCCTCCACCTCCGCCAGCAGGGACGGCAGGTCGGCGCGCGGCGCTGCGCCGGCGAGCACGACGGTGATCTCGCCGAGCACGCCGTCGGCCGCCCAGGTCGCCAGCTCGTCGAGCGACCCGCGCACCACTTCCTCGTGGACCTTGGTCAGCTCCCGGCACACCACCGCCCGCCGCGAGCCACCGAGCTGCTCGACGGCGTCACGCAGGCACGCGGGCAGCCGGCGCGGCGATTCGAAGAACACGCAGGTGCGCCGCTCGTCGGCCAGCGAGGCCAGCCACGTTTTCCGCGCCGCGCCCCTGCGCGGGGCGAAACCCTCGAAACAGAACTTCTCCGACGGCAGACCGGACACGGCCAGCGCGGTGGTCACCGCGGACGGCCCGGGCAGGCACTGCACCGGCAGACCGGCCTCGACACACGCCGCGACCAGCCGATACCCGGGGTCGCTGATCACCGGCATCCCGGCGTCACTGACCACCAACACCGTCGCCCCGCCTTTGATCGCCTCGACCAGGGCGGGCACCCGCGCGGCCTCGACCCGGTCGAACAGGCTGACCACCCGGCCGGTGATCCCCACGTCGAGCGCCTTGGCCAGCGTCCGCGCCCGCCGGGTGTCCTCGGCGGCCACGACATCGGCGCGGGCCAGCGCGTCGACCAGCCGCGGCGAGGCATCGGATGGCTGCCCCAGCGGGGTCGCGCCCAGCAACAGACGACCGGAGGTCATATGCGCCGCTCCTCCTCATCGCTACGTCCCCCGCAAGCGGGCGGTGCCCCCACTGCATCGTCGCCGGCGCGGGTCATGCCGGACAGCCTACGATCGACGTGATGACCGCCCCGCCCCGCGAAAGCTCCATCGCCTTGGAAAGCCGCGTCGAGCGTGTCGTGCCCGTCGTCAGCCCCGGGCCGCTGGTTCCGGTCGCGGACTTCGGGCCAACCGATCACATCCGCGGCTGGGTAGTGACCGGCGTGATCGCGGTGCTGGCGACGGTGACCCGGTTCCTCAACCTGGGCTCGCCCACCGATGCCGGCACGCCCGTCTTCGACGAGAAGCATTACGCGCCGCAGGCCTGGCAGGTGCTGCACAACCACGGGGTGGAGGACAACCCCGGGTTCGGTCTGGTCGTCCACCCCCCGGTGGGCAAGCAGCTGATCGCGATCGGCGAGGCGATCTTCGGCTACAACGGGGTGGGCTGGCGGTTCACCGGCGCGCTGCTCGGCGTGGTCATGGTGGCGCTGGTGATGCGGATCGTCCGGCGGATCAGCCGCTCGACCCTGGTCGGCGCGATCGCCGGCGTGCTGGTCATCTGCGACGGCGTCAGCTTCGTCACCGCGCGGACCGCGTTGCTCGACGGCCTGCTCACCTTCTTCGTGGTCGCGGCGTTCGGCGCGCTGATCGTCGACCGCGATCAGGTGCGCCAGCGAATGCACATCGCACTGCTGGAGGGCCGCGCCGCCGAAACCATATGGGGCCCGCGGCTGGGCGTGCGCTGGTGGCGGTTCGGCGCCGGGGTGCTGCTCGGATTGGCTTGCGGCACAAAGTGGTCCGGGCTGTACTTCGTGTTGTTCTTCGCCGCGATGTCGTTGGCGTTCGACGTGGCGGCGCGGCGGCAGTACCAAGTGACCAGACCCTGGCTGGGCGCGCTGCGACGGGACCTGATCCCCACCGCGTACGCGCTGGCCCTCATCCCGTTCGCCGTTTACCTCGCCAGCTACGCGCCGTGGTTCGCGTCCGAGACCGCGATCGACCGCCATGAGGTGGGCCAGTCGATCGGCCGCCACTCGATCGTGCCGCTGCCCGACGCCATCCGGTCGCTGTGGCACTACACCGCCAAGGCTTTTCAGTTTCATGCCGGCCTGACGAATTCCGCCGGCAACCACCACCCGTGGGAATCCAAGCCGTGGAGCTGGCCGATGTCGTTGCGGCCGGTTCTATATGCCATCGACCAGCAGAACGTCGCGGGGTGCGGCGGGCAGTCGTGCGTCAAGGCCGAGATGCTGGTGGGCACGCCCGCCATGTGGTGGCTGGCGGTTCCGGTGCTGCTCTACGCCACCTGGCGAATGCTGGTTCGCCGCGACTGGCGCTACGCCGTGGTCTGGGTCGGCTATTGCGCGGGGTGGCTGCCCTGGTTCGCCGACATCGACCGGCAAATGTACTTCTTCTACGCGGCCACCATGGCGCCGTTCCTGGCCATGGCCATCGCGCTGATCTGCGGCGACATTCTGTACTTCCCCGCGCGAAGGCCCGGTCAAAACTCCGAACGCCGAACGCTGAGCCTGATCGCCGTGAGCTGCTATGTGGCTTTGGTGGTGACCAACTTCGCCTGGCTGTTCCCGGTGCTCACCGGCCTGCCCATCTCCCAACAGACCTGGAACATGGAGATCTGGCTGCCCAGCTGGCGCTGATTCCCCAGCGCGAGCAGACGCAGAATCGCACTGAGCGTGCTCTGCGCGTGCGATTCTGCGTCTGCTCGCGGAGCTACAGGGGGTCGCGCGCCACCGGACAGGACATGCAGCGGGGGCCGCCGCGCCCGGTGCCCAATTCGGACCCCGCGATGGTCAGCACCTCGATACCCGCGTCCCGCAGACGGGCGTTGGTCTGCGCGTTGCGCTCATAGGCGACCACGACCCCGGGCGCCAACGCCAGCGTGTTGTTGCCGTCGTCCCACTGCTCGCGTTCGGCGACCAAAGGGTCGAGCCCGGTGTCGATCACCCGCAGCTTGTCGATCCCCATCGCCGTGGCCGCGGCATCCAGGAACGGGGCCTCATCGCTGATGGTGACGCCGTCGGGCGTGCGCTGGATCGTGAACGCCGACAGCGTGTCGACGATGTTCGCGTACATCACCACGGTGTCGGTGTCGACCATCGTGCACACCGTGTCCAGATGCATCTGCGCGCGCCGCTGCGCGATCGGCACCGCGAGCACCGTGTTCGCGAGGTTGTCGTCAAAGAGGCTGCGCGCCAACGCCTCCGCACCGGCCGGGGTGGTCCGCTCCCCCACCCCGACCGCCACCACGCCGGGGGCGAGCAGCAGCACGTCGCCGCCCTCGACGGGCGCGGTGCGCGACTCGTAGGCGCGCCGCACCCCGGCGAACCGCGGGTGGTGGGCATAGATCAGGTCGGTCAGCGACGCCTCGCGGACCCGGGCGCGCAGCGCCAGCGTCGGGATCACCACCCGCGGGCCGATCCATATCGACGAGTCGCGGGTGAACACGAGGTTAGGCAGCGGCTCGATGACGAAGTCCGCGCCGTGGTGCATGCGAATCACCAACGACACGTCGGTCCGGGTGGCCGGCGGCAGCTCGTTAAACGTCATGCCGGCCGTCAGCACGTTGGCGAGCCTGACCGGGTCCAGGCCGCGCAGGTAGGCCGAAAGCTCTTGCGCCAACGGCAATCCGAGCCGGCGCGCATCGACCGCGGCGGCGACACCCTGCATCCGGGCGGCCCCGCTGTGGTTGAGCGCCTCGGTCAGCAGGTCGGACAGCAGCAGGACTTCGACGCCGCGCGAACGCAGCAGCCCCGCGAACTGGTCATGCTCCTCCTGCGCACGCGCGACCCACGGCAACCCGTCGAACAGCAACTGGTCGTTGTTGCGCGGATTGAGTCGCAGCAGCTCGGCGCCGGGGCGGTGCAGGATGACGACCCGCAGCGCGCCCACCTCGGAATTGGTGCCGAGCTCGACAACACCCATAGTGAAAACCGTAGCCGGTCCGGCCTTCATCGAACGGATGTGCGATAGAGTGGGCGGCGTGGCGATCGCGGTACAGGGCTCGCTGTTCACGCACACCGAGCGCAGACACCTCGGCGACGGCGCCTTCATCGAGATCCGCGCCGGCTGGCTGGCCGACGCCGAAGGCCTGCTCGACGCCCTGCTGTCGACGGCGCCGTGGCGGGCCGAGCGCCGCCACATGTACGACCGGGTGGTCGACGTGCCCCGGCTGGTGAGCTTTCACGACCTGACGGTCGAGGATCCCCCGCACCCGCTGCTGGCGCGGCTGCGCCGGCGGCTCAACGACATCTACGCCGGCGAAATGGGCGAACCCTTCACCACGGCCGGATTGTGTTGTTACCGCGACGGCTCCGACAGCGTCGCCTGGCACGGCGACACCATCGGTCGCGGCAGCTCGCAGGACACCATGGTCGCGATCATCAGCCTCGGCGCCACCCGCACCTTCGCGTTGCGGCGGCGCGGCGGCGGCCCGTCGCTCAGGCTGCCGCAGGCCCACGGCGACCTGCTGGTGATGGGCGGATCCTGCCAACGCACCTGGGAGCACGCGGTGCCCAAGACGTCGGCGCCCACCGGGCCGCGCGTCAGCATCCAATTCCGGCCGCGCGACGTCCGCTAGGCCCTGGTTCAGCCGCGGACCGCCGTCACCGCCTTCACCAGCAGGTCGCGGGCGCGCCCGGTATCCACCGGCGCAAGCACCTGCCCGGGGATCACCAGCGGATTGGCGATGACGATCACCTGGTAATCGCCGAATTGGGCCGAATAGTCGTAGAGCTCGCCGGTGCGGGCGCCCCCGGCCACCACCGCCTGCAGGACCCGGTGCACGCCCGTCGTGCGTGCCCCGTCGATGTGCGGCGCATCGATCACCTCGATGCCGCCCCGGACCTGCGCCCCGGTGAAAGCGACCTTGCCGCAGTCCTTCCCGGGCTCGTTGAACGGCAGGGCTTTCGAGGTCTCCACGGCGATCACGACGAACCGGTTGCCGTTGCCCTCGGCGGAGACGGCGGCCATATTGCCCTGCAAGTCCGGTGGCATGTCCGGCCCCGCTGCCACTTTCGCGCAATTCGCGGGATCGAAGGTCAGGCCGTCGGGTAGCTTGCGGGCGGACAGCAGCTTGGGATCGATCCCCCGCTCCCCGATCTCGGTGACTTTGTACTCAGGCCCGAAGCTTGACCTCACGTCGGCGACCTTGCGGATGTCGACCTTCGCCGAGGAGGCATCGCCACCCGACGAGCAGCCGGCGAGCACACACGCGGATGCGGTCGCGAGCAACACCTTCAACATCGTGGTTAATCTACCCAAAGCGGACGCTCAGCCGCGCAACGTGGACACCGTTTTGACGAGCAGATCGGCCGCAAATTGCGGAGGCAGTGCGGGGAGCGCCGAACCCGGGTCGGTGGTCAGCGTGGTGAACGCGTAGAAGTTGCCGAAGTAGGCGATGAAGGTGTATGCGCGGGAATCGATTTCGGCGCCCGACTCGACGGATGACCTGATGTCGGCCACCATGCCGAGGGTGTCGGCGCCGTCGATGCGCGGGGCGTCGGTGAGGCGGACGCTGGCCGTGGTGTGCCCGCCGGTCAAGGTCCACCGGCCACAGGCCGCCACCAGGCCGGGGTCGAGGTCCACCGGCCCCGGCAAAGCCACCACCACCGCGTCGACGACGCCGCCGGTGCCCGACGCCGACACGCCCTGCGCGGATTGGTCGCGCCCGTTCCCGGGGTCGGCGAGCACGGCGCATTGGGGCGGCTTGGCCCTCGCATCGGCTCCGACGCTCCAGATCACCCGGGGCGAGGCCCCGCCGGGGACGCCGTTGGTCACCTCGTAGCCGGGCGGCAGCTCCCGAACGACCCGCCTGATGTTGGCGGGGTTGACGGCGGCGCCGCGGGCCGACGGCGACCTTGCGGGCGGGCCGGACCGCGTGGGTGTGGACGAATGACCGCACGCGACCACCAGCAAGGCGAGCACGGTAATCGCCACCGGGCCAATCCGGAACGGCCGCATGCCCGTTCATATCACGCCGGGCGCCCCGGATTCAGCCGACCGCCTCGATCACCTGGCGGGCGACCCGCGCGATTCGGTCGGCCACGTGACGCCCGAAGGCCAGCCGGCGGGGCACGTCGATGACGGTGGTGATGACGCCGACGTCCTCGCGCTGCCAGACCGCGCCGTAGTGGTCCATGATCGCGCGCATCGGCGCGTTGTCGGAAAGCATTCGCGCCGAGAATCTTTCGACCCCGTCGACCCTGGCGGCTATGGACAGCGCGCCGATCAGAAAGCTGCCGATCCCCCGGCCCTGGTAGGCGTCGGCGACGGTGAACGCGATCTCGGCGATCGTCGGATCGCTCTCGTCGCGAACAAAGCGCGCGTCGGCCACCGGGTCGCTCCCGTCGGTCGTCATCACCCAGACGAAGTGGTCGACGTAGTCGACCTCGGAGAGGTAGTGCAGCAACGCCGGGCTGGGAATGCGGGCGGTCATGAACCGTCGATACAGCGTCTCGCTGGAGAATTGGATGTGGCCGTGGACCGTCCGCTCGTCGTCGCCGGGCAGGACCGGGCGCAGCATCAGGCGGGTGCCGTCGCGAACGCGTACCGGGATCGGCGTGATGAATGCTGCGAGACGCTGGCGCACCGTGCGCAGCAGCCGCGGCATGACCCCGGGGATGTGCACCAGCCGGGTGAAGGCGTCGTTGTTGCCGATCCAGCCGGTCAGCGGTTCGGCCGTGGTGACCGTCGCGATCCGCGGACCGTCCCGCAACAGGGCGATCTCGCCCACGATCGTGCCGGGCGACGCCTGTCCGAGGGTGACCGTGCCGTCGCTTCCGACGTGGCTGATTTCGGCGCTACCGGACGAGATCAGCAGGAACGACACGGCCCGCTCGCCCTGCCGCATCAGCACCTGGCCGGCCGCGGCGCGCAGCGGCTGAAGGCACGCCGCCAACGGCGCCAGGTCCTCGGTGGGGCAGCCCTCGAAGACGTCCATCGCCGCGAGCTCTTCGGCTCGCGCGCCGGTCAGTCCGGCCACCGCGATGTCCCACGGATCCCGGGGTATCGGCGCCGGACCCGACGTCGCGGTGCCCGCACAGCCATGAACCCGCCGCCCTGTTCTCGTCCCTCCCGCGACGGGCACAGCCCGTCGCGCGGTCCGATCCGACCCACGTTAGGGCGTCCGCCGCCGATGCGGCAACATCCCACGGTCGCCGCGGTTCAGTCGCGCTCGTTGCCGGCGGTTTTGTTTTCGGGCGTTGACGGCGCCGCATGGCTTTTCACGCGGGTGCGAGGGCGTTGGTGGCGACGTCGTATGCCCAGCGGTAGTCGGCTTTGCCCACGGGCGAACGCATCACTTTCGATGTGCGAATGATGCTTTTGGGAACCTTGTAACCGGCGATGCGTCGGCGGCAGGTGTCCACGATCTCCTCGTCGCTGACCGTGACGCCCTCGGCCAATTGGACGATGGCGACGACCTCGCTGCCCCATCGCTGCGACGGTCGCCCGACGACCACGACGTCGTAGACACCGGGGTGGGCGGCGATCGCGCGCTCGACTTCTTCGACGAAGATCTTTTCGCCACCGGAGTTGATCGTCAGCGAGTTTCGGCCCAGCAGCCGGACGCGGCCGTCGGGCAGATAGTCGGCTTCGTCGCCGGGCACCGACCAGCGCACGCCGTCGATGGTGGGGAAGGTGCGCGCCGTCTTCTCCTCGTCCCCGAGATATCCCAGCGGGATCAGGTCGCGACGGGCCAGCCAGCCCCGGCCTTCGCCGGGCTCCAGGGCGCGGCTGAAATCCGTTGCGACGACGGCGGTGTCGGAGCCCGGGGTGAACACCGCGGGCTCGGAGTCCTTGGCGGCCATGGTGTTCATCTGCATCCCCGACTCCGAGGCGCCTACCGCGTCGAGGATCATGACGTTGGGCAGCGCGGCCAGGATGCGCTCGCGCATCGTCGGCGACAGCGGCGCACCGCCGTTGCTGATGGTCACCAGCCGGGACAGGTCATAGGCGCCCGTTTCGATTTCGTCGAGCAAGGGTCGCGCGATCGCGTCGCCGACGACGGGAATGTTCAGCACATTCTCGCGTTCGGCCAGCCGCAGCACCTGGCCGGGGCGCAGGCGCTCCACGTCATCCGGGATCACGATGCGGCCGCCCATGGTGAGGACATAAAACGTCGCCCACTGGGCGGCGCCATGCATGAGCGGGGGAAGCATCAACACCGACAGCGCGCCGGGCGACCGACCGGCTTGGGCGGCCAATTCGGCATAGGACGCCAACGGGTATTGGCTTCCGAAGGGTCGCCCGCCCATGGATGAGAGGAAGATGTCGTGTTGGCGCCACAGCACACCTTTGGGCATGCCGGTGGTACCGCCGGTGTAGAGGATGTAGAGGTCGTCGGGGGTCGGGGTGGGCATCCCGCCCGCGGGTAGCGCGGTGGTGGTGATGGATTCGTAGTCCACCGCCCCGGGCAGCAGCGCATTGCCACTGTGGTCGCCGACTTGGATCAGCACCTGAAGCTGCGGCAGCCGGTCGCGAATGGCCGCCACCTTGGGCGCGAACTCGGCGGCGTAGACCAGCGCGCGGGCATCAGCGTTGTCGAGCAGGTAGATGAGTTCGTCCTCGACGTAGCGGTAGCTGACGTTGAATGGGGCGACCCGCGCGCGGAATCCGGCGATCATCGATTCCAGGTACTGGTTGCCGTTGCGCAGGTAGATGCCGACGTGGTCCTGCCCGGATTGGTGGCCCGCCAGCTGGGCGCGTTCGGTGTGGCAGCCCAGCCCGCGGGAGCTCAGGTAGCGCGCGACTCCGTTGACGCGGGCGTTGATCTGGCCGTAGCTGTAGCGCCGGTCGCGCCATACCAGCAGCGTTTCCTCGGGGATGGCGTCGGCCACTGTTGCGAACACCGAGGACAGGTCGAATCCGGTCATGTCGCTCCTATGCATCCGGCCGGGGCCACGTCGAGGCAGGGGGTCGCATCGCCACCGACGCGTTAGGGCGCGCCGGCCGAGCTCGGTTGTGCGCCGTAGCGCACCGGTAGGGCTTTGACGCCGTTGATCCATCCGTGCCGCAGGCGTTGCGGCTCACCGGTTTTGGTGATGTCGGGGATGATGTCGGCGATCGCGTTGAACATCAGATTGATCTCCATGCGCGCGAGGTTGGCGCCGATGCAGTAGTGCGCCCCGCTGCCGCCGAAACCCAAGTGCGGGTTGGGATCACGCGTGATGTTGAACGTGAACGGGTCGTCGAACACGTCCTCGTCGTAGTTGGCGGAGCTGTAGAACAACCCCACCCGTTGGCCCGCCTCGATCGCCACGTCCCCGACGTGGGTGTCACACAGCGCCGTTCGTTGAAAGCAGTGCACCGGGGTGGCCCATCGCACGATCTCATCGGCGGTGGTGGCCGGGCGCTCCCGCTTGAACAGCTCCCACTGCTCGGGGTGGTCCAGGAACGCGTTCATGCCGTGTGTGAGGGCGTTGCGGGTGGTTTCGTTGCCGGCCACCGCCAACAAGATGACGAAGAACCCGAACTCGGTCTCGTCCAGCGCCTGACCGTCGATGTCGGCGTGCACCAGCCGGGTGACGATGTCGTCGGCCGGACAGCGCCGCCGCTGCTCGGCCATCCGGTAGGCATACCCCAGGATCTCGGCGTTGGCCTCCGCGGGATCCTGCGGATAGTCCGGGTCGTCGAGGTTCATGATCGCGTTGGTCCAGTCGAACAGCTGCTCGCGGTCGGCCTCGGGAACCCCGATCAAATCCGCGATCGCCAGCAACGGCAGACCCACCGCGACGTCCTGCACGAAGTTCCCGGACTCTTTCTGCGCGGCCTCGGCCACGATGCGCCGGGCCGCCGCATCGAGTTTGGCCTCTAGCCCGGCCACCGCGCGCGGGGTGAACAACCGCGACACCAGCGTGCGCAACCGGGTGTGCGCCGGCGGATCATGGTTAATCAGCAGCGCCTTGGTCAACTCCAGCTGCTCGGGGGTCATGCCGTCGTGAAACCGCACCACCACCCCGTTGCGATTGGTCGACCACGTGTCGTTGTCCCGCGAGATCGCCTTGATGTGCTCGTGCTTGCTGATCACCCAAAACCCGCCGTCGGTGAACCCCGCCGTTCCGGGTGGCTGCGCGTTCCACCACACCGGCGCCGTCTTGCGTAACTGCGCGAACTCATCCACCGGCAGGCCCCGCTGCAGCAAATCCGGACTGGTGAAATCAAAACCCGGGCCAAACGGACACGTGGCGGCTTGCATCGGCGATCTCCCCGTCGTTGGGTGCGGTCCCGTCGGATCATACACATCCGTCGCGCTGTATGACCATAGCCGGAGATGGGGTCGGCTACCGTTCCGGCTATGAGTCGACGTTCCCGTACCACCGTGGGCCGGTAATGCGCACCCGCGGCTGGGCCGGCAACGTGCCGGCCAGCGACGAGGAGGCCGTGGCCCGCATCCTCGAAGCGACCCGGCGCACCATCGACGAGCGCGGGGAACAGACCAGCATCGCCGACGTGGCCCGCACCCTCGGTGTCACCCGCCAGACGGTCTACCGATACTTCGCCGGCACCGAGGACCTGTTGTCAGCCACCGCCGCCGACGGCGCCAGCGGCTTCCTTGATCAGCTCGCCGAGGCGCTCGCCGGCATCACCGATCCCGGGGAAGCCGTGGTCGAAGGGATCGCGGTCACCTTGGAACGCCTCCCCGCGGACCCCTACATCGGTTTGATGCTCCGGTCACAGCGCTCCAGCGCCTTCGCCGTCACCATCACGACCGACACCTCCCGCCTGTTTGGACGCTCGATCCTGGACCGCCTCGATGTGGATTGGGCCGACTTCGACGAGCCGGCGATCGAGGACATCATCGAAATGATTCTGCGGACCCTGCAATCGTTCGTCCTCGCGCCCCTGCCCGCATCCGGCGACGAGCTACGCCGCCTGCTGCGGCGCTGGATCGCCCCCGCGGTGACCGCGGCCAGGCACAGCCGACGGGCCAGCGTGTGAAACTCGGCCGGAAGTCCGTCGGGGCGCTGTTCGCTGAGCATCGAGACTGCGGTGGTAGCGGCGCCCGAGGCGAAAAGCTAGCCGTGGACGCAGACTCGATGCCACCAGCGCAGACTCGGCGCCGGCCTATTGCAGGGCGACGCCGAGTTCTTGGGCGAACACTTTGACCATGTGTTGGACGGCGATCTCGTTGCGCCCGATGATCATGTGATCGTGCTGGCCGTGACGGACGCCTTCGCCGCATTGGGGCAGCATGGCAAAGTCCTCGTCGCGCACGGCGGCGTGCACCGCCTCGTAGATCCCGTCGTATGCCGCGCGCATCTCGTCGTTCGCGGCCGGGATTCGGCCCATCCAACTGTGCCGCACGGTGCACCGCGTCGGTTCGCCGTCGGGCAACATGTCGATGATCTCGACGCCGACCATGCTGTTGGCCAGAATCAGGTTCGGGTAGATCCAGTAGATGACGCCCATGTTGGCCGACGGGCCCCAATCCCCTGATGGGTCCTGGTCGAGGTTGGTAATCCAGTTGAACGGGAAGCCAATTCGGTGGTGCTTGCCGAAATCGTCGTAGACCATCGTGTTGGCCAACGTGTTCTGGCCGATGAGGCTTTCGCCGTGAACATAGGGAAAGTGGTAGCCCTCGGCGAACGCCTCCAATGCCCCCTTCCACGACACGTCGGAGCTGAATTCGCGGTCGGTGTGGTAGCCGTAGCTCTCGTAATTCCACAGGGCGAGCTCGGCGCCGAAGTCGCCCAGATGCGCGTCCAGGTCGATCGTCGCATCAGCGGTCAGCACCGCCCAGATGAACCCATGGCGCTCCTCCGACGGCAACTCGACCAGCCCGTAGTCCTTCTTGTTCATCGAATCGAAGCCGGCCTGACCGGGCACCGCGAACAGTTCTCCGGTGTTCTTGTAGGACCACGCGTGATACGGACACACGAACCGCGATGCGTTGCCCGCTCCGCAGGCCGGCTTGGCGCCGCGGTGTCGACAGTAGTTGAGGAACACGTGGCTCGCGCCTGTGCGGTCGCGGGTGACCAGCAACGAGTCACCCAGCACCGAGCGCACGACGTAGTCGTTCTTCTGTGCGATCTGTGCCGAGGGAACGATGGCCAGCGGCACCCGGCGAAGAATCTGCGACTCCTCGATCTCGGTGATCTTCGGGTCGCTGTAGTAGTGCAGCGGAACCTTCAACTCGCGATCGGCGAGGTCGGTGGTGCGGTCCAGCGCATGACGCAGACCGCGCCTCGTCAGCGTCTCGTCGGTGCCATTCACCGGAGTCTCGGCTGTCAGTACCATCACGCTCTCCTCTCGGGCCGCTGTCCAGACCATACATTAACTGCTATTTGTCTTGTCAAGGTTGGGTGTTGGTTGTGCGACGATCACCGGATGCGAAGGCACGGCTGGTCGGGCGACATTCCGGCCGACGACGACGAAGCCGTCGCGCGCATCGTCGCGGCGGCCCGAAACGCCATAGACGCTCACGGGAACGTCACCGTCTCGCAGGTCGCGCAGACCCTCGGGATCACCCGCCAGACGGTCTACCGGTACTTCCCCACCCTGGAAGCGCTCGTGGGCGCCACCGCTTTGTCATCCATCGGCGGCTTTCTCGATCGGCTCTCGGCGCACCTCGGGTCAATCCGCGACGCGACGGAGGCCGTCGTCGAGGGCATCGCCTACACCTTCGAACAACTCGCCCACGACAAGTACCTCAGCCTGGTGTTCCAGCCGGGCAAGGCCAGCGCCTTCACGGCCGGGGTGACCTCCGAAGTGGCGATCTCCCTTGGGCGTTCGATCGTGCAGCGGTTCGACGTCGATTGGCCCGGTGCGGGCTTTGCCGACGACGGGCTCGACGAACTCGTCGAGGTCATGCTGCGCGTCCTGCAATCGCTGATCGTCGACCCGGGACGTCCGCCACGCGCCGGGGCGAATCTGCGTAGGTTCCTGGCGGATTGGATCGCACCGTCGGTGCGCGCCCACGCTCCCGGCCCCCGCTTCCGGTGACGCAACCACGCCGGCCGTAGACATGACACACCAGTACGTGTGTATGGTCGTATTGCCTGTTACAAGCCCTCGGGAGCTGCCAGTCCCATGCACGACGACATCGACCTCACCGACTTGGACCGATTCACCACCGGGTTCCCCCACCACGTCTTCGACGTGCTGCGCCGCGAATCGCCGGCCTGGTTTCACCCGCCCACGGCCCATACCCCCGGGGCCGAGGGGTTCTGGGTGCTCAGCCGCTACGCCGACATCATCGCCGCGGCCACCGACAGCGACACCTTCTCCTCCGAGACCGGCGGCGACCGCGAGGGTGGGGGCACCACCCTGGAGGACATGCCGTCGGGTTTCGCGGTCGGCGTGTTGCTGAACATGATGGATGACCCGCGCCACGCGAAGATCCGCAAGCTGCTGACACCCAGCACGACGCCGCGGGCCTTGCGCGCGATCGAGGAGGACCTGCGCCGCCGCGCGGTCGGGATCGTCGATGCGGCTATTGCCAAGCGCGAGTGTGACTTCCTGGTCGACGTGGCGGCCGAACTGCCGCTGCAAGCCGTCGCCCAGCTGGCCGGCGTGCCGCAGGAGGACCGCCACGAACTGATGAACTGGGCCAATGTCACCCTGGATTACGAAGACCGTGAGGTCGGTGAGATCAACGACCGCGTGACGCAAGCCCAAGCGCAGATGTTCACCTACGGCACAAACCTATTGGAGCGCAAACGGACCCGGCCAGCCGATGACCTGCTGTCGGTGGTGACCCATGCGTTGATCGACGGCGAACCGCTCACCGAAAACGAGCAGCGCATGTTCTTGAGCCTGATCATCGCCGCCGGCAGCGAGACGACACGCAACTCGATCGCCCTCGGAATGTCGGCGCTTAGTGAACATCCCGAGGCGTGGGAGCGGCTGCGTGGCGAGCGTGCACTGCTGCCCACCGCCGTCGAGGAGATGCTGCGTTGGGCGTCGTCGACCCCGTACAACCGGCGCACCGCCACCCGCGACGTCGAGCTGCATGGGCCAGCGCATCGCCGCCGGAGACAAGGTAAGCCTGTGGTGGGCGTCGGCCAACCGCGACCAGACCGTGTTCGCGGATCCCTACACCTTCGACATCACCCGAAACCCGAATCCGCACTTGACCTTCGGCCGCGGCGTGCACTTCTGCCTGGGCGCATCACTCGCCCGGATGGAGATGCGGGTGATCTTCGATGTGCTGCTCGACCGCGTCGGCGCGGTCACCCTGACCGGACCGATCGAGTACGTCCGCAGCAACAAACATGCCGGAGTGCGACACATGCCCGTCACGATCGACGCTCGCTGAAGGAAAGTACATGACCAACATCGCCGAGAAATACATCGACGCCGTCAACCGCGCCGACATCGACGATCTCATGGCGCTCTTCGCGCCGACCGCCACACTGCGGCATCCGTCCGGAACGTACGTTGGTGTGGAGGACATCGCCAACTTCTATCGAACGGTCGTGTTCGCCGGACAGGCGGTGACCGAAATCGAAACGCGGTTCAGCGATCGCGACGCCGAGATCATCCAGATACGCGCGTCGAGCCCGCTGGGCGAGCCCGGCCAATACGTGTACGCCGCAGACATATTCACCATCGGTGACGACCGGATCGAACGACTCGACATCTACTACCGCTAGCCGATGGGGCGTCGCCACCGCCATTTCGGAGGCCGCACCGTTCCTGGATAACCTGATCGAACACCTCGCCGATCCGCCGTCTCACCCAAGTCCTGTTCTGTCAGCCGATTGGCGACCATGCGCCCTACGCGCGACGCGTTGTGGTGAACCGCTCGTCGGTGTAGCGGCGCAGGTTGGCCAGGAAACGGCGAAACGCCACGTTCATCGCCGGACCAGTCAACGGGGCGAACAGCCGCGCCGGGCCCACCAGCCGATTGGCCAGGGTCCACGTCAGGCGACACCCGTGCGCGGTGGGCTCGATACGGTAGTCCTCGGCAAAGGCGGCCAGCGCCGACGTCGAGCTCTCGTTGAAGCGAAACGCCATGTGGCTATTGGGTTCCCACGCCAAAAACTCCTCGTCGCCCACGATGCCGCCACGCATATCGACAACGCGGGTGGCGCCGACGCCGCGAGGCTCGGGGCTCGTCCACGTCACCTTGGTGATGACCGTGGCCCATTGCGGCCAGGCTTCGGCGTCGGCAAGGACCTCGAACAGCTCTTCAGGCGTGACAGCGAGGTCCACGCTGTTGCTGAACCGGTGCGGCGCCGTCCGCAGAAAATCGAGGTCCACCGGGTCGCAGGGATACATCCGAGACAACGGTTAATGCCCCATTTCTGTGTATTCGTCAGCACGAGCCGCCCACGACAGTCTCCTCCTCGACACGCGATCGCGATCCCGATCAAGATCACGTCACCGCCAACACCGCTCAACTTGAACACATATCGCTAGAGTGTGCAAGGAGCGGTGCCGTCAGCTCCCAAGGTGCCGGATATTGACCGGTTTGAACACATATCGCTAATGTGTTCAAGTGCAAGTCGACACCGTCCGAGAAGCCAAACCCGTGCCGCCCGCTCTTTTAACGGCGGTCACCGACACGCTCCGCCACCTTGGGCCACGACGATTCAGCCTCACCGCGGTCGCCGAGGCGGCCGGCGTGTCGCGCGGCACCGTCCACAACGTGCTCGGTACCCGCGACGACGCCATCACCACCGCGCTCAATCACCTGGCCGCGGCATTTACCGAAACCATGGCCGCCGAGGTCGACAAGGAGCCCACCCTGGCCGGACAAGTGGCGGCCGCGGCGGTGCTGATCTGTGCGCATCGGCAGGGTTCGCAGGCGACGCCGCGGGGCATCAGCCGGAGCATCCTGGTGCTGCTGTTGGAGCACGGCGGCGACGAGCTGATGCGACGCTCGATCGAGCTGTGGAAGCCATTGGTCAAAGCCGCGCAGCGCAACGGCGAAGTTGGTGGCAGCGTCGACGCGGTACGGGCCAGTGAATGGATCATCCGAATGCTGTTCAGTTTCGAGCTGTTACCCCCGCTGGGGATAAATCTGGACAGTCCCCGCACGGTGCGGCGTTTCGTGTGCGATCACATCGTCGCCGGCCTGACCGGAACCGGATCGTGAGTGAGCCCGACTACGAAGTAGCCATTATCGGCGCCGGGCCGGGTGGCATCGCCACAGCGAAGCTGTTGCGCGACAAAGACATAACGAATTTCGTCATCCTGGAACGCGGCCACGACTTCGGCGGCACCTGGCGTGACAATCACTATCCCGGCCTGGCCGTCGACATCCCCGTGCTGTGGTATCAGTTGTCATTCGCGCCCAACCCGAACTGGACTCGCTTTTTCGCCCCCGGCCCGGAGATCTACCAGTATCTGTGCGATACCGCCGCCAGCCTTGGACTCTATGAGCACCTGCGGCCCAATGCCGAAGTAACCCAACAACAATGGGACGCGCGGGCCGGGCTTTGGCGCCTTGCGGTCAAGGATCGGCCTGCGGTGTCCGCGCGGTTTGTGATCAACTCCGTCGGCGGCTACGTGAACGCCAAGGATGTCGTGGACATCCCCGGCATCGACGACTTCGCGGGAAAGATCCTGCGGCCCAACGCCTGGGACGACGGCTACGACACCACGGGCAAGCGGATCGCCGTCATCGGCACCGGATCCAGCGGTGTCCAGATCGCCGGAGCGTTGTCCGCCCAGGCGGCCAGCCTGGACATCTATCAGCGCACCCCGGCATGGGTGCTGCCCAAGATCGACTTCGACATCCCGCCCTGGATGCGCGTCCTGCTGCGACTGCCCGGGGCGGTCGGCGCCATCAACGCCCTCGGGCGTATCGGCATGGACGCCTTCATGGTTGCGCCGATCGTGCACCTCCTGCCCCGGCTGCCCAGCGCGCTGCTGGTACGGCTCATGCCGCTCTACGACGCCTGCTACCGGGCTTTGTACCGGACGCTGCTACGCGCGGTGGTCGAAGACCCGCAAACGCGCAGGGCGTTGGTGCCCCGCTACGGCCTGCTCGCCAAACGCCCGGTCATTTCCAGCAGTTTCCTGCCCGTGTTCAACCACGTCGGCACCCACCTGATCACCACCCCGATCGAGCGGATCACCCACACCGGCATCCGCACCACCGACGGCACCGATCGCCCGGCCGATCTGATCGTTATGGCCACCGGTTACGAATTGTGGACCGATCCCGAAACATACCGATCGGGAACGGTTTTGGGTGACGACGGATTCGACCTTGCCGAGTATTATCGCGCCCACGGGCTGCGCAGCTACGCGGGCACCGCACACCCGCAACTACCCAACAGGTGGGAGATCGTCGGGCCCCTGGGCTTCGTCGGATTCGCCTGGCCAGACTTCGTCGAGACCATGGCGGCCCACGCCGTGCGCGTCATCGACGAGGCCAGGCGCCGCGGAGCGGTGAAGGTCGCGGCAAGCGAGGCGGCGTTTGATCGATGGAACGATCGGATGCGCCGGCACGGCAAAGCCGTTCACCTGTACCTCACGGCGTGCAACCCGGGTCTTTCCACCTACTTCGTCAACTCCCAGGACGACACCGTCTATCACCGGCCCCAAACCATCGCTGGGTCGCGCCGCTTCAGCCGGCGATCGCCCTTGACGGATTATGAATTCCACTGCAAGGCTGCCAGCAGACCACAGTTGATGCCGCATTCAAAGGAGCTGTCGGCATGACCGACCCCGCTAATCCGTTGGCCGGCAAGGTCGCCTACGTGACTGGAGCCGCCCGCGGACAAGGCCGCTCGCACTGCGTCCGGTTGGCCCGCGCCGGCGCCGACATCGTCGCGATCGACGCGTGCGCACCGGTAGCCGAGCACAACGGCTATCCTCCGGCACTGCCACAGGACCTTGCCGAGACAGTCAGTTTGGTCGAAGGTGAGGGCCGCAAGATCCTCGCCGAGGAGGTCGACGTCCGAGATTTGGTCGGCCAGCAGCGGGTCGTGTCGAACGCGATCGAACAGTTCGGCCGCCTCGACATCGTCGTGGCCAACGCCGGCGTGCTGAATTGGGGCCGGGTGTGGGAAATTTCGGCCCGGCAATGGCAGGACACCCTTGACATCAACCTGACCGGGCTGTGGAACACCATCAAAGCCGTGGTACCGCCGATGATCGCCGCCGGAAACGGCGGCTCCATCATCACGATCAGCTCCGCGGCCGGCATCAAGGCCGTCCCCGGGTGCGGCCACTATTGCGCCAGCAAGTTCGGTGTTGTCGGCCTTACCAATTCGCTGGCCGTGGAACTCGGCGAGTTCGGCATCCGCGTCAACTCCGTGCACCCCTACGGCACCGACACGCCCATGGGCAACGATCTGTCGATGTACCAGGTCTTCCAAGACCACCCGCACTATATCCACAGCTTTTCGCCCGGCGCACTCCCAACCGAGTCGCTGGCCGCTCCCGACCTGATCTCCGACATCGTGGTGTGGCTGGCCAGCGACGCGTCGTCGCTGATCACCGCCGCCCAAATCCCCGCCGACAAAGGCTATCTGAAGATTTGAGCGCTCGTCGGTTTTGGGTTGCAACCCGTGCTGGCCGCGACCGGGGGACGACACAGAGGTCGCCTGCAGCGGCGGGGCGTCTGGTAATAACTTACGGACCAGAGCGTTAAGACTTGACCTTGGCTCACGGTTCGTGACTCGGGGTGACCGCAGGTCGTTGACTCGAGGTTGTGCTTCGTCGGGGGTGGTGATCGACCGGCACGATTTACGCCGTCAGAGAAAGTGAACTGCCGCAGCGTCGCTATTATGCGGCGGTCCGCAAGCCAGGGCGGGCCACGCCGGACACCTCGTGGTGGTCACATTTGTCACTCGCGTCTCGACGTGGCAGGCACATACCTTTCTGCCCACCTCACCGCGACAAAAAGCGGTTAGCTGTCGCTGTGAGGTGGGCACGTCGTTGTATGCCGGCCGGCGAGTGGCCGATGTGACACATGGGGATTGGCGCGCGACCCATTCGACGCGTGGATCGCTTGATACGGTTGTCGGTTAGCCAACGGGGGGCTGCACAGGGACGGAGGACGGTTGTGCGTGCTGTATAGGTCGCGGATCCTCGACGGAGGTTGCGCGTGGCTAATCTTGCCTGAGGTGCAGGCACAGCTCGACGATCTGCAGAATCACGATTCCTTCGCCGTGGGTGCCTTGAAGGGTTTGCGCGAGGAGGCCACTAACCCGGGCATGATTCTCACGATGTGGAGGGAGCCCATCGACTATCGGGCACCCATCCCCCAGGCACCAGACCGGGTGGTGAATCCGCCGTGGCTTGGAGAACTCAAAGCCACCGGGAAGCGACGTAAGGGAAAGGCGGGTCTGGAGTGGCGCCTGTACTTTAGTGAGCCAATCGAGACCAGCAACCTGGTTGTCGCGTGCGGGCTGGGCTGGAAGGACCCCGCGGAGTCTGCACAGGAAGGTACAACGCGCCAGCAAACGTCGATCCGCGCAGCAATGGGGTTGTTCAAGCGGTATTGCAGAGAGAGCAAACAGACCTACCCACCGTTCGAACCACGCTGAAGCGTCCGCAGATCGTGATCAACACACCCATAAGGTTGCGCTATATTGCAACTATGAGCCCGCATCAGACCACCGATTCACTCGACTTGAGCTCGGACGAGGCAGTCGAACTGGCCAGTCGCCTGACCCGAGGTGCTCGCCGACTGGTGAGGGATTTGGTTCGTGTCCGCGATCAAAGAGGGTTTTCACGATCTCAGCTGGCAGATGCGATCGGAATTCACAAATCCGGGATAAGCCGCTTTGAACGCCAAGAGACTAGCCCCCGCCTCGAGACCGTCCTGCGTTATGCGCAAGCGGTCGGCGCGGACATCATGTTTGCCGTTGAGCCCGTGGATGGCTGGCATTGCGCAGATGACGCCGTTGTGACTCACTTGCGCAGCTGGCGGGGTTCCTCGGCCGCGCACAATGCGCCCCGACTGGATGACCAGGGCGTGTGGGAAGAGCGGATTGCTGTACGCCTGTGACGAATTGGCGCGACCGCGAGCCTGAGGACCTCATTAATCGAGTCGTTGGCGCCGACCTGACTTGGTATGAGCGGAGTTCACGCAGGCGGGAAGAGAGCGAGTCCGAGGGCGACGATAAGTCTGAGGAGAACGATGAGGAGTTAACTCCTTTCGAACTTGCCGTCAGGGTGGGGACCAACGTTGAGAACGATCACAGCACACCTCATATTCGCGTTAGAGAGCGAATCGAGATGTTCAAAAATGGCTTGGAGTCCGCGTATGACCTTGAGGTGACGTTCAGGATGGAGTCTGGATTCCCGACGAACGACGATGAAGCGCTAGGTGCGTTCGTCGACACAGTCGGTTTCGACTACGTGCTTGGCATGATTCGAGGTGCCTTCAACGACGGGGCACGAGTGATGGGTATCCAGCCGCCAGTTATCCCAGCTGTTGCTCACCGGATGCCACGACGTCAAAAAGCAGAATCCGAGCCAAAGAGGGCCAATTCACCTCGCCGCAAGCAACGTAGTTAGTCGGCGAGTCGCACGGTTTACAAGCGCAATCAAGCCGCTCGATGTCCACGCCGACTTGTTCGGCGACGATCTCGACGAGGTCGCCGCAAATCTGGACGCCGCGATTGCTGCTACCCGGGGACCGAGCCGAAATCGGGGACCGCTGTCAGCGGCCAGAAATCACGCTGAACTGCTCAAACTCTGTGGAGCTAAGGGGATTCGAACCCCTGACCTACTCGATGCGAACGAGTCGCGCTACCAACTGCGCCATAGCCCCTGATCGCTAGCAGGCTACCAGCCGCGAGACGAACAGCCGAACGGCCAGCGCCTATTCGCCAACCGCACGCGGCAGGTCCCTGGGCCAGCCAAAGGTCCGCATGGGCATCGCGTTGTCCAAATGCTCGAAGATCGGGTCCTCGTCATCGATCTCCAGGACCACCGCGCCGGGGCGGCGTAGCCGCGACGGGACCACGTCGTACTCGCGGTCGTAGGCGTTCTCCACGCCAAGCCGCGCGCGCGCCATCCGCTGCATCCGCCGACGACGCACCCTCTCCTCGATCCGGGTCTGCCTACGCAAATAGGCCAGGTAGAGCACGGTGATAGCGGTGGCGGTGCCGCACAGCCACCAGGCTGTCGACGACACCTCGAATGCGGCCGTCGCCGTGCCGACCAAGACGACCGCCATCACCATCAGCACGCGCTTGCGGAAGACGTATTTCCGGGCGCTGACCGCCGCCGCGGTCTTCGTGTCGAATCGGCGCCGCCGCGAGGCGCCCGGTGCGACGAACGCCCGCGAATCCGCGTCCTCGTCCTCCTGGGAGTCCGCTTCGGGCTCCAACCCGGACGAGTCCTCGACGTATTCGTATCGGTCGCCCTGGTCCTGGTCCGACACCTCGTCGGCGGCGTCGTCCTCGTCGAGCTCGGCGCTGGCCCCTACGGGAAGTGCCCCGGAGTCCTCGATGACGTCGACGTCCAGGTAATCGGGCTCGGGGTCCTCGGCGACCTTCATGACGACCGGACGCGTCGCCTGCCCATCGTCGGCGTCGTCTTCCCCCTGAGGGTCGCGGTCGTCCTCGTGCAGGTCCTGGTCGCACTCAGCAAGCTCGTCCTCGTGCAGATCCTGATCTTCCTCCGGCTGCCAGTGAGGATCGCTGCGATGACCCGCGGCGGGGCCGCCACGCTTGAGCAGCCGCGAACCGGCGCCGCCGTTGAGCACCCGCGTCGCCAAAGCCACGTCGCTGGTGCGCCGCACGGCGTCGCGTTTGCTGATGAGCATCGGGACCAGCACAAACAGCCAGAGCACCACGAGCGAGATCCACAACAACGACTGCGGGATGCTTGGCATGATGACCCACTCCTAACTGGTCGCGGACCCCGCGAGGCTCGTCGGTGGCCGGCGCGTCCGGGTCGCATGACCAGGACAATTACACACCTGTAATTTCCCTCCCACAAGCACCAACTGTCACTCGTGTCGCGCTAGCCACAATCCGGTGCGGCCTCCAGGGGCGCACCGGCGAAGGGCCTAAGGGATCACGCCCAACCCGCGTGACCGGCGCGGACCAGGGACGATGCCACCGATCCCTGAACCTCTTCGACCGTGATGGCCATCAGCAGATGGTCGCGCCATGCCCGGTCAACCTCGAGATAACGGCGCAACAGGCCCTCTTCCCGGAACCCGACCTTTGCCAGCACGGCCCGGCTCGCGGCGTTCTCCGGGCGCACGGTGGCCTCGACGCGATGCAACATGACCGGACCGAAGCAATGGTCCAGGCCCAGCGCCAATGCCGCGGTGGCCACCCCGCCACCGGTCGCCGACCTCGGCACCCAGTAGCCGATCCACGCCGATCGCAACGCCCCGTGGGTGACGTTGCCGATGGTCAGTTGACCGCAGAAACGCCCGTCGAGCTCGATGACGTACGGCAGCATGCGCCCCCTGCGGGCCTCCGCGCGCAGACCCGAGCACAACGCCGGCCAGGCGGCAGCAGCGTGCCGGATCGTCCAGTCGCCATGGGCGCTGGGCTCCCACGGTTCGAGATGCGCGCGATCGGCCAGCCGGATCCGGCTCCACTGCGCGCCGTCTCGCATCCGCACCGCCCGCAACCGGACGACGCCCGCCGGGACCCGCAGCGGCCCGACCTCCAACGGCCAACCGGGATGACGAGAACTGGTGCGCAACAGGTTCATCGGGGGTCGGTCTGGCTAGCCGCGCTGGGCCAGGAAGGCGACGTCGACGATCTCTCCGGTGCGAATCTGCTCGGCGCCGCTGGGAACCACCACGAGGCAGTTCGCTTCGGCAAGGGTCGCCAACAGGTGCGATGACGCTCCCGGGGCCCCGCCCAGCGCCTGCACCAAATACTCACCGCTGTCCTGGTCCCGCATCAGCTGGCCGCGAAGGTACCCCTTGCGCCCGGCGACCGACGTGATCGGCGACAGGGCGCGGGCCTGCACGATCCGCCGCATCGGCTGGCGTTTGCCCAGCGACAGCCGGATCAGCGGCCGGACCATGACCTCGAAGACCACCAGCGCGCTGACCGGATTGGCCGGCAGCAAGAACGTCGGAACGCCCTCGCGGCCCAGCTGCCCAAAGCCCTGGACCGACCCGGGGTGCATGGCCACCCGGACGACCTCCATCTCGCCGAGTTCGGAAAGCACCGATCGCACCGCCTCGGCCGCCGCACCCCCGACCGCACCGGCGATCACCACGACCTCGGCGCGATTGATTTGCCCTTCGACGACGTCGCGGAGCTCCTTGGGGTTGTTGCTGACGATGCCGACGCGGTTGACCTCCGCGCCCGCGTCCCGGCCCGCCGCGGCCAACGCATAGGAGTTGACGTCGTACACCTGCCCGTTTCCCGGGCTGCGCGAGATGTCGACCAGCTCGCCGCCCACGGCCATGACCGACAACCGAGGCCGCGGATGCACCAACACCCGTTCGCGGCCGACCGCCGCCAGCAGCCCGACCTGCGCGGCGCCAATGATCGTCCCGGCCCGCACGGCCACGTCACCGGGCTGGACGTCGTCGCCGGCGCGGCGCACATAGGCGCCCGACGGCGCCCCGCGCAGAATCCGCACGCGCGACGCCCCACCATCGGTCCACCGCAACGGCAGCACCGCGTCGGCCAGCGTGGGCAGCGGCGCCCCGGTCTGCACCCGGACGGCCTGCCGCGGCTGCAGCCGGCTGGGCGTGCGCGATCCGGCCTCGATGGTTCCCATCACCGGCAGCACCAATCCGTCGCCGGCTGACTCCTCGGCCGACTCGTCGGACGCTTCGCCCAAGTCTTCGCCGCCCACCTCGCCGACGCCCAGGACGTCGACGCTGCGCACCGCGTAGCCGTCGATCGCGGCCTGGTCGAATCCGGGCATCGGCCGCTCGGTCACCACCTCCTCGGCGCACATCAACCCCTGCGCCTCGGCGATGGCGACACGTATCGGCCGCGGGGCCACCGCGGAGGCCGTTATCCGGGCCTGCTGCTCCTCCACAGAACGCACAGCGCGCCTCTCTGCCCTAACGGGCGCCCTGGCCCGCCCCACACACCGGCACTATCGCCCGGCTAGTGCTCGGTCAGGCCCAATCGCGCCACCAACCATCGCCGCAAATCCGGGCCGTAGTCGTCACGATCCAATGCAAAGTCAACCGCAGCCTTCAGGTAGCCGCCGGGATTTCCCAAGTCGTGTCGAGATCCGCGATGCACGACGACATGCACCGGGTGGCCCTCGTCGATCAGCAGCGCGATGGCGTCGGTGAGTTGCACCTCGCCGCCGGCGCCCCGGTCGATGCGGCGCAACGCGCCGAAGACGGCGCGGTCGAGCACATAGCGGCCCGCCGCGGCGTACATCGAGGGGGCATCCTCCACCTTGGGCTTCTCGACCATGCCCTTGACCCTCAGCACGTCGGGATTGTCGGAAAACCCAGGTGCCGGCTCAACGTCGAAAACCCCGTACGCGCTGATCTCCTCGGGCGGCACCTCGATGGCACACAACACCGTGCCGCCGCGCTGAGCGCGCACCTTCGACATCGTCTCCAAGACGCCGGTCGGCAGCACCAGGTCGTCGGGCAGCAGCACCATCACGGCGTCCTCGTCCGCCGTCAGCGTGGGTTCCACGCAGCCGATGGCGTGGCCCAGTCCGAGCGGCTCCGCCTGGACGACCGACTCGACCTTGATCAGCTGCGGCGCGCGGCGCACCTTGTCGAGCATCGCCTTCTTGCCCCGCGCCTCGAGCGTGCCCTCCAGCACCAGGTCTTCGACGAAGTGCGCGACGACCCCGTCCTTGCCCTCGGAGGTGACGATCACCAGGCGTTCGGCGCCGGCCGCGGCCGCCTCTTCGGCGACCAGCTCGATGCCGGGGGTGTCGACGACCGGCAGCAGCTCCTTGGGCACCGTCTTGGTCGCGGGCAGGAAACGCGTACCCAGGCCGGCCGCGGGGACGATCGCCGTGAAGGGGACCGGAACTTCTGGGCGTGACATCGTTCACACGATAACCCTCGCCGGGTTTGCCCACGCGGTGTGGCGGCGCGAAAGCGGGGGCTGTCATGGTTGAGGGCATGGCAACCGCGAGCAAGGCCGCGCTGCGCGAGCGGCTGCTGGCCGCGCGGCGTCGCGTTGCCGACGACGTTCATGCCGCCGAGGCGCGCATGCTCAGCGAGCGGCTGGAGCCGATGGTGAACAGCGACAGCACCGTCTGCGCGTACGCGCCGGTGGGCACCGAGCCGGGGTCGATCGAGCTGCTGGATATGTTGCTGCGCCGGTCGGGACGGGTGCTGCTGCCGGTCGCGCGCACCGCCGGTCCAGGAAACAAAGACGCGCCGTTGCCGCTGCGGTGGGGCGAATACCGGCCGGGCGCGCTCGTCGCGGGACCGTGGGGGCTGCTCGAGCCGCCCGGCCCCGTGCTGCCGTCGTCGGCGCTGGCCGAGGCCGCCCTGGTGATCGTCCCGGCTCTGGCGGTCGACCGCCGGGGCGTGCGGCTGGGCCGGGGGCGCGGGTTTTACGACCGCTCGCTGGACGGCCGGGACCCGCGGGCGCCCCTCGTCGCTATGGTGCGCGACGACGAGTTCGTCGACGAGCTACCGGCGGAGCCGCACGACGTGCCGATGACCCATGTGGTCACCCCCCGGCGCGGGGCGATCACCATGGTTTCCGGCGGTCACGGCGGGGAATGAGACGGTTCACACGGCCGTTCTAGCACTAGACACGCTAGAGTGCTAACGAGGCTTTAACATTCATGGAGGTTCCGAGTGCCGACCTACAGCTACGAGTGCACCGAGTGCGGCAACCGCTTCGACATGGTGCAGGCCTTCACCGACGACGCGCTGACCACGTGCGAGCAGTGCTCCGGACGGCTGCGCAAGCTCTTCAAGAACGTCGGCATCGTGTTCAAGGGCAGCGGCTTCTACCGCACCGACAGCCGCGAGGACGGCAAGAAGTCGACGAGCACGGTCAACGCGTCCTCGACGAGCGACGCCGGGTCGAGTTCCGGGTCCGGCGACAAGAACGGCTCGAGCGAGAAGTCGAGCAGCGCCCCCGCGCCGTCCACCGCGGCGGCCTCGTCCTAGCGGTTATCCACAACGGGATCGGTGACCGGCACCGCCGGAGCCGCGCCGCGCCTACCGTTGCGGCATGGGGGAGTCATCGCTGAACCCAGCGCCGCTGCGCCGCCTATCGGCGTGGCTGCGCCCGGACTGGACGCGCACCGTGCTGGCCCGGCGGGTGGCCGCGGGCGGTCTCGTGGTGTTGGCCGGCGTCGCGGCCCTGCGGTCGAATCCCGACGGTGATGTCGCCGACGTGGTGGTGGCGGCGCGCGACCTGCGCCCCGGCGCCGCGTTGACCGCCGATGACGTGCGGCTCGAAAAGCGTTTGGCCACAACGGTTCCCGACGGGCCGGAGACCGACCCCGGCGCGGTGGTCGGCTCGACGCTGGCCGGCCCGGCGAGACGTGGCGAGGTGCTCACCGACGTCCGGCTGCTCGGCAGCCGGCTGGCCGAAGCGGCGGTCGGACCGAAGGCCGGCCCCGGCGCCCGCATCGTGCCGCTGCACCTGGCGGACAGCGCCCTGATCGACCTGGTTCGGGTCGGCGACGTGGTCGACGTGCTGGCCGCGCCGGCCACCGACGCGCCGGGGACCACCCAGCCGGCCTCCAGGGTGGTGGCCACCGATGCCGTCGTGGTCCTCGTGTCGGCCAAGCAGAAAGTCCAGGCCACCGATACCGACCGCGTAGTGTTAGTTGCGCTGCCGGCTCGCGTGGCGAATTCGGTGGCGGGCTCGGCGTTGGGTCAGACGGTGACGCTCACCCTGCACTGAGTCCCTGGCCATAGCAGGCTCTGTCCAGTCCAGAAAGGACATCCCATGTTCAAAGGGTTCAAGGAGTTTCTCTCGCGGGGCAATATCGTCGACCTGGCCGTCGCGGTGGTCATCGGTACTGCCTTCACCGCTTTGGTCACCAAGTTCACCGACAGCATCATCACGCCGCTGATCAACCGGATCGGCGTGAACGAGCAGTCCAACGTCGGCGCCCTCAAGATCGGCATCGGCGGCGGCCAGACCATCGACTTGAACATCCTGCTGTCGGCCGCGATCAACTTCTTCCTGATCGCGCTCGTCGTGTATTTCTTCGTCGTGCTCCCCTACACCACGCTGCGCAGGCGCGGTGAGGTCGAGCAGGCGGACGACGCCCAGGTCGTCCTGCTCACCGAGATCCGCGATCTGCTCGCGCAAACCACCAATGGAGACTCGTCCGGCAAGCACGGCGGGACCGGCGCGACGCCCACCCCGAGCCACGGGCCCCGCGCGGACGCCGAATCGCTGTGACCCGGTTCTAGATCTCCAGGCTCGACAGCTGCCCGATGATCTGGGCGGCGAGCGGATTCAGCGTCGCCATTCCGTCGCGTACTGCATAACGGGAGCCGGCGAGGTTGACCACCAGCGTGCTGCCGGACACACCGGCCAGGCCGCGGGACAAACCGGCGTCGATGATTCCCGCCGACAGCCCCGACGCGCGGACCGCCTCGGCGATACCCAGGATTTCCCGGTCCAGGATTTCGCGGGTGGCCTCCGGGGCGACGTCACGCGGCGTGACACCGGTCCCGCCGACCGACACCACCAGGTCCACCCCGCCGATCACCGCGGTGTTCAGCGCGTTGCGGATCTCGACCTCGTCGGCCGCGACCGCCACCACGCCGTCCACCACGAACCCCGCCTCGGTCAGCAGCTCGGTGACCAACGGGCCGCTATGGTCCTCGTCCCCGTGCGCGGTGCGATCGTCGACCACCACGACCAGAGCCCGGCCGACCACCAACTCCGCACCAGTTTCCATGGGTGTCACCGTATATCCGAGCTCCGACAAACCCACCGCCGAGGGCTCTTCGACCCTCATCACTGATCCGCCTTGCCGAGGGTGACCTGCACGGTGCGGCTCCCGCCGCCGGGGTCCAGGAAGGTCAGCGACACCTTGTCACCGGGCGCTTTGGACCGCACGGCGGCAACCAGCGCGTCGGCGCTGTTGATCGGGCGGTCGTCGACCTTGGTGACGACCACGCCCTTGGGCACACCGGCGGCCGCGGCCGCGCCGTTGGGCACGACATCGACGACCTTGGCGCCCGGGGCGCCCTTGTCGCTGGTCACCTGCACTCCGAGCGAGGCGTGCGACGCCTTGCCGGTGGCGATCAGCTCGTCGGCGATGCGCTTGGCCTGGTCGACCGGAATGGCGAAGCCGAGGCCGATGGACCCGCTCTGGGAATCGGGCGAATCGGCGCCCAGGGTCGCGATCGCCGAGTTGACGCCCACCAGTTGGCCGCCCATGTTGACCAGCGCGCCACCGGAGTTACCCGGGTTGATCGCGGCGTCGGTCTGGATCGCGTCCAAAACGGTGTTTTGGTTGCCCGACTCGCCGGTCGTGGACACCGGCCTGTTCAGCGCGCTGATGATTCCGGTGGTCACCGTGCCCGACAGGCCCAGCGGCGACCCGATCGCCACCACCGGCTGGCCAACCCGCAGGTCCGACGAGGAGCCCATCGAAATGGGCGTGAGCCCCGAAATGCCCTGCACGCGGATCACGGCGATATCGCTGGTGGGGTCGGCCCCGACCACCGTGAACGGCGCGGTCCGCCCGTCGGACAACGTCACCGTCGTTTTCGGGGGTGGACCGGCGGACGTACCCGGGCCGCCTCCCGGCTTCGCCGCGGCTGCGACGACGTGGTTGTTGGTCAGGATCAGGCCGTCGGCCGACAGGATGACGCCGGAGCCCTCTTCCGACTGGCGACCCAGGTCGGTCTCCAGCATCACGACGCTGGGCACCACCTTGGTCGCGACCTGCTCGACGCTGCCCGGCGGCATGTTGGCGGCCGGGACGCTGGGAGCGGCCCCGGGGACTGTCCCGTGGCCATTGCTGTCCGTGGAGTGCGTGCCCAGCTCGACGGCCGTTGCGGCGGCGCCGCCGATTCCGGCCGAGACCACCGCGATCGCCAACGCGCCGGCGGTCAACAGGCCTGCGCGGGAACGCTTTTGGGGAACCGGCGGAGGCATTGGGGGCAGCATCCCGGGGATGGGGCCTCCCCCAGTGCCCCCGCCCCCGGGTGCCCGACCCGGACCGGTGCCGCCGAACGGCTCGTAGGGCCGGCGGTACTGGGTCGGCGGCGACTGCTGATAGCGCCAGTCGAACTGTTGGTTGTAAGGCGGCTGTTGCCCCTGGGCATAGGCTGGGGGCACAGGCTGATCAGGCCCGGTACGGTATCCCGGCTGCTGCGGCGGTGGCGAATACCTCGGGTCATTCGTCATGTCGCTACGTCGCTCTTCCTCTATTTCGGCTCGTGTTATGTCGGCTTGTGTTGGGTCGACTTCGCTCGATTCCAACAGTAGCTGCAGATCTACCTTGCCCGCGCGGACTAAGAGTCCACTGAGATAACGTTCGCCGGATCCCGAGAGTTCGCCACGGGCGCAACGGGGGCGGCCTCGGCGCCGCCCCCGGGCGTCGGATAGGTCGAGACCGGCACCGGCCGGCCCGGAAGCAGCACGTAAATAGAGGTTCCCGGGGGCTGGCCTCCCGGCACCGTGTCCTCGATACGAAGCAACCCGCCGTGGTTAAGCACCACTTTCTTGACGATCGCCAGCCCGAGTCCCGAACCGGGCAAGGCCCGTGCGGTCGTCGATCGGTAGAAGCGCTCGAACACCAGGCCGCGCTCCTGCGGCGGAATCCCCGGGCCGTGGTCGGAGACCACCAGCTCGGCGTGCGACGGGCCCAGTCGTCTCAACGTGATGCCGACGTGACCACCCGACGGGCTCCACTTGGCCGCGTTGTCCATGAGGTTCAGCACCGCGCGCGACAGCCCGGCGGCGTCGCCGTAGACCTGCCAGGGAAACGCCTCGACATCGAAGTGAATATCGTTGCGCCGCCGCCGAACTCGCTCCAGACTGCGATCGATCACCTCGGATATGTCGACGGGCTCGTGCACCACCTGGCCGGCGTCGTCACGGGTGAGGTCCACCAAATCGCCGACCAGCGTGGACAATTCCTCGATCTGCGCGAGCACGTCGGCGCGCAGGTCGACCATCTCCTGCTCGGGTAGCCGCGGCGCCCCCGGTTCCATCGACGCCATCAGCAACTCGACGTTGGTGCGCAGCGACGTCAGGGGGGTGCGCAATTCATGCCCCGCGTCGGTGACCAACCGCGCCTGCCGCTCCCGGGATTCCGCCAGCGCCCGCAGCATCAGATTGAAAGCCTCCGTGAGCCTGGCCAATTCGTCGCTACCGAAGACCGGAATGGGCCGCAGGTCGTCGGTGCGCGCCACCCGTTCGGCGGCCTCGGTGAGCCGGGCAACCGGACGCAATCCGGCCCGGGTGACCATGCCCCCGGCCACCGCGGCGACCGCGACGCCGATGCCGCCGACCATGAGCAGCACCCAACGCAGCTTGGTCATGACCGCTTCGGTGGGCTTCAGGCTCTTGGAGATCAGCAGCGAGCTGCCGTTGGGCAGGTGGATGGCAAGGATTCGTTGATCCGACGCGGTGCGGCGCGACATGAACAGCTCGCCGCGGATGACGGCCTTCTCGGTGTTTCCGACGGGCAGGGTCTGCCCCGGCTGGTTGGCGGTGTACACGGAGTGACCCGGGTTCACCAACATCGCGTTGACATCGGAGTAGGCGGTGCCCTCGATGGCCTTCCCCGGATCGGCGGCCAGCGAACCGCTGGCGATCAACAGCTGCGCCCGGCTTTGCAGCTGGTTGTCGATGTCGCTGTACAGCGCGGCCGAGATCACCGCATAGACCGCGAAGGCCATCAGCACGACGACCATGGCCACCATCGACATCGCCAGCAGCATCACCCGCCACCGCAGGGACAAGGAACTTGTGGCTCGAAGCGGTGCGTGCCGGCGCCGGTGGAACCGGATCATCAGGGCGGCGTCTCCCGAAGCACGTAACCGACCCCGCGCACCGTGTGGATCAGTCGCGGCTCGCCACCGGCTTCGGTTTTACGGCGCAGATAGCCGACGTAGACCTCCAGCGCGTTGCCCGAGGTGGGAAAGTCGAATCCCCACACCTCCTCGAGGATGCGGCTGCGGGTGAGTACCCGGCGCGGATTGGCGATCAACATTTCCATCAACGCAAACTCGGTGCGGGTCAAGGTGATTCGGCGTTGCCCCCGAGTGACCTCGCGGGTGATCGGGTCCAGAGCCAGGTCGGAGAATTCCATTGCCACCGACTCGCCGCCATCGTCCGGTTTGGTGCGGCGCAGGAGCGCCCGCATGCGGGCCAACAGCTCTTCGAGGGCGAACGGCTTCGGCAGATAGTCGTCGGCGCCAGCGTCCAGGCCGGCCACCCGCTCGGACACGGAATCGCGCGCGGTGAGCACCAGGATCGGCAAATCGTCGCCGGTGCTACGGAGTTGGCGGCAGACCTCCAGCCCGTCCAAACGCGGCATCATCACGTCGAGGACGAGTGCGTCGGGCCGATCGCTGGCGATCATGCCCAGGGCCTCGATCCCGTCGTGGGCCAACTCAACCGAGTAGCCGTTGAAGGAAAGCGATCTGCGCAGCGATTCACGCACCGCACGATCGTCGTCGACGACAAGTATTCGCATGGCTACCAGTTTCGCCCCAGCGACTGAGAGCGGCCTGAGAGGCGCGCCGAGGCACTAACCCGCCCGATGACTGCCCCGCGGCGGCTGGTCACATCCACCACATTGGGCCCCTGTCTCGGGAGGACGCCGTGGCACCCGGCTGCCCTGGCGCGGCGACCGACGGTAATCGGGTTAACGGCGGTCGAGATCGATGAGACCCAGGCGGGCCGCCTTGAGCAGCCTGCGGGGCACCTTGTGCTTCTGGCCCGCCACCGTCACACCGACGAGCTCGGTCCGGGTGGCCTTCCACTGCGCGCGACGGCTTCGGGTATTCGCGCGCGACATCCTGCGCTTGGGTACGGCCATGGTCGGGCCTAACTCCTCGTTGGGGCTTCGTCGGGCATGTCGCGTGGGTGGCCGGTCGGGCCGAACGTGCGACGATTGCATCCAAGGATAGTCGGTGGCCCGCCGGTCACCAAAACGAGCACCCCCACGGACCAGGCATCCTTGACGTGACGCTGGCGGTACCCGCTAACCTACCGGGTGGTTGGTTGGTTCGCAGGTCACCGGTATTGCCATGAATGGAGGACGCGCATGGCCTCTGTGCCCGGTCGTCTCGGCGGCATCCGGATCGCGAACTGCTCGGGGTTCTACGGCGACCGGCTGTCGGCCATGCGCGAGATGCTCGGCGGCGGGGGCGTTGACTACCTCACCGGCGACTACCTGGCCGAACTGACCATGCTGATCCTGGGCCGCGACCGGATGAAGCACCCCGAACGCGGCTACGCCAAGACCTTTTTGACCCAACTCGAAGGCTGCCTCGGCGAGGCGCGCGACCGCGGGGTCCGGATCGTCGCCAACGCCGGCGGCCTCAACCCGGCCGGGCTGGCCGACGCGATACGCGCGCTGGCCGAGCGCCTGGGCGTCCCGGCCCGGATCGCCCACGTCGAGGGCGACGACCTGCAGCCCCGCGCGGCGGAACTTGGCCTGGGGACGCCGCTGACCGCCAACGCCTACCTGGGCGCGTGGGGCATCGTCGATTGCCTCAACGCCGGCGCCGACGTCGTCGTCACCGGCCGGGTCACCGATGCCTCGGTCATCGTCGGCGCGGCGGCCGCGCACTTCGGCTGGGGGCGCGCCGACTACAACAAACTCGCCGGCGCCGTGGTCGCCGGCCACGTCATCGAGTGCGGCGTCCAGGCCACCGGCGGCAACTACTCGTTCTTCACCGAAATCCCGGACCTGACCCACGCGGGCTTCCCACTGGCCGAGGTCCACGCCGACGGCTCGTCGGTGATCACCAAGCATCCCAGCACCGGCGGCCTGGTCAGCGTCGACACCGTCACCGCGCAACTGCTCTACGAGATCACCGGCGCCCGCTACCCCAACCCCGACGTCACCGCCCGGATGGACACCATCGAGCTGTCCGCGGACGGCCCCGACCGGGTCCGCATCGCCGGCGTGCTCGGCGAGCCGCCGCCGCCCACGCTGAAGGTGTCGCTGAACAGCATCGGCGGTTTCCGCAACGCGATGACGTTCGTGCTGACCGGCCTGGACATCGAGGCCAAGGCCGAGTTGGTGCGCCGGCAGCTGGAGGCCGCGTTGACCGTCAAGCCCGCCGAGCTGCGGTGGTCCCTGGCCCGCACCGACCACACCGACGCCGACACCGAGGAAGCCGCCAGCGCCCTGCTGCACTGCGTCGTCCGCGACCCCGACCCGGCGAACGTCGGACGCCAATTCTCCTCGGCCGCGGTAGAATTGGCGCTCGCCAGCTATCCGGGCTTTCACGTGACCGCCCCGCCGGGCGACGGTCAGGTCTACGGCGTGTTCACCGCCGGCTACGTCGACGCCGGGCAGGTCCCACACGTCGCCGTGCACGCCGACGGCTCCCGCACCGACATCCCGTGTGCCACCCAAACTTTGGGATTGGCACCGGCTCCCGACCCGCCGTTGCCGGAGCCGCTCCCGTCCGGCCCGGTGGCCAGGGCGCCGCTGGGCCGGATCGCCGGGGCCCGCAGCGGCGACAAGGGCGGATCGGCCAACGTCGGGGTGTGGGTGCGCACCGACGACCAGTGGCGTTGGCTGGCCAACACGTTGACCGTCGAGCTGCTCAAGGAATTGCTGCCCGAGGCCGCGGACTTCGACGTCACCCGCCACGTGCTGCCCAACCTGCGCGCCGTCAACTTCGTCATCGACGGCATCCTGGGCCAGGGTGTCGCCTATCAGGCGCGATTCGATCCCCAGGCCAAGGGGCTGGGCGAATGGCTGCGCGGCCGCTACCTCGACATCCCGGAGATTTTGCTGTGAGCATCTGGACCACGCCCGAGCGCGAACAGTTGCGAAAGACGGTGCGCTCCTTCACCGAACGCGAGATCGTGCCCAACATCGCCGAGTGGGAGCGCACCGGCGACCTGCCGCGCGACCTGCACCGCCGCGCCGGCGCCGCCGGCCTGCTGGGCGCGGGCTTTCCCGAAGCGGTCGGCGGGGGCGGCGGCGACGGCGCGGACTCGGTGATCATCTGCGAGGAAATGCACCAGACCGGCGCACCGGGCGGGGTGTTCGCGTCGCTGTTCACGTGCGGCATCGCGGTGCCGCACATGATCGCATCCGGCGACGCGCGGCTGATCGACACGTTCGTGCGGCCGACGCTGGCCGGCGAGAAGATCGGCGCGCTCGCCATCACCGAGCCCGGCGGCGGTTCCGACGTCGGGCACCTGCGCACCACCGCGGTGTTGGACGGCGACCACTATGTGGTCAACGGCGCCAAGACCTACATCACCTCCGGGGTCCGCGCCGACTACGTGGTCACCGCGGTGCGCACGGGCGGCCCTGGCGCCGCGGGGGTTTCGCTGATGGTGGTCGAGAAGGGCACACCGGGCTTTGAGGTCACCCGCAAGCTGGACAAGATGGGCTGGCGATCGTCTGACACCGCCGAGCTGTCCTACACCGACGCGCGGGTGCCGGCGGCCAACCTCATCGGCGCCGAGAACAGCGGGTTCGCCCAGATCGCCGCGGCATTCGTCGCCGAGCGGATCGGCCTTGCCGCGCAAGCCTATTCGAGCGCACAACGGTGCTTGGACCTGAGCGTCCAGTGGTGCCGCGACCGCGAAACGTTCGGCCGCCCGCTGATATCCCGCCAGTCGGTGCAGAACACCCTGGCCGAGATGGCCCGCCGCATCGACGTCGCGCGGGTGTATGCGCGCAACTTGGTGGAGCGCCAACTGGCCGGGGAGACGAACCTGATCGCGGCGGTGTGCTTCGCCAAGAACACCGCCGTCGAGGCCGGGGAATGGGTGGCCAACCAGGCCGTCCAGTTATTTGGGGGGATGGGCTACATGGCCGAGTCCGAAGTCGAACGCCAATACCGCGACATGCGGATCCTGGGCATCGGCGGCGGAACCACCGAAATCCTGACAGCACTGGCCGCCAAAATCCTTGGGTATCAATCATGATTGCACCCCCTCCTCCTCATCGCTCCGTCCCCCGCAAGCGGGCGGTACCCCCACTGCATCGTCGGTGGTGGCTATGACCATCCTTCGGACGACACTCGACCCGACTTCCCCCGCCTACTCCGACGCGGCGTCGACGGCGACCTCGAGGCTCGACGAGATCGACGCCGAACTCGCCAAGGCGCTTGCGGGGGGCGGCCCCAAGTACGTCGAGCGCCATCACGCCCGCGGCAAGCTGACCGCCCGGGAACGTATCGAGCTGCTCGTCGACCCGGATTCCCCGTTCCTGGAGCTGAGCCCGCTCGCGGCCTATGGCAGCGCCTTCCAGGTCGGCGCCAGCCTCGTCACCGGCATCGGCGCGGTATCGGGCGTGGAGTGCATGATCGTGGCCAACGACCCCACCGTCAAGGGCGGCACCAGCAACCCCTGGACACTTCGAAAGATACTGCGGGCCAACCAGATCGCTTTCGAAAACCGGCTTCCGGTCATTTCCCTGGTGGAATCCGGCGGGGCCGACCTACCCACCCAGAAGGAGGTCTTCATCCCGGGCGGGCGGATGTTCCGCGACCTGACCCGCCTGTCGGCGGCCGGCATCCCCACCATCGCGCTGGTGTTCGGCAACTCCACCGCGGGCGGGGCCTACGTCCCCGGAATGTCGGACCACGTCGTGATGATCAAGGAACGCTCGAAGGTGTTCCTGGCCGGTCCCCCGCTGGTCAAGATGGCCACCGGAGAGGAATCCGACGACGAATCCCTGGGCGGCGCCGAGATGCACGCCCGCATCTCGGGTTTGACCGACTACTTCGCCGTTGACGAACTCGACGCGATCCGGATCGGACGCCGCATCGTCGCCCGGCTCAACTGGGTCAAACAAGGGCCCGCCGCGGCAGCCGTGACCGAGCCGCTGTTCGACGCCGAGGAACTGATCGGCATCGTGCCCGCCGACCTGCGCATCCCGTTCGACCCCCGTGAGGTGATCGCCCGCATCGTCGACGGCTCCGAATTCGACGAATTCAAGGCCTTGTACGGCTCGTCGCTGGTGACCGGCTGGGCCCGGCTGCACGGCTACCCGCTGGGCATCCTGGCCAACGCGCGCGGCGTGCTGTTCAGCGAGGAGTCGCAGAAGGCCACGCAATTCATTCAGCTGGCCAACCGCTCCGACACGCCACTGTTGTTCCTGCACAACACCACCGGCTACATGGTGGGCAAGGACTACGAAGAGGGCGGGATGATCAAGCACGGCTCGATGATGATCAACGCCGTGTCGAACTCGACCGTTCCGCACATCTCGCTGTTGATCGGCGCATCGTACGGAGCGGGCCACTACGGCATGTGCGGGCGCGCCTATGACCCCCGATTCCTGTTCGCCTGGCCGAGCGCCAAGGCCGCGGTGATGGGCGGCGCACAGCTGTCGGGCGTGCTGTCGATCGTTGCCCGCGCGGCCGCCCAGGCCCGCGGGCAACAATATGACGAGGCCGCCGACGCTTCCATGCGAGCCGCGATAGAGGGTCAGATCGAGGCCGAATCGCTGCCGTTGGTCCTGTCCGGGATGCTCTACGACGACGGGGTGATCGACCCGCGCGACACCCGAACCGTGCTGGGAATGTGCTTGTCCGCCATCGCCAATGGCCCGATCAAGGGGACGTCGAACTTCGGCGTCTTCCGGATGTGATGCCTTATGACACCTAAGCCGATCACTCGAGTGCTGGTCGCCAACCGGGGCGAGATCGCCCGCCGGGTGTTCGCTACCTGCCGGCGCCTCGGCCTGGGCACCGTCGCCGTCTACACCGACCCGGACGCCGCCGCGCCGCACGTCGCCGACGCCGACGCGCGCGTGCGGCTGGCCAAGACCAACGACTATCTCAACGCCGAGGCGATCATCGCGGCCGCCCGCGCCGCCGGCGCCGACGCCGTGCACCCCGGCTACGGATTCCTTTCGGAGAACGCCGAATTCGCCGCCGCCGTGCAAGGCTCGGGCCTGACGTGGGTCGGGCCGCCGGTGGATGCGGTGTGCGCGATGGGCTCCAAGATCGAGTCCAAGAAGCTCATGGCCGCCGCCGGGGTGCCGGTGCTCGACGAACTCGACCCCGACACGGTCACCGCGGCGCAGCTGCCCATGCTGGTCAAGGCTTCCGCCGGCGGCGGCGGGCGCGGGATGCGGGTGGCACGCGAATTATCAGAGCTGCCAGACGAAGTCGCGGCGGCGCGCCGCGAGGCGCAGTTGGCGTTCGGTGACCCGACGGTGTTCTGCGAGCGCTACCTGCCGGCCGGACACCACGTCGAGGTCCAGGTCCTCGCCGACACCCACGGCACGGTCTGGGCCGTCGGGGAACGGGAATGCTCCATTCAGCGCCGCCACCAAAAGATCATCGAGGAGGCCCCCTCGCCGCTCGTCGAGCGCATCCCGGGCATGCGGGCCAAGCTGTTCGACGCGGCCCGGCTCGCCGCCGGCGCGATCGGCTACACCGGCGCCGGCACGGTGGAGTTCCTCGCCGACGATAACGGCGAGTTCTACTTCCTGGAGATGAACACCCGACTGCAGGTCGAGCACCCGGTCACCGAGGAAACCACCGGGCTCGACCTCGTCGAACTGCAGCTCGCCATCGCCGAGGGCGGCCGACTCAATACGGAACCTCCCGCCACCCACGGCTATTCGATTGAGGCCCGGCTCTACGCCGAGGATCCCGCGCATGACTGGCAACCACAGGCCGGCGTCGTGCACGCGTTCGAGGTGCCAGCGGCTCGGGCGCAGTTCGGCTCGCTGGGACACCAAACCGGAATACGACTGGACTCCGGCATTGTCACCGGCTCGACGGTGTCGATCCACTACGACCCGATGCTGGCCAAGGTCATCTCCTATGCCCCGACGCGCCATCAATCGGCGCTCGTGCTCGCCGACGCGCTGGCCCGCGCCCGCCTGCACGGCGTGCGCACCAACCGCGAGCTGCTGGTGAACGTCCTGCGGCACCCGGCGTTCCTCGACGGCGCCACGGACACCGCGTTTTTCGACACGCACGGCCTGGCGCAGCTGTCCGCACCGCTGGCCGACGCCACCACGGTCCGGTTGTCGGCCATCGCCGACGCGCTCGCCGACGCCGCGCATAACCGCGCCACGGCGAAGGTGCTCGGCTCGGCACCCAGTGGCTGGCGAAACCTGCCGTCCGGCTACCAGGTCAAGACCTACCGTGACGACGCTGGCGACGAACACCGGGTCGAATACCGTTTCGGCAGAAGCGGTTTGGCGCTCCCCGCTGACCAATCGGTGGGCCTGGTCTCGGCCACGGTGAACGAGGTCGTGCTGAGCGCCGACGGGGTGGATCACAGCTTCTCGGTGCAGCGCTACGACCAGGACGTCTACGTCGATTCGGCGCGCGGCCCCGTTCACCTGATCGCGCTGCCGCGCTTCCCCGAGCCCGGTTCGACCGTCGAAAAGGGCTCCCTGGTGGCGCCCATGCCCGGCAACGTCATCCGGCTGGGCGCCGCGGTCGGCGACACCGTCACCGCCGGCCAGCCATTGGTCTGGCTGGAGGCGATGAAGATGGAGCACACCATCGCCGCGCCGGTCGACGGCGTGCTCGCCGAACTCGACGTGAAGACCGGTCAGCAAGTCGAAGTGGGCGCCGTCCTGGCAAGAGTGGAAGCGCCCCAAGCAGAAGGAGATTCACGGTGACCGACACCAGCTTCATCGAAAACGAGGAGCGCCGCGCCCTGCGCAAGGCGGTGGCCGAATGGGCGTCCAACTACGGCGCCGAGTACTACCTCGAAAAGGCCCGCGCACACGAACACACCACCGAATTATGGGCCGAGGCAGGAAAACTCGGCTTCCTCGGGGTGAATCTGCCCGAGGAGTACGGCGGGGGCGGCGCCGGAATGTACGAGCTGTCGCTGGTGATGGAAGAGATGGCGGCCGCGGGCAGCGCACTGCTGCTGATGGTGGTGTCCCCCGCCATCAACGGCACCATCATCAGCAAGTTCGGCACCGAAGAACAGAAGAAGCGCTGGATTCCGGCCATCGCCGAAGGCTCGCTGACGATGGCGTTCGCGATCACCGAGCCGGACGCCGGATCCAACTCGCACAAGATCACCACCACCGCCCGGTGCGACGGCCGCGACTGGATCCTCAAGGGCCAGAAGGTGTTTATCTCCGGCGTCGACCAGGCGCAGGCGGTGCTAGTGGTGGGTCGCACGGAGGAGGACAAGACGGGCAAGCTGCGCCCGGCGTTGTTCGTGGTGCCCACCGACACGCCCGGCTTCACCTACACGCCAATCGAGATGGAGCTGATCAGCCCCGAGCGCCAGTTCCAGGTGTTCCTCGACGATGTCCGGCTGCCCAGCGACGCGCTGGTCGGGGCCGAGGACGCCGCCATCGCACAGCTTTTCGCCGGTTTGAATCCCGAGCGCATCATGGGCGCGGCCAGCTCGGTGGGCATGGGGCGATTCGCACTGGACAGGGCCGTCGACTACGTCAAGACCCGCCAGGTCTGGTCCACGCCCATCGGCGCCCATCAGGGGCTGTCACATCCGTTGGCGCAGTGCCACATCGAGGTCGAACTGGCCAAGCTGATGATGCAGAAGGCCGCGACGCTCTACGACAACGGCGACGACGCGGGCGCGGCCGAGGCCGCCAACATGGCCAAGTACGCCGCGGCCGAGGCGGCCACCCGGTCGGTCGACCAGGCCGTGCAGTCTTTGGGCGGCAACGGGTTGACCAAGGAGTACGGGGTGGCCGCCATGCTAGCGTCGGCGCGGCTCGGGCGGATCGCCCCGATCAGTCGCGAGATGGTGCTGAACTTCGTCGCGCAGACATCGCTGGGCCTACCCCGAAGCTACTGAAGCCGTACCGATGGAAAATCGTCTCGTCGACTACGCCGGCCCGGCCGATGCCGGAGGCCCATTCGCGCGGCTGACGCTGGACTCTCCGCACAACCGCAACGCGCTGTCCGCCGCCCTGGTGAGCCAGTTGCATCAGGGGCTGCGCGACGCTGCCTCGGATCCGGCGGCGCGCGTGGTGGTTCTGGGCCACACCGGCGGCACCTTCTGCGCTGGAGCGGATCTCTCTGAGAGCTCAGCGGCCGGCGGGGGCGACCCTTTTGACATGGCCGCGGCTCGGGCCCGGGAACTCACGGCGCTATTGCGCACCATCGTCGAGTCGCCGCTGTCGGTGATCGCCGCCGTCGACGGGCACGTCCGGGCCGGCGGGTTCGGCCTAGTCGGTGCCTGCGACATCGCGGTCGCCGGCCCGCGCAGTACCTTTGCGCTAACCGAGGCGCGGATCGGCGTCGCCCCGGCCATCATCTCGCTGACGCTGCTGCCGAAGATGTCGGCGCGCGCGGCGTCGCGCTACTACCTGACCGGTGAGACATTCAATGCGGCGCGGGCCGCCGAAATCGGCTTGGTCACAATGGCGGTCGACGACGTGGAGGCCACGGTGGCGAAGTTGGTCGCCGACGTGAGCCGCGGTTCGCCCCAGGGCCTTGCGGCGTCGAAGGCGCTGACGACCGCCGCGGTGCTCGAAGCGTTCGACCGCGACGCCGAACGGCTCACCGAGGAGTCGGCCCGGCTGTTCGTCTCCGACGAAGCCCGCGAAGGCATGCTGGCGTTCTTGCAGAAGCGCCCGCCCAGTTGGGTGCCCGGCCGAACGGCCAGTACGGACTGACGCAACTCCGACATTGAGCCCGCGCTTAATCGGCTGGGTGTGGACATCCGAGAGCGGGGCGGCGAGCTGGATCGGTTGGTCGAGATCGGTGAGCCCCGCGAGTCGATCACCAAGACCTCCACCACCCCTGTATTCACGAACGGTTGGGTCGGGTCTTTCGGCCAGCATTGTTCGCATGTAGAACTTAAGCGCAGCGTAGGAGGATGGTTGCAGTTTAGCCAACCCACTTGCAGCAAAACGCGTACGTCGTACGCTCGTGGATGATGAGCAACTCGGCGCAGCGCGACGCGAAGGACACGCGTGACGAATCGTCGCGCGCGCCCGACACGGATCGCATCCAGCTTGCGCAGTTGCTGGCGTACGCGGCCGAGCAGGGCCGCCTGCAGCTGAAAGACTACGAGGATCGCCTGACCAGGGCTTACGCGGCGACCACATACGAGGAGCTGGATCAGCTCAGGGCCGACCTGCCGGGTGCGCCGATAAATCTGCGGCGCGGCGGCAAACCCAATCCGGCACCGTCCACGCTGCTGCTGGGCCTGCTGAGCGGATTCGAGCGGCGCGGACGATGGAACGTGCCGAAGAAACTGACGACGTTCAGCTTCTTTGGCAGCGGGGTGGTGGACCTGCGCTACGCCGACTTCACCTCGACCGAGGTCGAGATCCATGCCTACTCGATCATGGGCATGCAGAACATATTGTTGCCGCCCGAAGTCAACGTCGAGATCCACGGCCACGGTGTGATGGGGGGCTTCGACCACAACGTCCGCGGCCAGGGCACGCCCGGCGCACCGAAGGTGAACATCCGCGGCTTCTCGCTGTGGGGCGGTGTGGGCGTCAAGCGCAAAGCCCGCAGGCCCCGCGGGCAGCCGACCGATCAACCCGCCGCGGATGCTCGACCATAGCGGTAGCGGTCAATGACTTCTCCCCAACGCTGCGCGACGACCGCGCGCTGTTCGGCCGTCAGGTTGTAGGTGTTCGTTTCGTAGTCGACGTGGTCGGTAAGGTACTGCCGCAGGCGCGGTCGGTATTGCTCGAAGCCGTCAAGACCCAGATGCTCGTACAGTTGGCGCAATTGTCCCTCGGGATCGCTGATCAGGTCTTCATAGCGCAATTCGTAGAAGCGTGACGGATCAACGAGTTCTCGCCCTTCGTCCACCTTTCGATACAGATCGACATAGGTGGACAGAACCCTCTCGTCCAATCCCTCGAACGTCGGTCGTTGCAAGCTGTGCACGCGGGACAACCTCTTAAGAAGATGGATGCTCGATGGGTAAACGACGTAAGGATCTCGGACGATGTGGATGAACTTCGCTTGCGGAAATACGTCCAGCAGCACCTTGATTCGGAAACTGTGATTCGGGTTTTTGAGGATCACTGTCTTGCGATGGCGGAAGTACACCTGCTGAACGAACCGGAAGAGGATGCGTTTCCATGCCTCCAGTTCTCGCGGTGTCAACCGCTCCAAATCCAAATACCGCTCATGCTGATTCGGCCGGTTCGGAAACGCGAGGGTCAGGTACGGCGACGGCTGGCCCTGCATGCACCATATGAACTCGTCCTCTTGCGGGTGACGCAAGCTCAAATCCATGTTGTCCATGACGCGGTGCTTCGACACCAGAAATCCCAGCAGCGGTGCAATCCGTTCGGTCAGCAGAAAATGCTGTGGCGCAACGCATTCAAAACCCGTGGGGCCGGTATGGCGATCGTCGAGGACCAAGAGTTCGTGCAGCAGGGTGGTGCCGGTGCGCCAGTGCCCAACGATGAAGATCGGCGGATCGGCGATCGCCGTTTTGGCCACTCGCCCGTCGAACACGATCTTCTGCCACAACCCCAGGAAGGAGTTGACGACGCTGACGAGTGTGAAAAGGACGGCGAAGTGCCAGCGGCTGGGGTGCACGGCGAAACGGTTGCGGATCAGCAGGCGCGCCCATGCCGAGAAATTGCAACCGATCCACACCGGCGCCGCCCACTCATGCCACCGGGAAGGTCGAAACGTCAAGCGGGGGGCCCTCATTGCGCGTCGGACACGCTCTATGCGGTCGCGCGGGGCGTAACGGCGACCCGTAGCCGGGTCAGGCCGCGAAGGTTGGCGTTCGTCGTCCACGCCGGCGGCTCGACGACGTCGATCCGGTCGATGTTGGCGACGATCTCGCGCAGGACCGCCTGGCCTTCCATCCGCGCCAGCTGCGTCCCGGGACACGAGTGGATGCCGGAGCCGAACGCGAGATGCCCGGACGGGTTGCGGTCGGCGCGAAAGACATCCGGGTCGTCGAATTGGCGCGGGTCGCGATTGGCCGCACCCCACGCCAGCAGCACCAGAGAGCCCGCCGGGATGACGGCCTCACCGACGGGATAGTCGACGCGCGCTGTGCGGCAGATGTTTTGGACCGGCGACATAAAGCGAAGTTGCTCCTCGATCGCCGACGGGATCAGGTCTGGTCGCTCTGCAAGGAGCTTGAGCTGATCGGGATAGTCGGCCAGCGTGAGGAATAAGGTACTGATCATATTCGCGGTGGTCTCGTAGCCGGCGACCAGCAGCAACACCGCGAACAAGGACAATTCGTCATCGCTGATCCGGCTCTGCTCGGCGTGCGCGGCAAGCTGCCCGAGAATGGTGGACTCCCCCAGCAGCCCGTTGTCGCGTCGGTGGGTGAAGAGCTTGCGCAATCGCCGAAATCCGGTGAAGCCTTGCACCAGCGAAACCAGCCCCGGCACCGACAGCTTGACATCGGTGATGCGAATCGCCTGGTTGGACAAGCGGCAGAACGCGGCCTCGTCGGGTCCCGCTACGCCGAGAACATTGGTGATGGTGCGCATCGGCATCGGTGCGGCCACGGCGGAGACGACGTCCGCGGTCGCCTGGCCCAGCAGCCCGCAAACCAGTTCACGGGCAAGTTCGTCGATCATCGGACGCCAGGACTCCAACGCGCCGCGCGCCATACCCGGTGCCAGTTGCTTGCGCATCCGAGTGTGGACGGGCGGGTCAGAGGTGGGAAGAAAAGGGGGCGCCCCCCGTGACAGGGTGACTCCACCGGCGCTGGACAGCGCGTCGTGGTTGCGCGCGGCCTCGCGGACGTCGGAGTATCTGCTCAAGATGTAGACGTCGCGCTTGGGGTTGTAGTGCACCCGCTCGCCCGCCAAAAGCTCCCGGTAATACGGGTAGGGGTCGCGGGCTATCGCTGGTTTCAAGGGGTCAAAGTCGGTGATCTGCACATGCTTTGGGTCATGGTTGTCGACCAGCTTCGACCGCGCTTTCCTGGCGGCGGTGAGCGCGAGCACTTTTGCCAGCATGGGCGCGCACGCCCGCGCAAGCCGCGCGTCGCGCCTCATCGTCGCGGTCACAGGAAAGCCAACGCGAACTGGCTCGCGATGGCTTGCAAGCTTCTCAGTCAACACGGTCGCACCTTGCGTAACCGGCGCAGGGTACAAGGTGCCGCGCTCGAACGGGTATCCGCCCTCGGCACCCGACCCTGTGCTGCTTCGGGATCGGATAGCGTCGCTGTCATTGCCCCCAGGTCTCAGGCAGATGAGGTTTCGGAACAGTGCAAGACTACCGGCGCGTGTCGAACTGCACGCGATTTCGGGCCACAATCACCTATTCGACAGATGTCAACCCGGTTCGAAGCGAGGTGACGCCGTGGCGCTGACGGAGGTCCTCGATGTCCGCCGACCGGCGCTGGCCAGCATCAAATAGCGGTGGCAAGCTAGAGACCGGCCGGGGCCGGGCTGGGACCGCCACAATGCTTCAATTCCTGCGAAAGGCGAGGTGTGTGAACCAGGTCCGAGTCGGCCTCAGCACTCAGCTCCTCAACTCTCGATATTCCCCGACCGCGCTCCCTCACGCCAACGTGCTGATGGCCACGGCGAGCGGCGTCGACTCCTACTGGGTGGCCGACCACCTCAATTCGCTGTTCCCGCGCTCGATCGCTACGCCGGACTACCTTGGTGTCGCCAAACTCGTCCCGAAGATCGACGCCCAATTCGAACCGTGGACGATGCTCGGATATCTCGCCTCCCGCAACCGCTTTGCACGCCTGCGGCTTGGCATCGGCGTCACGGACGCCAACCGGCGTCATCCGGCGGTCACCGCGCAGGCCGCGGCCACGTTGCATCTCATCACCCGCGGCCGCGCCATCCTCGGCATCGGCGTCGGGGAGCGGGAGGGCAATGAGCCCTACGGGGTGGACTGGACCAAACCCGTGGCGCGCTTCGAAGAGGCGATCGCCACAATCCGCGCGCTGTGGAACTCGCGCGGCGAACCCATCTCGCGTGAGTCGGCGTACTTCCCTTTGCGTAACGCGGTGTTTGACCTGCCGCCCTACCGCGGCAAATGGCCCGAGATATGGATCGCCGCCAAGGGCCCGCGGATGCTGCGAGCCACCGGGCGCTACGCCGACGCCTGGTTCCCCGGGCTGGTTTCGGGGCCCGAAGCCTACGCATCCGGCCTTGTAACTGTGCACACGGCGGCGTCCAACGCCGGGCGGGACCCCGGTTCGATCACGCCGGCGCTCTCGATCTTCGTCGTCACCGGGCGAAGCCGCGACGAGGTCGAGCAGACGCTGAACTCCGATGCCGCGAAAGCCTTCGCGCTCATCATTCCGGGCCAGATGTGGGCCGACCACGGCGTGCAACACCCGCTTGGGCATGACTTCGCCGGCGCCCAGGATCTGATCCCGCAAACGTTAGACGAGCAGACGGTGCTGTCCTACGTCAAAGACGTCCCGGTATCGCTGCTCAAAGATGCGCTGCTGGCCGGGACGCCCGACGAGGTCATCGATCAGGCTGCGCAGTGGCGCGACCACGGGGTGCGCTATCTCGTTGTCAACAATCTCAGCCACCTGCAGCCGACGCTGCGGAAAGGCCTCGCATCTAGCGCACCCTTCTTCAAGATCCTGCGCGGGCTCAAGAGACTGTGACTTCGGCCCACCGCCACCCGTGCGCGCTGGTGGTCCGCCCGTACGTCCGTCGGGGGTGGTGACCAGATGCTGCTGGCGCCGAGTCTGCGCTGGCGGCATCGAGCCTGCGTCCACGGCTAGCTTTTCGCCTCGGGAGCCGCTCCCACCGCAGTCTCGATGCCCGGCCGTTGAGCGGTGGGCCGACGTCGCGCGCCAATCCCGTGCGACAGCCCACCGCGCTTGTCGCTGGTAGGTGGGCAAAGAAGTATGTGCCTCCGAAGCCGGGACGCGAGTGACACCTGTGACCACCACAGCCTCGACACCCCAGCGAACACCCGACAAAGCTAGCGCCGCCGAGACCCCAGGTAGTCCCCCACCACCGCCGCGCCCAGGCCGTCGAGATCGGGCACCACGACCCGCCCCTCGACGCGGCGGGCGACCTGGTCGATGAACCGCGCCAGGCCGGGGTCGCTGCCGAGCCGGAAGATCGTCACCTGCGCACCGAGCCGGGCCATGTCGTCGAATCCGCGCACGGTGTGGGCGATGGTCCGCGGATGCGGCGGGTAATCAAAGAACACCGCCGAGCCGTCGCCGTCGAAGTCCTCCAGGTGAGCGGTCGGCTCACCGTCGGTCACCACCAGCACGACGGGCTGCGCGTTGGGGTGCCGGCGCAGGTGGCGACCCGCCAGTGCCAGCGCGTGATGCAGGTTGGTGCCCTGCTCGTAGACGCCCTCCAGGCCGGTGAGCTCGGCGGCCGTCACCGTCCGGGCGTAGCGGCCAAAGGCGATGATCTGCAAGGCATCCGAGCGAAAGCGCGTGCACACCAGGTGGTTGAGCGCGAGCGCCGTCTGCTTCATCGGCAGCCAGCGATTCTCCATCACCATCGAAAACGAGGTGTCGACCAACAGCGCCACCGCGGCCTGCGTACGGGTCTCGGTCTCCGACACCTCGACGTCGTCGACGGTTATGCGAATCGGGCCGTCGATAGTCGACGTCCCCGCCTGCCGCAGCACCGCGTTGGTCAACGTGCGGGAGATGTTCCACGGCTCGGTGTCCCCGAACTGCCACGGCCGGGTCGCGCCGGTCAGCTCACCGGCGGCGCCCGCGCGCCGATGGTCACGCTCGCCGCGACGGCCGGAAAGCTGTTGCGCCACATCGCGTAACGCCGTCTCCCCCAGCCTGCGCATGGCCTTCGGCGAGAGCCGCCACTGACCGTCGGAACCGCGATCCAGGAAGCCCTGATTGACCAGCGCGCGTTCCAACTCGGCGAGCGTTCGGGCGTCGATGGCGGCCTGATCGCCGAGCTGGCGTGCCAGCGCGTCGAGGTCGACGTCGTCCATGGTGGCACCCGGATAGCTCTGCGAGAGCTGCTCGGCCAGCTGCTCCAGCTCGGCGATGTCGGACAGCGCCTGGGTGCCCTCGCCCATGCCGAACGGATTGTCGCCGGAGAACTCCTGCGAGCCGGTCCAGTCCTCGCCCGGCCGCGCGGCCTGCAGATGCGCGTCGAGCCGATTCAACGCCTGCATCAACGCCGGGGAGCCAAATGCCTGCTGCGCCAAGGCATCCAGCTCGGTGCGCTGCTCCGGGCTCAGGCTGTTGCGGAAGCGTTGCGCGGCCGCGGCGCGCTTGGCCAGCGAATCCAGCAGCTCCTCGACATTGCGCGGGTTCTCCGGGAAGAACTCGCCGTGCTTGTCCATGAAGTCTTGAAAGTCCTGCTGGGTGTCCTCGCCGCGGGCGTGCTTGTCCAGCAGCTCGTTGAGGTCGTCCAGCATCTCGCTGACGCGCTGGCGGTCCTCGTCGGTGGCGCCCTGAAGCGCCTGCTTCATGCCCGCGAAGCGTTGGTCCAGCATCTCGCGGCCGAGTAAATCCCTGATCTGCTCGTACTTTTGGCGCGCCTCGTTGCTGCGCCAGTCGTAGTCGGACAGCTCCTGCACGGCCTTGGCCGGCGACGCCGGCAGCGCGTCCAGCCGCAGTTCGCCGAAGCGGGCGTCGTCGTCCAGCGCGCGGGCCAGCTCCTTGCGCTCGGCCAGCACGGCCTCGTCGAGCAGCTTCTTGACCTCCTGCAGGGTGCCGTCTAAGTTATTGCGGCGCAACAGATCCCGTCGACGCCGGTTGGCCTCGGCCGCCAGCCGGTCGGCCCCGGGCATGTTCTTGGTGCCGCGGCGCAACAGCTCGGATAACGCACGCCGCGGCGAGGTGCCGGCCATCACGTCCTGACCGATCTGTTCGAGAGCCTCGCGCAGATCCACCGGCGGCGCCAGCGGGTCGGGCCCGCCGGTGTACGCCGAGTATCGCGACGAATGGCCTTTAGCCATAGACGGTTTGGCCCTCCCCGGACACCTTGTCGATGCGCTTGGCGAGATACAACGCCTCCAGCGCCAGCTCCAGCGCCGCGGCGCGCTCGCCCTCGGATTCCGCGCCCAGCTTTCTCGCAATGGCGTCCACGACGGGCAGCCCCGGGACCGCGGCCAGCACGTCCTTCGCCGACACCCGCTCCCCCGTCGTCACCGCCGCACCGCCCTCGACCGCGGCCACCAAAGAACCGACGTCGAGGCCGCCCAGCACCCGGGCCGCGGTGTCGGCGGTCGCGCGACGCAACAGGTGTTCCAGCACGGCCTGTTCGCGGCCCTCCTCGCCGGACTCGAATTCCAGCTTGCCGCGCAGCACGTCGATCACCGTGCCCAGGTCGACCACCCGGGCCACCGGGTCGGTCTCCCCCAGCACGGCGCCGCGGTGCCGGGCGGCGGCCGCGACGGTCTCGGCCGCGGCGATCGCGAACCGCGCCGACACCCCGGACCGCTGGTCGACCGAGTTGGACTCCCGCAGGTACCGGGCGAACCGCGCGATCACCTGCATGAGGTAGTCGGGCACCTGCGCGCTCAGGTGCGCTTCCTGAATGATCACGCCCACCTCGGCCTCCAGCTCCAGCGGGTAGTGGGTGCGGATCTCGGCGCCGAACCGGTCCTTGAGCGGGGTGATGATGCGGCCGCGGTTGGTGTAGTCCTCGGGGTTGGCGCTGGCGACCACCAACACGTCCAGCGGCAGCCGCAGCGTGTAGCCGCGGACCTGGATGTCGCGCTCCTCCATGACGTTGAGCATCGACACCTGGATGCGCTCGGCGAGGTCGGGCAGCTCGTTGACCGCGACGATGCCGCGGTGCGCGCGCGGGATCAGCCCGTACGCGATGGTCTCCGGGTCCCCGAGGCTGCGGCCCTCGGCGACCTTGATGGGGTCGATGTCACCGATCAGGTCGGCGACGCTGGTGTCCGGGGTGGCCAGCTTCTCGGTGTAGCGCTCGCTGCGGTGTTTCCACTCGACGGGCAGGTCGTCGCCGAGCTCGTAGGCCCGCCGGATCGACTCCGGCGTGATCGGCCGATACGGATGCTCGCCAAGTTCGGCCCCGGCGATCACGGGTGTCCACTCGTCGAGCAACCCCGCCAGCGCGCGCAGCAGCCGCGTCTTGCCCTGGCCGCGTTCGCCGAGGAGCACGACGTCGTGACCCGCGATCAGCGCCCGCTCCAGCTGGGGCAACACGGTGTCGTCGAAGCCCAGAATGCCCGGCCAGATCTCGTCTCCGGCCGCCAGCGCGGTCAGCAGGTTTTCGCGGATTTCCTGTTTGATACCCCGTTCACGGTGACCGGCGGCGCGCAACTCACCGACGGTGCGGGGCAGATGACTTGGTGATGGCACCACTCCACGCTACGTCGCGTGGCGGATTGGCGTCTGCGCACCGGCGATGACAGTGATTTTCGCGACGCGCGTTCGGCGTGTCGCGTCCGAAGACGTCAGCTGAACGTGGCGGTGGCCTCGGCGTCGCCCGCTTTCCACGTGATCGTGCCGTGCTCGAACGTCGACTTCTTCAGGCCGTCGGGAGTATCCACCTCGTCGCTCGTCGGATAACCCAACTTGCCCTGCGAACCGCCGAGCTGGTTCCACTTATCCCGGATCTTGCCCCACACGACGTAGGCCTGTGTCTTATAAACGATCACGCCGCCGTCGAACTGTTGATAAATGCCACCATCCGGGTTCGTTTGCTGATTGCCCGTCGGGGCGCCCAGATCTTTCCGCGCCTTCTCGTCAAGGGAGTTGTACTTGTCGAGAATCGGCCCCTGAACCGTGTACGCCGTGCCGTTGGCCCCCGTGATCTGGGTCGACGGCGCGGCCGCACTCGCGCTCGTGGTCGCGGAGGAACCGGCGCCTGCGGAGGTCGTCACCGACGACGTCGCGGAGGAACCCGTTGTCTCGTTGGATTTGTTCGCGTGGCCACACCCGGCGCCGATCAGCGCAAACCCTACGATTGCCGCCGAGAATGCCGCTGCTCGTGTTGTCATTGCACGCATCTCATTTCCTCTCGAATTCGGCTAGGACCCGTAGTCGCGAGCCCAAATTCGGATGCTATTGGCCTGTGCGACCGCGTAGCAAGGGTCGGCCCGGGCCCGCCTAATGAGCGAAGTGACGGGCCCCGGTCAGGTACACGGTGACGCCGGCGTTGGCCGCCGCCGCGGTCACCTCGTCGTCGCGGACCGACCCGCCCGGATGCACTATCGCCTTGACCCCGGCGGCGGCCAGCGTCTCGAGTCCGTCGGGAAACGGGAAGAACGCATCGGAGGCCGCGACCGCGCCGCGCACCCGGTCCCCGCCGTGTTCGACGGCCAGCCGGGCGGCGTCGACCCGATTGACCTGACCCATGCCGACGCCGATGGTGGCGCCGTCGGCGGCGATCACGATCGCATTCGACTTGACCGCGCGGCAGGCCCGCCACGCAAAAGCCAAGTCGCTCAACGTCGCCGGGTCCGCCGGTGATCCGGTCGCCAGCGTCCAATTCGCCGGGTTGTCACCGTGCGCGTCGAGCTGGTCGCGCTGCTGCACCAAAAGCCCCCCGCTGACCGGCCGCAGCTCGGTACCGCCGGCCAGCGGCTCGGAGGCCAGCAGCACCCGGATGTTCTTCTTGCGCGTCAACGCGTCGACGGCGCCCGGCGCGTAGGCCGGTGCGACGATCACCTCGGTGAAGATGGTGCTCACGTACTCCGCCATCTCCAGGCTGACTTCGGTGTTCGCCGCGATCACTCCGCCGAAGGCGCTCAGCGGGTCGCATTCGTGCGCCTTGCGGTGGGCGTCGGCGACCGACACCGACGAGATCGCGATCCCACAAGGGTTGGCGTGCTTGATGATTGCCACGCAGGTCTGTTCGTGGTCGAAGGCGGCGCGCCAGGCCGCGTCCGCGTCGGTGAAGTTGTTGTAGGACATCTCTTTTCCGTGCAGCTGCTCGGCCTGCGCCAGGCCCGGCCAGGCGCCGGGGTCGCCGTAGAGCGCGGCCTGCTGGTGCGGGTTCTCGCCGTAGCGCAGCATCGCCGTGCGCCGCCAGCTGCCGGCCAGCCACTGCGGGAACGCCGTGGGCGGATGCTCGGGCGCCAGCGTCGACTCCATCCAGCCGGCGACGGCGATGTCGTACTCCGCGGTGTGCTGAAAGGCCAGCGACGCCAGCCTTTTGCGCTCGGCGAGGGTAAATCCGCCGCTGCGCACCGCGGCGAGCACGCCGTCATACCCACGGGGGTCGGTGACCACCGCCACGCTGGGGTGGTTTTTCGCGGCCGCCCGGACCATCGACGGCCCGCCGATGTCGATCTGCTCGACGCACTCGTCGACGCCGGCGCCGGAGTCGACGGTCTCGCTGAACGGATACAGGTTGACGACGACCAGTTCGAACGCCGCGATGCCGAGCTGTTCGAGCGCCGCGGCGTGCTCGGGTTTGCGGAGATCGGCGAGCAGGCCGGCGTGCACCCGCGGGTGCAGCGTCTTGACCCGGCCGTCGAGCACCTCGGGGAAGCCGGTCAGCTCCTCCACGCGAGTCACGGGAATCCCTTTGTCGGCAATGGTTTTCGCTGTTGATCCGGTCGAGACGATCTCCACACCCCCCGCGGTCAGCCCCTGGGCGAGGTCTATCAGCCCGGTCTTGTCGTACACGCTGATCAGCGCGCGGCGAATGGTCCTTCTTGACTCGTCGGTGCTCATCGTATGGTCGCCTTTCGTCCGATCGTCGCTTTGCGTCCCGTCAACGTCACGCCGCCGGTCGCGATCGCGGCGACCACGTCGACCAGCAGCTGTCGTTCGGTGACTTTGATGCGTTCATGCAGGGTCTCTTCGTTGTCGCCGTCGAGCACCGGAACGGATTGCTGCGCCAGGATCGGCCCGGTGTCCGTGCCGGCGTCTACCAGGTGCACCGTACAGCCCGTGACCTTCACGCCGTAGGCCAGCGCGTCGGCCACGCCGTGCGCGCCGGCAAAGGCGGGCAGCAGGGCCGGATGGGTATTGATGATCCTGCCGTAGAACCGTGAAAGAAACTGTGGCCCAAGGATTTTCATGAACCCGGCGGACACCACCAGATCCGGCGAGTGGGCGGCGGTGGCCTCGGTGATGGCCGCGTCCCAGGCGTCGCGGTCGGGATGATCGGCGAGCCGGACGGTGAAGGTCGGCACCGACGCGGACTCGGCGATCTCGGTGGCCAGGCAGTCGCGGTCGGCACCGACGGCCACCACCCGGGCCGGGTAGTTATCGACCGCGGCGTCGAGCAGCGACGCCAGCAGCGAGCCGGTGCCGGAGGCCAGCACCACCACCCGCGCCGGCGCGCTCGGGGGCACGTGGAGCGGTTCTGACACATCGCGAGCCTAGTCGGGCGCACCGCCGCGCCGGAACGGCACGCTGAGAAGCCCGACAATCAGATCCAGTCGAGCGCACCGCCGCGTTGATTCTGCGTCCACCAGGCAAAAGTGCGAGTAGAGACCCTGGTCAGCGCAGAATCAACGTCGTCACCAGCTCCAGCGGCTCACTCGGACCGCGACTCGGGTTCCTCGGGCGGCGACTCGTCGTCGTCCGCCACCTCCGCCGAGGCCGCCACCTCCCCCTCCGCGGCGGAGTCACCCGTGGGCTCGTCGGGCTCGTCGGGCGAGTCGCCCGGCTCGTCGAAAAGCGCCGCGAAGTCCGCGGGTTCATCCCCCGCTGGGGTAGGCGCGGGTGAGGGCCGTTTGGGCCTTCTGAATCGCCTGGGGCTGATCCCGCCGGCCAGCGCCACCGTGGTCCAGCCGACGACCGCGAACCAGAAGAAGACGCCGATCAGCAAGGCCCCCTGGTCGACGCCGACATGGCCGAAATTGCCCAGCCGGCCGCTCCCGCCGTACGCGAGCAATGACATCACCAACGCGCCCGTGACCGAGGCGACCAGCAGTTTGGCCATCGCCGGAAGCAGCGGCAGCGGATGCCGGGCGCACTGCTGCCCCACCGCCACGCCGGACGACGCGCCGATGATGAGCAGCGCGACCCACACCGGCCCCAGCGGCGGCGTGGGGGCGGCGGCCAGGATCGGCAGCGCGGGGATATCGCCGCCGAAGACGGTGAACGAACTGAACGTCGCGAAGCCGAGATGGGCGCTGGACCCGACGGCCATCGCCGACGTGCCGACGATGACGTTGGGCGCGTACAACACGGACAGCACGGTGAGGCTGAATTGCCCGAAGATCGAATCGGTGATCCCGTAGAGCTCCTGCATCGTCGCCCAGTGCACGACCAGCGACCCCGCGGTCACGAGGCCGGACAGCCCGACCAGCGCCAACACGCCGGCCACCGAGGCGCGCAGGGAATCGCCGAGCCAATTGGGCAGCGACGACACCGCCAACGCCCGTCGTCCCACCCGCGACCACACGCCGATCGCCGCGCCGATGGCGTGCACCACCAGCACGCTCACGAACGCGCGCAGGGCGTTGGGCGTCTGCAGCTCGGTGATCACCGACGACGCGTCATGGATGACCGCCAGGGCAATCGCGGTGATCAGCAGGGGTCCGCCCAGCGCCGACGCGATCACCCAGCGGACCACCAGCCACGACGAGCGCGGGGAGGTGGCGCGGGCGCTGCTGCGCGCGGTGCCCCACACCATCAACAGGACCGGCAACAGCGGCATCACGCCCAGCTCGCGGCCACCGATCGAGACCGGCACCTGGTGCACCGCGAGCCACAAGCTGGCGATGGCCCCCAGCGCGCCGGTCATGTCGCTGTTGGCGATCAGCAACTGAAGCAACGTGATCGCGGCGATGACGCCCAACGCCACAATGGCCGGCCCGAACGCCACCCGGACAAGGTCGCGCGCCTGGCGAGCGCCCGCCGCCCGGTTGTCCGCGCTTTCCGACACCCTTTTCACTCTCGGCGCACGTGCCCGATTACGCGCGATGGCGCGCGGTTAGACCGGCGCCGGCCCAGACGGCCCAGACGGCGACTGCTGCTGGTCCTGGCCCCCGCTCTGGCTTGAGTAGTCGGCGGGAGCCGAACCCGCCTGAGACTCCGTGCCGCTCGGCGGCGGACCGAAGCTGGGGAAGCCGGTGGGCGGCGTGGACGGTCCCTGGGGCTGGGCCGGCTGGGGCCCCGACTGCGGCGACGGCTGGGCGCCGAATCCACCGGTCGGCGCGGTCTGAGTGGGCGCCTGATTCGACGGGTAACCGCCGTACTGCGACCCGTACCCGGAAGGCTGCGGCGCATGGTGTCCCGCGTGCTGCTGGGCGCCCGGCTGACCGTAATACGGCTGCTGTCCGTACTGCCCGTATTGCCCGTACTGGCCATACTGCGCGTAGGGGTCGTACTTGGGCCGCGGTGCGGGCGCGGTGATGACGCCGGCGTCCAGCAGCAGCGCGCCGATGGCGGCGAGCGCCTGGAAGATGCTGCAACCCACCAAGGGCCACATCGCCCAGCCGATCGCGAAACCGGCGGGCGTGTTGACCGTCTCGGTGATGGCCAGCAGCGCGCCCAGCACCGCGATCACCGCGACGATTCCCACATGGCTTTTCGCCTTGGGCAGCAAGCCCAGCGCGGCGAGCAGCGCGGCCAGCACCGCAATGATGACCGCGGTGCCGGCATCGCCGGCGCGTCCACCGCCCGGACCGAGGTCGGCGGCGATCGTGAAGGTCGGCCCGAAATTGAGGAGATACACCGCCAGGCCGAGCACCACCACCGCGACGCTCAACACCAGCGGAAGCTTGCTTTCGCCGTCGTCGGTCTTGGCGAACGACGGTGTGGCGCCTGCATAGGAGCCGCCGGGCTGCGCGGGTTGATATCCGGGACTACCGGGCGAGTAGGTCATGACTCCTCCTGTTGCTTCCAGTGCCGTCGCGCCACAGCGCAGTGCGACGCTGTGCTTCCAGGCGCGCCGCTTCCGAAAACGCCTTCCAGTTCTTGCGTTGCGACGCGATCGACCAACCACGCTAGCGCACGTTCGGGTGGCCCCGCCGGGGCGACAGGCCGCCGGCGCGACCAGCGACGACCCCCGTCGCGGATCCGCGTCGAGATCCCCGGCGGCACAGCAGCTTGCCCCGCACAGGTAGAACACGTTCTAATTCAGGGCATGGATTACGGGCTTGTGCTTTTCACCAGCGATCGTGGCGTTTCCCCGGCGGCAGCCGCCAAGCTTGCCGACGATCACGGCTTCCAGACGTTTTACGTGCCAGAACACACGCACATCCCGGTCAAGCGTGAGGCGGCGCACCCGACGACCGGTGACGCGTCGCTGCCGGACGACCGCTACATGCGCACGCTGGACCCATGGGTGAGCCTGGGCGCGGCGTGCGCCGTGACGTCGCGGGTGCGGCTCTCGACCGCGGTGGCGCTGCCCGTCGAGCACGACCCGATCACGTTGGCGAAAAGCATCGCCACCCTTGACCACCTGTCCGGCGGCCGCGTCAGCCTCGGCGTTGGATTCGGGTGGAACACCGACGAACTCGCCGACCACGGCGTGCCACCCGGGCGGCGGCGCACGATGTTGCGCGAGTACATCGAGGCGATGCGGGCGTTGTGGACGCAGGAGGAGGCGGCCTACGACGGCGAGTTCGTCAAGTTCGGGCCCAGCTGGGCCTGGCCCAAGCCGACGCAGTCACACATCCCGGTGCTGGTGGGCGCCGCGGGCAACGAGAAGAACTTCAAGTGGATCGCGCGCAGCGCCGACGGCTGGATCACCACCCCGCGCGACTTCGACATCGACGAGCCGGTGAAGTTGCTGCAGGACACCTGGGCGGCCGCGGGCCGCGACGGCGCTCCGCAGATCGTGGCCCTGGACTTCAAGCCGGTGCCCGAAAAGCTGGCGCACTGGGCCCAGCTCGGCGTGACCGAGGTGCTGTTCGGCCTGCCGGACCGCACCGAGGACGAGGTCGCCGCCTACGTCGAGCGCCTGGCCGGCAAGCTCGCCGCCATGGTGTAGCGCGAGCAGCTATCTGGGGGGCTGAGGCCCCGCCGTGGGGGATGAAAATTTGGTGGTGTCGTTCGGCGTGGCTAGGTGGTTGCTTGGCGTGCTGGCGGGGTTGACGCTGGAGGGGTGTTTCGGTGGATCCCGTTGCGTCTGTGTTGTCGTGAGCACGCCGAGCAGCTTGGGACGAAGGGTACCCCGTGGTTGTGCGGGGGCCGTGGTTTGTTGCCTGTGAGCACGCGAGTGAGACTCCTGTTTGTTTTCACTCTTCCCGGAACACGCTGATTAACAACAGGTTCTAGATGATGAGGTGATTGATCATGGAGGTGGTCCATCGGCGGTGTGCAGGCCTTGATGTTTCCAAGAAGGACGCCAAGGTCTGTGTCCGGGTTCAGGGTCAGGGTCGGCGCGCCACCACGACGACGGTGAGCACGTGGGTTCGACCACCAGCCAGATCCTGGCGTTGCGCGAGCATCTGCTGGCTGAGCAGGTCAGCTGTGTGGTGATCGAATCGACGTCGGATTATTGGAAGCCGTTTTACTACCTGCTTGAAGATGCGCTGCCGGTGATCTTGGCCAACGCTAAGGCGGTGCGTAATGTGCCTGGCCGCAAGACCGATGTCTCGGATGCGATGTGGCTGGCTGACCTGGGCGCACACGGGCTGGTACGCGCCTCGTTCGTGCCGCCGCAGCCGATTCGGGAGTTACGCGATCTGACGCGGGCGCGCACCATGATCACCCGGGCGCGTACCAAGGAGATTCAGCGGCTAGAGAAACTGCTCGAAGACGCCGGGATCAAACTGTCGGCGGTGGCCTCTGACATCGTCGGGGTCTCCGGGCGGGCGATGCTCGAGGCGCTGATCGCCGGGCAGCGCGATCCGGCGGTGCTGGCTGATCTGGCCAAACAACGGCTGCGGGAGAAGATCCCCGCGCTCACCGAGGAGCTGCGCGGGCGGTTTAACGACCATCACGCGTTCATGACGCGGTTGTATCTGGATCGCATCGACGCCCACGACGCCGACGTCGCCCGCCTAGATGAACGCATCGAGGAGGCGATCCAACCCTTTCAAGCCATCCGGGAGTTACTCATGAGCATCCCGGGCTTTTCGACGATCGTGGCCGATGTGTTCATCGCCGAGACCGGCGCGGACATGAGCGTGTTTCCCACTGCGGCGCACCTGGCGTCGTGGGCTGGGGTGGTGCCCGGTTGCAACGAATCAGCGGGCCGGGTCAAATCAGCGGCCACCCGAGCGGGCAACCGCTACCTCAAAGCCGCCCTCGGGGTCGCGGCCCTCTCGGCGGCCCGCAGCAAAGACACCTACTACAACGCCCGCTACCGACGCATCGCCGGCAGCCGCCCACCCCAGCCAAAACGCAGGAACAGAACCAAAGCCCAGCACAGCTCACCAGCGGGCATGATCGCCCTGGTCGCCCTGGAACACAAGATGCTCACCGACGCCTACAACATGCTGATCAACGGCGCTTTCTACCGCGACCCCGGCCCCGGCTACTACACCCGCCACCACCCCAGCAAGACCAAGGCCAACGCCATCAAGCAGCTCGAAGCCCTGGGATACAACGTCATCCTCGAACCACTCACCGAAGTCGCCTAACACCAGGGGCCAGCGACTCACCCGCTTCGGGTCACCACATTTTCGAGTGAGACGCAGAATCGCACTCCGCGCTGCGGATTCGTGCGATTCTGCGTCTGCTCGGCCTACAGGGTGCAGCGATTGCCGTAGTCGAACGAGCGCACCCGGACCGGATGTCCGAGCGGTTCGCCGTCGGTCAGCAGCGCGATCAATTCGTCGTCCTCGGTGGTCGACAGGAACCGGCTGCCGTCGTCCAGCCGGCCGATGATGATCCCGGTCGGCCTTCCGTCGTCGCGCCGGACCGTATAGGTCTCGACGGTGCCGGCACCGTCGGCGTTCTCGGTCACCGGCCGCGTCGGCCGGCCATCGATCTGCGCCTGCAGCGAAGCGCTGCGGTCCGGCTTCCATTCCGCCGGTGTGGTGGAGTAAACGCCGACCGAGTACTTGCTCAGGAGGCCGCCGTTGGCGCCGACGAGACCGAATTGCCCTGGCATGCTTCGCATTTGGGCGACCGTCTCCGCGACGGCGTGCATGGAGTAGTTGTTGCCAGCGCCGCCGAAGAACGGCAGCCCACCGGTCAGGGTCAGGCCGCGCGGGTCGTCGGGCGCGATCCCCAGGCCGTCGCAGATGTTGAACACCGGCACCGGGAAGCAGCTGTAGAGATCGAAGGTGGCGACGTCGTCGACACCGATGCCGGCCATGCCCAGCGCCCCGCGCGCCGCCAGGACGGCCGACGGGGCGTGCCCGAGATCCGGGCGCTCCAGCAGGGCCTGCTCCTCCAAGTCGGTGTGCCCGTGCAGGTACACCCAGTTCCGCTCGGGCACCCCCAGGCGACGCGCCGCCTCCACCGACATCAACAGCGCCGCGGCCCCCTGGTTGACCTGATCGCGGGCGACCATCAGCCGGGGGTAGGGCTCCGCGATCATCCGGTTGGACTCGGTCACGGTGATCAGTTCGTCGACGGTGCGCTCGACCGGCGCGGCGGCGAATGGATTGTTGGCGGCGACCTTGGTGAACGGCGCGAACAGCTCGCCCATCCGCCGCCGATACTCCGCCGGCCCGAGCCCGGTTCCGGCCCGGCGGGCGTTCTCCAGCAGCGCATATTGGATCGGCGCGCTGGTCAGGCCGTGAACGACCGTATAGCGCGAGATGAGTTTCTCGATCCCGTGGCCGCGGTCCTCCAGGTCCCCGTCCACGGTCTCGGTGAAGTCCGGCTTGGTGTCGGCCTTCGCGAAGTGTCGCAGCGTCGAGGTCGCGTCCGACCCGAAGATCAAGGTGACGCCCGAGCGGCCGGCGGCGATCTCGGCGGCCAGCTCGCTGATCAGGTGCTGCGGGCCCTGTCCCCCAACGATTTCCAGGATCGCGCGCCCGGGCTCGGCCCCGAGGCGCTTGGCCACGGACCGCGGGTAGTTGTTCGACCGCCCCAGCACCGCCGTGGCGATCGGCCCGGAGATCTCGAACTGCCGCACGCCGGCGACGGTGTCGACGGCCGCCGCCACCGACCCGACGTCACCGCCGCAGTCGACGAGGGCGGCGCGGGCAGCGGCGGCGGCCAGCTCCACGGGTGACATCGCCCGGTACCCGGGGTCGTCGATGCGCTCCGCGGACTGCCCCACGCCGACGACGACGGGCGTGCTCGGGTCGAGGCTCACGTGCGAAACCCGTTACAGGCCGGCCAGAATCTCCCGGGCCAGCGCGGCCGTCTCCGACGGCGTCTTGCCGACCCTGACGCCGGCGGCCTCCAGGGCGTCCTTCTTGGCGGCCGCGGTGCCCGAGGACCCGGACACGATGGCGCCCGCGTGGCCCATCGTCTTGCCTTCCGGGGCGGTGAATCCCGCGACGTAGCCGACGACCGGCTTGGATACGTGGGCCTTGATGTAGTCGGCCGCGCGCTCCTCGGCGTCGCCGCCGATCTCACCGATCATCACGATGACCTTGGTGTCGGGGTCCTTCTCGAAGGCCTCGATGGCGTCGATGTGGGTGGTGCCGATCACCGGGTCGCCGCCGATGCCGATCGACGTGGAGAACCCGAAATCGCGCAGCTCGTACATCATTTGGTAGGTGAGCGTGCCGGACTTGGACACCAGCCCGACGGGGCCGGAGCCGGTGATGTTGGCCGGGGTGATGCCCACCAGCGCTTCGCCCGGGGTGATGATGCCGGGACAGTTCGGTCCGATGATGCGGGTCTTGCCGCCCTTGTCCAGGTTGTACGCCCACGCGTAGGCGGTGTCCTGCACCGGGATTCCCTCGGTGATGACCACCAGCAGCGGGATCTCGGCGTCGACGGCCTCGATGATGGCGTCCTTGGCGAATTTCGGCGGCACGAAGATGATCGAGACGTCGGCGCCGGTCTTCTCGATCGCCTCGACCACGCCGCCGAACACCGGCAGCTCGATGTCGTTGCCGCCGGCGTCCTTGTGCGAGACCGTGGTGCCCGCCTTGCGCGCGTTCACGCCGCCGACGATCCGGGTGCCCGCCTTGAGCATCCGCGCGGTGTGGACCGTGGCTTCGCTCCCGGTGATGCCCTGGACGATGACCTTGTTGTCCTTGTTCAGAAAGATCGACATAGTGAGAAAGTCCTTTCGTCAGGCGCTCGCCAGTTCGGCGGCCTTGTCGGCGGCCTCGTCCATCGTCGGCACCAGCGTCACCAGCGGGTGGTTGGCCTCGGCCAGGATGCGACGGCCTTCCTCGACGTTGTTGCCGTCGAGGCGCACCACCAGCGGCTTGTTGGCCTCGTCGCCGAGGATTTCCAGCGCCTTGACGATCCCGGTGGCGACGGCGTCGCACGCGGTGATCCCGCCGAAGACGTTGACGAACACGCTCTTGACCTGCTTGTCGTTCAGCACCACGTCCAGCCCGGCGGCCATGACCGCCGCCGAGGCGCCGCCGCCGATGTCGAGGAAGTTGGCCGGCTTGACTCCGCCGTGCTTCTCACCGGCGTACGCGACCACATCGAGGGTCGACATGACCAGGCCCGCGCCGTTGCCGATGATGCCGACCTGCCCGTCGAGCTTGACGTAGTTGAGGTCGTGCTCCTTGGCCTTGAGCTCCAGCGGATCGGTGGCGTCGCGGTCCTCGAACTCGGCGTGATCGGGGTGGCGGAAGTCGGCGTTGGCGTCGAGCGTGACCTTGCCGTCCAGCGCCAGGATCCGGTTGTCGGGCGTGCGCACCAACGGATTGACCTCGACCAGCGTGGCGTCCTCGCCGACGAAGAGCTCCCACAGCTTGGAGATGGTGACCGCGGCCGCGTCGAGCACCTCGGCCGGCAGGTGGCCCCGCTCGGCGATGGAACGCGCGGTCGCCACGTCGACGCCCGTGACGGCGTCCACGGGAACCTTGGCGAGCCGGTCGGGCTTGGTGGCGGCCACCTCTTCGATCTCCATGCCGCCCTCGACCGAGCACATCGCCAGGTAGGTGCGGTTGGCGCGGTCGAGCAGGAAGGAGATGTAGTACTCCTCGGCGATGTCGCTGGCCTCGGCGACCAGCAGCTTCTTCACGACGTGACCCTTGATGTCCAGGCCGAGGATGTTCTTGGCGTGCTCGTAGGCGTCGTCGGGCGTCGCGGCGTATTTGACGCCGCCGGCCTTGCCCCGGCCCCCCACCTTCACCTGCGCCTTGACCATCACCGGGTGACCGATCTCCTCGGCGATGGCCCGGGCGCCCTCGGCGGTGTCGGTCACCCGACCGGGCGTGCTCGGTACGTTGTGTTTGGCGAACAACTCTTTTGCTTGATACTCGAAAAGGTCCATGGGCTCACTGTCTTCGCTTGACTTGCTAGGCCTATACGTGGGCGGTGCCGATCGGCAACTCGCACGCTGGCACTGTATCCACCCGTCCGACGGCTGCTACCGTCGCGTCCACCGATGTGGCACAACTCACGGCATACCGGCGGCCCTTAAACGTGATCCAAATCACAATATTGGTCCGGTTTTTGCCCCACGGTTGCCAGCCCGGTCGGTGAGCGGATACCTTCCTTAAGGTCCAGATAACGTTATGGTCACGATACGAGGACATTTCAGCTTGTCCCAGCACCGTTTCGCTCGTTCTACCGCCAAAACCGGCGTGGTGAGAGTGGGTCGCGCGGCGGGTGCCCGGTGGACGGAACCCCACCCAAACGAAGTCACCGAGATCCTTCCGCTCGACGGGTTCGACTTCGACGACCTGGACTTCGTCGATGAGTGGGGCGACCTGAGCGACCTGGACTTCAGCAATGACTCGACCTTCGACAACGAAGCCCAGGTCCTGCTCGCCCCCGAGCTTGACGATCTGCACGACGTCGACGATCTGGGCCCGCTCCAGCTGGCAGTGCCGGTCCCGGTGAGATCCCTGCCCGACGCCGACGCCCGTCGTTCCTATTATTCGGACATCACCGACGTCATCCCCGTGATACGGCGCGGCGGCCAGCATCGGAAGCAGCCGACCAGCGCGGCAAAGGGCCGCCTGCTGATCTCGGCGATGGCCGCCGGCGCGGCGGCCGCGGCGGCCCACACGGTGACCAGCCATGCCGATACGCCGAAACCCGAGGCCGTGCTGACCGCCAACGCGTCGGCGCTGACGGGCGGGGCGGGCAGCAACACCGTCCGCGGGGCGCAGGTGATCGCGGTCCAACCGGCGGCGAATGCCGCGGTGCACAACCAGGAGCTCGCCAAGGGCCTGGCGTTCGCGAACGATCGCGCTCAGCGCGAGGCGCGGTTGCAGCAACCGCTCTATGTCATGCCGACGAAGGGCATCTTCACCTCCAACTTCGGCTACCGCTGGGGTGTGCTGCACGCCGGTATCGACCTCGCCAACTCGATCGGGACACCGATCGTCGCGGTCTCCGACGGTGTCGTCGTCGAGGCCGGGCCGGCCGCCGGCTACGGGATGCTGGTCAAGCTGCGCCATGCCGACGGCACGGTCACGCTCTACGGCCACATCAACACCACGCTGGTCAGCGTCGGCCAGCGCGTGATGGCCGGCGACCAGATAGCCACCATGGGCAACCGGGGCAATTCCACCGGCCCGCACCTGCACTTCGAGGTGCTGCAGAACGGCACCGAAAGGATCGACCCGGTCCCATGGCTCGCAAAGCGTGGACTTAACGTCGGCAACTACGCTGGCTGAGGTGACCGCGCCCAACGACCCCCCTGCCGCCGCACCCCCGCCCGAGCCTGCCGCGCCGCCCTCCGAATCTCACACGCGGATCATCCGGCGGGCACCGACCGGGCCGATGCCCGTCGTGCCCGAGAACCCGACCACCCAGATTCCCCGACAGCCCGCGCCCGGCACGGTCGGACTGGGTGTGGGCGGCGAGTCGAGCGGCCGGACCGCCGTCGCCGCCGCGGCGGTCAGCATCGTCAGCGGGTGGGCCACGTCGGTGGTGGCCACCGACCTGATCGCCGGCTGGTGGAGAACCGACCGCCTGTTTTGCCTCGCGGTCGCCTTTCTCGCCCTGGTGTTTGCGATCACGACCGTGTCGGGCGTGATCATGTTGCTGCGGCGTCGGCCGCTGGGGCGGTACCTGATCGTGGCCGGCGCGGTGGTCGCGGTGCTGACCTACGGCGGCGTGTTCATCGCGGGCGCGCGCGTCGCGTGGATCGTTTACGTCCTTTGGGTGCTGCCGGTCGCCAGCGTCGTGCTGGCCATGCACCCGCAAACCAAACGCTGGCTGCAGGCCTGACGAGGCGAGGCCCCGCCCGCGGTTCCTCCCGCGCCAAGCCACCCGCCCCACCCGCGCCGCGCCGCCCGCGCCGCCGCCCGCGCCGAGCGTGTTCTCAGGGCGAGAAATTCGCGAAAACCTCGCCCTGAGAACACGTTCGGCGGATTAGAGCTTGCTGATCGGGGCGTGGTTGTGCATCAGCTTGACCCGTCCCGAGCTGCCGAAGTCGATCAGCGACATCGCCGATTCGCCGACGCCAGAGACTTCCTCGACGCGGCCCAGCCCGTACTTGTCGTGAGTCACCCGGTCGCCGGGCTCCAGCACCAGCGGCGGGCGCTTGCCAGATCCCGAGCGGGTGGGCGACGGGCGCGGCGCGCCGAACCGTCCGGCACCGCTCACCGGCGCGCTGAACGACGACGCGGGAGCGCTGCGCCGCCAGTCGATGAGCCCCTGGGGGATCTCTTGCAGGAAGCGCGATTCCGGGTTGAGCATCGGCTGTCCCCAGGACGACCGGACGATGGCCCTGCTCACGTACAGCCGCTGACGGGCCCGGGTGATGCCGACGTAGGCCAGCCGGCGTTCCTCGGAGAGTTCGGTGGGGTTGTCCAACGACCGCATGTGCGGGAACATCCCGTCCTCCCAGCCGGTGACGAACACCACCGGAAACTCCAAACCCTTTGCGGTGTGCAGCGTCATCAGCGTGACCACGCCGGCGCCGTGCTCGGGGATTTCGTCGGAGTCGGCCACCAGCGACACCCGCTCCAAGAACGCCGCCAGCGCACCGGTGTCCGGCACGTCTTCGTCGTCCGGGGCCTGTAAAGCGACCGCGTTGGCCTCATCGGCGCTGAACTCGTGTGCGACGCCGACCAATTCGTTGAGGTTGTCCAGCCGGGCCAACTCCTGCGGATCGGTGGAGGACTCCAGCTCGCTGCGGTATCCGCTGCGTTCGAGCACCAACTCGACCAGCTCACCGAGGTCGTCGTCGAGGTGGCCCCTCAGGTCGTCGAGCAGCTCGACGAAACCGGCGATCGCCTTCTCCGCGCGGGTATTCAGCATCGGCACCTTGCCTTCGGCCGCGGCCACAAGCGCGTCGGCGAAACTGGCGCCGGTGTTCTCGGCGTACACCGCCACGCAGGCCTCAGCCCGATCGCCGATGCCGCGCCGCGGCGTGTTGAGGATGCGGCGCATGCTGACGGCGTCACCGGGGTTGTCCAGCACCCGCAGATAGGCGACGATGTCGCGGATCTCCTTGCGTTCGTAAAAGCGCACTCCCCCAACGACTTTGTACGGGATCCCGGCGCGGATGAAAACCTCTTCCAACGACCGCGACGAGTTGTTGGTGCGATAGAAGACGGCGACATCGTTGTAGGTGATCTCACCCCGCTCGGCGAGCGCGTCGATTTCTTCGGCCACGAACCTGGCCTCGTCGTGCTCGTTGTCGGCGACGTAGCCGACGATCAGCTCACCGTCACCGGCGTCGGACCACAGCCGCTTTTCCCGGCGTCCGGTGTTGCGGGCGATCACCGAGTTGGCCGCCGACAGAATGTTTTGCGTCGAGCGGTAATTCTGTTCCAGCAGAATGGTTGTCGCGTCGGGATAGTCGCGCTCGAAGTCCTCGATGTTGCGGATGGTGGCGCCGCGGAACGCGTAGATCGACTGATCGGCATCGCCGACCACGCACAATTCGGCCGGCGGCACGTCATCGGGCGAGGCCTGGTCTTGTGGAACGTCGCGACCGACCAATTCCCGCACCAGCACGTACTGGGCGTGGTTGGTGTCCTGGTACTCGTCGACCAGCACGTGCCGGAAGCGGCGCCGGTAGTACCCGGCGATCTCCGGGAAGGCCTGCAGCACCGCCACGGTCTCGCCGATCAGGTCGTCGAAGTCCAGCGCGTTGGCCGCCCGCAGCCGACGCTGGTATTCGCCGTAGACGCTGGCCACGGTGCGGCTCAGCTCGTCGGAGTCATCCGACAGGTTGGTCACGGCCTGGTCGGGGTCGATCAACTCGTTCTTCAGATTGGAGATGGCGTTGGCCAGCAGGCGCGGCGAATAGCGCTTGATGTCGAGCCCCATGTCGCGGCCGATCATCTGCAGCAGACGCCGCGAGTCGTCGGCGTCATAGATCGAGAAGTTGGAGTTGAGGCCCTCGACGAGGGACGCCTGGCTGCGCAGGATGCGGACGCAGGTGGAGTGGAAGGTGGACACCCACATGGCCGGCGCGGTGCGGGCTCCTATGAGCCGCACCACGCGCTCGCGCATCTCGGCGGCGGCCTTGTTGGTGAACGTGATGGCCAGAATCTGGCCGACGCCGACGCCCCTGGCCGCGATCAGGTAGGCGATGCGGCGCGTCAGCACCGCCGTCTTTCCCGAGCCCGCGCCCGCGACGATCAGCAGCGGCGAACCCTCGTGGACCACCGCCTGGCGCTGTTGTGGGTTGAGGCCGTCGAGCAGTCGATCCGCTTCGGGGGCGGGCTTGGTGTCGGTTGCGTGAACGCTCATGTCGGTCCAAATTTACCGCCGCCGACCGACAGCCCCGCCGGCCAGGCCGTCCACGACCGAAGCGCGGCGGGGCCGCACCGCTCCTCGCAGCTCAAGGGCCCGTTTTGCGCCTCGCTTTTTGCGCGCACGCGCCCATTAGTGGCACACTCGGTTGGTGCTCAACGCGCAGCATCGATTTTTCTACGGGTACCGGCCAGCGGTGCCCGTGGTCTAGCTGCTTTCGCAGAGCCCCGTGGTCCGCTTCCGGATACGGGGCTCGTCTCTTTTGTGAGGCCCGATACCGGATGAGACCAGAACCCCCACATCACGAGAACGCGGAGTTAGCAGAAATGGACATCGAGATGATCGATACCGAACAGGCAGCCGACATCGAAGAGTTGCGGCTGCAGATCGACCGCCTGGACGCCGAAATCCTTGCCGCGGTTAAGCGCCGCGCCGAGGTGTCCCAGGCGATCGGCAAGGCCCGAATGGCCTCCGGCGGCACCAGGTTGGTCCACAGCCGCGAGATGAAGGTCATCGAGCGCTACAGCGAGCTCGGTCCCGAGGGTAAGGATCTCGCGATGCTGCTGTTGCGATTGGGTAGGGGCCGGCTCGGCCACTGATCGCCGGGCCTCCCAGCCCTGGCTCCATCGCGTCGGCCCCCATTAGGGTCGAACCATGACCTCCGTGCACACCATCCCCGACATCACCGCCACCCCGGCGTGGGACGCCCTGCGCAGGCATCACGAACACATCGGCCAGACCCATCTACGGCAGTTCTTCGCCGACGACCCCGATCGCGGGCGCGAACTCGCCGCTACGGTCGGCGACCTCTACATCGATTACAGCAAACACCGCATCACCCGAGAGACGCTGCGGCTACTGATCGATCTGGCCCGCACGGCTAACCTCGAGGAGCGCCGCGACCAGATGTTCTCCGGCGTGCACATCAACACCTCGGAGGATCGCGCGGTGCTGCACACCGCGCTGCGGCTGCCCCGGGACGCCGAGCTGGTCGTGGACGGCCAAAACGTCGTCGAGGACGTCCACGCCGTGCTGGACGCCATGGGCGACTTCACCGACAGGTTGCGCAGCGGTGAATGGACGGGGGCCACCGGGAAACGGATCAGCACCGTCGTCAACATCGGGATCGGCGGGTCGGACCTGGGTCCGGTGATGGTCTATCAGGCGCTGCGCCACTATGCGGACGCGGGAATTTCGGCGCGCTTCGTCTCCAACGTCGACCCCGCCGACCTGATCGCAAAGCTGGCCGACTTAGACCCCGCCACAACGCTTTTCATCGTCGCGTCGAAAACCTTCTCCACCCTGGAGACGCTGACCAACGCGACCGCGGCGCGCCGCTGGCTGACCGACGCGCTCGGCGACTCCGCGGTGGCCAAGCATTTCGTGGCCGTCTCCACCAACGAGCGCCTGGTCGACGACTTCGGCATCAACACCGACAACATGTTCGGGTTCTGGGATTGGGTCGGCGGGCGTTACTCGGTCGATTCGGCGATCGGGCTGTCGTTGATGGCCGCCATCGGCCGGGAGGCGTTCGCCGATTTTCTGTCCGGATTCCACATCGTGGACGAGCATTTCAGGACGGCGCCGCTGGAGTCCAACGCGCCCGTCCTGCTGGGCCTGATCGGGCTGTGGTACTCCAACTTCATGGACGCGCAATCGCGTGCCGTGCTGCCGTATTCCAACGACCTGGCGCGTTTTGCGGCCTATCTGCAACAGCTGACGATGGAATCCAACGGCAAGTCGACTCGCGCCGACGGCACGCCGGTCACCACCGACACCGGCGAAATCTTTTGGGGCGAACCGGGAACCAACGGCCAGCACGCCTTCTATCAGTTGCTGCACCAGGGCACCCGGCTGGTGCCGGCCGATTTCATCGGCTTCAGCCAGCCCCTCGACGACCTCGCCACGGTCGAGGGCACGGGCAGCATGCACGACCTGTTGATGAGCAACTTCTTCGCCCAGACCCAGGTGCTGGCGTTCGGCAAAACCGCCGAAGAGATTGCGGCCGAAGGCACGCCCGCCGACATCGTGCCGCACAAGGTGATGCCCGGTAACCGGCCGTCGACGTCGATCCTGGCCGACCGGCTCACGCCCTCGGTGCTGGGCCAGCTGATCGCGCTCTACGAGCATCAGGTGTTCACCGAGGGCGTGATCTGGGGCATCGACTCCTTCGACCAGTGGGGTGTGGAGCTGGGCAAGACGCAGGCCAAGGCGCTGCTCCCGGTGATCACCTCCGACGCCTCGCCGGCGCCGCAGTCGGACAGCTCGACCGACGCGCTGGTGCGTCGCTACCGAACCGAGCGCGGCCGGGTCAGCTGACCCGGCCCCTTCCCGCGAGCGTGCGCAGAATGCCACCGCGAGGCGGCGTGTCGTGTACAAACACGCACGCTCGCGGTGAAGGGGGGTGGGGGGCGGGGCTACGCGAACGCCTTGGTGAAGCGGGGCGGCAGCACCCGCATCAGCCGCACCAGCGGTGCCCACGGCCACCGCGGCACGACGGCCCGGCCGGGCTCGCGTTCGATGGCGTCGACCAGCGCCCTAACGCCAGTTTCGTTGTCCACCATGAACATCGTGCTCGCCGACCTGGCCGTCATCTCCGACTCGATGTAGCCCGGCTCGATCACCGAGACCCTGATGGGGCCTTTGGCGTATTCGGCGCGCAGCGATTCGCCCAGCGACCGCACGCCGGCTTTGCTTGCGGCATAGGCGGCTTTGACGCCCGGCACGCCCTTGGCGCCGAGCACCGACGAGATGAGCACCAGATGACCAGACCCGGTCTTGTGGAACATCTCCAGCGCCGTCTCGATCTGCACCAACGCTGCCACCAGGTTGGTCTCGATGGTCGCCTTGTTGGCCCAGAGCTTGCCGGAGCCGAGCTTGGCGCCCTTGCCGATGCCGGCGTTGACGATGACGCGGTCGATGCCGCCAAGCTCGTCGGCGACGTCGGCGAACACCTTCGGCACCTGCTCGTGGTCGTTGACGTCCAGGGCCGCGACCGCGATCTTGACGCTTGGATACCGTTGCGATAGTTCGGCTTTCAGCTCGTCGAGCCGGTCGGTGCGACGGGCGCACAACGCCAGGTCGCGACCCTTGGCGGCGAACGAACGGGCCATCCCGGCGCCCAGGCCGGAACTGGCGCCCGTGATGAGGATCTTCTGGCGGGCCACCCGGGCAGCATATCCAGTGCCACCCCGGCGTCGGGTTGTCGGCCTCGACAGCGGCGCCACAAGTCGGCGCGCCTACTTCAGCAGCCGCGACATGCGCCGGTCGGCCAGCACCTTGCCGCCGGTCTGGCAGGTCGGACAGTACTGAAAAGACTTGTCCGCGAACGACACCTCGCGCACGGTGTCCCCGCACACCGGACACGGCAAGCCGGCGCGGGCATGCACCCGCAACCCGGAGCGCTTCTCCCCTTTGAGCGTGGCGGCGCCCTGGCCGACGGACCGTTGTACGGCGTCGGTCAGCACCGACACCATCGCGCCCTGCAGGGCGGCGAGCTGGTCGTCCGATAATTTCCCGGCCGTGGCGAACGGCGAGACCTTCGCCACGTGCAGGATCTCGTCGCTGTAGGCGTTGCCGATGCCGGCGATCACCTTCTGGTCGGTGATGACCGTCTTGATGCGGCCCGAATTGCCGGCCAGCAGCGCGGCCAGGTCGTCGACGCCGAGCTCCAGCGCGTCCGGGCCGAGGCCCGCGATGCCCGGGACCTGCTTCGGGTCGTCGACCAGCCACACGGCCAGCCGCTTTTGCGTGCCCGCCTCGGTGAGGTCGAAGCCGGGCGCCTCACCCGGCGTGCCCAAATGCACGCGCAGCGCGATCGGGCCCTTGCCGGGCCGCAGCGGCGCCGCGGCCAGCTTGTCGGACCACCGCAACCAGCCCGCGCGCGATAGGTGGGTGATCAAGAACAGCCCCTCCGCCCGCAGGCCCAGGTACTTGCCCCACCGCTCGGCCCCGTCGACGGTCCGGCCGCGCAGGGCGTCGATCCCCGGGTCGAAGGTTTTGAGCACCGAGAACGCCGCGACGTCGACACGACCGACCGTCAGGCCGACCGCGTGCCGCCGCAGATGGTCGGCGAGGGCTTCGACCTCGGGAAGTTCGGGCACATGTTCAGTCTGCCTCAGCCCGGCCTGAGCAAATAGGTGTCCATGATCCAGCCGTGCCGGGCGCGGGCGTCGGCCCGCAGCGCCGCGATCCGCGTCCCGACCTCGCCGACGGTGCCGGCCACCAGCAGCTCGTCGTCGGTGCCCAGGTAGGCGCCCCACCAGATCCGGGTGTCGGGCGGGCACGCCTGAAAGGAACAGTCGGCGTCGAGCATCACCAGGGCCGAGCCCTTCAGGCCGGCCTGGCGCAGCCGCCTGCCGGTGGTGATCAGGACCGGTTCACCGACCTCGTTGAGTGGGATGCGGTGTCGCGCCGTCAGCGCCTGCACCGCGGTGATGCCCGGGATGACGTCAAAGGTGAAGTCGACCTCGGCCGCGACCGCCTCCAGGATGCGCAGCGTGCTGTCGTACAGCGACGGATCGCCCCAGGCCAGGAAGGCGCCCACGCCGTCGGGCCCGAGCTCGGTGGAGATGGCGTTCGCCCATACCCGTGCGCGCGCCGCGTGCCAGTCGGAGACCGCCTCCCGGTAGTCGCCGTCGCTCGACCGTGTGGGATCGGGCAGCTCGACAAAGCGGTATCCGGGCCGCCGGACGAACCGGGCGCAGATCTCCCGCCGCAGGGCCACCAGGTCGCCTGTCGCCTCGCCCTTGTCCGCCGCGAAGAACACCTGCGTGCAGTTGAGCGCCTCGATCGCCTGGACGGTCACGTAGTCGGGGTTGCCCACGCCGATGCCGATGACGTGGATATGCCGACTCACCCTGTCCTCCTCGCGCGTGGTCGCCGCATAATTCTGTGTGAGTCAACCGAACCGAAACCCCGAGGGCCTAGCCGGGACCTCAGGTACCCGATACCATGGGTACCGACTGAAGCGATCTCCCTGCCGTAAGGAAGCACTGAAGGGACACCAGCGATGACCACTGCGGTGAAACCAGAGGGTCCGAGTCGTGAAGAGTTCTCGGATCGTCTGCTGAAGGGCTCGGTCAAAAAGTCCTACGAGCCGATCGTCGACATCGACTGGGATGCGCCGCTGGACCCGGACAAGTTCTATCTGCCGCCGCGGCTGGTGTCGCTGTACAACACGCCGATGTGGGACGAGATGACCCGCGAGCAACAGATCGAGCTGTCGCGCCAGGAACTGGTCAACACGCTGTCGGCCGGGATCTGGTTCGAGAACATGCTCAATCAGTCGCTGCTGCGCACCATCCTGCACGAGGACCCGACGAGCCGGTCGACGCATTACAAGCTCACCGAGCTGGGCGATGAGACCCGCCACATGGTCATGTTCGGCAAGGCCATCGAGCGCATCGGCGCCAAGCCGGTACGCCCGCGGCTGTTTTACCGGATGATCATCAACGCCCTGCCGCTCGCCTTCCAGCGGGGCTCGATGCTGTGGGTCGCCGCCCTGATCGGTGAGGAGATTTTCGACTCGCTGCAACGGCAGATGATGGACGACCCGGAACTGCAGCCAATCATCCAACGGCTCATGCGGATTCATGTCACCGAAGAGGCCCGCCACATCCAGTTCGCCCGCGACGGCGCGCGCAAACGGGTCGCCGAAATGCCCCGATTCAACCGCTGGTTCATGGCCAACATCAACGGGCTGGGCGGGTATTTCTTCAACTACCTGTTCAGCAATCCGATCCCGTACGCGCGGGCGGGCCTGGACGCAAAGCGGGCCCGAAAGACCGCGCGCACCAGCGCGCACCGCCGCGAGATACAGGTTGCCGGCTTCGCTCCGCTGGCGGCGTTTCTGACCGAGGTGGGCCTGATGGGCCGCATCGCACGCCGCGGCTGGAAGCGCAGCAGGTTTCTGTGAGCCGAACGCCCACCCCGGCCGAGCCCCGCCACGACGTCGTCATCATTGGCGCGGGAGCCGACGGCCGGAGCGCACGGGCGGCGCTGCGGGCGGCGGGCGTCACCGACGTCGTCACGCTCGACAAGGCGCCCGGGCCCCCCGACGGCCACCTGCGGCCGGGCCGCGACGTCGTCAGTTCACGGTTCGACGACGACACCGACACCTGGCTGCTGACGACGTCGACCGACGAGACCTTCCGGGCTCAGGTCGTCATCGCCGCCTACCGACCGGTGCAGGTGCCCTGGCTGCCGGACATCGCCGGACGCGGCGACTTCCTGGGCGAGTCGTTTCACGCCGCGGCCTGGGACCCCAAGTTCGAGCCGGCCGGCAAGCGCATCGCCGTGATCGGCGCCGACGCCACCGCCGGCCATTACCTCCCGTGGCTGGCGCGATCCGCCGCCTCGGTCACCGTCTTCGCGCACCCGCCGCGCCGGATCGTCCCCGAGTTGCCGTTGCCGGCGACCCGCGCCAAACGCTGGCTACGCCGCCACCTCCGGCCGGCCGCGCCGTCGCGGGCCGCGCCCGGGCTGGTGGGGGCGGCGATCAGCGCCATCGGCCCGTCGAGCATCCGAACCGCCGATGGCGTCGACCATGACGTCGACGCCATCGTCTATGGCACCGGGTTCGCGATCCCCGACCGGGTCTCCGATGACGCGCTGGTCGGCGCCGGCGGATTGACCATCCGGCAGGCCTGGGACGACGGCATGGAGCCCTACCTCGGGGTGGCCTTCCACGGATTCCCCAACTACTTCTTCGTCGGCGGCCCGGACGCCGACGCGCAGGCCCGCCATGTCGCCGCGTGCGTGGCCCTCATGAGGCGCACCGCCAGCGCCCGCATCGAAGTGCGGCGCAGCAGCCATCGGGTGTTCAACGAGCGGGTCAACCTGCGCTCGGCGCGGCCCCATCCGGCGGCCGCGATCGCCAGGGCCTTCGACCTGTCGTCCAGCGCGCCCGAGGACGACGGCACCTACGACGGCGCCGCGACCCTGGAGATATCCGGCGCCGAACATCCCGTGCGCGTCCGGCTCGCCGGCCGCCTGGACCCGATCGACGGCCAGTACCACTGGCAGGGCACGGTTTTTAGTTCCCCATCGCGGCCGCTCCCGCACGACGCACTCACCCGCGCGCGAACCGCGACGCTGACCGTCGGCTCGCGCAGCGCGCCCGCGCGCATCATCGAACGGACCCCGTGGGGGACCCACACGATCGGCGGGGTGGGCGCCCCGCCGTATCCGCCGGGCTGATCCGCCGTTCGAGGTTTGCCGACCGGGACGCATGGGTAATCAGCAGGGGCTCATTTCATCCCACACCGGAGGTTGACCACCAAGGCGAAGTGGGTAACCCCGGTGCATACGCGTGCTCCAGCAGAAGAGTAGACGAGACGGCATGTTCGGCGTGGTGGCGATCGACGCTTCGGACGGGGGCCGACGCACGCAACTCACCCGAGCGGCCACGGGTCCCTGGCGGAGCACCACATCCCTTGTCTCTTGGCGTCGATGTCGCTCACCGGGGCCATAGACGCTTTGCCGCCGAGGGGGCGGGTTCTCAAATAGTTAGCCGGGCGGGAATTTGAGGAGCGGCAGATGAAAACGGACGGCAGAATCGGGCGGGAAAGCCGGAATATGATGACCTCTCCGCTTTCGGCCAAGCCGGAAAAGCGGGAGCCACCATTGCAATTGGGACACGTGCGCTCGCGCGGCATTGTTTCGGGGGCCGCGGTCGGCCAATATAAAACCCTGACCGGAAAGGGGTGGCTACGGTGAGCGCGGTAGCCGAGTCGCCGAGTTCGCTGGCGGTTGTGACGCGGACGGATCAATCGGTGGTCCTTCTGACGGTCGAAGGCGTGCTTGACACCAGCAACTCCGCGGCGCTGCGCGACATCATCATGAAGGCCACGCGCGAGGAACCCTCGGCCATCGTCGTCGACGTGACGGCGCTCCAGGTGCCCGCGAAACCGGCATGGTCGACGTTCATCGGCGCGCGCTGGCAGGTTCGCGGCCAGCCCGACGTTCCGATCGTTCTGGTGTGCGCGGATCGCGCGGCCCGCGACGCGATCACGCGCAGCGAGGTCGCCCGCTTCATGCCGGTGTACTCGACCGAGAAGGGGGCGATCAAGGCGCTCGGCCGGCTGGCGCGTCGCACCGTTCGGCGCGCCGACGCCGAACTGCCCGCGAACCTGACCAGCCTTCGCGAGTCGCGCCGGCTGGTCCGCGAGTGGTTCACCACGTGGTCGCAATCCGCGCTGATTCCGGTCGCGTTGGTGGTCGTCAATGTGTTCGTGGAAAACGTGCTGGAACACACCGGAAGCGTCCCGATGATGCGGCTCGAAACCGATGGCGCGACGGCGACCATCGCGGTGTCCGACGGCAGCACCACCCCCGCCGTGCGGCTGCCGTCGCCGGACAAGGGCATCGACGTGTCCGGCCTGGCGATTGTCGACGCGTTGTCGCGCGCGTGGGGCAGCGCCCCCACCTCGACCGGCAAGACGGTTTGGGCCGTCATCGGCCCCGAGAACCAGCTTTAGTCGGGGCCGCCTGACCCGGCTGGGGCCCGTCGTACGGGGACCCGGACGCGGGTAAAGCTAGAACACGTTCTAATGTCGTGTGACGGCCCCCTCACGGAAGGCAGATGACGTGCGGTTCAGCTACGCCGAGGCAATGACCGACTTTTCGTACTACATCCCGCTGGCTAAGGCGGCCGAGGCGGCCGGCTATCACAGCATGACGATCGCCGACAGCATCGCCTACCCGTTCGAGTCCGACTCGAAGTATCCGTACACCCCCGACGGCAACCGCGAGTTCCTGGACGGCAAGGCGTTCATCGAAACCTTCGTCCTCACAGCGGCATTGGGAGCGGTGACGTCGAGGCTGCGGTTCAACTTCTTCGTCCTCAAGCTGCCCATCCGCCCGCCGGCACTGGTGGCCAAGCAGGCCAGTTCGCTGGCCGCGCTGATCGGCAACCGCGTGGGCCTGGGGGTCGGCACCAGCCCCTGGCCGGAGGACTACGAGCTGCTGGGTGTCCCATTCGCCAAGCGCGGCAAGCGGATGGACGAATGCATCGAGATCGTGCGCGGGCTCACCACCGGCGACTACTTCGAGTTCCATGGCGAGTTCTACGACATCCCCAAGACCAAGATGACCCCGGCGCCCACCCAGCCGATCCCCATCCTGATCGGCGGCCACGCCGACGCCGCGCTGCGGCGCGCGGCGCGCGCGGACGGGTGGATGCACGGCGGCGGCGACCCGGAGGAACTGGACGGGCTCCTCGCCAGGCTCAAGCAGCTGCGCGAGGAAGAGGGCAGGACCGGCCCGTTCGAGATTCACGTGATCTCGGCCGACGCGTACACCGTGGACGGCATCAAGCGACTCGAGGACAAGGGCGTCACCGACGTGATCGTCGGATTCCGCATTCCCTACATCAAGGGATCCGACACCGAGCCGCTGGACACCAAGATCCGCAACCTGGAGATGTTCGCCGAGAACGTGATCGCGAAAGTCTAACCGTCACAGGGGATCACCACCTCGCCACGAGAGTGCAACTACCGACGCCGGTTCTCGGGAAACGGCTCGCCAGTTGCACTTTCGCGGCTCAGGACCGCTTGGCCAGCCACTCGGCCTGCATCACCAGCAGGGCCATGATCTCCAGCCGCGGGGTGTCCGGGTCGAGTTCGCGATACCGCTGATAGACGTTGACGACGACGCGTTCGGCGTCCAGCCAGGTCGCGTACTCGCCGAGGTCGATGCTCTCGGCGGCCTCGGCCCACGACAGGCCCGCGCGGTAGGCGGCCTCGGCCCGTTCGGAGACGTGCGTGAGATAGCCGCGGACCGCGCGGATTCCGTCCGGGTCGGTGACCGGGCCGTGGCCGGGCACCACGATGGGTCCGTCCAGCGCGATCATCGCGTCGCACGCGGCGATCCAGTTGGCGATCGGGCCGGCCCACACGATCGGGGTGCAGCCGATGAACAACAGGTCGCCGCCGAACAGCACCCCGACGTCGGGCACGTGCACCACGGAATCCGCGGCGGTGTGAGCGGGGCCCAGGTTCAGCAGATCGACCCGCCGCCCGCCGACCTCGACGGTCAGGTCGCGGTCGAACGTCTGATCGGCGTTGCGGACCGTGATGCCGCTGAAGTCGAAGTGCCCGAAACGATCTCGCGCGTACGGGGTCGCGACCGGGCCGAGGTTGGCCGTCTGCGCCATGGCCAGCATCTCGGGGGCCATCCCATGCGCGATCTCGTCGGCGGTGCCGCGGGCGGCGATGATCCGCACCGAGCGGTCGAGCAGTTGGTTGCCGTGGGTGTGGTCGCCGTTGGAGTGGGTGATCAGGGCGTCGGTGATGGGCGCGGAATCCGTGATCGGCCGCATCGCGGCGAGCATTTCGCGGGTCAGCGCCAGGTCGAACAGGGTGTCGACGAGCAGGGACGCACCGTCGCCGGCCACCAGCCCGGCATTGCTCCACCCGTAGCCGCCGTCCGGCAGCGTCCACGCCCACACCCGGTTGCCGACCTCGTGCAGGCCGCGGGTGTAGGGCACCTTCGCGGGCGCCCGGTTGACCCGGGCGGGGGCGGGCGCGGCGTCCGGGTTGGGCCGCGGCTTCAACGGATGCGGCGCGGCGGTGGCGCGGACGGTTTGCCGGGTCTCGCCCAGTCCCTGGACCCGGAGCGTGACGACGTCGCCGTCGTGCAGCCAGCCGGGGAACGATTCCAGCGCGGTCGGGTTGAGGTGCTCGACGAGCGTGCAGGTCGGCACGGTGCCGGAGCCGATGACGTCGCCGGGGCGCAGCGTCACGCCGCGCGAGGCGTAGGCGATGACCTCACCGAAGGTCCAGTCCATCTGGGCGGTCGAACCCGAACCGATCACGGCGTCGTTGACCAGGGCGGTCACCCGCAGGTCGAGCCTGCCGGGAAGTGAGGGGCGGCGGTACGGTTCAAGCTCGTCGGGCGTCACCAGGTAGGGGCCCAGCGTGACGCCGCTGTCCTTGCCCTTGCCCTGCCCGATGGCCAGCTGGCTCTCCAGCTGCTGCAGGTCGCGCGCGGACCAGTCGTTGAAGATGGTGTAGCCGACGATGGCTTCTTCGGCTTCCTCCACCGTCAGGTCCCTGCCGGTCGTCCCGATGACGGCGGCGATCTCCAATTCGAAGTCCTGCCACGCGCTTCCGGGTGCGGTGGGGGCGTCGTCGTAAGGACCCAAAACCGTTGTCGGGCAGGCGAAGTAAAACGCGGGAATGCGGTACCACGTGTCGGCGAGCGCCCGGCCGGCGCCCAGCGCGGCCTGGCAGTTGCGCATGTGGTCCAAAAAGCACAGGGAGTCCCGGATCGACGGGGGCCGCGGAATCGGCGCCGCCAACGTCACCTCGTCCACGCGCACCACCGCCGACGGCGAACGCAGCGCGTCCTCGCCGGCCTGGCGCAGCCCGTCGGCGCCGCGACCGATCAACTCCAACAGCGTCACGCCCGGCGGCATCGCATGGATGGTGTCGCCGGCGAGCACGCCGGTGCGTTCGCCGTGATCGCTTCGATAGGTCACCCATTTCATTCGCGCACCACCTCGCTTGGTTTCTTGTCGGGACGCAGCCCGCGCCAACTCGTTTGGCGCAGCCGGTCATCCGGGGTCCATTCGCTGTAGCGGACCTCCCCCACCAGAACGGGCTCGACGAACGTCACGCCCTTGGCGTCGAGGGTGGAAAGCGGGGCGTCGAAGGGAGATCGTTTGGTGTGCAACGGTGCCAGCGTCTTCTTCAGGTTCGCCAGGTCGCGTTCGGTGAAGCCGGTGCCGACGCGTCCGGCGAAATGCAGCCCGCCCTCACCGGGGATGCCCATCAGCAGCGAGCCGATGCCGCTGGTGCGCCCGCCCTCGCCGGCCTTCCACCCGCCGATGACGACTTCCTGGGTGTTCCAGTACTTTTCCTTGATCCACGACGCCGAGCGCCGGCCCGGCTGATAGCTGGAGTCGCGCTTCTTGGCGACCACGCCCTCCCAGCCGTGTTCGCGTGAGTGCTCGAGCGCTTCGGCGCCGTCGCCGGGCAGCAGTCCGGGAACGATGAGATCGCCTGCGCCGGCGAGGGTTTCCAGCAGCTTTCGCCGGTCTTGGTAGCGCGCCCGTAGCAGCGAGCGGCCGTCCAGGTAGAGCAGGTCGAACGCCCAATACTCGACGGGGGTGCCGCGGCTCCGGTTCTGCATTTCGTTGAAGCCGGGCACACCGGACTTGTTCAGGACGACGGCCTCGCCGTCGAGCACAACGTGGTGGTCGTCGAGATCTGCTGCCAGCGAACGCAGTTCGGGATATTCCTGGGTGACTTCGCGGCCGCGCCGGGACCGCACCCGCAACGCGCCGTGGTCGGCCTCCACCAGGAGCCGGTAGCCATCCCACTTGCCTTCGAAGGCCCACTGGCCGGCCTTGAGGGCCGCCACCGAGCCCTCGGTGGCGAGCATGGGTGTGATCGCGTCGAAATCGAAAACCCTCTGGTCTTTCATCCTGTGCGCCAGCCACTGATCGCCGTTGGTTTGGATCAGCGCGTAGCGACCCGAGATTCGGCTGCCATGCAGGTTCACGATGACCTCCCCGTTTTCGGCGGAGTCGCGGAACTTCTCGGTCTCGTAGGTGCCGGAATCCCAGATGATCACCTTGCCGGCGCCGTATTCGCCTTTGGGTATGGTGCCCTCGAAGGTGCCGTATTCCAGCGGGTGATCCTCGGTGTGGACCGCCAGGTGGTTGACCGACGTGGTCTCGGGCAGGTTTTTCGGCACCGCCCACGACACCAGCACGCCGTTTCGCTCCAGCCGGAAGTCGTAGTGCAGCCGGCGGGCGTGGTGCTCCTGAATGACGAACGTATTTCCGTGGCCGGCAGCGGGTTTCGTGGCCGGCACCGGCTCCGGTGTCTTCGACGCGTCACGCATGCTGCGGTACTTGGTCAGCCGATCGCGGACCGGCGCGTCGGCGTCCAGCGACGCCAGCGGATCGCCGTCGCGCGCCACCCGGGCCAGGACCTCGTCGTAGCGCAATTGGCGAATCCCCGGGTCTTCCAGTTCCTTCCAGGTGCGCGGCGCCGCGACCGTCGGATGCGGGCGCCCGCGCAGCGAGTACGGCGCGATGGTGGTCTTCGAGCCGTTGTTCTGACTCCAGTCCAAAAACACCTTGCCCGCCCGCAAGCTCTTGGTCATGGTCGCCGTGACCAACGTGGGCATCGACTTTTCCAGTTGTTGCGCAACGCGTTTGGCCAACACGGTGGCGCCCCTGCTGCTCACCGGCTCGTCCAGCCGGGTGTAGAGGTGCAACCCCTTGCTGCCGCTGGTGAGCGGAAAGGTGGTCAGCCCGATATCGGCGATCAGGCCCCGCACCGCATGGGCGACCTCGCACAGTTGGGTCATCGTCACGCCCTCGCCGGGATCGAGGTCGAACACCAATCGCGTTGCGGGGCCGGGCTTGAGTTCCTCGGCCCCGCCTCGGGTCCACTCGGCGACGAACCTCCACTGCGGCACGTGCACCTCGAGCGCCGCCTGCTGCGCGATCCAGGCCAGCGCGTCCGGGCTGTCGATGATCGGGTACGTCGTCGTTCCGGACCGGTGCGTCACGCTGGCCCGCGGCAGCCAGTCGGGCGCCGACGACGCCAGCTGCTTTTCGAAGAATGAGTCCCGCTCGACGCCGTTGGGCCAGCGCTTGCGGGTCGCCGGGCGTCCGGCGGTGTGCGGCAGCATCACCCCGGCGATGCGGGTGTAGTAGTCGAAGACGTCCCCTTTTGTGACGGCCCTTCGGCCGTCCTCCGTCGCGGGGTACAGCACCTTGTCGGCGTTGGTCAGCTTGACCCGCGCCTGCGCCGTCGCACCCATGGTGTCAACCTACGTGTTTCCGCCGCGGCACCGGTACCGTCGACATCGTGGTTCGGCTGAACAGCGCCACGCTCGGCCGGCTGCCGATCGCGGCGCCGGGCTATGACCGTCATGGCGTCGGGGTCGGCATCGCGCATTTCGGGGTCGGCGGCTTTCACCGGGCACACCAGGCGATGTACATCGACCGGTTGCTCGAGCGGGGGGCGCGCGAATGGGGCATCTGCGGAATCGGGGTGATGCCGGCCGACCGGCGCATGAGAGACGTGTTGCGCGCCCAGGACGGCCTGTACACGTTGGTGTTGGAGCACCCCGACGGAAGCCGGGAAGCGCGGGTGATCGGCTCGATCGTCGACTACCGCTACGCGCCCGACGACCCGGCGACGATCGAGCTGCTGGCCGCGCCGACGACCCGCATCATCTCGATGACCATCACCGAGGGCGGCTACCACATCCGAGACCCGGAATCCGTGTTCGGGCTGATCGTCGAGGCCCTGGCCCTGCGTCGTGACCGCGGCATCGCCGCGCCGACGATCATGTCGTGCGACAACATCGAGCACAACGGCGACGTCTCGCGGCGGGCCGTCATCGCGCACGCCGAACTGCTGCGCCCCCGCCTGGCCGGCTGGATCGCCGAGCACGTCCGCTTCCCGGGTTCGATGGTCGACCGCATCACGCCGGTCACCACCGGCGACATCGTGGCCGCGGTGCGGCGCGACTTCGGTGTCGACGACGGCTGGCCGGTCGTGGCCGAGGCGTTCGCCTCCTGGGCGCTCGAGGACGACTTCGCCGACGGCAGGCCGCCGCTGGAAGAGGCGGGCGTTCTGCTGGTCGACGACGTCGGCCCGTACGAGGCGATGAAGTTACGGCTACTCAACGCCGGCCATCAGTGCCTGTGCTACTTCGCCGCGCTGTGCGGCTATGCCGCGGTGCACGATGCCGCGCGAGACCCGTTGCTGGCCGAATTCCTGCTGGCCTATTTCGATTCCGAAGCGACGCCGACGCTGCGGCCGGTCCCCGGCATCGACCTGCGCGCCTATACCCGCGGGCTCATCGAGCGTTTCGCCAACCCGGGAGTGCGCGACACCGTGGCCCGGTTGTGCGCCTACTCCTCGGATCGCATCCCGAAATGGTTGCTTCCGGTGATCCGCGACAACCTGCGCACCGGCGGACCGATCCGGCTGGCGGCCGCGACGGTCGCGGGCTGGGCCCGCTACGCCGAGGGGGTCGACGAGCGTGGCGAACCGATCGAGGTCGTCGACCACCTCGCGGGCTCGCTGGTGCCCATCGCGCGCACGCAGCGGCGGCATCCGACCGCCTTCGTCGAGAACGCGGCGCTGTTCGGGGATCTGGCGCGGGTCCCGCGCTTCGTTGAGGCCTATCGCTGGGCGCTGGACTCGTTGCACAGCCGCGGGACACGGGCGACGCTGGAGGCGTTGCTGCACGACGAGCTGGAGGGGGCGAGTCGATGAGCCGGGGGCTGGTAATCGGCGAGGCGCTGATCGACGTCGTCGACGGCCACGCCGAACACGTCGGCGGCAGCCCGCTCAACGTCGCGGTCGGCCTCGCCAGGCTGGGGCGCGCCGTCGACTTCCTGACCCATATCGGCGACGACGAACCGGGCCGTCGCATCGCCGATTACGTCAAAGCCTCGGGCGCACAGCTTGTTCCGGGCAGCACCCGCGCCTCGCGGACGCCGACCGCGGTGGCGACGATCGCCGACGACGGCTCGGCCGCCTACGCATTCGACCTGGAATGGCGGCTCTCCGGCACGCCCGAAGTCGCGCCGCCGTTGTTCGTGCACACGGGATCCATCGCCGCCGTGCAGGAGCCCGGATGCCTGGCGGTCGCCGCGCTGCTCGACACATACCGCGTCTCGGCCACCGTCACCCTCGATCCCAACGTGCGCCCGTCGCTGATCGTCGACCGGGACCTGGCCCGCGCACGCATCGCCCACCTCGTCGAGCGCAGCGACATCGTCAAGGCCAGCCACGAGGACCTGGCCTGGATCGATCCCGACCACGACCCGGAGCGGACCGCCCGAACCTGGCTGGCGTCGGGGCCCGCGATCGTCGTCGTGACCATGGGCGATCGGGGCGCGGTGGCGTTCTGCGCGGCGGGCGAGGCCCGGGTGGCCGCGCGGCCGGTCCGGGTAGTGGACACCGTCGGGGCCGGTGACGCGTTCATGGCCGGCCTGCTCGACGCGCTCTGGGCTCTGGGTCTGCTGGGCGCCGACCGGCGAGCCGACCTCGGCCGGCTCGGGCTCGACGCGCTGACGGCGGCGCTCGAGGCGGCCAGCCTGGCGTCGGCGCTGACGATCGGCCGCGCCGGCGCCGACTTACCCGACCGGGCCGCCCTGCGGGACCAAACAACCTGGCGGCGTTGACAACGCCGGCCGCAATCTCGCCGCGCCGTTACGCTCGCGGGTATCGACCCCCGCCCGCTGTTACGCGGCGAGCAGTGTGGGCATACTGACTTACATGCGCTCCATCTGGAAAGGTTCGATCGCGTTCGGGCTGGTCAACGTTCCGGTCAAGGTATACAGCGCCACCGAGGACCATGACATCAAGTTCCATCAGGTGCACGCCAAGGACAACGGCCGCATCCGGTACCAACGCGTGTGCGAGATCGATGGCGAGGTCGTCGAATACCGCGACATCGTCCGCGCCTACGAGTCCGACGACGGCCACATGGTGGTGATCAGCGACGACGACATCGCCACCTTGCCCGAAGAACGCACCCGCGAAATCGAGGTGCTGGAGTTCGTCCCGGCCAGCGAGGTCGACCCGATGATGTTCGACCGCAGTTACTTCTTGGAGCCGGATTCGAAGTCGGCCAGATCCTATGTGCTGCTGGCCAAGACGCTCGCCGAGACCGATCGGATGGCGATCGTTCACTTCACCCTGCGCAACAAGACCAGGCTGGCGGCGTTGCGCGTCAAGGACTTCGGCAAGCGCGACGTGATGGTGGTGCACACCCTGTTGTGGCCCGACGAGATCCGCGATCCCGACTTCCCGGTGCTCGACAAGGAGGTCGACATCAAGCCCGCCGAGCTCAAGATGGCCGGGCAGGTGGTGGAGTCGATGGCCGAAGACTTCAACCCCGACCGCTACCACGACACCTACCAAGAACAGCTGCAGGAGCTGATCGACGCGAAACTCGAAGGCGGCGAAGCGTTTACCACCGAGGAGCAGCCCAAGGAACTGGACGAGACCGAGGACGTCTCCGACCTGCTGGCCAAGCTGGAGGCCAGCGTGAAGGCGCGCTCCGGTGACGGCGACAAGGCGCCGGCCAAAAAGGCGCCCGCGAAGAAGGCTGGTTCGGGGGCCAAGAAGGCCCGTTCGAGGGCCGCGTCGAAGTCCTGACCGCGTCCCTCAGCGCCGTCGCGTTGACACGAAGCGGAACGCCGCGGCGAAAAGGTTGATCACGGCCACGATGATGATCAGGCTCAGCGCCGCGCCCCAGATCCGCAGGAAACCGGCGTGCTCCGGATTGGTGAGTTCGGTGTAGATCAGCAGCGGCAGCGAGGCCATGTTGCCGTGAAAGATGTCAAGGTTGATGGAGCGGCTGTAGCCGACCAGCACCAGCACCGGCGCGGTTTCGCCGACAACGCGCGCGACGGACAACAACACGCCGGACACGATGCCCGGCATCGCGATCGGGAAGACGATCCGCACGATAGTCTTCCATTTGGTAACCCCCAGCGCATAGCTGGCTTCCCGCAGGTCGTCGGGCACCAACCGGAGCATCTCCTCGGCGGACCGCACCACCACCGGCAACATCAGCAACACCAACGCCAGCGACACGGCGAAGGCGCTCTGCTGGAATCCCAGGGTCGCGATCCAGAGGCTGAAGATGAACAGCGCCGCGACGATCGAGGGCACCCCGGCGAGGACGTCGACCATGAAGGTCGTCACCCGCACCAGCCGGCCGGATCCGTATTCCACCAAGAACACCGCGGTCATCAAGCCCAGCGGCACGGACAGGACGGCGGCCGCCCCGGCCTGGACGACCGTCCCGTACAGCGCGTGGTAGACGCCGCCGGCAAACTCCTCCGGCAGCACGCCGCGCAGCGAATGCGTCCACCAGCCCGCGCGGGTGACGGCGTACCAGCCGCGCGCGACCACCACCCACAGCACCCAGACCAGCGGGACCAGGGCCACGACGAAGGAGGCGACGAAAAACGTTGTCGCGGTGTTGTTCGTGATCCGCCGCCGAATGCTCAGGTGGTTGAAAACCTCCGCTTTGACCGGTCGGTCGAGCGCGTCGGTGCTCGTCGGCGGGCTCATCCGTTGACCTTCCCGCCGGCGATCGCACGGGCGGTCGCGTTGACGACGAACGTCAGGACGAACAGCGCAAATCCCGCGGAGATGTAGGCGCCGGTCGGCAGCGGTTCGCTGAATTCCGCTGCCGCCGAAGCGATCTTGGAGGCGAAGGTATAGCCGCCGTCGAACAGCGACCAATTTCCCGGGCGGGCGGCCGAGCGCAAAATGATCAGCACCGCGACGGTCTCTCCCAGAGCGCGGCCCAGCCCCAGCATTGACGCGGCGATGACGCCGCTACGACCGAACGGCAGCACGGTCATCCGCACCACCTCCCACTTGGTGGCGCCCAGCGCCTGCGCCGCCTCCATCTGAATCCGCGGGGTCTGCCGGAACACTTCTCGCGATACCGACGTGACGATCGGGAGGATCATCACCGAGAGCACGATGCCGGCCGTGAAGATGGTGCCGCCGCCGGCCAAGGACACGTTGCCGTGCCTGAACAAAAACAACCAGCCCAGATTTCGGTTGAGAAATTCCGCGACCGGCTCGAGTTTGGGCGCCAGCACGAAGATTCCCCACAACCCGAAAATGATCGACGGCACCGCGGCCAGCAGATCGACCATCGCACCGAACGGACGCGCGAGCCGATTGGGCGCATATTGGGTGAGGAACACCGCGATCCCCACCGCGATCGGCACGGCCAGCACCAGCGCGGTGATCGAACTCAGCACCGTGACCATGAACAGGTCGCGGATGCCGAACGCCAGGTGCTCGGCCTTGGTGGTATTGAATTCGGCGCTGGTGAAGAAATTCGCGTGGTCCGCGCGCAGCGATGGGATCGCCCGAACCAGCAGGAATATCGCGATCAGCGCGATCGCGATGACGATCGTCGAACCGGCCGCCGCGGCGACCAACTTGAACAGTCGGTCGCCGCGCCGCGCCTTGTGCGGATCAGTCACCCTCAGGCCCGGCTGGGCACCGGTCGACGGACTGGCGATTGCTCCGCGCGTCATGACACCCCGGATCACGCGATGGCGTTGACCGAAGTCGACAACCTCGACTTGAACGAGTCCGGAATGGGGATGTATCCGTTGTCCGCCAAGCCGTTCTGGCCGGCGCCGATCGTGCTCTGCAGGAACGCCTTGACGGCCGTACCGACCTGGGAATCGGGATACTTCGAGCACACGATCTCGTAGGTCGCCAGCACGATCGGGTAGGAGCCGGCCTGCGTCGGCTTGTAGAACGACACCGTGTCGAGCACCATGTCGTTGCCCTGCCCCGTGACGGTGGCCCCGGAAATCGTCTTGCCGACGGAGTCGGCGCTGATCGCCACCGGATTCGGCCCGGCCGACGTGATGATCTTCGCCATGTTCAGATTCTGCGCCTTGGCGAACGACCACTCGTTGTAGGTGACCGATCCTTCGGTGGCCTTGATGGCCGCCGAGGTGCCGTCGTTGCCCTTGGCGCCCTCACCGACACCGCCGTTGAACGCCTTGCCGGCGCCCTTGCCCCACGCGCCGTTGGACGCCGCGTCGAGGTAGTGCTGGAAGTTGTCCGTGGTCCCGGACTGGTCGTTGCGGAACACCACGTGAATCGGTTCAGCGGGCAGGATGGCCCCCGCGTTGAGGTTCGCGATCGCCGGGTCGTTCCAGGTCGCGATGACGCCGTTGAAGATCTTCGCCGCGGTCGGGCCGTCGAGGTTAAGCGAACTCAGGCCCTTGACGTTGTAGGTGATCGCGATCGGGCCGAACACCACGGGCAGGTTCCACGCCGGTGAGCCGCAGCGCTGCTGGGCCGCCGCGTACTCGTTTTGGGCCAACGGCGAGTCCGACCCACCGAAATCGGTTTGATTGCCATTGAATTCGCTGATTCCGGCACCCGAGCCATTAGCGGTGTAGTTCAAGGTCTGGCCGGGGCAGGCCTGCTCGAACGCGTTGACGAAGCGGGTCATCGCGTTGGCCTGGGCCGTCGACCCGCTGGCCTTCAGCGTCTTCTTGCCGCCGCAACTCACCTTGCCCGATGACGCGCCCGTCGTCGACGCGCTTCCCCCAGCTGCATTGTTGTCATTTCCACATCCGCACAACACCAGCGCGGCGCTAGCCAGGACACTCAGCGCGGCGCCAAATCGGTTGAGTTTCAATTCAGTTCCTTAACAGTAGGGATGAAACATCGCCGCCGCCGGTGGCTGCGGCTCACCAACCAGCCATCTCTCGCAGCCATGAAGCTAACAGTAACAAGGTTAACGGTCGGCGAATTTTGCACGGACGTCATCACCGGCCGGCCGGGCGCGCAATCGCCGCCTTGGGCGGCGTTACATCGCCACGCCCGTATGACAAACTAGAACCTGTTTCAGAAATGCCGTGATCGGCGGCGGCCGCGTTTTGCTACCGTTTCGTCGACAACTGAAATAGAGAGGCCGCAATGATCCTTGACAGGTTCCGTCTCGACGACAAAGTCGCCGTCATCACCGGTGGCGGCCGCGGCCTCGGTGCCGCCATCGCGCTGGCTTTCGCCGAGGCAGGCGCCGATGTCCTCATCGCGTCGCGCACGCAATCGCAACTAGACGACGTCGCCGAGCAGGTCCGCGCGACGGGCCGGCGGGCCCACACGGTCGCCGCCGACCTGGCCCACCCGGAGTCGACCGCGGAGCTCGCCGGTCAGGCCGTCGCGGCCTTCGGGAAACTAGACATCGTCGTCAACAACGTCGGCGGGACCATGCCCAACACCCTGCTGACCACCTCGACCAAGGACCTCAAGGACGCGTTCACCTTCAACGTCGCCACCGCCCACGCGCTCACCACCGCGGCGGTGCCGTTGATGCTCGAGCACTCCGGCGGCGGCAGCATCATCAACATCACCTCGACCATGGGCCGGCTGGCCGGGCGCGGGTTCGCGGCCTACGGCACCGCCAAAGCCGCGCTGTCTCATTACACCCGGCTGGCGGCGCTGGACGTGTGCCCACGCGTCCGGGTCAACGCCATCGCACCGGGGTCCATCCTGACCTCCGCGCTGGACGTGGTGGCCTCCAACGAGGAGCTGCGCGCACCGATGGAGAAGGTGACGCCCATGCGCCGCCTCGGCGACCCCGACGACATCGCCGCTGCCGCAGTCTATTTGGCGTCGCCCGCCGGCAGCTTCCTGACCGGCAAGACGCTGGAGGTCGACGGTGGCCTCACCTTCCCCAATCTCGACTTACCCCTCCCGGACCTGTGACCCATGACGCGCGAGCAGACGCGGAATCGCACCGCCGGGGCACCTGGCGTGCGATTCCGCGTCTGCTCGCGGTCCCGTCCCCACCGCTAAGGAGCTAGCCATGGCCATACCCGTCGTTCAGCTGGGCACCGGCAATGTCGGCGTCCACGCACTCAAAGCGCTCATCACCAACCCCGCGTTCGAACTCACCGGCGTGTGGGTGTCCTCGGACGCCAAGGCCGGCAAGGACGCGGCCGAGCTCGCCGGACTCGCGGATTCGACCGGCGTGCTTGCCAGCACCGACCTGGACGCCGTGCTGGCCAGCGGTCCGCAATGCGCCGTCTACACCGCGATGGCCGACAACCGGCTGCCCGAAGCCCTCGAGGACTATCGGCGCGTTCTGGCGGCCGGGATCAACATCGTCGGCAGCGGCCCCGTCTTTCTGCAATACCCATGGCAGGTCCTTCCCGAGGAACTCATCAAACCGTTGGAAGACGCCGCGCGCGAAGGCAATTCGAGCCTCTACGTCAACGGCATCGACCCGGGCTTCGCCAACGACCTGCTGCCGCTGGCCCTGGCCGGCACCTGTCAGAACATCCAACAGATCCGGTGCATGGAGATCGTCGACTACGCCACCTACGACAGCCCCGTGGTCATGTTCGACGTGATGGGCTTCGGCAAGCCCCTCGACGAGATCCCCATGCTGCTGCAGACCGGTGTGCTGAGCCTGGCGTGGGGCTCGGTGGTGCGGCAGCTGGCGGCGGGCCTGGGCGTGTCGCTCGACGAGGTCGCCGAGGTGTACGTCCGCGAGCCGGCGCCCGAGGACTTCGACATCGCCTCGGGGCACATTCCCAAGGGCAGCGCCGCGGCCCTGCGGTTCGAGGTGTTCGGAATGGTCAACGGCGACCCCGTCGTCGTCCTCGAACACGTCACCCGGTTACGCGAGGACCTGTGCCCCGATTGGCCGCAACCGGCCCAGCCCGGCGGTTCCTACCGCATCGAGATCACCGGCGAACCGTCGTATGCGGTCGACATCTGCCTGAGCAGCCGCCTCGGCGACCACAACCACGCCGGACTGGTCGCCACCGCGATGCGGGTTGTCAACGCGATTCCCGCGGTGGTGTCGGCCCCGTCGGGCATCGTGACGACCCTCGACCTGCCGCTGGTCACCGGTCGGGGCCTCTACGTCCCTGGGTGACCCCACATCACCTGATGGCGTCGACCGCAGCCCTCAACCACAACTTCCACGCGTCCGGCACGGGCACGTATCCGTTGTCGGCCAAGCCGTTCTGCCCGTTGCCGATGGTGCTCTGCAGGAAGGCCTTCACGGCCGCACCGACCTGCGGATCCGGATACTTCGAGCACACGATCTCGTAGGTCGCCAGCACAATCGGGTAGGCGCCCTGCTGCTTCGGCCGGTAGAACGACATCAGGTTGAGCGCGAGGTCGTTACCCTGCCCCGCGACCGTTGCTCCGGCGATCGTCTTGCCGACCGAGTCGGCGCTGATCGCCACCGGATCCGGCCCGGCCGAGGTGACGATCTTGGCCATGCTCAGGTTCTTCGCCTGCGCGAACGACCACTCGTTGTAGGTGATCGCCCCTTCGGCGGCCTGGACGGCCGACGAGGTGCCGTCGTTGCCCTTGGCACCCTCACCGACACCGCCGTTGAACGTCTTCCCGATGCCCTTACCCCACGCGCCATTCGAGGCCGCGTCGAGATAGCGCTGGAAGTTATCCGACGTTCCGGACAGGTCGCTGCGGAAGATCACGCGAATCGGCTCGGCGGGCAGGGCGGCTCCTTTGTTCAGCCCCTGGATCGCGGGATCGTTCCAGGTGGCAATGCCGCCGTTGAAGATCTTGGCCGCCGTCGAGGCGTCGAGCACGAGCGAACTCAGCCCCTTGACGTTGTAGGTGATCGCGATCGGGCCGAACACCACCGGCAGGTCCCACGCTTTCGAGCCGCAGCGCTGCTGCGCCGCGTCGTGCTCGTTCGGCGCCAGTGGTACGTCCGAGCCGCCGAAATCGGTTTGGTTGCCCGTGAATTCGCTGATTCCGGCGCCCGAACCATCGGGCGTGTAGTTCAACGTCTGACCGGGACAAACTTGTTCGAACGCTTTGACAAAACGGGTCATCGCGTTGGCCTGGGCCGTCGACCCGCTGGCCTTCAGCGTCTTCGTCCCGCCGCAACTCACCGTCACCGGCAGCGGCGTCGTTGTCGAACGCCCGCCGGCCGTGTTGCTGTTGTCACGTCCGCACCCTGACAGGACCAGCGCGGCGGTGACCAGGACACTGAGCGCGGCGCCAAATCGGTTGAGCTTCAATCCAGTTCCTCACCACCACAGGGATGAAGCGCGACCGTCGCCGTCCTCGCCGCATCGCGCCAACCAGCCATCTATCGCAGTCATGAAGCTAGCAGCTGCATGGTGAACGGCTGGCAAATTCTGCCTGGGGGTTCGCTGCGCGATGGGTCAGGTCGTTCGGGTCGGCAGCCCCGCGCTTCCCCGCCGGACTATTCGGCTAACCTAACTTTTTTATTCGAGTCCATGGATCGAGGGTCGATACGTTGGCGCAGGGCACCCAGGCCTCACTCAAGACGAGCTGGTATCTGCTCGGGCCGGCGTTCGTCGCCGCGATCGCCTACGTCGATCCCGGAAACGTGGCGGCCAACGTCAGTTCGGGCACGCAGTTCGGCTATTTGCTGCTATGGGTCATCGTCGCCGCCAACGTGGCGGCGGGCCTCGTGCAGTACCTGTCGGCGAAACTCGGGCTGGTGACCGGGCGGTCGCTGCCCGCGGCGATCGGCAAGCGGATGAGCCGCCCACTCCGGCTGACCTTTTGGGCGCAGGCCGAAATCGTGGCCATGGCGACCGATGTGGCCGAAGTGATCGGCGGGGCCATCGCCTTGCGCATTCTGTTCGGGTTGCCGCTGCCGCTCGGCGGGATCATCACCGGGGTGATCTCGTTACTGCTGCTGGCGATCAAAGACCGCCGCGGGCAGATTCTTTTCGAGCGTGTCATCACGGGCTTGCTGCTCGTCATCGCCGTCGGCTTCGCGGCCAGTTTCTTTGTCGCCACGCCACCGCCCGACGCCGTGGTCGGCGGGTTGGTGCCGCGCTTCCACGGCGCCGAAAGCGTGCTGCTGGCCGCCGCCATCCTGGGCGCCACCGTGATGCCGCACGCGGTGTACATGCACTCGGGCCTGGTCCTGGATCGGCACGGACATCCCGAGCCCGGCCCCGACCGGCGCTGGCTGCTGCGTGTCACCCGCGTGGACGTCGTGTTGGCGATGGCCGTCGCCGGGACGGTGAACGCGGCGATGCTGCTCGTCGCCGCGATCAACCTGCAGGGCCACCCAGAATCCGCGTCCATCGACGGCGCCTACACCGCGATCCACAACACGTTGGGCGCGACGATCGCGGTGCTGTTCGCGGTCGGGCTGCTCGCGTCCGGCTTGGCGTCGTCGTCGGTGGGCGCCTACGCCGGCGCCATGATCATGCAGGGATTGCTCCATCGGTCGGTCCCCATGCTGGTGCGCCGGCTGGTCACACTGTGCCCCGCGGTGGCGATCCTGGCGCTCGGTTTCGACCCGACCCGCGCGCTGGTGTTATCCCAGGTCGTACTGTCCTTCGGCATCCCGTTCGCGGTGCTTCCGCTGGTGAGGCTGACCAGCAAGCGCGACCTGATGGGCAGCGACGCCAACCATCCCGTCACGACGGTGATCGGCTGGGCGGTCGCCATCATGATCAGCCTGTTGAACGTCGTGCTGATCTACCTGACCGCGACCGGCTCAGCGTGAGGCGCCCGACATCACCGGCGCCGGTGGCTCCGGTCCGGCCGTCCCACTCCGTAGCGCGCACGTCGCGCGGTACGGCAGGATGGAGGCGTCGTTGTCCGTGAAAAGGCTCGCGGGGAGTCAACTTGCTTCGAGATCGTGCGCGCCGCCGCGTAAGCAAGCTCCCCCGCCCCGGCGTCAAGACGGTGACCGACTAGATGCCGCGCCGCCGGCATCTCTATTTCGCGTATGGGTCGAATCTGTGCGTCACGCAGATGGCGCTGCGCTGTCCCGGCGCCACCGATCCGCGGCCGGCGGTGCTGTCCGATCACGATTGGCTGATCAACCAGCGCGGCGTCGCCACCGTCGAGCCGTTCGCCGGCAACCAGGTGCACGGGGTGCTCTGGCGGCTTTCCGACGACGACCTGGCGGCGTTGGACGGCGCCGAGGGCGTGCCGGTGCGCTACCGGCGCGACCGGCTGACCGTGCACACCGGCGGCGGGCCGTCGCCGGCCTGGGTCTACGTCGATCACCGGGTGACTCCGGGTCCGCCCCGGCCGGGCTATCTGCCCAGGATCATCGAGGGCGCCGTGCACCACGGGTTGCCGCAACGCTGGATCGACTTCTTGCGCCGCTGGGATCCCGCGCGCTGGCCGCGTCCCGTCTCGGTGAACACCCCAGCGCCACAATCGCTTTCGGCGCTGCTGAGCGAACCCGGAGTGATCGAGGAGAGCCAGCTGCGGTCGCGTTTCGGCTTCCTGGCCATCCATGGCGGCGGCCTGGAGGAAATGACGGACGTCATCGCCGAGCGAGCCGCCGAGGCCGCCGACGCGTCGGTGTACGTGCTGCGCCATCCCGACCGCTATCCGCACCACCTACCGTCGGCCCGGTACGACCCGGATGAGTCGCCGCGGCTCGCCGAGTTCCTCGACCATGTCGACGTCGCGGTCTCGTTGCACGGCTACGGGCGCCTCGGGCGCGGCACACAGCTGCTGGCCGGGGGACGCAACCGCGCGCTGGCGGCCCACCTGGCCCGGCACGTCCGGGTGACCGGCTACCAGGTCGTCACCGACATCGACGACATCCCGCCGGAACTACGGGGCCTCCATCCCGACAACCCGGTGAACCGGGTGCGCAACGGCGGGACGCAGCTGGAACTTTCGGTCCGCGTCAGGGGTCTTAGTCCGCGCAGCCCGCTGCCGGGCGCCGACGGCCTGTCGCCGGTCACCAGCGCCCTGGTGCGGGGCTTGGCGGCCGCGGCCCGTCATTGGTAATTGTCCTTAGTTGGTTGAGCGGAGGTTGTTGGTGGCCAAGGAATTCCGATTCGCGATGAGCATGCGCTTTTTCAAGTCTCGCGAAGCCCTGCTGGAGAAGGCCAAACGGGCCGAAGACGTGGGATTCGACGTTCTGTGTGTGCCCGACCATTTGGGCGCCGCCGCGCCCTTTCCGACGCTGACCGCGGTTGCGATGGTCACCACGAGCATGCGGCTGAGCATGTACGTGCTCAACGCCGCCTTCTACAAACCCGCCCTGCTCGGCAGGGACCTGCAAGCCTTGGACGTGCTCAGCGACGGCCGCCTCGAGGTCGGGCTGGGCACCGGTTACGTTCGGGAAGAATTCGAGGCCGCCGAGCTGCCGTATCCCAGCGCCGGCGCCCGAGTCGACTACCTCGAGCACATGACGAAGTATCTGAAGGAGCATCACCCGACGGTCCCGATCCTCATCGCCGGCAACGGCGACCGCGTGCTGACCCTGGCCGCGCGGCATGCCGACATCATCGGGCTGACCGGCGCCAGGGTGCGCGACGTCGATGACCCGCTGGCCGAACGCGTCCAGTTCGTTCGCGACGCCGCCGGCGATCGCTTTGATCCGCTGGAGCTGAACCTCGCGATCACCGCCGTGCCGGCCGAGGGTGAGACCCTTCCCGACTTGAGCATGACCCGCCGGTACGCTTCAGGCCTGTCCGATGAGGAGATTCTGTCCATGCCGTCGGTGCTCTCCGGAACACCCCGCGAGATGGCCGACACGTTGTCCGGCTATCGCGAAAAATACGGAGTCACGTCCTTTACCGTGCAGGACAACCACATCGGCAACTTCGCGAAGGTCATCGCGGAACTGCGGTGACCGAGTCGCCGCCGACGACGTGGTGCCGGACCCAGCCGGTAAACTCAGCCCGTCCGCCCTCGTAGCTCAGGGGATAGAGCACGGCTCTCCTAAAGCCGGTGTCGCAGGTTCGAATCCTGCCGGGGGCACTCGATGGGCACTCGATGGGGTGTATCGAAGGGGCACTCGATGTAGGTCAGCGGTGGTTTTTTGTTGCCCGCCGACCGACCCTGGCTTGCTGTGGTCGGTGATTTTTTGGCATCAGATGACGCACCGTGGCGGGAGATAGTCAATCAAGCCGCGGCGTCGAGTCGGGAAGTGATGTCGTCCAGGTCTGTCGGGAACGAGCCGCGCAGCGGTTCAGCGTTGTCGCCGCTAATTCGTGCTTCGATGCGCTCAAAGGGACCGCCAGTCTGAGCACCATGCCGAACCAGGGCCAGTCCTAGCGTAGATAGCATATCTTGCGTATCCTGCAGACATGGCTGAAATCCTGGTGGTTGAGCGCATGCCCGTCGGCAGCCGAGGCGCTCGGCGACTCCCGAAGAATCTGCCGTGGGACATCCCCAGCCGCGATCAACTCGAGCAGGCGTTGCAGAACGCCGGACTGGCCATCATCGCGGTCGAAAAAGTCGACGAAGCACCCTCACCGGCTGATCCCGGCTCCGATGACAAGTCTCGGTTGCGTGCCGAGTTGGAGGCTCTGGTCAACGAAGCCGACGAGTCCGAGCTTGCGCGGCTGGAGGAGGCCGTGACGGCATCGCCCGACGACGGCCTCGATGAGCGCTTCTGGGGACCGGCGCCAGACTCGGTGAGCGCAGCCGAGGCAGTCGTTGCCGACCTCACCGACCAGTTCGCGCAGCGACGCGACCTCGCCGCCAACAGCATCGGCAGGGAAGCTGCCGCCGAATTGCTGGGAATCAGCCCGCAGAGCGTCACCGACAAACTCGAATCACGAAAGCTTGTCGGTATCAAGGTGGGCCGTGAATGGCGGCTGCCTCGTTGGCAATTCGACCCGGACAACACCACCGGTGCCCTCCCCGATCTGAACGTCCTACAGGCGGCCTTTGCGGGCGGACCCGTGAGCCTCTCGCGATGGATGATGCGTCCTCACCCCGAATTTGACGGGCGCACCCCGCGCGAGGAAATGATCGCGAACGGAAGTGCATCGGTCATCAAGGTCGCGCGCAACCTGACCGCGGCCGGATGGTAAGAAAGCTCGGCCTACCCTCACACCCGCTGCCTAAAGCGAAACGAGTCTGGCGTGGAACCCACCGGCCGCCTCAGAACGCTGGTGGTGGTGTCGCGTCTATCACCAGGGCAAGTACACACCCGACGGTGTTACCTTCCGGCGATACGGGCCAACGGCGCGGTTCGACCACCACCTGCCCGCAGACCCTCCGGCCGTTGACTCGACGGGCCGACGAGTCCTCTACGTCGGCGAGGACTTGGCAACTTCGGCATGCGAAGTATTCGGCGACGCGGGCATCGCCTCGATCTGCCCCAACTACCGGGTTGCCATCATCGCCCCCACCACCCCCCTGGCGATGTTCAACCTTGCAGCAAAAGGCGCGGCCATGGCGATCGGCGCGCTGCCGGCTCTCGGCGACGGCAACGAAGCCCGCTCATTAACGCAGCAGTGGGCCCGCGCCATCTACGAGGACCACCCCGCTGGACCTGAAATCACCGGCATTCATTACCGATCGGGCTACAACGGCGGCGAGGCACTCGCACTATGGGACTGCGACGCCGACGTCGAAGTCGCGCGCGACGGTGGCGGCCATCAACAAGACATCGCGCTCGACGATCCACGAATCCTTCCACGACTACAGGTACAGCTACGCCGACGCCAAATCAGCATCACCACAGTGGCTTCCAGCGAATGCAATGAGTGCAAGAAAGAAGCACTCGCCCCCTGACACCACCGCCTCGTACCCTACGACGTACTCGCCGAACAGCACGGCACCCTGCCGGCGCCGAATGTAAGTACATGAGGTCCAACGGCGTAGCGGCGCGCTGCGCGAGCACGACGCCAAACACCGACGCACCGGTGCTGCTCCGAGATATGCTGTTCCACAGCATATCTCGCATAATAATTGCGATTTATCTATGAATAATTGATCACCTCCGTAGCGCTTACCACCATGCGCGCCAGCGCTGGAGCGATACGAATCGGCGTCGTCCACGTCATGCGGCCTGCGTATTGTGTATTTAGGTGGTCGTCAAGTACTTTGGTGACGTTGCACTTTTAGCCTAGGGCTCATCATCCGCCGTATCGCTTGCTGATCTTTCGCCTTTTCTCGCGCGGTACGTAGATCCTCTTGAGGTGTTCGCCAACCCGACTGGCGAAAGATCCCAGCGCCAGAAGGTAACTCGCGACAAACTCGTAGGTGTAGCCCGCTTCCATCAGTTTGTCGATTGGACCAAAGTAGCCGTGTGCGAAGAATGGCTCTCGGTCGCGGTGGTAACCGTTGTATCCGGCCCGCTCCAAATCGTTCAGAGTTTCGTGAATTTCGGCAGGTACGCCGGGGTGACGTTCTCGCGTAACGAAATTGAGCGCCTTCGTCGCGGCAGCCCAACCCTCCATGTGCCCCGGCGCATGTTCAACAACGCCGATCACCTGTCTGTCAGCCAGCCGAATCGCCCGCTCAAGGATTTCGAGGTCGGGCACGAAAGCCAACACCGGGCCGCCCGATTCGCCGTGCTTGCCCTTGCGGCTCCCAACGTTCTTGTTGGCCACATACGACTGTGGGTGCTTGCCGCCCCAGTTCAGGTCACCCTTGTACGGCAGCACGAGGGCACGGCGGTCGTAGTTCTTGCCGTTGTCGTGCAGCCAGCGGGCCATCGTGCCGACGCATCGATCTAGGTCGCCGCCGCATGGCAGCCACGCGGCGCCAACTGGCTCGCACGCGTACAGCGATGACATAGCGCCTCCTTCCCGCGTTCGCGGCGCGCCCATCTTCCCAGCGACCGCCGACAAGTCTGCGGATGCCACGCCGCCGAGCTGCGCCAGGGCCGTGTGTCGAACGATGGTTGTTAGCCGAGTCGCGGGCTACCGCTACTAACCCCTGAGGCTCGCGCATGAAGGATTCGTGCCGGCAGAGTGGGCGACAGTCGACTTCAAATGCGCCGACGACGGACGACCCCGCGAAACCCCGCAGTTATGGAACTCAAGGCTTATGGCGTTACCGCCCCAGAGGCGGCGTGGCAAAACCCAAGTCATTGACTGCGATACCCCATCTTCTACCTCAGGCACATCGGCGGCGTCCGTGGACTGAGGAACTGGATCCGACTTGATCATCAACACGAGCTATCGGCCCGATTACCAACGCAATATAGGTACCCTTGAAGGGTAGCGATGGTTTGTTCAGCTCCTTCGGCCTGCTCAACGGTTTGTTGAACACGCTCGCGCCTGGTCTCGCCAATCAAATCGTCGTTCCTGGTGCGGTCAATATCATGAGTGGCGGCAGTCTCGCGACTGCATTCCAGGGGCTCACGAATCAGCTGATCAATGGCTGGCCATCCCTGAGTCCTGTCATCGGCGACATTAGCGCTGGATTGACGCAGTTGTTGCAAAGCATTCCGTCAGTGCTATCGAATCTCCCGTCGATGTTGGGTAACTTCGCCGGAGCGTTGGCAAGCAATGTTGGGTCATTGATCGCAGCGCTCCTCAAGTTGCTCTGAATCCGTGATGGTCGCCGATGCGAGCCGGTGACCACCGATGGCGGTTGGTCCCCTTCCCAAGAAGGGGACCAACCGCCGTGTACGCCCAACATAGGCATTCGCTAGGAGGCGTGAGTCCTCTTGCAGGAGAAGGTGATTAACTCTTAGCTAAGGCAACTACATCACCGTGAGGTGGGGCGGGAAGGAAAGCCGGAGACGAAATCCTGCACCGAGGGATACGAACCGCGTACGAGGCATGTCGGTCGGGGTGCCCAGTAGCGGGTTGGTCAAGTCCGTCGCGCCGAGGCAGCTGGCGGTCCTTGAGGTACCCCCGGAGCACGACTACGGCAGCACGGTGTGCATCAGCATCACGTCGTAGGCCGACCACAGCGACAGGTTGAAGTACAGGTCGCGACCCGACGACCAGGGATGGATCATCGGCGCGTAGATGCCGCCGGGCATCTGGAACGACGACACGAGCGGTTGCTCCGGGCTCCACGGTCCTTGCGGGGTCGGCGCAGTCCTGGCCACGACGTCGTTGCTGCCACCGTTGGTGTACAGCACCAGGTATTGCTTCAGATAGTTGTTGTACTGGGCCGACATTTCGCCGACGGGGCCCGGGAAAATCGGCGTCGCCGCCCCCGGATTGGCCGGGACCCACCGCCCGCCGTCGTCGCCGTTCCAGTACTGGTACTTGGACAGGTCCGGCAGCTGGTTCGGGGTAACTCGCGACAGGAACGCCGCGCCGCCGCGCCCGGATGGAGTTCCGAACTGGTAGATGTAGCCGTCGTTACCCTTCATGAACGCGCCCATTTGGAAATTTTCGTTCCCCGGCGTGAACCCGGCTCCCGGGATGGCGTCCGCCGAAGCCGTGCGGATGCTGGTGGGGAAGATCCCCCAGTTCTGGCCGTTGTCGTTGGACCTGGCGATCGCCGAGTAGTTCGTCGACCATTCGCCGTCGCGACCCCACTGCCTGATGGACATGTAGCTCATGTACTGGGTTCTGCCGAGGGAGATCGCGGCGGTCGGAATGATTCCCGTCTCGTGCGACGCCTTGTGAATGGTGTTGACGACCTGTTTGGACAGGCCGTTCGTCCACACCGGCGAGCCCGAGTACTTGTCGTTGGGCACCCCGTCGGCCACGTGGATTCCGTGCGACAAGTCATGATCGGAACTGCGGAACAAGACGTTGTATCGCCATTCTTGACCGTGGACCTTGCAGTAGCCGAATGTGTCACCAAAGGCCATGAGGATCTGATGGTTGGCGGGATCGCCGTTGTCCCAGGCGATTCCGAGGTCGGTCCCGGAGATGCCGAAACGTTGCAGGGTCTTATTCGGGCCGTTCGGTCCGGTCACCCAGTCAACGAGCGATGTCGGTGCCCCCGCGATCGAGTCGGGAGGCGGTGGTGCCGGTTGCGCTGCCGGCTGTGGTGCCGGCTGCGGATGAACGGGCGCCGCATCCGGCTGCAACTGGGTGGCGTTCGGCGACTGCGGGAAGCCCGGCGCGGGAGGGTTCGGCCCGGGCGGTGGAACCACCCCCGCCTGAGGTTGTATCGGTGCGGAGTATCGCTGGGCCCCCGCGCCCGGCCTGATTAGGGAAGAGATCAGCGGACCCAACTTGGGCAATGGCGCCTGGTCATTCGTGTGGGAGGGCCTGCGCCCAGTCGGTGGCTGGACGACCGGTTGGGGCGCCGGCATCGGCGGGGGGGCGGCCGGAGGTTCCACGTTCGCTTCGGGGGCGCCGCAAGGCGTGGCGTTCGCCGATGGCGCGGGGCCTATCGCAACAAAAAAACCGATGGCGGTCATCGACGCCACCGATAGCGACAGGACTCGAAAAATCGCCGTCAATGTCACACCCTTCCAGGAGCAGGCCGTCGCATTGACGTCTGCAGTTGGCTTATGTGACGATAGTGATTCACGTGGCTAATGTGACTAGTGATCTGCGGATAGGTACGCATCCGTGACCGTGTCGCAACGCACCGGTTTCAGCGCAAGTGCGCGCGCCGGAAGCTGACCACACTCGGCGGGGCCACGAAACCTGTTGGCCGACAGCGGCTATCGCTGCACGTTTTCCGGACAGCCGCCACGACCCGACGATCGTGGCCGCGGCGAGACATGGACCCGAGCCGACCGAGCTTGTCGAGGGCGCCGCCAAACGGTTCGGCGAGCCCTGAACAGCGCAAAAGGCGAGTTCACGTAGGTCAGCGCCGGCCCTTAACGTCGACCGCGAAGGCCGAGTCAGCATGTTTGTCGACCGCCCCCGGCGGCAATGTTGCAAAAGAGGTGGGATGCGTCGGCCGGCCGAGGCGCCCACCAGGTCCCGTCGGTTCAGCCCGAGAGCCGACGGGGCCGCCTCCTTCATGCCCCTCGGCGGCCGGATACGGCCGAAATGGGTGCGCCCTCCCCGAGTAGCGTGCCGCGTATGGATGCCTCGCCAGGCGTGACGATGTGGCCCGAACCCCACCGCCGGACAACGCACTGGCCCCCGAGGTTGGCGTCGATCGGCGCCATACGCTTCGCCCGCCGCTCGTCGAACTTCGAAGAAACCGTGCGGTTTTACCGCGACCTGGTGGGGCTGCCGCTCTACGAAACGTTCGAGGCCAGCTACGGCAGCAACGGTGCCATATTCGGCCTGCCCAGCTGGAACCTGACACTGGAAATCGTCGAGTCGGTCGATCCCGTCGCCGTGGACCACCACGAACAGCTGTGCCTGTACTTCCCCGACGAGCAGGCGCAGCACGCCGCGATCGCGCGCCTTCGGGCGGCGGGGATGGCGGCCATCGAGCAGCACCCGTATTGGGAAGCGGCGGGTTCGGTCACCTATCGCGACCCCGACGGCCGCGAGGTCGTGTTCGCGCCCTTCGTGTTCGGCGTCAACGAACCCGAGGACAGCGCCAACTCGGGGAAGCACGAATTCCCGCCGGCATCGGACCTCACCGGCTGAATCGGCCGGAAGCCGCCGCGACAATCACCGCCGTAGCCGAGCATGCCACCGCACCCACGGCGCCGACCGCGCCGACGTAGAGCCCGTATTCCGCCGACACCGGCGGGTTGACGTTGAGCTTGTAGTACCACACCGTCAGCCCCACGATGAGCAGCGAAATGACCAGCGCGGCAATCGAAGCCAGCTTGACCGACAGGCCACGGCCCACCATCGCGCCGGCCACCAGCAGCGTCGACGACAGCAGCACGATCAGCTGGCCCGCACCGAACCCCCGCGGTAGCACCAGGTTGCCGTGGGTGCCGCCGATGGCGTTGGCCCAGCCCCCGCCGTTGACCGCCGTCGTCAGCCACGGCATCCAGGCGCTGGCCGAAATGAGCAGGGCGAAAAACGCCACCAGCCACCCAGGGCGCAGCCGCCGAGTCATGGTTGCGAGATTAGCCGACGTAGCCGTGGGCCCGTGTGACCGAACGTCGCGCTAGCGTGGCGAGACCGCTGGCGGTCTCGCTGGAGGTTCGTCGGGCCGCTGTTGGCTGGGGCATCGAGACTGCGGTGGTTGCGGCGCCCGAGGCGAAAAACCAGCCCTGAACGCAGGCTCGATGCCGCCAGCGCAGACTCGGCGCCGCCAGCCGGAAAACTCATCGGCCGAATCGGTCAGCGGCCGCCACGATCCCCGTTCATGCGCGGGTCGGGCCGGGTGAACACCGTGACGAAGTTCTGCAACGATTCCTTGATGTCGCCGCGCAACGCGGCGGCGACGATCATGCCGATCGGCCCGAACAGCGCCGGGCCGCCGAGATGCACGTCGAAGCTGACGACGGAGCCGTCGTTTTTGGGCTGAACCTTCGCCATCAGCTTGACCTTGACGCCGCCGACGCCGTCGCCGTTGAGCGTCATGCCTTCCGGCGGCTTGTAGCGCACGACCGTCCACCTGATCCGGTTGTACATGCCCTTGACCTCGACGATCGACTCGACGACCGTGCCCTTTTCGATGTCGTCGGGCAGCTGGCTGCGCCACACCCGGTGGATGGTCAGCCAATCCTTGTACCGGGACAGGTCCGAGGCATGCTGCCAGGCCACCTCGGGGGCCAGCGGTACGTCGATAGATCCCGATAGCTTCGCCATGCGCTCAGTTCCGCTTGTCGTCCGCTGCCGCGGATCCCGCGGCCTCTTGCACCCTGTGGATGGTGTCGGAGTACGTGCCCACCCTCGCGTCCCCTTCCCGAGAATCCCCGGAAATCCTACTTGGCGGCTCCCCCGGGCTCCCGCCACAACCTTGGCCGCACGCCCAGCATCCTGGCCCGGATCCACCAGGTCGCCTCGATCGCCGCGGCGCCGAGCACACCGATTCCCAGCGCGGCCGATGTCACCACGATATTCGACGGGTCGAGCAGGAACTTCCGCTGAGCCAGCGGGACGCTGAAAATCACCACGTAGGCCAGCGCCGAGAAAACTACCAGCGCCACCCGCCACCACTGGTAGGGACGGGCCGCGACGGCGAGCACCCAGAGCGCGGTCGCCAGCAGCGTGATCAGCGCCGCGGTCGACGCCTGGTCCTGCTGCTGAAACGTGGCATGACGGCCGTGGTAGGCCACTAGGTAGGAGACGAAGGTCGCGGTGCCGACGATGAGCCCGGACGGCAGCGCGGAACTCAACACTCGGCGCACAAAGCCCGGGTAGGCGCGTTCGTTGTTGGGTGCCAGCGACAGGATGAACGACGGGATCCCGATGGTGAACCAGGCCGCGATGGTGACGTGGATCGGCTGGAACGGATACAGCAGGGGGTCGACCTTGAGCGGCTTGGACAACAGGCATTCGGTGCCGACGAGCACCGCCAGCAACACCGAGTACACCGTCTTGGTGAGGAACAGGCTGGCGACCCGCTCGATGTTCCCGATCACCCGGCGGCCCTCGCCCACGACATACGGCAGCGTGGCAAACCTGTTGTCCAGCAGGACGATCTGTGCCACCGCGCGGGACGCCGGGCTGCCCGCCCCCATCGCGACGCCGATGTCGGCATCCTTGAGTGCGAGCACATCGTTGACGCCGTCGCCGGTCATCGCCACGCTGTGGCCGTGCGATTGCAGGGCGCGCACGATGGCGCGTTTCTGGTCGGGCCGCACCCGGCCGAAGGTCGTGTAGGACTCCAGCGCGCCGGCCAATTCGGCCGGGTCGGTGGGCAGTTGGCGGGCATCCATCGTGTCGCCACTCAGGCCGAGCCTGCTCGCGACGGCACCGACCGACACCGCATTGTCGCCGGAGATCACCTTGACCGAAACATCCTGGGCAGCAAAATAATCCAGGGTTGCGCGGGCGTCGGGACGCACCTTCTGCTCGAGCACCACCAGCGCGACGGGGGTGACCCGGCCCGGCACTTCCGGGTGATCCACGGCCATGTCGGCGCGACCCAACAGCAGCACCCGCAGCCCTTGGGCTCCGATCCGCTCGGCGCGCTCGGCGGCCGCCGACGACGGATCGAGCAGCACGTCGGGCGCACCGATCACCCAGTCGCCGTGACCGCGGTAGGACACGCCGCTCCACTTGGTGGCCGACTTGAAAGGTGCTGTGGCAGTTGCGGTCCAGCCCGGCGGCCGATTATAGGTTTCGGCGATCGCCCGCATGCTGGCATTGGGACGCGCGTCGGCCGCCGCCAGCGAGGCCAGCACGTCGGCGACCGTCTCCGCTGGCGCGGCCCGTGCCCCGATTTCGGAGACCTCGGAAACCCGCATACCGTTTTCGGTCAGGGTTCCGGTCTTGTCCGCGCACACCACGTCGACGCGCGCCAGCCCCTCGATGGCGGGCAATTCCTGCACCAGGCATCGGCGTTGACCGAGCCGGACGACGCCGACAGCGAACGCGACCGACGTCAGCAGGACCAGCCCTTCGGGCACCATGGGCACCAGCGCGCCCACCGTCCGCAGCACGGACTGCCGCCACCCCGCGTGCGTGGTGAACAACTGCGTGTAGATCGTCAGCAGGCCGGCCGGCACCAACAGGTAGGTGACGAACTGAAGGATTCGGTTAATCCCATTCCGCAGTTCGGATTTCACCAGGGTGAACTTGCTGGCCTCCGCGGCGAGCTGGGCGGCGTAGGCCTGCGGGCCGACCTTGGTGGCGCGATAGGCGCCGATGCCCGCGACGACGAAGCTTCCCGACATCACCGCGTCGCCGGGGGCCTTGGCGATGGGGTCGGCCTCGCCGGTCAGCAGCGATTCGTCGACCTCTAGGTTCTCCCCCTCGACGATCTCGCCGTCGACGACGACCTGGTCCCCTGGGCCGAGCTCGATGATGTCGTCGAGCACGACCTCGCCGGGCAACAACGTGCGAGTTCCGGATTGCCTGCGCACCAAGGGTTTCGCCTGCCCGACGATCGCCAGCTTGTCCAGCGTCTGCTTGGCCCGGATCTCCTGGACCATGCCGATGACGCTGTTGGCGACGATGAGCAGGCCGAACAACCCGTTGATCACCGAGCCGGTCGCCAGCACGATCATCAGCAACACGCCCAGGATCGCGTTGATGCGGGTGAAGACGTTGGCCCGGACGATCGCCGCGGTGCTACGGGTGGCGCGGTCCGGAACGGCGTTGCCCTTGCCTTCGGCGACCCGCTGTGCCACCTCGGCGTCGGCCAGTCCCCGGTTCATCGGGTGAAGGTTCCCAGCTTGTCGGAGTCGAAGTACTCCAGGTTCAGCGTGGCGCCGGGGAACCCGGAGAACACGGCCTTGGAAATCGTTCCGGGCGGTGCGTTTTCGTCGGTCACGGTGAACGTGAAGGTGTCACCGTCCCAGGCGATGACGTTGTCGCTGACCTCGTGCGCCACCACCGTCGCGCCGATCGATTTCGACACCGAGGCCAACTGGAAGACGGTGTCGGCGTCGACCTTGTTGTCCTGTGCGCCGCCCTTGGTTGCGTCCCTGACACCGAAGCCCTTGGCATACACCGTCTTTCCGCCGTGGACAATCGCCACCGCCATCCCCGGGATGCCGGTGCTTTTCATCAGGTCACCGACGAGGCCGTCGACCTTGGCTATGGCCTCGTCGATGCGGCCGGCGGGGATCTCCAGGCCGGAGAACTCGTTCGGCGGTGCGTCAGATAGCCCGGACGACGGGCCGGCCACGGGCCCACATCCCGTCAACGCGAGCAGGGCCACCGCGACAGCGGCCGTCGCCGCGCGTTTGGTCATGGCGGAACTGTAACGTGGCGGGGCATCCGGCCAGCGGAAATCAGAGCCGCCACCACGGGTTGAATCCGCGCGGCGCGCCGGGATCGATGCGTTGACCGGGCGCGGGCACCGCCACATCGACCTGAGCAGGCGTGGCGGCCGCGAGCAGGCGCTCGACCGGCTCGGCCCACGGGTGGGGGGCCAACCGGAACGTGCCCCAGTGGACCGGCACCAGCAGTCCCGACCCGGGATCGGTGACGTCAAGATGCGCCCGAACCGCCTCCTCGGGATTCATGTGGACGTCGGGCCATGCCGTGTTGTAGGCCCCGATGGGCAGCAGGGTCAGGTCGAACGGCCCGTGGTCGGCGCCGATCTGCGTGAAGCTCTTGGTGTAGCCGGTGTCGCCGCCGAAGTAAGCGCGATGGCTGGGACCACGAAAGACCCAGGACGCCCAGAGCGTGTTGTTGCGATCGAAGAAGCGGCCCGAAAAGTGCCGCGCCGGCACGCAGACCACGGTGAGCTCGCCGAGCCTGGTGGCCTGGTGCCAGTCGAGTTCGACGATGCGATCCTCGGGTATTCCCCACGCCCGCAGGTGGGCACCGACTCCCAGCGGCACGACGAACGGGGCCCGCTGGGTGCGGGCCAGCGCGATGACGGTGTCGATATCGAGGTGGTCGTAATGGTCATGGCTGATCACCACCGCATCCACGGCGGGCAGGCCTTCCAGTTGCACCGGCGGCGGATGCAGCCGTTGCGGTCCCACGATGTCCGACGGCGAGCATCGGTCGCTCCACACGGGGTCGGTGAGCACGCGGTAGCCGTCGATTTCCAGCAGCGCCGTCGAGTGGCCGAACCAGCTGACGGCCAGGCGGTCGGGATCACCGTCGGCGATTTCCGGCGCCGCCAACGGGATTGGCGCCGACGGCCGGCTCCCGCCGCGTCCACCCACGAGTTCCCACGCGATGAGCCGCAATTGCTCGCGATCCATCCGGTAGATCGAGGCGGGGTCGAGGTTGACGAACTTGCCGTCGGAATGGTGTGGCGAGCGCTCCGTCACCGCCCGGATCGACGCGGGGGAGGCACCCAGGGCGGCCGGCGCGCCGTGTAGCGCGCGCAACAACCAGCTCACCGCCGCCAGCCAGGCCGTGCCGGCGGCCAGTCGCAGCGCCCCCCGGAGCATGCCGGTCAGGCCCCCCGGAACCTGGGTGGCCGCTTCTCTATGCGGGCGACCTGCGCCTCGATGACGTCCTGGCTGGACCAGGCCTTATCGAAGAGCTCCTTGTGCACCGGCCCGGCCTCCTCGATGGCGCCGTCGTCGTTGAGCACCCGCTTGGCGTGCCGGATCGCCAGCGGCGCCAGGCCGGCGACCTCGGCGGCCCAGGCCTGCGCGTCGGCCAGCGTTCCGATGCGGTTGGCCATCCCGGTTTGCAGCGCCACCTCGGCGGTGAGCTTCTCCGCGGCCAGCAGCATGGCGCGGGCCCGTCCGTGACCCACCAGCGAAGACAGTCGGCGGATACTCCAATTGTCAAGGGCAAGACCATATTTCGACGTGGGGAACTGGAAGAACGCGTCGGCCGCGGCGACCCGAAGGTCACATTGCATGGCCAGCTGCAGACCGGCGCCGATGGCCGGGCCGTTGATGGCCCCGATGACCGGAATGGGGACCCCGTCCAACACCTTGTGCAGCTCGATGAGCCGGTCGGGGTAGTCGGCGGCGAACGCGTCTCCGCTGAGGTCCGCGCCGGCGCAGAACGCGGTACCTTGGCCGGTCAGCACGATCACGCGGGTCGATCCGTCGTCGCCGGCCTTCTGTATGGCCTCGCGCAGCTCGTCGACGAGCTGGGAATTCAAGGCATTGCGGCGCTCGGGGCGCTGTAGCTCAATGGTCACAACGGCTTCGGCCTGGGTGACACCGATCATGAAACCCAGCCTATATAGCCTCGTCGGGTGACTCGTATCACGACCGCGCAGCTGCGGGGCGCGGCGCTCGACGAGGGCTCCTTCGTCAGCTGGGACCGCGACCCGCTGACACTGCCGGTGTCCGAGTCCTACGCGCGAGAGCTGGCCGACGCCCGAGCCGCCACCGGCCGGGACGAAGCGGTGCTGACCGGCGAGGGGCGCATCGCCGGCCGGCGGGTGGCGGTGGTGGTCTGCGAGTTCGGCTTCCTCGGCGGCTCGATCGGGGTGGCCGCGGCCGAACGGATCACCGCCGCCGTGGAGCGGGCGACCGCCGAGCGGCTGCCGCTGCTGGCCTCGCCGAGCTCCGGCGGCACCCGCATGCAGGAGGGCACGGTCGCGTTTCTGCAGATGGTGAAGATCGCCGCGGCGGTCAGGCTGCACAAACGCGCGCACCTGCCCTACCTGGTCTATTTGCGCAATCCGACCACCGGCGGGGTGTTCGCGTCGTGGGGTTCGCTGGGCCATGTCACCGTCGCCGAACCCGGCGCCCTGATCGGGTTCCTCGGGCCCCGGGTGTACCAGCTGCTCTACGGCGAACCGTTCCCGGCCGGCATCCAAACCGCGGAGAATTTGCAGCGGCACGGGGTGATCGACGGCGTCGTTGCCCTCGACGAGCTGCGGGCGACGCTGGATCGCGCGCTGAGGGTGATCGCCGACCCTCCCGAGCCGCTGACCGCGCGGCGGCCGGCCAAACCGATACCCGACGTGCCGGCGTGGGACTCGGTGCTGGCGTCCCGGCGTCCGGACCGGCCCGGTGTCGGACACCTGTTGCGACACGGCGCCACCGACCGGGTGTTGTTGTCCGGCGCCGGTGGCGGGGAGGCGGCGACCACGCTGCTGGCGTTGGCCCGCTTCGACGGCCAGCCCGCGGTGGTCCTCGGTCAGCAGCGGGTCGCGGGAGGGCTCGTCGGGCCCGCCTCCCTGCGCGAGGCGCGGCGCGGCATGGCGCTGGCCGCCGAGCTGCGCCTGCCGCTGGTGCTGCTCATCGACGCCGCCGGCCCCGCGCTGTCGGCCGAAGCCGAGGAGGGCGGGCTGGCCGGCCAGATCGCCCAGTGCCTGGCCGAGCTCGTGACGCTGGACACGCCGACGGTGTCGGTCCTGCTGGGCCAGGGCAGCGGCGGACCGGCGCTGGCGATGGTCCCGGCCGACCGGGTGCTGGCCGCGCTGCACGGCTGGCTGGCGCCGCTGCCCCCGGAGGGCGCCAGCGCGATCGTGTTCCGCGACACGTCGCACGCCCCCGAACTCGCTGCAGCCCAAGGCATTCGGTCGGCCGACCTGCTCGCGTCCGGAATCGTCGATGCCGTCGTACCGGAGCATCCCGACGCCGCCGACGAGCCGGTCGAGTTCTCCCGACGCCTGTCGCGTGCGATAGCCGCCGAGGTGCACGCGCTGCGCGAGATGCCGGCTCCCGAGCGGATGGCCGCGCGCTTGCGGCGCTACCGGCGCATCGGGTTGCCCCGCGACGCTTAACCGGTCTCGGCGACCCGGCGGGTGACCTCCCACCGCCGGGGGCCACAATCCGGCAAAATGGGCGGCATGGACACTGGTGCGACTCCACCTCGGGTCTTGGTCGTTGACGACGACTCCGACGTGCTCGCCTCGCTGGAACGCGGCCTGCGCTTGTCGGGTTTCGAGGTGTCGACGGCGGTCGACGGCGCCGAGGCGTTGCGCAGCGCCACCGAGACGCGGCCGGATGCGATCGTGCTCGACATCAACATGCCCGTGCTGGACGGCGTCAGCGTCGTCACCGCGCTGAGAGCCATGGACAACGACGTCCCGGTCTGTGTGCTGTCGGCACGCAGCTCGGTCGACGACCGGGTGGCGGGCCTGGAGGCCGGCGCCGACGACTACCTGGTCAAGCCGTTCGTGCTGGCCGAGCTGGTCGCGCGGGTGAAGGCGCTGTTGCGCCGCCGCGGCGCCACCGCGACGTCGTCCTCGGAAACCATCACGGTGGGCCCGCTGGAAGTGGACATCCCCGGCCGCCGGGCCCGGGTCAACGGCGTCGACGTCGACCTGACCAAGCGCGAATTCGACCTGCTGGCCGTGCTGGCCGAGCACAAGACCGCGGTGCTGTCCCGCGCCCAGCTGCTGGAGCTGGTATGGGGGTATGACTTCGCCGCCGACACCAACGTCGTCGACGTGTTCATCGGGTACCTGCGCCGCAAGCTGGAGGCCAACGGCGGTCCCCGGCTGCTGCACACCGTCCGCGGAGTCGGGTTCGTGCTGCGCATGCAGTGACCGGATGAAGGGGCCATGAATATCCTGTCGCGGATCTTCGCCCGTACGCCCTCGTTGCGGACCCGGGTGGTGGTCGCGACGGCCATCGGCGCCGCGATCCCGGTGCTCATCGTCGGCACCGTCGTCTGGGTCGGAATCACCAACGATCGCAAGGAGCGGCTGGACCGCCGCCTCGACGAGGCCGCGGGTTTCGCGCTGCCCTTCGTCCCGCGCGGCCTGGACGAGATCCCGCGTTCGCCCAATGACCAGGACGCCATCATCACGGTCCGCCGCGGCAACCTGGTCAAGTCGAATTCCGATGTCACGCTGCCCCAGCTGAACGCCGACTACGCCGACACCTATGTGCGCGGGGTGCGCTACCGGGTGCGGACGGTAGAGATTCCGGGGCCGGTCCCGACGTCGCTCGCCGTCGGCGCGACGTACGACGCCACCATCGCCGAGACCAACAACCTGCACCGCAGGGTGTTGCTGATCTGTGGATTCGCCATCGGCGCGGCGTCCGTGTTCGCCTGGCTGCTGGCCGCGTTCGCGGTGCGGCCGTTCAAACAGCTCGCTCAGCAGACCCGATTGATCGACGCCGGAGACGAGGCGCCGCGGGTGGAGGTGCACGGCGCCAGCGAGGCCGTCGAGATCGCCGAGGCGATGAGGGGCATGCTGCAGCGCATCTGGAACGAGCAGAACCGGACCAAAGAGGCGCTCGCCTCGGCCCGCGACTTCGCGGCGGTGTCTTCCCACGAGCTGCGCACCCCGCTGACCGCGATGCGCACCAACCTCGAGGTGCTGTCCACGCTGGACCTGCCGGACGACCAACGCAAAGAGGTGCTGGGCGACGTCATCCGCACCCAGTCGCGGATCGAGGCCACCCTCAGCGCCCTGGAGCGGTTGGCCCAGGGCGAGCTGTCGACCTCGGACGACCATGTGCCGGTCGACATCACCGAGCTGCTGGACCGCGCGGCGCACGATGCGATGCGGATCTATGCCGACCTCGACGTCTCGCTGGTGCCGTCGCCGACCTGCATCATCGTGGGATTGCCGGCCGGGTTGCGCCTGGCCGTCGACAACGCGATCGCCAACGCCGTCAAACACGGCGGCGCCACCCGCGTCCAGCTCTCGGCGGTCAGCTCGCGAGCCGGCGTGGAGATAGCCGTCGACGACAACGGCAGCGGCGTTCCCGAAGCCGAGCGCCACGTGGTGTTCGAGCGGTTCTCCCGCGGGTCGACGGCCTCGCATTCGGGGTCTGGCCTGGGGCTGGCATTGGTGGCCCAGCAGGCGCAGCTGCACGGCGGGACGGCGTCGCTGGAGGACAGCCCGCTGGGCGGCGCGCGGCTGTTGCTGCGCATCCCGGCGCCCCGTTAGCGCCGGGCGGTCACTTTCGCGAGCTCTTGCGCCACGGCGTGAAGCAGGCCCGCACGGCGGATTCCTCGTCCTTGAACCAGACCTGCGCGACGGTCGGGTCGTATGCCGGATCGTCGGGGGTGTAGTAAAGCCGGGTATCCGAGCGGCCCTTCACCAGCCATCCCGCCGGTCCGCCGCCATCGGGGGTGGCGCGAGCGGAACCCGGGCCGTAGGGCGCATAGGGCAGCACGGGGATCTTCGTGGTCGGCGACTCGGGGGCGACCGGAATCTTCGTCGTCGGCGATTCCGTGGGGACCGGGCGCCTCTTCGCCGGCACCGCCTTGGCGGCTGGAGCTTTCTTCCGCGGCGCCGCCTTGGCAGGAACCTTCCCCGGCGGCACCCTTTTCGCGACCGGGCGAGCCTTCCTTGGCGGCGCCTTCTTCGCGACCCGGATCTTCGTGGTGGGCGACTCCTCGGCGGCCGAATCCCCCTCTGGCAGCAACCTCTTGACGAACGAAATCGCTTTCGTCGCCGCCCCTTTGGCGCTCGGAGCCTTCTTAGGCAGGAACCTCTTGGCGAACGGGGGCTTGGTCGCCGGCGACTCTTGCGCGACCGGAATCCTGGTGGTGGGGAGTTCTTGCCCAACCGGAATCCTCGTGGTCGGGAACTCCTGCCCGACCGGAATCTTTGTCGTCGGGAGCTCCGACTCGGTGTCTGGCTCCGTGTCTGGCTCATTCGCCGGCGCCCCCACCGGCACTCGGCGTTTGACGGGGCGGACGGTCAGCGCGAGCGTCAACACCAGGCCCGTCGCAAAGGACAGGACGAAAAGCCACCAGTGCACGTGGCTCATCGCTGCCCACCCGTCCCGGCCCCGCTCGAATCGGCGGGGACCGCTTCAGTACCGGCGCGCTTGTTCAAAATATTGGCGATCACCCGGGCAACGGCCGAGCCCGCCACGAAAGCGAGCAGGTACCACAACCACTGGATCACGAAATCCATGCTGGGTCTCCTTAGCTCACAACGATTTCGACGCGGCGATTCTTGGCGCGGCCCTCGACCGTGTCGTTGGGTGCGACCGGGTTGACCGAACCGAGACCCTTGACCACCAGCTGAGCGCCGGCCACGCCATGGGCGACAAGGAAGTCGGCGACCGTTTGGGCTCGCTGGTTACTCAGCGGAATGTTGATGGCCTCGGTGCCGGAATTATCGGTGTAGCCGTTGATGGCCGCGTGCGCGCTCGGACATGCCTTGAGCTTGTCGGCCACCTGGGTCAGAATCTGCTCGTCGGCGGGGGTCAAGCTGAACCCGTCGTTCCCGAACGTAATCGGCCCGCCCGTCACGGTATTGATGACCGACTGTAGGTCAGCGCACGGCCCAGGATTGGGCGGTGCCGGCGGGCCGGGAGGAGCCGGCGGCGGTGGCGGCGGTGGCGGCACGGGCCCGTTAACCACAAGCTTGTCAACGACATTCAGATTTGACCAGGTGTGTGTCGCCTCCTGTTCGACGGTGTTCTTCTGGTCTTGCGATGCGGCGGTGCCCGCCAGGGTGATGGTGTCTCCGTTGACGGTGAGACTGAAGTCGGGAATCGAGGCGCTGTCCTTGAAAATCGGTGCGGCCTTCGAGAAATCGAGCGCGTCGACGCTGGGGTTGATATGGATTTGGTCGACGATGTTGACGCCCGGCGGCAGTGAGCCGTTGAGCGCCTTCATCAACGCCGCTTTGGCGGAGTCGTCGGGAAAATCGCCGCTAAGCGTAAAGCCGTTGCCGTTGCGGGTGATTGACAGCGGCGCCAACGACAGCTTGGGGGTGCCGGAGCTGCTCGACGACGCCGGTGCCGGTAGCCCGGCCGCGGGCCGGGATCGATCGAAGGCGCCGTAGCCTATTGCCGCTATCAACAACGGGATAACCACCAGGGCAATCAGCCAGAGCAGGCCAGGCGACCTCCGGTGAAACCCCGGAGCCCGCCCGGAATTGGTGCTTGCGGCCGCTTGCCGCAAACCCGCGCCTATCCCCACTGCTGCCCTCCCCTCATGTCGTCTCCCGGGACTTGTCGGTCCTGCAGGCGATATGCAGCCTACCGAGTCGACGCCGCGACACCTCGCAACTCGGGCACACTGGAGCGATGGGCAACGGCAGAAAACCGACCGACAATGAAACCCTGGCGTACATCCGCGAGCTGGTCGCCGAGGAGAAAACCCTGCGAGAGCGGCTGCAGCACCGCGACGTCACCGTTTCCGAGGAACACGATCGCCTGCGCCGGGTGGAGGTCGAACTCGACCAATGCTGGGACCTGCTCCGGCAGCGCCGGGCACTGCGCGAAACCGGCGGCGACCCGCGCGAGGCGGAGGTCCGTCCGCCCGACCAGGTCGAGGGCTACCTGAACTGAGCGAACGCACGACGGAAGTCGACGCCATAGACGCCATAGTCATCGGCGGGGGCCACAACGGGCTGGTCGCGGCCGGCTACCTGGCCCGGGCGGGCCTGAGGGTGCGGTTGCTGGAGCGGCTGGGACACGTCGGCGGGGCCGCCGTTTCGGCGCAGGCCTTCGACGGCGTCGGGGTGCGGGTGTCGCGCTACTCGTACCTGGTCAGCCTGCTGCCGTCGCGCATCGTCGACGACCTGGGCGCCGCGGTGCGGCTGGCCAGGCGGCGATATTCGTCGTACACGCCCGACCCCGCCACCGGCGGCCGCGGTGGGCTACTCATCGGGGCGCCCGGTGACACCTTCGCCGCGATCGGCGCCGCCCAAGACGAGCGCGGCTTCGCCGCGTTCTACCGGCGCTGCCGGCTGGTGACCGAACGACTCTGGCCGACGCTGCTCGAGCCGTTGCGCACCCGCGAACAGGCCCGCCGGCACGTCGTCGAGGCCGGCGATCCCGGCGCGGCGGCCGCATGGCGGGCCATGATCGACGAGCCGATCGGGCACGCCATCGCCGGCGCGGTGGATAACGACCTGGTGCGCGGCGTGATCGCGACCGACGCGCTGATCGGCACCTTCGCCGGCCTCGACGACCCGTCGCTGCGGCAGAACGTCTGCTTCCTCTATCACGTGCTCGGCGGGGGCACCGGGGACTGGGACGTGCCCGTCGGCGGGATGGGCTCGGTGACCGCCGCCCTGGCGACGGCGGCCGTCGGCCACGGCGCCGAAATAATCACCGGCGCAGACGTTTTCGGTGTCGAACCGGACGGCCTGGTGCGCTACCGCAGCGGCGGCGACGAGCACCTGATCCGGGGCCGGTTCGTCCTGGCCGGCGTCACACCCGCGGTCCTGTCCGGCCTGCTCGGCGAACGACCGGCGCCACTGGACCAGGGCGCGCAGGTCAAGGTGAACATGGTGTTGCGGCGGCTGCCGCGATTGCGCGACGACGTCGTCACACCCGAACAGGCATTCGCGGGGACGTTCCACGTCAACGAGACCTGGACCCAACTGGGCACGGCGCATTCGAGGGCGGCCGGCGGGCAGCTGCCGAACCCATTGCCGTGCGAAGCCTACTGCCATTCGCTGACCGACCCGAGCATCCTGTCGGACGGGCTGCGCGACTCGGGCGCTCACACGATGACGGTGTTCGGCCTGCACACGCCGCACTCGCTGTTCGACGGCGCCGACCCCGACACCGTGCGCGACCGGCTGACCGATTCGGTGCTGGCGTCGCTGAATTCCGTTCTGGCCGAACCGATTCAGGACGTGTTGATGCGCGACGCGCACGGCCGGCCGTGCCTCGAGACGACGACTACTGCCGATCTGGACCACGCATTGGGGATGACCGCGGGCAACATCTTCCACGGCGGGCTGTCGTGGCCGTTCGCCAACGACGACGACCCACTGGACACCCCGGCGCGGCAATGGGGGGTCGCCACTGCCCACGATCGAATCATGTTGTGTGGCTCCGGTGCCCGCCGCGGCGGGGCGGTGTCGGGCATCGGCGGTCACAACGCCGCGATGGCCGTCCTCGCGTCGGTGTAACTGGTGGTCTGGTCCGTACGTTCGTCGGGGGCTGCTACCAGATGCCACTGGCGCCGAGTCTGCGCTGGTGGCATCGAGCCTGCGTCCACGGCTAGATTTTCGCCTCGAGTGCCGCTCCCACCGCAGTCTCGGCGCCCCGGCCGGGGCGCGGTGAGCCCAAGATCGCGCGCCAATCCCCAGGTGTCACATCGGTCACTGGCTGGCCGGCATACACCGACGTGCCCACCTACGCGCGACAGCCCACCGCACTTGTCGCTGTTAGGTGGACAAAGAAGCATGTGCCTCCGAAGCCGAGACACGAGTGACACATGTGACCACCACGACACGTCCGGCGGTCCACATTCTCTCAATGACGCAGCACACCAGCCCATTTCGCCCTGATCCGCAGACGCCCAGGACCCGACGGCGTTCAACGCCGCCGAGTCTGCGCTGGTGGCATCGAGTCTGCGCTCACGGCTAGCTTTGAGGCTCGAGCGCCGCAACCACCGCAGTCTCGACGCGCCCGCAGCGAACAGCGCCCCGACGAACTCCCGGGCGCGCTAGCGCGCGTCGATGGTGACGTAATCGCGTTCGGTGTAGCCGGTGTAGATCTGGCGGGGCCGCCCGATCTTGCTGTCGCCCTCGTCGTGCATCTCACGCCAGTGCGCGATCCAGCCGGGCAGCCGGCCCAACGCGAAGAGCACGGTGAACATGCGGGTCGGGAATCCGAGGGCCCGGTAGATCAGGCCGGTGTAGAAGTCGACGTTGGGGTAGAGCTTGCGCTCGATGAAGTAGTCGTCGGTCAGCGCCGCCTCTTCGAGATCCTTGGCGATGCTCAACAGGTGGTCGTCGCCGCCGAGCTTGGCGAGGATCTTGTCGGCCTGTTCCTTGACGATCCGGGCCCGGGGGTCGTAGTTCTTGTAGACCCGATGGCCGAAGCCCATCAGCTTGACGCCGGCCTCGCGGTTCTTCACCTTCCGGACGAATTCCCCGACGTCGTCGCCGCTATCGCGGATGCTCTCGAGCATCTCGAGCACCGCCTGGTTGGCGCCGCCGTGCAGCGGGCCCCACAGCGCGTTGATGCCGCCGGAGATGGAGGTGAACAGGTTGGCCCGCGACGAGCCCACCAGCCGAACCGTCGACGTCGAGCAGTTCTGCTCGTGGTCGGCGTGCAGGATGAACAACATGTCCAGGGCCCGCACGATCTCGGGGTCGGCCTCATACGGCTCGGCCGGGAACCCGAAGGTCATCCGCAGGAAGTTCTCCACCAGCGTCAACGAGTTGTCCGGGTACAGGAACGGCTGGCCGACCGACTTCTTGTACGCATAGGCGGCGATGGTGGGCAGCTTGGCCAGCAGCCGAATGGTCGACAGGTCCACCTGGCCGCTGTCCATCGGGTCCAGCGCGTCCTGGTAGTACGCCGACAGGGCGTTGACCACGCTGGACAACACCGGCATCGGGTGCGCGTTGCGGGGAAAGCCGTCGAAGAACCGCTTGAGGTCCTCGTGCAACATCGTGTGCCGCTGGATCCGGTCGGTGAACTCGGCCAACTGGTCGGCGTCGGGCAGCTCGCCATAGATCAGCAGGTAGCTGACCTCGAGGAAGGTCGATTTCTCGGCGAGCTGCTCGATCGGATAGCCGCGGTAGCGCAGAATGCCGGCATCGCCGTCGATGTAGGTGATGGAGCTCTTGGTGGATGCGGTGTTGCCGTAGCCAACGTCGAACGTGGTGTACCCGGTCTTGGCCAACAGCGAGCCGAGGGCTATCCCGTCATTTCCTTCGGTGGCGCGGACGATCTGCAGGTCAATCTCACCCCCCGGGTACTTCAGAGTTGCGGTGTCGTCGGTGTCGGCCACGAGAACCCCTTTGCGCTCTGGCTGATATGGCTAGGTGCGTATAGCTGAAGGTAGTCGTTATCGCGACGACGCGCCTGCCCGGGGTCAGGTCGCCCGAACTTGCGGCTTTCCGCCGGGTAAACCCCGCCTTATCTCGTGGTGTTGGGGCTCGCGGAAGCCTGTTGCCGGCAGCCCTCGCTACGGATCGGCCCTCACTCGCCACAGCATGGCGCGCGTCCTTACGGACGGGGGCTCACGGCTGCAGGCGTTCGACCCGATCGCCGACGATCCGAATCCGGTTGTGCACCCGGTTTTCCCGCCCCTGCCAGAATTCGACCTCCTCGGGCGCGATGAGGTAGCCGCCCCAGCCCGGCGGCACCGGGACGCGCTCATAGTCGGCGAAGCGCGCGGTCACCTCCGCCAATTGGTCCAGCAGCGCCGCGCGCGACGCGATCGGCCGCGACTGGTGCGACGCCCACGCACCCAGCTGCGAGCCGCGCGGCCGCTTCGACCAGTAGTCCCGCGTGACCTCCGGATCGACCTTGCTCACCGGGCCGCGGATGTGGACCTGCCGTCCCAGCTGGTACCACGGGAAGGTCGCCGACGCGTACGGCGTCGCCGCCAACTCGACACCCTTGGCCGAGTCATAGTTGGTGAAAAAAGTGATTCCGGTCTCGTCCGCGCTCTTACACAACACCGACCGGCTGACCGGCCGCCCGTCCGCGACGGTGGCCAGCACCATGGCGTTGGGCTCGGCCACCCCGGCGCATTCGGCGTCGTCAATCCACTTGCGGAACAACGCAAGCCAACCATTGGCCAACCAGTCCACGTCGAGATCGGGGCTGCCATCCTTCTCGATGGACCCGTATTCCACGCGCATAGCCTGCAGGTGCTCTTTGCCCGGTCCCGCCATTGCGCCCACGCTACCGGCGCTTGCTACCGGCCGGTAGCGTCGGCCGGAGGGCGGGGTGCAAGAATTTTCCCATGACTGTGGTCCCCGAAAACTTCGTCCCCGGCCTGGAAGGCGTGGTGGCCTTCACCACCGAAATTGCCGAACCGGATAAAGACGGCGGTGCGCTGCGCTACCGCGGCGTCGACATCCAGGACCTGGTGAACCAGCAGGTCACGTTCGGCGACGTGTGGGCGCTGCTGGTCGACGGCAAGTTCGGCCACGGGCTGCCACCCGCCGAGCCGTTCCCACTGCCGATCCACACCGGCGACGTGCGCGTCGACGTGCAGGCGGGCCTGGCGATGCTGGCGCCCATCTGGGGGTACAGGCCCCTGCTCGACACCGACGACGCCACCGCCCGTGATCAGCTGGCCCGGGCGTCGGTGATGGCCCTGTCCTACGTCGCGCAGTCCGCACGCGGCATCTACCAGCCGGCCGTCCCGCAGCGCGTCATCGACGAATGCCCCACGGTTACAGCGCGATTCATGACCCGTTGGCAGGGCGAGCCGGACCCCAGGCACGTCGAGGCCATCGACGCCTACTGGGTGTCGGCCGCCGAGCACGGCATGAATGCGTCGACGTTCACCGCGCGGGTGATCGCTTCGACCGGCGCGGATGTGGCCGCCGCCCTGTCGGGCGCGATCGGGGCGATGAGCGGCCCGCTGCACGGCGGGGCGCCGGCCCGGGTGCTGCCGATGCTCGAAGAGGTCGAGCGCACCGGCGACGCCCGCGGCCTGGTCAAGTCGATCCTGGACCGCGGCGACAAGCTGATGGGATTCGGGCACCGCGTGTACCGCGCGGAGGACCCGCGGGCGCGGGTGCTGCGGGCGGCCGCCGAGCGGCTGGGCGCGCCGCGCCACGAGGTCGCGGTGGCGGTCGAGCAGGCGGCGCTGGCCGAGCTGCGGGAGCGGCGCCCGGACCGGGCCATCGAGACCAACGTCGAGTTCTGGGCCGCGGTCATCCTCGACTTCGCCCGGGTGCCGGCGAACATGATGCCGGCGATGTTCACCTGTGGGCGCACCGCGGGGTGGTGCGCCCACATCCTCGAACAGAAGCGCCTCGGCAAGCTGGTCCGCCCGTCGGCCATCTACGTGGGACCGGGCCCGCGCAGCCCGGAATCCGTCGAGGGCTGGGACCGGATCCTCACCAACGCCTGACCCCGCCTCCCGCCTGCCGCCTGCCGTCTGCCGTCTGCCGCGAGCGTGCGTGTTTGCACACGACACGCCGCGCGCGGGCGTACAACTGCGCACCCTCGCGATGAGATTTCCCGCCGCGCGGAGTCAATATGGGGGTAGACCAACCCGACAACGAGGAGAACCCTATGGCCATCAACATCGAACCCGCACTGTCCCCGCACCTCGTGGTTGACGACGCCGCCGCGGCGATCGACTTCTACGTGAAGGCTTTTGGTGCCGTCGAGCTGGGGCGAGTGCCCGGTCCCGACGGCAGGCTGGTCCACGCCGCCCTGCGCATCAACGGCTTCACGGTGATGCTCAACGACGACTTCCCGGAAACATGTGGCGGCAAGTCGATGACGCCGAAGTCGCTGGGCGGAACTCCGGTCACCATCCACCTGACGGTCACCGACGTCGACACCAAGTTCCAGCAGGCGCTGGACGCGGGGGCCACCGTGGTCGCCCCGTTGCAGGACCAGTTCTGGGGAGACCGCTACGGCGTGGTCGCCGACCCGTTCGGCCACCACTGGTCGCTGGGACAGCCGGTGCGCGAAGTCAGCATGGACGAGATCGCCGCGGCCATGTCCGGGCAGGCAACCAACTAGGCCAGGTCACGCAGCCGGGCCGCCCACCGGCGTCGCAGCGGCGGCGCCGGTGGGCCACCCGCGGCCGCGAGCATCTCGCCGACGCCGGTGAACTTGCTGCGCGGCCGCCCGTCCTGGCCGCCGCGCGCGATCTCCGCGGCGTCGATCGCACGCCACCCCGCGGAGTCGACGGCGTCGGGCTGCCGCTCGCGCACGAGCTTGGTCAGCGCCTCCGGCTTGGCCACGGGGTCGGTCAACCTGCCGGCATTGAAATCGGCCACCAGGGCCTGGACGGTTTGGAAAGAGCAGGACTTGTTGGTCCCGATGAATCCCGTCGGTCCGCGCTTGATCCAGCCCGCGACGTAGGCGCCGAACACCGGCCGGCCGGAGGGGTCGACGACGCGACCGCCGTCGTTCGGCACGACGGCCGCCGACTCGTCAAACGGAAGGCCGCGAATCGCCTTGCCGCGGTAGCCAATCGACGTCAGCACGAGCCCCGCCTCGAGGCGGCGCGGCTCGTCGGTGCCGGTGACCGAGAACTCCACGCCGGTGGCACGCTGCGGACCCAGCACGCGTTTGGGCGTGAGTTGATAGGCCAGCCGGATGCGTGGGCGCCCGCCAAGCGGTGCCGAACCGTCGCCGAGCTTGCTCAAGATCTCCAGCTTGTTCCGGGTCAGCGTGTCGGAAACGGTCGCGAGGTCGGCGGCCACGCGTTGGTGGTCGCCCGCGTCGAGCACGACCTCGGATGCGCCGGTGAGCCCGATCAATTCGGGCAAGGTGAAGGCCGAATCAGCGGGGCCGCGCCGGGCCGCGATCACCACTTCGCGCACCGCCGAGCAGCGGAGCGCTTCCAATGCATGGTCTGAGATGTCCGTGCGGGCCAGGTCGTCAGGGTCCGCGGTGAGCACCCGGGCCACGTCGAGGGCGACATTGCCGTTGCCGATGATCACCACCCGCTCGTGGCCGAGATCGACTGGCAGGTCAGCGAAGTCGGGGTGCCCGTTGATCCACGCGACCAGCTCGGTGGCGGTTCCGGTGCCGGGCAGACCCACCCCGTCGATGTCGAGCCGGCGATCATCGGGCGCACCCACCGCGTACAGGACGCCGTGATGGTGGTCCAACAGCTCGGCGTGGCTCAGATGCTTGCCGATCTCGACGTTGAGGAAAAACCGGAACCGGCGATGGCCGGCTACCCGGTCGAAGAGCCGGGTGACCCGCTTGGTGCTCTGGTGATCGGGCGCCACCCCGGCGCGCACCAACCCGTAGGGCGTCGGCAGCTTCTCAAAGACGTTGACCCGCACCCCGTGTTGGGTGAGCAGCTCGTCGGCGGCATACATCGCCGCCGGCCCGGACCCCACGATGGCCACGGTCAGCGGCGGGCGGTGGGCGCGCACCTCGGCGGCCGGAATCACCGGTGCCAGCTTCGATGTGGGCGGCAGCTTCACACCCGGGGGCCGCTCCGGATAGAACGACGCATTGATCTCGACGAAGGGCAGCTGTTTGGGCTCCAGCCGGGTGTCCGGCGCGATGGCGCCGACCGGGCAAGCGCTCACGCAGGCACCGCAATCCACGCAGGCCACCGGATCGATATACAGCATCTCCGATGTCGCGAAGCCCGGCTCGTCCGGTGTCGGGTGAATGCAATTCACCGGACACGCGAACACACAGGACCCGTCGTTGCAGCACGACTGGGTAATTACGTGCGGCATAAAGACCGAACCCGTACAGTCCTAGGCGGCCGGCACCGCCGCCAGATGCTGGCGCTGCGGTTCGCTGCGGTAGCGCGACGGCTTGCCGTTGATCTTGCAGAGCCGCCACATCAGCCGCGCGGAGCGGGTTTCCATCAACCCGGTGTCGCAGGCGAGCATCCGGACGTCAGCGAACATGTCGCTCAACCACTTTCGCGACTCCGGCGACCGGAAGAACAGTTCCTTCTTGACCTCGCGCGGGATGTCGAACTCCCGCCAGAACGCCTTGGGCGGCACCACGATGGCGCGGCACAACATCTTCATGGTCACCGGGAAGTACAGCGCCGTCCAGAACCGCTGCCGCTCGGTCAATTCCGGCAACCGCCGGCGCAGGAACTCGTGTGCGAACGAGATGTGCCGGGCCTCCTCGGCCACGTGGATCGCCATCACCCGCTCCATGATCGGGTGCAGCGACTTCCCTTCGCGCAGCACGTTTTTCTGCGTGTGGTCGATGGGCTCCTCGCCGGCCAGCACCCCGATGAAGAACGCCACCGGCAACGGTCCGGCCACCAGCGGAACCAACGGCGAGATCCAGCGCAGCATCCGCGGCATGCCCGGGACGTCGGCGCCCACGCGGTTGACCATCTCCTGGAACATCATGGTGTGGTTGCACTCTTCGACCGATTCGTGCAAGCAGTACCGGTATTCCGGCGACCCGTTGGGCACCCAGAACGTGTAGTTCATCAGGCCCCGGATCAGGATCGACTCGAAGTGCAATCCGACCTTGGCGACGTTCGCCTGGCGCCACATGCCGATCTTGATCCTGCGTTCCTCGGGCTGCGCCTGATACCAGGGATGCCGCCCCAGGGGGTCCGTCAGCGGCAGGATCCACCGGGGATCATTTTCCGTGACAGCGAATTCCGGTGCCTCCCAGTCGATGTCGGTGTAGGGATTAAAGTTTCGCCGCACCGACCCTTCGGACAGTGTGGCAAGCATGTTGACGTACTCGGCGTCGTCGCGCACCTCCATATTGCGGCGCCAGCGCCGGACCATTCGCGTCCTGGCCATTCCGAGCCTCCCCAGCAAGGTTTACATTTGGACGTGCTATGTCTAGACAGTACCGGAGGTACCGGATATTTTCCAGACCCGCCGAATGCGCTGTGGGCTGACCGGTGGTCAGGCATCAGGTGTGGCCCGACTCACATCGCGTAACGCACCGCGGGCGGTAAGCCAGGCCCCCATCAGGGCGGCGCAACCACGCACAATCGGCCCGCGACGTCGCCGTGTCGGGACCGCTCACTACGCTGGTCGATATGGCTGACCAGCTCGACACTCCCCTGGAAATTCCCAGCGCCATCAAACCCCGCGACGGCCGCTTCGGGTGCGGTCCCTCCAAGGTGCGGCCCGAACAATTGACGGCGTTGACCACCACCGCGGCGGCGTTGTTTGGCACCTCGCACCGGCAAGCGCCCGTCAAGGACCTGGTGGGCCGGGTCCGGTCGGGGGTGACCGAGCTGTTCGCCGTGCCGGACGGTTATGAGGTAATTCTGGGCAACGGCGGCGCGACGGCGTTCTGGGATGCCGCGGCTTTCGGGCTGATCGACAAGCGCTCGCTGCACCTGTCCTACGGCGAATTCAGCTCCAAGTTCGCCTCCGCGGTCACCAAGAACCCGTTCGTCGGCGATCCCGTCGTCATCAAGGCGGATGCCGGCAGCGCTCCCGAGCCGCAGTCCGACCCGTCGGTCGATGTGATCGCTTGGGCACACAATGAGACCTCGACCGGGGTCGCGGTGCCGGTCCACCGCCCCGCCGGCTCGGACGGCGCCCTGGTCGTCATCGACGCGACCTCCGGCGCCGGCGGACTGCCGGTGGACATCACCGAGGCGGACGCGTACTACTTCTCGCCCCAGAAGAACTTTGCCAGCGACGGCGGGCTGTGGCTGGCCGTCATGAGCCCTGCCGCGCTGGCCCGCGTCAAGTCGATCGCCGCGTCCGGGCGCTGGGTTCCCGACTTCTTGTCGCTGCCGATCGCCGTGGAAAACAGCCTGAAGAACCAGACGTACAACACCCCGGCGATCGGCACCCTGGCGCTGATGGCCGAACAGCTCGACTGGCTGCTGGGCAACGGCGGGCTGGAGTGGGCGGTCAAGCGCACGGCGGACTCGTCGCAGCGGCTCTACTCCTGGGCGCAGGACCGGCCCTACACCACGCCGTTCGTCGCCGATTCCGCGTTGCGGTCGCAGGTGGTGGGCACGATCGACTTCGTCGACGACGTCGACGCCGCCGCCGTCGCGAAGACCCTGCGGGCCAACGGCATCGTCGACACCGAGCCGTACCGCAAACTCGGCCGCAACCAGTTACGGGTCGCGATGTTCCCCGCCGTCGATCCCGATGACGTCAGCGCCCTCACCCAATGCGTCGACTGGGTGGTCGAGCGGCTCTAGCGCGGCGGCGGTGCGGGCCGCAATGGCCCGCCTTGGGGGCGCCCTCGGCCACGCTGGGGGCACCGTCATCAGCCCGCACGCCGCCAGCGTGTCAGAGCGGGTTATCGGCGTTAGCTGCACTAGAGTGCGCACCTGACGGGTCCGTCGCTGACCGGCACGGAGCCTGCGAGGAGAAGTCATGCGGGAACTCAAAGTGGTTGGGCTCGATCACGACGGCAAATACGTCATCTGTGGGGGCGGGGAACCCGCCGAACAGTTCAAGCTGGCGACCGACGACCGGCTACGGGCCGCCCTTCGCGGCGATCCGGTACTGCCGGAGCAACCGCAGCTCGACATCGAGGTCACTAACATGTTGAGCCCCAAAGAAATTCAAGCCAAGATCCGCGCTGGCGCGTCCGTCGAGCAGGTGGCCGCGGCGTCGGGTTCCGACATCGTGCGGATCCGCAGGTTTGCCCATCCGGTGTTGCTGGAACGCGCGCGCGCCGCCGAGCTGGCAACCGCCGCGCACCCGATGCTCGCCGACGGCCCCGCGGTGCTGACCCTGCTGGAGACCGTCAGCGCCGCATTGGTGGCACGCGGCCTGGAACCCGACAGACTCAGCTGGGACGCCTGGCGCAACGAGGACAGCCGCTGGACGGTGCAGCTTGCCTGGAAGGTCGGCCGTTCGGACAACATCGCGCACTTCTGCTTCACTCCCGGTGCCCACGGCGGAACGGTCACGGCGATCGACGATGCGGCCAGTGAGCTCATCGACCCGGACTTCGAGCGTCCGTTGCGGCCGGTCGCGCGGGTGGCCCACCTCGACTTCGACGCGGGGGCACCGCCCGCTTCCGGAGGAGAGGCGAAGCCGGCGGTCACCGCGCCGCCAGAACAGCCGGTGCACACCAGGCGCGGCAAGCCGGTCATTCCGGCCTGGGAGGATGTACTGCTCGGGGTGCGCTCGGGCGGGCGCCGCTAGGCGCTGCCCGACGCCGTCATCGCGAGCAGCGTCAGCCACGCGCCGGCCACGCCTACGGCCGCACCCAGCACAAACCAGCGCAGCACCAAGGTCCGCCGCCAGCCCCACAGCGTCGGCGCCAGCCCACCCGCCGCCACAACGTTGAGGCCGACCGCCAACAGCGGATGCACCCGGATCAGCCCGAGGGTGAGCACCACGATGCCGACTCCGGTCACCGCGGCGACGAAGCCGGAGACCGTCAAACCCGTTGCCCAGGGCACAGACCCGTCGCTCACGGCCCGAGCCTAACCCGTTCGTAGAACGCCAAAGCGGCCGCGGTCGCGACGTTGAGCGAGTCCGTGCCGCGCGACATCGGGATGCGCACCCGCGCGTCGCTTCGCCGCAGGGTGGCGGCCGTCAGCCCCGGGCCCTCGGCGCCAACGAGCACCGCGACACGATGGTCACGCGCCGCGGCCATCGCCTCCGGCAGCGCGCACGCTTCGCGGCTCGGCGTCATTGCCAGCAGCCGGAATCCGCTTTCCTGCAACAGCGCGAGGTCGGCGGGCCAGTCGGTTGCCCGCGCATACGGAACCAGCAACGCGTGACCCATGGACACCCGGACTGCGCGACGGTAGAGCGGGTCGGCGCAGCCGCTGCCGAACACGACGGCGTCCACACCCAGCCCCGCCGCGTTGCGAAAGATCGAGCCGAGGTTCTCGTGGTCGTTGACGCCTTCGAGCACCGCGACGGTACGGGCGCCGTCGACCGCCTGCGCGACGCTGGGCTCCGGAACCCGCCTTGCGGCGGCCAGCACGCCGCGATTGAGGTGGAAGCCGACCACCCGCGCCATCACGTCGGCCGACGCCCGGTAGAACGGCGCGTCGGCCCCGACCAGATCGGCCTTGAGTTCGGTCAGCCGGCGGTCGGTGCCCAGCAGGGCGTGCGGGCTGAACCGGGACGCGAGCATGCGCTGCACGACCAGCACGCCCTCGGCGATCACCAGCCCTTTGCCGGTGGGGAGATCGGGGCGACGATCGACGCTGTTCAGGTCGCGGAAATCGTCGAGCCGCGGGTCCTCGGGATCGTTGACGTCCTGAACATCCAGGCCGTCGCTCACGGGCTTTCGTCGACCAGGGCCAACATCAGATCAGCCGCGTTGCGCAGGATGTCACGTTTGTCGCTGCCCAGCGTCGCGAGGCGCTTGGCCAGCCATTCCTGGCGAGCGCGACGGGCCTCCTTGACCAGCTCGGCTCCGGACTCGGACACCGAGACGAGCACCTGCCGGCCGTCGACGGGGTGCGGGGCTCGGTCGACGAGACCCATCTCGGCCAGCGAGGCGATCACCCGGGTCATCGATGGGGGGCGGACGCGCTCGCGAATCGCCAGCGCGCCGGGGGTCATCGCGCCCTCGTTGACCAGCGTCGCCAGGGCCGACAGCTGGGACAGCGACACCGGCGACGACGGGTTGCGAAACCTCAGTTGGCGGGCCAGCCGCATGACAGCCAGCGACAAGTCACTGGCCAGCCGGGCGTCGCTGTCAGGCATGGCGCGAGGTTACACGGAACCCAGGAAGCTCGGGACACGAAATGGTGGAGTTTCGTCCTCACGCCGCTACGCGGCCCGGGCTATCGTTAATCGCGATGTCAGTCCAACCCGGCCAGGGCCCCGAGGCGCCACCGCTGCCGCCCGCGCTGCTCGAGGTGTGGCCCGTCGTCGCGGTCGGCTTCCTCGGCTGGCTGATCGCCGCGGCCCTCGCGTTCGTCGTACCCGCCCTGCAGAGTTGGCGCCCGGTGACGCTGGGCGGGCTGGGCGTGGGGCTGATCGGAACGGGCATCTTCGTGTCGCAGCTTGCCGCCGCCCGCCGCGGCGCGCGTGGCGCTCAGTCGGGGCTGGAAACCTACCTCGATCGCAGCCGGGAGGAGCAATGGTAGCCCCGTTACTGCAAGCGCAGGTCGATATCAACGCGCCGGCCTCGAAAGTCTGGGCGTTGATATCGGACTTTCGGCGCATGCCGGAGTGGAGCCCACAGTGCCGCTGGATGAAGGCGTTCGGCCCGCTGCGCCCAGGCACCCGCACCCTCAACCTCAACCGCCGCAACCGCATGTTCTGGACCACCACGTGCACGGTCGTCGAGGTCATCCCTGAGAAGAAGCTGGCGTTCCGGGTCAACACCAACCGCACCATCTGGAGCTACGAGCTCGAGCCAAACAGCCAGGGCACCAGGGTAATTGAGAGCCGGCACGCCGAAAACGGCGTCACCGCGTTTTCGAACATGTCGGTGAACACGCTCCTCGGCGGCACCTCGAACTTCGAACGCGAGCTGCTCGAGGGCATGAACGCGTCGCTGGCAAACATAAAAGCCGCCGCCGAGACCGGCTAGCGGTTGGGCCAAAGGTCGCGCGTCACTCCCCGTTTGTCACATCGGTAACTCGCCGGCCGGCACACGACGATGTGTCCACCTACGCGCGACAGCCACCGCTTTTGTCGCGGTGAGGCGGGCAGAGAAGTGTTTGCCGGGAATTGTTACGGCGAGTCCGCCGAAGAGTCCGGTGATTCCGCCGCCGGCTCGGGCACCTCTGCCGCCGGCTCGGGCACCTCTGCCGCCAGCTCGGGCACCTCCGCCGGCGATTCCGGCGGCTCCTGCACGATGTCGAGGACGCCGTCGTCGTATGGCTCATACGTCGGCGAGCCGCCGCCCGCAGGGGCTGGGGTGTCCGAATGGGCGCCGCAGCCGTACTGCCTGTCCACCACATGGCCGTCGGCGGACAGCTCGTTACCGCATACCCCGAACATCGCGCCCAGCGATCCCGTCAGCGGCAGGAAGAAACCGCAATCACGACACACGCGTTTGGTCGAACGGGCCATCGCCGAGTCGGGACCGTAGTCCCCGGTGCGCCACCGCTCGGCAGCCTCCGAACGACCCCAGGCGCTCATCACCCAGCGCCGGCCCAACCCGACTTCGGCGGCGGTCTCGTCGACCTGTGGGTCACCGCTGGCGGTGTAGCCGGGAACCAACCGTGGGTCGTCCGCCGACGGCGCCAGCAGGTCCCCGGGGCTCAGATCCCCCGGCCGTACCCGCTGATCCCAGGGCACCCACTCGGGTGCCAGCAGCGCCGTCGGCCCGGGGATCAGCACAACTTCGCTGATCGTGGCATGGTCGGCACCGGGATAAGCGGCCACGACGGCGGCCCACTGCCAGCCCTGGTAACCGGGCAGATGCGCCAGGAACCGGTGGGTGGCGGCGTTCGGATCTTCGTGGCTGACACCCAGGTAGTCGCCGACCGCCTCCGGGCCGGCGAATTCCTCGACGGCGGCCCTGGCCTGGTCCGCCGCGGCCGTGAGCACCGCCGCCAATCCGTCGGACCACTCGGCCACGGTCGTCGCGGCGGGTTCCTCGATGGGTCCGGTCACGCTGTCCCCTCTCTGCAGTGCGTCTCCAATACTAGGTTGATGAGCCACACCCGGTGACCTGCCGACGCACGGAGTCGGCATAGGCCAGAATTGATTCGTGTCTGGACGGCGGCGTGACGATCCGGGCCGCGTGGCCTCCACCCCGGGCCGCCGGACCCGCAACGGATCGGCCAACCAGCATCCGGGCATGGCCAACTACCCGGCCGACAACCCTGATCGGCGCCGGACGCGCCGTCCGCCGCCGATGCCCAGCGCCAACCGCTATCTCCCGCCACTGGGCCAGCAGTCGGAGCCGGACCCCGGTAGCGGCGCGCCGCCACGCGGACCCGCCGCGGGCGAACGCATCACCGTCACCCGCGCCGCGGCCCAGCGAAGCCGCGAAATGGGTTCCCGGATGTATTGGATGGTGCAGCGGGCCGCCACCGCCGACGGCGCCGACAAGTCGGGCCTGACGGCGCTGACGTGGCCGGTGGTCGCGAACTTTGCGGTGGACGCGGCGATGGCCGTTGCGTTGGCCAACACGCTGTTCTTCGCCGCGGCGACCGGGGAGAGCAAGTCCAAAGTGGCGCTGTACCTGTTGATCACCATCGCGCCCTTCGCGGTGATCGCGCCGCTCATCGGCCCGGCGCTCGACCGGTTGCAGCACGGCCGGCGTGTCGCGCTCGCGCTGTCGTTCGCGCTGCGTACCGCGCTGGCGGTGATGCTGATCATGAACTACGACGGCGCCACCGGCAGCTACCCGTCGATGGTGCTCTATCCGTGCGCGCTGGCCATGATGGTGTTCTCCAAGTCGTTCAGTGTGTTGCGCAGCGCGGTGACACCGAGGGTGATGCCGCCGACCATCGACCTGGTGCGGGTGAACTCGCGGCTGACCGTGTTCGGACTGCTTGGCGGCACCATCGCCGGCGGCGCGATAGCGGCCGGTGTCGAGTTCGTCTGCACCCACCTGTTCAAGCTGCCCGGCGCGTTGTTCGTCGTCGTCGCGATCACGGTCGCCGGCGCCATGCTGTCGATGCGGATTCCGCGCTGGGTCGAGGTGACCGCGGGCGAGGTCCCGGCCACCCTGAGCTACCGCCGGGACGACGGCCAGCCGCACCGATGGGGGCCCCTCCCACCTGTGGGCGACTGGCCGGAAGAAGTCAAGAAGGTCGGCGGGACACTTCGACAACCCCTGGGCCGCAACATCATTACCTCGTTGTGGGGCAACTGCACCATCAAGGTGATGGTGGGCTTTCTGTTCTTGTATCCGGCGTTCGTCGCCAAGGCGCACCAAGCCAACGGCTGGGTCCAACTGGGCATGCTGGGCATGATCGGCGCCGCCGCCGGGATCGGCAACTTCGCGGGCAACTTCACCAGCGCGCGCCTGAAGCTGGGCAGGCCGGCCGTCCTGGTGGTGCGCTGCACGGTGGCGGTATGCGCCGTCGCCTTCGCCGCCTCGGTGGCGGGCAACCTGCTGGTGGCCGCGATTGCCACCCTGGTCACCTCGGGGTCCAGCGCGATCGCGAAGGCCTCGCTGGACGCTTCCCTGCAGCACGACCTGCCCGAGGAATCGCGGGCATCCGGGTTCGGGCGCTCGGAATCGACGCTGCAGCTGGCGTGGGTGCTCGGCGGCGCGCTGGGCGTCTTGGTGTACACCGAATTGTGGGTCGGCTTCACCGCGGTCACTTCCCTGCTCATCCTTGGGCTGGCGCAGACCCTCGTCAGCTTCCGCGGCGACTCCCTTATCCCCGGCCTCGGCGGCAATCGGCCCGTCATGGTCGAGCAGGAGGGGACGCGCCGCGGCGGCGGCAGGCCGGCGGCGGTGCCGGAGTGAAGCGCGGCCCGGCCGCGCTGCTCGCGGCCCTGGTGACGCTCCTGTGCGTGGGGGCCGGCGTCGGAACGTGGCTGCTCGTGCGCCAGCCCGGTCCGCAGCGACCCGAGATCAGCGCGTATTCGCACGGGCACCTGACGCGGGTCGGGCCGTACCTGTACTGCAACGTGCTCAACCTCGACGACTGCCAGACACCACAGACCCAGGGCGAGCTACCGTTCAACGAGCACTATCCTGTGCAACTTTCGGTTCCCGAAGCCATTTCCCGGGCTCCCTGGCGGCTGCTGCAGGTGTACGAGGACCCGTCCAACACCACCGCCACCATCTTTCGGCCCGGCAGCCGGCTCGCGGTCACCATTCCGTCGGTCGACCCCCAGCGGGGGCGGCTGACCGGAATCGTCGTGCAGTTGCTGACGTTGGTGGTCGACGGCAGCCGACCGAATGACAGCGCGACGGTGCGCGCCGTCCCGCACGCGGAATGGTCGGTGCAGCTGAGCTTTTGAGCTTCGGCGGCGCGACGCTACGCGCCGTGGCCCGCCGGCACTCGCTCGCCGTCGACGGGCGGCCCGGGAGGGGTTCCATCCCCGAACGGCCTGCCCCCCAACGCTTCTCGCCCATGCGGGGTCGGCCAACCGGCCAGGTCCGGGCCCTTGGGCACGATGCCGGTGGGGTTGATGTCGGCGTGCACGATATAGTAGTGCTGTTTGATCTGGACGAAGTCGACGGTGTCGCCGAAACCCGGTGTCTGGAACAGGTCGCGGGCATAGGCCCACAGCACCGGCATTTCGCTGAGTTTGCATCGATTGCACTTGAAGTGCCCGTGATAGACGGGGTCGAAGCGGGCCAGCGTGGTGAACAGCCGCACGTCCGCCTCGGTGATGGTGTCGCCCACCAGGTATCGCCGGTTGGTCAGGCGATCGCTTACCCAATCCAACGCGGTGAACAGCCGGTCGTAGGCCGCTTCGTAGGCCTGCTGCGTACCGGCGAACCCGCAGCGGTACACGCCGTTGTTGATCTCGGTGTAGACCCTCTTGCTCACCTCGTCGATCTCGGCGCGCAGCGGTTCGGGGTAGAGCTCGGGTGCGCCGTCGCGATGGTAGGCGGTCCACTCGGTGGAGAAATCCAGGGTCATCTGCGCGAAGTCGTTGGTGACCACCGCGCCGGTCGGCACATCGACGATCGCGGGGACCGTGATGCCCTTGGGGTAGTCCGGGAAGCGCTTGAAGTAGGCGTCCCGCAGCCGCGGGATCTTCAGCACCGGGTCGACGCCGCCCGGGTCGAGGTCGAACGTCCAACTGCGCTCGTCGTGGGTGGGACCGCAAAACCCAATGGAGAGCGCGCTTTCCAGCCCCAGCAATCGCCGGACAATGATCGCGCGGTTGGCCCAGGGGCAGGCGCGGGCAACGATGAGCCGATACCGGCCGGGCTCTACCGGATAGCCGTCGCGCCCGTCGGCGGTGATGCGGGTGGTGATGTAGTTGGTGTCGCGGGTGAATTCGCCCGCCCCGGCAACATAAGTGGCCATGACGACGATTCTGCCCTAACGCCCAACGTCGACTTGTCGGGCCGCCCACGCCGGGACTTCGCGCCATCGCGTCGACGTTGGGCGCAAAAGGGACACCGTCAGAAACCACCGAGCCGGCTTGGCCTCGGTCGAAACCCAGCTGTGGCAACCGCTTTCGCGGGATTCCTCCTCGCCAACAACTCACGTCGAGGCTTGAGTCTCCGCTCTTGTGAGCGGACACCACGGCGAACCGTCACAAAAAGTGACGGGGTTAGGCGTCGAGCTCCCGGGCCACCGCCTTGACGACTTCGGAGACGCGGCGAGCGGTCTTGCGGTCGGGGTAGCGACCTTTGCGCAACTCGGGCTGCACCGTGCTCTCCAGCAGGGTGATCATGTCCTCGACCATGCCGTGCAGTTCATCGGGGCTGTGCTTGTGCTCGACGGACACCTCGCGGCGCGTCTTGGTAAGGCTGGGCGGCGGGTCGATCAGCTTGAGGCTCAACGCCTGCGGCCCGCGCCGGCCGGACGCCACGCCGAATTCCACCCGCTGTCCCGCTTTGAGCCCCTCGACCCCGGCGGGCAACGCCGACGAGCGGACGTAGACGTCTTCACCGTCCTCCTGCGACAGGAAGCCAAACCCCTTTTCGGCGTCGTACCACTTAACCTTGCCGGTCGGCACTGGTCTCACCTGCTTGTCTGACGGATCACTAGGATGGGCAACACAAGAAGCGTCCCGCCTGCGCAGGACGCATGTTGGATTCTGATCCTACTCGGATGCCCGCCTGACGAGCACCCCCGTTACCCGTTACTGGGTAGTCTGGCAGTACCGATGGAGGAGATATGCGCCTGATCCTGAACGTTATCTGGCTTGTTTTCGGAGGCCTGTGGATGGCCGCCGGATACCTGCTCGCGGCGCTCATCAGTTTCCTGCTCATCGTCACCATCCCGTTCGGCTTCGCATCGCTGCGCATTGCCTCGTACGCGTTGTGGCCGTTCGGCCGGACGATCGTCGACAAGCCGACCGCCGGGACCGGCGCCCTGATCGGAAACGTCATCTGGGTGCTGCTATTTGGGCTATGGCTGGCGATCGGCCATTTGGTGAGCGCGGTGGCGATGGCGATCACGATCATCGGCATTCCGTTGGCGCTTGCCAACCTGAAATTGATCCCGGTGTCGCTGATGCCGCTGGGCAAGGAGATCGTTCCGGTCGGCACACCGACCCGAGTAGCGGCGGTGCCCGCATGACGCTGACCGCATTGGGTGTGCCGACGGTGCCCAGCCGGATGGCGGGCTCGGCGGACGAGCACGCCGACGGGCGAGCCCTCGAAGCACCAACCGCAGGCCCGCTGCTGGACACCTACGGGCGGGTCGCCACGGATCTGCGGGTTTCGCTGACCGATCGCTGCAACCTGCGCTGCAGCTACTGCATGCCCGCCGACGGACTGGACTGGCTGCCCGGGGAGCAACTGCTGCGACCCGACGAACTGGCCAGGCTGATGCGTATCGCCGTCACTCGGCTGGGTATCACCAGCATCAGGTTCACCGGTGGTGAGCCCTTGTTGTCCCGCCACCTCGAGCAGGTGATCGCGGAGGCGGCCAGCCTGCGGCCCCGCCCCGAGATCTCGCTGACCACCAATGGCGTGGGACTGTCGCGGCGCGCTGCCGCGCTCGCCAAGGCGGGCCTGGACCGCGTCAACGTGTCGTTGGACAGCGTGGACCGCGAGCACTTCGCCGCCATCACCCGTCGGGACCGACTCGCCGACGTGCTGGCCGGCCTGGCGGCCGTCAAAGACGCAGCCCTGACACCGGTCAAGGTGAACGCCGTGCTCGACCCGACGACCGGGCGCGAGGATGTCGTCGACCTGTTGCGGTTCTGCCTCGCGCACGGCTACCAATTGCGGGTCATCGAGCAGATGCCGCTCGACGCGGGCCATCAATGGCGCCGGGGGGTCGCGCTGACCGCCGAGGATGTGCTGGCGGCGCTGCGCCCGCACTTTCGGCTGCGCCCGGACCCGGCGCCGCGCGGGTCGGCCCCGGCCGAGCTGTGGCTGATCGACACCGGCCCGGGCACGTTGAGCGGAAAGTTCGGTGTCATCGCGTCGGTTTCGCATGCCTTCTGCTCGACCTGTGATCGCACGCGGCTGACGGCCGACGGTCAAATCCGCAGCTGCCTGTTTTCCACCGAGGAGACGGACCTGCGTGGCCTGCTGCGCAGCGGCGCGGACGACGACGCGATCGAGGCGGCGTGGCGGATCGCGATGTGGGGTAAGCCCGCCGGCCACGGCATCAACGACCCCAACTTCATCCAGCCCACCCGCCCGATGAGCGCGATCGGTGGCTAGCCCCAGGGGTCAAGCCCCCGTTGAAGCAGACGGGATCCAGGTGACGGTCCGCTACTTCGCGGCCGCGCGCGCGGCCGCGAGAACCGAATCAGAAACGCTGGTGGTGCGACCCGGCACCACGGTCGCCGAGCTGGTCGATCGGCTCGCCGTCCGGGGAACCCGCCTCGCCACGGTGCTGAGCCGGTGTTCCTATCTGTGCGACGGAATCGCCGTCCGCGACGAGACCGCACCGCTGCGCCCCGGCGACACGATCGACGTTCTGCCGCCCTTCGCCGGCGGCTAGAACCGGAACTGTGACATATCTCACGTAACGGAAAGATAACGACGCGGACACGCTTCGGTCTCGGGGCCGTGACCTGCGCAAATCGCGAGCGTTTCCGGGTTTTTCGCAGCTGGCGGCGAGCGAAACGCCGGGCTTCCCAGGACGTGACGAGACCAACAGAAACCGCTACCGTCTCCGAAGGCTCGCCAAGCTGCCAATGGCGTTCCTCCCCTCCCTATCGCGCCGAGCTCCATCCAATAGGCGGGGGAAACCGAAAGTGGATGGAGGCGGGGGACCCACCGGTCCACCGCGATCGGACTGGAGTCGCTTGCGGCTCCTCGGGGTGAAGCCGGCGCCGTCTCCCATGGGAGGGCGACGCCGGCCGGGTAGCCTCTCCAACCCGAACCCGACAGCTGACCTCGCAGGCGCGTTACGAGAGAGGAATACTCCGGCGCGTATGAGTGGACGTCACCGCAAGCCCACGACATCGAGCATCAGCGTCGCCAAGATCGCCTTTACGGGGGCAGTACTTGGTGGCGGAAGCATCGCCCTCGCCGGCCAGGCAGCCGCGGCCACCGACGGCGAATGGGATCAAGTAGCCCGCTGCGAGTCCGGCGGCAACTGGGGCATCAATACCGGCAACGGCTACCAGGGCGGCCTGCAATTCAGCGCCGGCACCTGGGCCGCGCACGGCGGTGGCGAGTACGCCCCGTCGGCCCAGCTGGCCACCAGGGAACAGCAGATCGCGGTCGCCGAGCGTGTGCTGGCGACCCAGGGTCGTGGCGCCTGGCCCGTGTGTGGTGGTCCGCTATCGGGTCCCACCCCGCGCGAGGTCCCCGCGCCCGCACCGGCCGGCCTGGATGCGCCCGGGCTCGACGGTGCGCCCGTGGCACCGCCGCCACCGGACGCCCCTCCGCCGCCGCCTCCCCCGCCGCCCGCGGACCCGGCCCCGCCGGTCCAGCTGGCCTCCTTCGACCAACCGGCGCCTCCCGTGGACGCGCCGCCCGCACCTCCGGCAGACCTGCCGCCGGCGCCTCCCCCGGAGGCTGCGTTCCCGGCGCCTCCCCCGGACGCCATGCCCCCCGCACCTCCCGCGGACGCCATGCCCCCGGCGGACGCCATCCCTCCCGCGGACGCCATCCCTCCCGCGGACGCCATCCCTCCCGCGCCCCCGGCGGACGCCATGCCCCCCGCGGACGCCGCGCCGCCGCCTCCCGGCGACCCCGACTCGGCACCGGCTGCACCGCAGCGGGCTTCGAAAGTCGGCTACACCAAGCAACTGTGGGACGCGATCCGGGACGTCGATATCCACGGAAACGATGCGCTGGACGCTCTCGCCCAGCCGCCGTCGGCCATCAGCTGAGCCCGTAGTCAGTCCGGGATAGCGTCGGCACGCTCTACGCCGAGCCCACCCATTCTTCGGTCCCGTCGTCGAAGAACTGGTGCTTCCACACCGGCAGCCGCGCCTTAATCGTGTCGACCAGGCGGGCGCAGGTGTCAAACGCCGCCCGTCGATGGTCGGCGGCGACCGCGGCCACCAGCGCCGCCTCGCCGACGTGCAGCACACCGATCCGGTGGCTGGCCGCGATGGCGCGCACCCCGCCCGACTGCTCGGCGACCTCGGCCGCCACCTGCTCCATGACCTGTGCCGCCGACGGGTGCGCGGAATACTCCAGCCGCACCACTCGGCGGCCGCCATCGTGATCGCGAATCATGCCGACGAACCCGACGATCGCGCCGGCCGACTGGTGGCTCACCAATTCTTCATGCTCGGCCAGAAAGATCGGTTCCTCGGTCATGGCGGCGCGCAGGACGCGCGTCATCGCTGGTGATCCCCGCCGGCGATTTGATCGAGCGCGTGGTCGAGCACATCGGCGAGCACCCCGAGGCCGTCGCGCACGCCGCCCGGCGAGCCCGGCAGATTGACAATCAGTGTCTGACCGGCCACACCGCAGACCCCGCGCGACAACACCGACGTCGGCACCTTCGGCAGCCCGGAACGGCGAATGGCGTCGGCGAGCCCGGGAATCATGTAGTCCAGCACCGCCACGGTGTGGTCCGGGGTGGTGTCGCTGGGCGAGATGCCGGTGCCGCCCGAGGTGACGATCAGGTCGACCTCGGCGTCGAGACCCCTGCGCAGCGCCTGGCCGACCGGCTCGCCGTCGGCGACCACCTCGGGCTGCACGGGCGAAAACCCTTGCTGCTCAAGCCATTCCGCGATGATTGGCCCGCACCGATCGTCGTACTCACCGGCCGATGCGCGGGTCGAGGCGATGATGACTCGTGCGGATCGGGCGCTCATCACCGCACCCAGCTTCCGGTCTTGCCGCCCTCTTTGCGGAGCACCCGAATGTCGTCGATGCGGGCGGCCGGGTCGACCGCCTTGATCATGTCGTACAGCGCGAGGCCGGCGACGCTGACGGCGGTCAGCGCCTCCATCTCCACACCCGTGCGGTCGGTGCTGCGCACGGTCGCGGTGATCTCCACATCCGACTCACCGACGGCGAAGTCAACGTCGACCCCGGTGAGGGCGAGCTGGTGGCACAGCGGAATCAGGTCGCTGGTGCGCTTCGCCGCCAGGATGCCCGCCACCCGTGCGGTGGCCAACGCATCGCCCTTGGGTAAACCGCCCGCCGAGATGAGCGCCGCCACCTGGGGCGAGGTGCGCAGGGCGCCCGCGGCAACGGCGGTGCGCTTGGTGGCCCCCTTGGCGCTGACATCGACCATGCGCGCCGCCCCCCGCTCATCCACGTGCGACAGCGTGTCCGAGCGGGATTCCTGCGACGCCCGGGTTGGCGAGGCCTTGGAGGCCTCAGAGGCCCTAGCCATCGGGCGACCTACCGGTTGACGACGGTAACCGGGTGCAGGTAAGGCAGGTCGGTCGCGGGCAGCGGGAACACCAGCTCACCGAAGGGTGATAACGCACCGGTCCGATCGCTCACCAGTTCGCTCACCGCGTGGTCATCGGGGTCCGTCGCCGGCCAGCCGTTGTCGACGTACCTGGGTTTCCGCGCATTGCCCTCAGCAGTATCAGCCACGAGGTCCATTCTGACAGGTCGCGCGGGCGTACGTGGCGCAAGGCCAGCTGAGCGTGACGTTCGGCCTCGCCGACTGCTTTACGCTGGTCAGCAATGACCGACAACACCCCGGATATCCCGCTGGGGTCCTGGCTGGCCGACTTGCCCGACGAGCGGCTGATCCGACTGCTCGAACTACGGCCGGACCTCGCCCAGCCCCCGCCCGGCAGCATCGCCGCGCTGGCCGCGCGGGCGCAGGCCCGACAGTCGGTCAAGGCCGACACCGACGAACTCGACTTCCTCCGGCTGGCGGTGCTGGACGCGCTGCTGGTGCTGCAGGCCGACGCAAACCCGGTGCCGACCGCAAAGCTGCTGGCGCTCATCGGCGACCGCGCTCCGGAAGCCGACGTGGTCGGTGCGCTCGACGACCTCAGGCAGCGCGCCCTGGTCTGGGGCGAATCCGCGGTCCGGGTGGCCGCCGACGCCGGCACGGCATTGCCATGGCATCCGGGGCAAGCCACGCTCGAGGACGCCTCACGCTCCGGCGACGAGATCGCCGGCCTCATCGACGGCCTCGACGAGGCACAGGCCGACGTGCTCGACAAACTGCTCGCGGGCTCGCCGATGGGCCGCACGCGTGACGCCGCGCCCGGTGCGCCGGCGGACCGGCCGGTGCCCCAGCTGTTGGCGATGGGCCTGCTGCGGCGCATCGACGCCGAAACGGTGATCCTGCCGCGTCACGTCGGCCAGGTGCTCCGCGGCGAGCGACCCGGCCCCATGCAGCTGACCGCACCCGACCCCGTGGCATCGACCACCACCGCCGACGATGTCGACGCCGTGGCCGCCGGGGCGGTCATCGACCTGCTGCGCGAGCTCGACCTGCTGCTTCAAACGCTGGGCGGCGCACCGATTTCCGAGCTCCGCAGCGGCGGGCTGGGCGTCCGCGACGTCAAGCGGCTGGTTAAGGCGACCGGCATCGCGGAGCCGCGGCTGGGCCTGCTCCTGGAACTCGCGGCCGCGGCCGGATTGATCGCCAGCGGCATGCCCGATCCGGAGCCCGCGGGCGGTGACGGACCCTTTTGGGCGCCGACGCCGGCCACCGAGCGGTTCACCGCGATGTCCGCCGCCGAGCGTTGGCACCTGTTGGCCAGCACCTGGCTTGACCTTCCGGGCCGCCCCGCGTTGATCGGCAGTCGCGGGCCTGACGCCAAACCATATGGCGCCCTGACGGATTCGCTGTACTCGACCGCCGCACCGCTGGATCGCCGCCTGCTGCTGGGCATGCTCTCCGAGCTGCCGCCCGGCGCCGGTGTGGACGCGACCACGGCGTCGGCGGCGCTGATCTGGCGCCGTCCGCGCTGGGCCAGGCGGCTGCAGCCGCCGCCCGTGGCCGATCTGCTCGCCGAGAGCCACGCGCTGGGACTGGTGGGGCGGGGCGCGATCAGCTCGCCCGGCCGCGCGCTGCTGGACGAAGCCGGCGACCCGGACGCCGCGACCCAGGCGATGGCCCGGGCGATGCCCCCACCGATCGACCACTTCCTGGTGCAGGCCGATCTGACGGTCGTGGTGCCCGGGCCACTAGAACGCGATCTCGCCGACGACCTGGCCACGGTCGCCACCGTCGAGTCGGCCGGCACGGCGATGGTGTACCGGATCAGCGAGCAGTCGATCCGGCACGCCCTCGACATCGGCAAGACCCGCGACTGGATGCACGAGCTTTTCGGTAGGCACTCTAAAACTCCTGTGCCGCAAGGGCTCACCTACCTCATCGACGACGTCGCGCGTCGGCACGGTCAGCTGCGGATCGGCGTGGCGGCCTCGTTTGTGCGCTGCGAGGACCCGGCGCTGCTGGCCCAGGCGGTGGCGGCCGCCGACGAGCTGCAGCTGCGCGCCCTGGCGCCGACGGTGGCCGTGTCGCCCGCGCCGATCGCCGAGGTGCTCGTCGCGTTGCGGGGCGCGGGTTTCGCCCCGGCCGCTGAAGATTCGACCGGCTCCATCGTCGACATCCGGCCTCGCGGAGCGCGAGTGCCCACGCCGCAGCGCCGCCGGCCTTACCGCCCGCCGCCACGCCCAGGCCGCGAGACGCTGAACGCCGTCGTCTCGGTGCTGCGAAAGGTGACCGCCGCGCCGTTCGGCAACATCCGCGTCGACCCCGCGGTCACCATGTCGCTGCTGCAGCGCGCGGCCAAGAACCAGGACACCTTGGTGATCGGTTACCTCGACGCCGCCGGCGTGGCAACCCAGCGGGTGGTGTCGCCGATCACCATACGGGGCGGGCAGCTGGTGGCCTTCGATTCCGCGTCCGGGCGGCTGCGCGACTTCGCCATCCACCGCATCACATCGGTGGTGTCGGCCGACGACTGAATAATGGACCATATGACTGAAGGACCATTGATCGTGCAGTCCGACAAGACGGTGCTGCTGGAAGTGGACCACGAGCTGGCGGGCGCCGCGCGCGCCGCCATCGCGCCGTTCGCCGAACTGGAACGCGCACCCGAGCACGTGCACACCTACCGCATCACGCCGCTGGCGCTGTGGAATGCGCGCGCCGCCGGTCACGACGCCGAGCAGGTCGTCGACGCGCTCGTCAGTTACTCGCGCTACGCGGTGCCCCAGCCGCTGCTGGTCGACATCGTCGACACCATGGCCCGCTACGGCCGGCTGCAACTCGTCAAGCACCCGGCGCACGGCCTCACCCTGGTGAGCCTGGACCGCGCGGTGCTCGAGGAGGTGCTCCGCAACAAGAAGATCGCGCCGATGCTGGGCGCCCGGATCGACGAGGACACCGTCGTCGTCCACAACAGCGAACGCGGCCGGGTCAAGCAGATGCTGCTCAAGATCGGTTGGCCCGCCGAGGATCTCGCCGGCTACGTCGACGGCGAGGCGCACCCGATCAGTCTGCGGGAGGACGGCTGGCACCTGCGCGACTACCAGCAGCTGGCCGCGGATTCGTTCTGGGCCGGCGGCTCCGGGGTGGTGGTGCTTCCCTGCGGTGCCGGCAAGACGCTGGTCGGTGCGGCCGCGATGGCCAAGGCCGGTGCGACGACGCTCATTCTGGTCACCAACATCGTCGCCGCCCGGCAATGGAAGCGCGAGCTGATGGCGCGCACCTCGCTGACCGAGGACGAGATCGGCGAATACTCCGGAGAGCGCAAGGAGATTCGCCCCGTCACCATCTCGACGTACCAGATGATCACCCGCCGAACCAAGGGCGAGTACCGGCATCTGGAGCTCTTCGACAGCCGCGACTGGGGGCTGATCATCTACGACGAGGTGCACCTGTTGCCGGCGCCGGTGTTCCGGATGACCGCCGACCTGCAATCCAAGCGGCGGCTCGGCCTGACCGCCACGCTGATCCGTGAGGACGGCCGCGAGGGCGACGTCTTTTCCCTGATCGGCCCGAAGCGCTATGACGCGCCCTGGAAGGACATCGAGGCGCAGGGCTGGATCGCGCCGGCCGAGTGTGTCGAGGTCCGGGTCACCATGACCGACAACGAGCGAATGATGTACGCCACCGCCGAACCCGAAGAGCGCTACCGCCTTTGCTCGACGGCGCATTCGAAGGTCGCCGTGGTCAAGTCGGTGCTGAGCCGGCATCCCGGTGAGCAGACCCTGGTGATCGGCGCCTACCTCGATCAGCTCGACGAGCTCGGCGCCGAACTGAACGCCCCGGTGATCCAGGGCTCGACCCGAACCACGGAGCGGGAAGCGCTTTTCGACGCCTTCCGCCGCGGCGAGGTGCCCACCCTGGTGGTGTCCAAGGTCGCCAACTTCTCCATCGACCTGCCGGAAGCGTCTGTGGCGGTACAGGTTTCGGGGACGTTCGGCTCGCGCCAGGAGGAGGCCCAGCGGCTGGGCCGGCTACTGCGGCCCAAGTCCGACGGCGGCGGCGCCATCTTCTACTCCGTGGTCGCCCGCGACAGCCTGGACGCCGAGTATGCCGCGCACCGGCAGCGCTTCCTGGCCGAGCAGGGCTACGGCTACATCATCCGCGACGCGGACGACCTTCTCGGCCCGGCGATTTAGGTATGGCATAGCGCCGCGTGGCGTCGTGCCGCGAGCAGACGCAGAATCGCACGAATCGCCTTGCGTGAGTGCGATTCTGCGTCTGCTCGCGCGGGGGACTCGCGCTAGGTCGACAGGATCGTCGCCGAGGCCGTGCCGGGTGCACCATACACCTGGGCCAGACCGACGCGCGGGTCGCCGGGCACCTGGCGCTCGCCCGCCTCGCCGCGCAGCTGACGCACCAGCTCGTGCATCTGGCGCAGGCCCGACGCGCCGATCGGCTCGCCGTTGGCGATCAACCCGCCGTCGGTGTTGACGGGCATCGAACCGTGGATCTCGGTGGCGCCGTCGGCCAGCAGCTTCTCCTGCTCACCGTCGGCGCACAGGCCCGTCTCGGCCATGTGGATGACCTCGTTGCCGGCGTCGGTGTCCTGGAGTTGGGCGATGTCCACGTCCTCGGGTCCGATGCCCGCGGCCTCGTAGGCCGCCTTGGCCGCGTACACCGTCGGGGAGACGTCTTCATCCAGCGGAGCGAAGGTGGCGTGCACTTCGTAGGCGCCGTAACGCCGGGTACGGATTTCGCAGGCGCGCACATAAACCGGCTTGTCGGTGTACTTGTGCGCCATGTCGGCGCGGCACATGATCACGGCGGCGGCGCCCTCGTCGGGCGCGCAGAACATGTACTGCGTCAGCGGGTAGTTGAGCACCGGTGAGTTGAGAATCTCTTCCTCAGGAATCGGCTTGCGGCGGAACGCATTCGGGTTCAGCGCACCGTTGCGGAAGTTCTTGGCCGCCACCTTGGCCAAGGTGGCCTGCGAGATGTTGTGGTCGTGCAGGTACTTGTTGGCCTTCATGCCGAAGAACTTGGTGGTGACGAACTGCCCGTTCTGCGCGTACCACTGCGGCAGCGCCAGCTTGGCGGGGTCGTCGGTGAAGGCGCCGCGCGGGTGCTTGTCCAAGCCGATGGCGATGCCGACGTCGTACTTGCCCAGCCGGATGGTGTCGGCGGTCTGCTGAATGGCGCTGGCCGCCGTGGCGCAGGCGTTGAACACGTTGGTGAACGTGATGCCGGTCAGCCCGACGAGGCGGGTGACCGCGTCGGGGTTGGACACCTCGTGGCTGCCGCCGAAGCCGAACTGGATGTCCTTCCAACCCAGGCCGGCGTCATTCAAAGCGGACTGGATGGCCTCGGCCCCCATTTGCATCGCGGTCTTCTCGAACCTGCCGAACGGATGCAGGCCGACGCCGATGATGGCCACGTCGTTAGTCATCTGAGGCCCCTCCCTTAGACCGGGCGGAACGCGAAGGTCATGACCTCGGCGCCCTCCTCGTCGGTGGTCAACGGCACCATGGTCAGCTCGACCTCCTGACCGAATTGCAGCTTGGCCGGGTCGTTTTCGGTCAGCCGCCCCTCGACTCGGATGAGGTCGCCAAGCTGGACCAGGCCCACGCCGAACGGCACGAAATCCTTGCCGGTCGGACCGGCATAGGGGGCTCCGGGCGGGAAGCCCTGGGTGGTCCATGCCACGAGGGTGCCGCGCCGCGGCAACAGCAGCTCGGCCATCTCACCGCCGCTGCAGCGCGGACACCATTGCTGCGCCGGGAACGTCGTGGCATCGCAGTCGCCGCATCGACTGCCGATCAGCTGTGGGTTTTCGTCGGGCCAGGTGCAGATGTCGGGGGCGAGTGCCTTCTGCATAGGTGTCCTCCAGCGATCATCACAGTCCGCAACGCAATAATGCGCTCACTGAAAGGTACAACAGCGTTCGATAAAAGTGGAAATTGCGTTCTCGCTGCCTGCTGGCCGCGCGCCGGCCGAAAGGCGACCTTCCAAAGTGCTATCACCTTCGCAGATCGTGTAGTGGGAATCCGCCCGGCCCTCCCGGCCCGATGGCGGCTATCTTGGGATCGCCGTCGCAATCGAGGAGACGACTATGCCAGTCACGGTGATACTCGAACTGAAACTCAAGCCCGAATCGGTGCCCGCGGCGCGCGAGGTGATGGGCCGGGCGCTGCAAGTCACCCGCGCGTTCGACGGGAACCTGCGAACCGACGTGCTCGTCGACGAGGACGACGAAGCGCACTGGATCATCTACGAACTGTGGGACACGGTCGAGCACGACGAGGCCTACCGCGCGTTTCGGGCCGGCGAGGGAAAACTGACCGAGCTCCCGCCGCTGCTGGCCGCGCCTCCCGTCAAGACGCGGTACATCACTTCCGATATCTAGCGGTCTGGCCCGTACGTCCGTCGAGGGTTGTGACCAGGCGCCGCTGGCGCCGAGTCTGCGCTGGAGGCATCGAGCCTGCGGTCACGGCTGGCTTTTCGCCTTAGGCGCCGCTACCACCGCAGACTCGACGCCCAGCGAACAGCGCCCCGACGAACTCCGGGCGAGACCGCTAGACCAAGTGTGGGTGCCCGACGTCCGCTCGGAGCGGTTTGCCACAGAAGCGCATCGCGAAGCGCTGGCGCTTGTCGAAGCCGACCGGCACAACGATGACATGGACTTTGTGGAGGCGATCTCGGAACTGGTCGACCACGAGTGAGCCGCGACGAGCTATGGACCGTTTCAGGCGTCCATCCTCGTCCGACGCTCATCATTCAGGATGATTTGTTCTCCGCAACGGAGTCCGTCGTGGTCATCCCGCTGACCACGACGGTGGCGGATGCGCCGATAGCGCGGGTCGCGATACCGACGACCACCGGAATTGCTCAGCCCAGCTTCGCCATGATCGACAAGATTACGACGGTCCGGCGGTCGAACCTCGGGGTGCGGGTCGGTCGGGTATCCACCATGGTTATGGACGACATCGAACGGTCGGTGATGGTGTTCCTCGGACTGGCCTCCTGAACCCTGGTAAAACGCGCAATCGCGATTGGGCACACCATGTCCGGCTCGCCGGGCCGCGACTACGGCTGCCGCGAGCGACATGGGCGATGACCGAACAGCCACGCACGAATCACCGGTCGCGCTGGCGGCGTCGAACCAGAATGTATGCGCCAGATTGCGCGCTGGCTCGACGACTTCTTGCACCACGCATAGCAATTCGCGCGCCTGTGCCCAACCGTGGTTCACGACCACCCGGGTCAGCTCTTGTGGCTTAGACGCCACGCCGGTAACAGAAGCCACAGGCGCGGAGAAGTATACCTTTCATCGCCAACGACGAAATCAGTTTTCCAGCGATGGCGCCCCAGGACGCGCCGTCTCACGGGGGCCTGGGCCGGCGGCGCTCGGGATGAGCCCGGTTGCCCTCGATCTGGCCTTGGTCGGTATCGAGCCAAACCCGATCCTCAGCCGTGAGGTCGGCTGAGGCATCGCACTGTGACAGGAGTTCATCGAGGGTGTAGCGCACGAAAACCAGGCGCACCGTTGGTCACGAGCCCCAAGGCAGTGATGCTGTCTGGAATTTGATGGCGTATGTGCTGGCACGTTGACGAGTCGCAGACAAGTTCTGGCGGTGCTGGCGTGGCTGCTGTGGCTCCAGGGGCCTACCCCGACGAACCTACTGCGCGCCCTAAGCCTGTGCAGATTCGCGACATCGATGACGAGGTGTACGCCGGCCTGGTGCGACGAGCCGCAGAAGACGGGATCACGGTTCCCGGGTTGTTGCGTCGTGAAGCCACTTGCCTGGTGGTGAAGACCGATCCCATTGGGAGACCGCGCGACGGTTACCGCGAGTTTTGCATTGCCGGCTACTTTCGCACGCGCGGCTGTGTTCCGCCAAGCAAGACACGCGCGACCCACTCGACATGACTTAGCGATTCCTCCAAAGTCATTCTGCCAGTGAGCAACCAGATCAGCGCACCGGTCAACACGCCGCTGAGACCGAAACTGAGGTGCGGAAGATCTTCTGGCGCAACAATGTCGACGAGACGATTGAAAATCTCGGCGTTCGTGCGTAGCAACTGGTCGATTGCCACTTTCGCCCCGGGCTCGGTGGATATCGTCAACTGCAGTGTCAGTGCGGTCATCTCGGGGTTGGCGTGGGCGGAGTGCTGGGAGCTCCATAAGTAGTCCAGAATGCCGGACACCTGGTCCTGAGCAGGCGGTTCGTCGGCGCCGAGGATAGGCTCGGTCACACGCTTGTGCCAGGTGTCCAGGGCCGCCGCTAAGAGGTCCTCCTTGGAGCTGAAGTACTTATAGACGGTAGCCAGTGCCACTCCCGATCGCTGGGCCACGTCTCGCATCTGCACCGCATCGGCGCCGCCGTCGGCGATCAGGGCTATTACCGCATCGATGATCTTGGCTCGCCGTTTCAGCTGACCGCTGGTCATCTCCCTCAAGGGAGCGGATTGGGCCCGGTCGACCTGGGCGCGTTCACGCGGTGCACCGTGCGGCGAGGCATGTGAAGGTGACTTTTTGACGATGCGACCTCCAACGCGGACCCGACGACGAGGACCGGGATGCTCTGAGAAGGTTCTTCTTGATGCTCGCCGAATAATACGCATGACAATGCGTAGAACCGCGATTCAATTTTGCCAGGACTGTGGCGGGCCCGTACCTAGAACAGTGTTTCAATTTTGTCGCGGCCATCGCTGCCCGCGTGTAATCGCGACCAACATTCATTGTTCGAGTGAGACGGTGCGTTCCAATGACGCGCGTGACTTGTCAATTTTCTGGCGGTAGAAGAATCGCCAAAGCTACAAATCATATGAACACGGAGATCGAATTATGGTGTTTGAATTGCGGTTCAAAACCTGACTTGCGTCACGTTGCCGCAGTCGAACGGGACTATGTAAACCTTTGACCTGCATATTTATGCGACTTGAACAGAAAAGTACACACTAAATCTTGTGGCCGGTTGACGTGTGAGTCCCCCTGGTAAGCCCCGAAACGCCCCGGCGATTGATGACGAAGTGAAACATTTCGGATTGATTGATCGTAGCATTTCCGCAGCTAGCTCGGATAGAGGCTTTAAGTTAGTAAAACCGTGTTCTACTCTTAATACCGGAATGATAGCCCTATGGCAGCCCTCGTGTAATGGTCGCCGACATTCATTGCTCGAGAGTGACGCTAGACTCCAATGCCAGTGCATTATTCGGCAATTCCCTGACAGCAGAAGAATTGTCGAAGCGAAAAGCAAATAAACGCGCAGAACGAATTGCAGGGGCTTGGGGCGAAGTCGTCGGCTAAGGGTCCGCCGCACTTCCTCGGGTGTCGGTGTCCGCCCACCGTGCCTGGCTGGTGCTGCACCAGCTCGCCGTCGCCGATAAGAGCAATGAAATACCCTGTGTGCGGGCAATTCTGAAGCTCCTGCCACGGCAGGTACCGTCACCACCGACGCGATACACACCCAGACCCGCGACCGCGACGCTGATCCGCGCCACGTTGAAGTCGCGCTACCCGATGATCGTGAAGTCCAACCAGGCTAAGTCACAGGTGGGCTTCGATCATTTGGCCGCGGCGGTCTCTGCCAGCGTGCATCAGTGCAGGTGCGATTTGCCAATCACAGGGCAGGCGCCCTTGTGGGCACCTTGAGAGCACACTTGAGAAGTGCTCATCGATCTCTCAGCTTGCGCGAAGCGATGTCAACCTGCTTTTGCACGCGCTGCTGTGTTTCGCCGAGCAAGACACGCACGACCCACTCGACATGGCTTTGCGATTCCTCCAAAGTCATTCTGCCGGTGAGCAACCAGATCAGCGAACTGGTAAACGCGCTGCCGAGACCAAAGCCGACCCGCCGAAGATCTTCCGGCGCAACATCGGCGAGGAAGTGCTTGAAAACCATGGTGTTCGTGTATATCAGGTGGTCGATCGCCGCTTTCGCCCCACGCTCAGTGGATATCGTCAACTGCAGCGTCAGTGCGGTCAACTCGGGGTTGGCATGGGCGGAGCGCTGCGAGCGCCACAAGTAGTCCACGATGCCAGACACAGGGTCCTGATCAGGCGGTTCGTCGCCGCTTAGGATCGGCTCAGCCTCCCGGTTCTGCCAGCTGTCCAGGGCCGCCGCTAAGAGGTCTTCCTTGGAGCTGAAGTACTTATAGACGGTGGCCAGTGCCATTCCTGACCGCTGGGCTACGTCGCGCATCTGCACTGTATCGGCGCCGGCCTCGGTGACCATGTCGATAACCGCATCGACGATCTTGGCTCGCCGTTTCAGCTGACTGCTGGTCATCTCTGTCAAGGGAGCGGATTGGGCCCGGTCGGAACGTTCACGCGGTGCATCGCGTGGCGGCGAGATGCGCGAAGGTGACTTTTTGACGATGCGACCTCCACTTCGGACCCGACGACCAGTACCGGGATACCCTCCGAAGGTTTCCTAATGCTTGTCGAATCATACGGCAGATTAGTCGGATGTCATAGTGTTACTGCAGCTAGTTGGTGCTGCTGATGACGTCGACCGCTCACACTGGCCTCTCGAGGCGGTTAGCCGACAAGGTCTGCATCCCGGCACCGCCGATCACGTCGGGGTCGGCCAACCGGCTTCGAACTTGGCGACATTGATCGGCGCGTTCGTCTATCGCCCGGGTCAGGAGTCTTGACTGTCGGTATTCGGACTCCATCGATTTCTCGGTTTGCGCGAAAGCAATGTGAACCTACTTCCGCGTGCGCGGCTGTACATCGCCGAGCAGGACAGGCGCGACCCACTCGACATGGCGTAGCGAAGCCTCCAAAGTCATTCTGCCGTTGAGTAACCCAATGAGCGAACCCGTCAACGCAGCGCTGATACCGAAAGCGACGTGCGGAAGCTCTTCTGGTGCAACAATCTCGACGAGGCGACGTAAAACTCGACGTTCGTGTGTAGCATCCGGTGCATCGCCACCTTCGCCGCAGGCTCGGTAGATAGCGTCAATTGCAGCGTCAATACGGTCATCTCGGGGCTAACGTACGAGGCGCGCACGGCGGTCCGTAAGTAGTCCAAGATGCTGGACAACAGATCCTGTTCGGTCGTTTCGACGACGTCGATGTGCTTAACGGTGATCAGGCGCACCAGGTCGCATGCCTGGTTCTGGATTTCAGTCGACATTTGTTGCAGTAAAGCAGATTTCGGTGTTGTGAGCGGCATGGCGTGGCCACATTAAACCGGGGGCACCGTCGGTTACTCGTGTGGGGTAGTGATGCTGTCTGAAAATTTGATGACGTATGTGCTATCACGTTGACGATTGAGTCGTAGGGAACTTTCGGCGGTGCTGATACCGACCCGATTGTCGCATCACGTCCTTGGCGCAACAACACGAAAGTGCCACTGGCTACGGCCTCACTCGAGAAGTGTGTTACCAGTGGCACTTTCGCGGTGTGAGGGGTGTGGGGTCGGAGGCCAGGATCGCCGTCAGCTCTTGGCGAGGGTGAATTGCGCGACGTCGGTGTAGCCCTCGCGGAACAGGTCGGCGCAGCACGCGCTTGCTGCGCGGGGAGGGGTGCTGGTCCAGGCGTCACTGGACGTGCGCCTGCTGATTGCGGCTCAGTAGTAGCGGACACCCGAAGCAAATAGCGCTTCCGCTATATAGCTAATGCGCTATACTATGGCTCGTGGCGGACCGCGATGCTCAGCCCTGGCGCATCGAACTGAGCAAGGAGGTGGACCAGTGGCTCGACACGCTGCCCCTCAAAGCGAAGGCGCAAGCCGTGCGGGCGCTCGACCTCCTCTCCGAGCGGGGCACAGAATTGGGAATGCCGCACAGCCGAAAGCTAGCCGATCGGCTGTGGGAGCTGCGGTTTCGCTGCGAGCGAGTGAATCAACGCATCACCTCCACAGTCGAGCCGAAACGGCGCATCATCACCCTCACCACATTCGGCAAGCAGCGCAACAACAAACGCAAAGAGGTCCAGCGCGCACGCAACGTACTGCGGCGACACCGAGGAGATAGCCGATGAGCGATTACAACCAGCGGCGCCAGCAGCTGATCGACGAACTCAGCCCTGACGACCGACAAGTATTCGATAAGGCCTATGCGACAGCGGGACCGGCGATGCAACTCGCCGAAACAGTTTATCGCGCACGCGAATCCGCTGGATTAACTCAAACAGAGCTGGCACGGCGAATGGGAACAACGCAGTCGGCGATAGCCGCGATCGAAGCGGGCGCCCGCACACCGACAGTCGCACTTCTCGAAAGACTCGCCCGCGCATGCGGAGGGCGACTCACGATCCGGATCGACGCCGCCTAAGCGGTCCGGCGAAAGTACCGCGGGCGTTTGACACACCGGTGCGCGTGGAACTAGTTATGCGACAAGGCAATTCGGTACCGAGACCGCTGCGAACGCACTTGGCGCACGCGACACACTTACACTCGTCGATGACGACAGCAATGAGGCCAACGCGCGGGCGCTGCTGCTCACAACACGGGGCACCGACTGGGTGGGTGCCGGACCTCCTTATCGACTACGCGCGACAGGTGCGAGCTAGCGGTGGCAGCGTGTATCTGCTGCAGAACAATGGACGACTCGCTCCGTGGCACGTGCGGTTTCTTGTCCAAGTCTCGGGCCGGCTTGCTCCAGGGTCGACAGTATTCAGCGGCGGCGTGTGGCCACCGCTCGATTGCGGGTAAATCCTTTACAGTCGCTGAAGTGCACTCCGATGCGGCCGGTGAAACAAACGGCTTCGGGACCAGCGTTGGGGATGGCCTTCGGGTCGGTGCTCTAGTCGAATGACCTCGGCCTCGCCAAGTCGGCTTGAGGCCGGGGTCTAACGATTTTCATTCGCACCGGCATCGACCAGCAGCCATCTCGCCGGAACCACGCGGAACCGCGAGCGTGACGCCATTGCGAAAAGTTGCGCCGGAACTCGCAGCCACGTCACGCTCGCGACGTTGGTTACTCAATCCGCGCTCTGCAGCAAACAAACCTTCCCGCCTTTCAGCCGCCAGAACGGCTGTTAAGCCGCTCCCGCGGCTAACGTTGCTCCAAGGTGAAAGCGTTTCAACAGCTCCCGGTATGATTTCGACTTGAAATATCCCGCTGCGATGCAACGTTTGCTACTGGGTTGATCGTCAGCCGGTTTCCAGCGATTTTGCGGGGATGCAGAGTTGCGGGCAGTCGAGATCTTAGGTCGGGTCCTAACGCGTCCACCAAAAGCCGCCAGCACTCAGGTTCTCCTCAGGTACGTTTCTGAAACATTGTTCTATTAGGCCAGCGCAGGAGGGCGTGCAGATGAAACGTAAGCAGCACAGCATGAGGCGGGATCGTCGGTCGCGCAACGCGAAGGCGCACCGTCGCGGCCGTGTGGTCGGCCTGGGCACGGTCGCCGGCGCTTTTTTCGCTGCCGCGATGACCCCGGTGGCAACCGCGCCCACCGCCCACGCCGGCGTGCTCGACATGATCATCGACCCCATCATCCAGCCCGTGATCTCGGCCGCCAGCACCGCTGCCATCGAGGGCATTAATGTGGGCACGGTTGCCCTCGGGGGTCTTGGTGCGGGCCTCCCGGCCCTCGAAGGCATTCATTCAGCTGCCTTCGCGGGTATCAATGTGAGCCTGCCCGCCCTCGGGGGCCTTGGTGCGAGCCTGCCCACCCTCGAAGGCATTCACTCGGCCGCCTTCGCGGGCATTAACGCGAGCCTGCCCGCCCTCCAGACCCTCAACGTGAGCACGGTTGCCGCCAATATCGGCGGCGCAGGTGCTGCTGTCCTCACTCACCCCGCGGCCACGACGAATCAATTCATTTACGGGGTATACGAAACCTTCTATAACACGATTCACATGGCCGGTGAGTCGTGGATTGCCAGTCCGATCGGGCAACAGGTGGACGGGGTGATCAACGCGCCGTTCGTCGACTTGTTCGGGCGCGATCTGATCGGCAACGGCGTCAACGGATTCACCGGCACCAACACCTCGCCGATAGGCAGTTCCGGGTTCTTCGGCAACCTCGGCGATGGCGGGTTCTTGTTCGGCGATGGTGGGGCCGGTGCGGCCGGTACCTCCGCCCACACCAACGGTTTTGCCGGCGGGTTCGCCGGGATGATCGGCAATGGCGGTCTGGGCGGAGCCGGTGCGGCCGGTACCACCAGCGGCGGCGGTGATGGCGGTGTTGGCGGCGGCGGCGGCTGGCTGATGGGTAACGGTGGTGCCGGCGGTGTCGGCGGTGTCGGCGGCGGCGCCGCCACAGCTGGTACCGGCGGTACGGGCGGTAACGGCGGATTCGGTGGCTGGCTGTTCGGTAACGGCGGCAGCGGTGGTGCCGGCGGCAACGGTGGTACTGGCGGCACATTTATCCATAACGGCGGCCGCGGTGGTGCCGGCGGTACCGGTGGTATAGGTGGGGTACTGATCGGTAACGGCGGTAATGGTGGTGCCGGCGGTACCGGCGGTCCCCCCGTGAGCACTGGTGCCGGGGGCGCTGGCGGTGCCGGCGGTACTTTCGGCATCGGCGGGCTCTCCGGGCAGCCGGGTACGCCCGGCGCCAACGGTGCGGCATACACCCCACCCGCCGGCTGATAGTCCAGTAGACGTCATAGCCTCTGCACGCCTGGGCGTGCAGAGGCTATGACGTCTCTGCGGTGATCGCCGCCCCATGCTCGGCCTGCGACACGCTGATCGACACCTCGGTGCTGATCGATCGGGATCATATCGACGTCACTCAGGCGAGTCCCGGGCAAACTCGCGATCTACTGCGTCTACCGTGGCCGTGTTCGCCGCCGCCCCTCACGCGACAGGGTCTGCCAGCGAGCGAATGCGGCGCCAAAACCAGCCCGCAATTCGATCGGCCTCCATCGGATGACAAGTTAGCCAGAGCATCATGATCATGCATATCGCACCAGCGGCGTCGGTTCCCATCCGCCGTGAGATCCGAGTGTCTGCGTGGGCCTCGCCGACGACGGTGCCCGCAGGCACGACATTGATCAACATCAGCGGCTGTTAGCTAACAAACAGCCATCCTTCATTCGCTTACCGCCACGTCTGTGCTACGTCGGACTGGAATATCGCGGGGGGCGCGGATTCCAGTGAACGTCGCAACACCGAGGTTATGCGGAGGAGGTTATGCGGAGGTTGTGGTGGGAGCCAAGCGGAAGACCCGGCGCGGTGGGATGATCGTGGAGAAGCAGGAGCGGTTCGTTCGGCTGATCGCGCAAGGGGTGAGCAATTCCATAGGCGTGTCGGATGGTGGAGATGAACCCGCGCGCCACGTCGGATCCATAACACGATTCCCGCGGCCTGCTGCGTCGTCAACAGGCCTCGCCCACCAGTTTCCCGCGTGGCGAAGCCACACACGAGAAACAATCGGCCCCCTCAGGTGAGGGGGCCGATTGTCGATATTGTCACCTGCGGCAGTGGCAGGCCTTGCTGGGGCTCACAATGCAGCGAGGATGCTGAGCGCGATCGTTGGTATCTTGGCGGACAACGTTGCCGCAACGGTTGTCAGCGCTCCCCCGATGTCGGTCGCCAACGACGGACCGAGCGCACCGGCGATACCGGTCACCATCGCCGGGTCAAAGCCCTTGAGCACATCGACCGACAGGCCTGGCAGGCTGCCCACCGCAGCGGCCGTGGCGGCGGTCGGCCCTTGCCAACCTATGGACGTCGCCAACGCCTGGGGTGCGGTGACCAACAACATTGTCATAAGTTCATTTGGAGCGAGAATGCCCAAGTAAGTACCGCTGCCGAATCCATTTGTGAATGAGTTGAGCAGGGCGTTCGTCAGGTCGGCAGGAGTATCCAGAACGGCGGTGAGCGCCCCCAGCAGGTTCCCGTCGCCTACCGCGTTGACGAACGCCTGGGAGCTATTACCCAACACACCGAATATATTGGTCGGTAGTCCTAACACGTTCAGGGCGAGTGACTCCACCGGCCCACCAAAGCTGAATGCTTCAGCGACCAGGTTCGAAAAGTTCTTTGCCTCGTCGATAGGGACGCCGATGGCACCCTCCAGCGGTTGGAGGAGCGAGAGCACTCCAGTGAAATAGATCGACCCGAGGGCTCCGAACGTCCCGTTGGGATTACCCACGAACAGGTCGTGGAACCCCGTAGCGAATAGGCCCTGAAGGTTATACAAGCCCGTCCCTGTGACGAAGTTATACAAGCCGGTGGCGGCGCCCTGGATCGCGGTGCGGTACGTATTGACGTAGCCCTCCTGGTTGGCGATCACCTGCTGCAGGAGCGGAAACGGGGCAGCGGAGAATTCCTGGCCAAGCGTCGACAGGTTGTTGTAGGTGTTCTCGACGACCGACCCCCAGCCGAAGGTTGGGTCGAAGGCTGCCGCGGCGAGGTCCTCGGCGCTGGTCAGGTTGATGGCGGGCACCTGGATGCTGGGTAAGTGGATGTCTGGAGGGGATGCTGTCACCGGAGTGAAGGCGATCATGCTGGCGCCGGCGAGGGCGACACCTGCGGTGATGTAGGGGCGAGCGGTGAGCTGCACGACGTCTCCTTTATGGCGCTCAATGCGGACGAGGCAAAACCTACCTAAGAAGAAGCTGAGTGCCGGCGTTTTCGGCGAACGGAGTGCAACCGTGTTCTATAGCATTCGATTAACGCAAATCGCTAGATGTAACTAAGCGCTGTTCAAATCGGTTACATGATAGTGATAGCAAACTCATTTACCGGCGATTTTAGTTCAAGTCGAAAATTATTCCGAAGTCGTCCCGAGGGGCCGTTCGCGGAGAAGCCAGATCGTTGCAGACCTACAGATGCAGCGTAGTTTTCAGCGCTCAATACCTATATTATCATATTTAATGAGATTGCTATCGTCTCTCTTGCCGGACGTCAATCCTTCGCGTATCCATCTGGCTGTGCCGCGCGACAACCATCCGCGGGCGGCGGGCGGTGAGCTGTACCAGGTTCATCGCCACGCACTGGCGGACACCGATCCATATCAGTTACAAGCCGCGATCGATCGAGCCGGAACTGCCAGAACCCGTCGTCGCGGGAAGGTGGCGGAGCTACGCACGGCCATCGGAGCTACCGGGGCCAGCCCTTCGCGTCCATTCCGATCGAGGTCTCAACCGTCGAAGCGGGCAACGCCGACCACTTCGACACTCTCACCTCCGACGCGCTCGGCCTCGTAGGCGTTCCTGTGGATGTGGCCTGGCCCTGCATGACCCCTTGCCTGGCGGATCGCGCAGAAGTTCCACGCGGTGACCGCTGCGCCCCAAGAGCCGAAGGTCAACGACCGCGCTGTCTTTGATGTGCATGGTCAGCACCTCTGGCCACCTGCGACGTCAGTCTGCCGCTTAGCAAGGCCATCTTCCCTCCGGGGCCACACCAGCACCGCACCAGCACCGCCGAAACTTCCTTATGCCTCATCCCCAACGTGCTGGCACATACGCCATCAAATCTCAGACAGCATCACTGCCCTGAGGCTCGTGACCAACGATACGTCCGGTTCTCGTGTGACCATTGTTGCGTTTGTGCGGGTTACTCGAGGCCGCCCTGTCGCCCACGGCGCGCCGAGATCGGCGTTAGCGCGAGAAACTCCCGAGAAGGCGTCGCGCTGGCGTCAATCTCGACGCACGAAAAGACGCAGCTCCGGGCGCGGGTAACACAAGCTGAGAAAACCATAAGAAATGGCTGCTTTGGCCGCCATAACTGAAACATCGTTCTATCGTAATTGAATAGAGCAATCCGACATACATACAACAATACTGATCATACCGCATAATAGACTATTATGGCAAACACATTTGGTCGTTGGTTGTGTTTCAATACGAAAAATCTTTCACGAGTCGCGGCCAAGGGCCCTTCTTAGTGCAAGAAAATCATTGCAGACGTGCCTGCACAGCTCGCTCGTTCCTAGTCAAACCCTATATTGGGGTATTGAAGAACATTGCCATCAGCGCGCTTAGCTCGGTAGCCCTTACCCTGTCTACGCGCGTTCTTCGGATTTTCTCAGCCAATGGTGGCAGTGGTTTCGGACCTATCGTGGCGCTCGATGCTGTCTGATCCCGCCGCCGCAGCGTGGGTCGTCGCCGGCCGACCCTGCGTACACGCGCCCTCACCGGTTGATGGCCGCTGCGGGCGCTGCGGCGAGCACGGACCGACGGTCAGCAGTGGGCGCATCATCTCCGAGAAATTCACCGGCTTTGAAGCCTGGTCGTTTGGGTCGCGCCGGTTATGCATACCGTGCGCTTGGGCTTTCAGCCGCCAACCCACTACCGAGCCCGCGCTGCTGATCACCACACACAGCGTCACCTCATACCTCGATGGCGCCGCTCTTGCTGACGTGTTGACCGTCGGCGAGCTGCCCACCACGCACGCGGTGGTACTGCCCACCGGCCGGCGCCGCCACATTTTGCCGACCGCGCAGTGGGGCCACCTGGCCACCGACGGCCTAGTCGTGCGCTGGGACGCCGGCGCGGTATCAAAGCTAACAAATCTTACCTGGCTGCGGACCACGGTAGGCGCAACGTGGCCCCAACTGAGCCGCTCGGCACCACCGTCGCGGCTGCTGACCGCCCACCCGGCCGAATGCTCGTCGCGGATCAGGACCGCGTGGTCACTGCTTGATCGCTGGCGCGCTATACCTCCCCTATGGGCCGTCGCCCGTGTACTCACCAGCACTCCCCCAATAGACAACCGCGCGGGCAACGGGCCGCTCTCCCGCACCGCCGCGGGCGACCTCAGGTAATCGAGCCGCTGTCAGCTAACCGGCAGCAGCGTTGCTACAGCCATGCTACAGTCGTAGCATGGCTGTAGCGGCTTCCCGAGAACTGCGCAATGACACCGCCGGGCTACTACGGCGCGTCCAGGCGGGCGAAGACATCACCGTCACCGTCAACGGCAAGGCGGTCGCCCTTCTCACCGCTCTGCAGCCGACCCGGTGCAGATGGCTAGGCCGAGACGAACTGCTACGGAGGCTTGACCGCGCGCAAGCGGATCCTGCGTTGCGTCAGGAACTCGCTGAGCTGGCAGGCGACACCACCGACGACCTTGGGCCGCTTCCGTGACCTCCACCGGCGTGCTCGACACATCAGTATTCATCGCACAGGAAAGCGGTCGCCGCCTCAATGCATCACGGTTTCCTGACGAAGTGGCGACCACCGTGGTCACAGTGGCCGAACTCAACCTTGGCGTACTCGCAGCCGCCTCGTCGGACGTTCGTGCGCAACGACTGGCAACCCTGGACGCGATTGCCGACATATTCGCATTTCCGGTCGATGACGTCGCAGCGCGTATGTGGGCGCGACTTCGAATCCACCTGGCAGAGACCGGCCACCGAGTCCGCATCAATGACCTTTGGATCGCGGCCATCGCGGCTTCTCGGGGACTGCCGGTGGTTACGCAAGACGCTGACTTCGATGCGCTCGACGGAGTCGCCGGTTTGATCATTGTGCGCGTCTAAAGCGTGTCGGCAACGCGGTCGTTCTTGGCGCCGAAACCTGATAGGGCGACACGCCTTAGCTGATGCCAAGAGCCCGGCGCGTGGTTTCGACCTTCAGGTAAAGCCGTTGGGGATTGTTTTGCACTGGGGTGCATAGAGACCCCGTCACGTCGTCGGGGGTTGTGGGCCTTTCCTGCGCCGTGGGCGACCTGGCAGTACGGGCGAGACCACTAGCTCAAAGCGGGGATCACTTCGCGTTCGAACAACTCGATGCCGGAGCGGTCGTAGGCGGCCTCCGGGAAGTAGCAGATCGCGTACTCGCAGCCGAGATCGCGCAGCTTGGCCATCCGCTCGATCACCTGTTGGGGCGTGCCCGTCGCCGAGTCCGACCCGCTGCCCCCGGCGATCATCGAATCGGCCACGGCCTCAGGCACATAGCGGACCATGCGGTCACGCACCCGTTGCAGCCGGTCCTTGACGTCGGCGTCCGACGCGCCAACGATCGCGGTGAAATTCGACGAGCGCACGATGGCGTCGAAGTCGGTTCCCACGTCGCGACAGTGCCGCGCCAGCACCTCCGACTTGTGCGCGAATGCCGTGGGCTCCGATGTGAAGTTGGTGTATTGCGCGTATTTCGCGGCGATGCGCAACGTCACCTTTTCACCGCCGCCGGCGATCCACAGCGGAATCCCCTTGTCCTGTAACGGCTTCGGTGCGACGATCGCGCCGTCGACCTGATAGTGCTTGCCGTCGAAGCTGACTTTGCCGTCGCGCCAGGCGTCACGCATGATCTGCACGCCCTCGTCCAGCCGCGCCAACCGCACCGCTGCCGACGGAAACCCGTAACCGTAAGCGCGCCACTCATGTTCGTACCAGCCGCCCCCGATGCCCATCTGAATCCGGCCGCCCGAGATGATGTCGGCGGTGGCCGCGACCTTGGCCAGGTAGACGGGATTGCGGTAGCTCATCGCTGTGCACATCTGGCCGAGCTTGATCCGCGACGTGGTCGCCGCGTATGCGGCCATCAGCGACCACGCCTCGTGGGTGGCTTCGCCCGTCGGCATCGGGACGGTGTGGAAGTGGTCGTAGACCCACAGCGAGTCCCACGCGCCGCCGTCGGCGTAGGTGGCCAGGTCGCGCATCACCGCCCAGTGTTGCTCCGGTTCGATGTCGACGAGATCCATCCGCCAGCCCTGCGGGATGAAGAGGCCAAAGCGCATAGCTTGGGACTTTAGCCCGGCGACGATGCGGGCCGGAACGGGCCGAGGAGGAACCGGGCGATCAGACCACGCCCGGCGGCGATGCGGGCCCGCTCACCCTCACACACCCAGCGCGTCGAGCGCGGCCTTTACCGAGGTCGCGCGCAACACGTCGTAGGGGGTGTCGGGGAATTGCAGGCAGCAGTCCTGCAGGCCGCCGAACGCGACGACCGCGCGGGTGGATTGCTCCAGCGTCGGCCGCGGGCCGAACACCAGCTTGCCGAGCCGGTCACGCCAGGCCAGCACCTTGTCGATGAGGCCAAGGTCGGCCAGCATCGCAATTTCGGCCAGCACCAACATCAGGTCGTGCCGGTGCCGGTAGTGGAAATCGAAATAGCCCTCGAGCAATTCGCGGGCATCGGTGTCGCCGCGGCTTTCCTGGTCGTCGATGAACTGCTCACCCTCGTCGATCAACGGCACCAGGATGCTGCGCACCAATTCTTCCCGCGAGGCGAAGTGGTAGTACAGCGCGGGTTTGGTGATCCCCAGTTTGTCCGCGATGTCCTGGAGGCTGGTGCGCTGCACGCCCTGCTGCAGAAACAGGTCCCGAGCGACCTCTTGGATGCGCTGTCGGGTGTCTGACCGGGGCCGGCTCACCCCCCGAGTTTAACTGACTTACCGATAGGTAAACCCCGTGTTAGGCTTACCGAACGTTAAGTAAGCAGGAGGGAGTCGCCGTGCGGATTCTCGTCTCCGGCGCCAGCATCGCCGGGCCGGTGCTGGCGTACTGGCTGACCCGCCACGGCTTCGACGTCACCGTCGTCGAACGCGCACCGACGCTGCGCAAAACCGGGGGCCACGCCGTCGACTTGTTCCGTCCGGCCATGGAAATCTCGGCGAAGATGGGCGTCTTGCCGCGCATCGAGGCGCTCGCGACCGGCACCAGCCGCCTCACGATGTACCGGGAAGGCCGGCCGCGGCCCACCGAGATCGACCTCACCAAGATCTACGGCGCCAGCTCTGACCGGCACGTGGAGATCATGCGCGACGACCTCAGCGAGATCTACTATGACGCAGCCCGCGACGACGTCGAGTACCTGTTCGGCGATTCGATCACGGCGATCGATCACGGCGGCGAGGTGACATTCGAGCGCGCGCCGGCCCGTCGGTTCGACGTCATCGTCGGCGCCGACGGGCTGCACTCCAACGTCCGGCGCCTCGTCTTCGGCGACGAGGCCGGACTCACCCGCTTCATCGGCGGATACCTGGCGGTGGTGTCCGCGCCCAAGGCGCTGGTCAACGACGCCGAGATGGTCGGCCACGTCGGTGTCGGACGCGTCGCGGCCATCTACACCGCGCGGCATCTGGATGACGCGCGGGCCGTGTTCCTCTTTCGCAGCAAGCAGGAACTCGATTATGATCATCGAGATTCGTTGCGTCAGAAGGGATTGCTGCGCAACGCATTCGAGGGCATGCACCCTCAGGTGGACCGCTGGATCGGGGAAATCGACCGGACGCCCGCGTTCTACTTCGATGCGATCAGTCAACTGCGGCTGGACATCTGGTCGCGCCGACGGGTCACCCTCGTCGGCGACGCCGGGTACTGCCCCGGCCCCGCGGTCGGCGGCAGCACCAGCCTGGCGGTCCTCGGCGCCTACGTGTTGGCCGGGGAGCTGGCCCGGGCCGACGGCGATCATCTGCGGGCCTTCGCCGCCTACGAGCTGCAGATGCGCGAGCCCGTGCATCTCAGCCGGGCGTTTGCGCGCGGCGCCGCCAAGGGCATCATCCCCGGTTCCAGAGCCGGGGTCTGGGCGTTGACCCGTGGGGCGCAGCTGGTTTCACTGATGCCCGGCTCGCTGTCCCGGGCGGTGGCGAAGCTGAACACCAAGGGTGTGCGACTGTACGACTCGATGCCGGTGCCCGATTACACCGGAGCCGACGTTTGACCGCTGCGCAGCGGGTTCTCCGAGGACGATCTGGCACACGTGAGCGGTCGGCTCTTTGTCGCGACGCGCGCGAGCAGACGCGGAATCGCATTGCGAAGGCCTTTGCAATGCGATTCCGCGTCTGGTCGTGGGCCCTACGTCAGCGACTTCGGCGGCAGGAAGCGGTCGCCGTACTTGGCCGCCAGCTCACGCGCCCGCGCCACGAAGGCTTCCTTGCCCGTACCGGCCGGGCCCTGGTAGCCGACGATGAACTGCGCGCTGCCACCCGTGTAGGGCGGGTACCCGATGCCCATGATCGACCCGATGTTGGCGTCGGCGGTCGACGTCAGCACGCCCTCGTCGAGGCACTTCTGGGTTTCCAGCGCCTCGGCGAACAGCATCCGGTCGATCATGTCCCGCAGCGGCGGCTGCGAGGAGCCGGACTTGAACGCCTCCCGCAGGCCCGGCCAGAGGCGGGTGCGCTTGCCGTCGGCATACTCATAGAAGCCGGCACCCTTCAGCCGGCTCGGCCGGCCGAGCTCGATCATCTTCTCGACGACGGCCTCCGCCGGGTGCGGCTCGTAGGTGCCGCCGGCATCCTCGACACCCTTGCGAGTAGCGGTAGCGATCTTGTGCATCAGCTCCAGGTTGAGCTCGTCGGACAGCTGCAGCGGCGGCGCCGGGTAGCCGGCCTGCGAGCCGGCGTGCTCGACGCTGGCCGGCTCCACGCCCTCGCCGAGCATCGCCAGCGCCTCGTTGACGAACGTGCCGATCACGCGGCTGGTGAAGAAGCCGCGGCTGTCGTTGACGACGATCGGGGTCTTGCCGATGGCCAGCGTGTAGTCGAACACCCGGGCCAGCGCCTCGTCAGAAGTCTTCTCGCCCTTGATGATTTCGACCAGCGGCATCTTGTCGACCGGCGAGAAGAAGTGGATGCCGATGAAGTCCTCCTGCCGCTTGACGCCGGTCGCCAGGCCGGTGATCGGCAGCGTCGAGGTGTTCGACCCGAGCAGCGCGTTGGGTTCGACGACGTCCTCGATCTCCTGGAAAACCTTGTGCTTGAGGTCCTGGTTCTCGAACACCGCCTCGATCACGAAGTCGACGCCCTTGAAGTCGGCGGCATCGGCCGTCGGCGTGATGCGGTCCAGCAGCGCCTTGCTCTTCTCCTCGGTGGTCTTGCCGCGTTGAAGTGCCTTGGCCTCAAGCTTTTCCGAGTAGCCCTTGCCTTTAGCGGCGGCTTCCACGCTGACGTCCTTGAGCACCACGTCGAAGCCGGCCTTGGCCGACACATAGGCGATGCCGGCGCCCATCATGCCGGCGCCCAGCACACCGATCTTGTTGATCTTGACCGGCTCGATGCCGTCCGGGCGCGAGCCGCCGCCGTTGATGTGCTGCAGGTCGAAGAAGAACGCTTGGATCATGTTCTTGGCGACCTGGCCGGTAACCAGAGACGTGAAGTAGCGGCTCTCGATGCGGCTCGCGGTGTCGAAGTCCACCTGCGCACCCTCGACGGCGGCGTCCAGGATCGCCCGCGGCGCCGGCATCGGCGCACCCTTGAGCTGCTTGCGCAGCAGCGCCGGGAACGACGGCAGGATGGCGGCCAGCGCCGGGCTGGACGGGGTGCCGCCGGGCATCTTGTAACCCTTCTTGTCCCAAGGCTGTTCGTGCGCCTCGGGATTCGCCTTAATCCATGCCTTGGCTGCGGGCACCAATTCCTCGACCGAGCCGACGAGCTCGTCGACCAGCCCGATCTCCTTGGCCTTGTCCGGCCTGAACCGGGTGCCCTGCGACAGGATGTTCATGAACGCGTTCTGGATGCCGAACATCCGCACGGTGCGGGTGACGCCGCCGCCACCGGGCAGGAGGCCCAGCGTCACCTCGGGCAGACCGACGACCAGGCCCTTGACGTCGGCGGCGATGCGGTGGTGACAGGCCAGCGCGATCTCCAGCCCGCCGCCCAGCGCGGCGCCGTTGATGGCGGCCACCACCGGCTTGCCGAGGGTCTCCAGCACCCGCAGGTCCCGCTTGACCGATTCGACCGTGTCGAACGCCTCGCCGGCGTTCTCCGGGCCGAGCTTGATCATGCCCTTGAGGTCGCCACCGGCGAAGAAGGTCTTCTTCGCGCTGGTGATGACCACCCCGGTGATCGAATCCTTTTCCGCGACAAAGCGTTCTACAGCCTTGTGCATGGACTCGGCGTAGTGCTCGTTCATCACGTTGGCCGACCCGGTGGGGTCGTCCATCGTCAGCGTGACGATGCCGTCGGCGTCCTTGTCCCACTGAATCGTGTTCTCTGGCATGCTCTTACACCCTCTCGATGATGGTGGCGACGCCCATGCCGCCGCCGATGCACAGCGTGATCAGCGCGCGGCGCGCGCCCCGGCGCTCAAGCTCGTCGACCATGGTGCCGGTGATCATGGCGCCGGTGGCGCCCAGCGGGTGGCCCATCGCGATGGCGCCACCGTTGACGTTCAGCTTCTCGTCCGGGATGTTCAGGTCCTTCTGGAACTTCAGCACCACCGACGCGAACGCCTCGTTCAGCTCGAACAGGTCGATGTCATCGATCGTCAAACCCGCGCGGTCGAGCACCTTGCGGGTGGCCGGCGTCGGGCCGGTGAGCATGATGACCGGGTCCGCACCGCTGGTGGCGGTGGCCACGATGCGCGCCCGGGGCGTCAAATTGGCGGCCGCCCCTACCTTTTCACTACCGACCAGCACCAGCGCCGCCCCGTCGACGATGCCGGAGCTGTTGCCTCCGGTGTGGACGTGGTTGATCTTTTCGACCCAGTGGTACTTCTGCAGCGCCACGTCGTCGAAGCCGCCCATCTCGCCGACGCCGTCGAACGCGGTCTTCAGCTTGGCCAGGCCCTCCATCGTGGTGTCGGGCCGCATGTGCTCGTCGTGGTCGAGAATGACCAGACCGTTCTGGTCGCGCACCGGCACCACCGACTTGGCGAAGTAGCCGCCCGACCAGGCCTCGGCGGCCTTTTGCTGGCTGCGCAGCGCGTAGGCGTCGACGTCCTCGCGGGAGAAGCCCTCGAGGGTGGCGATCAGGTCGGCGCCGATGCCCTGCGGCACGAAGCCGATCTGATAGTTGGTCTCGGGGTCGGTCGCCCAGGCGCCGCCGTCGGAGCCCATCGGCACCCGGCTCATCGACTCGACACCGCCGGCCAGCACCAGGTCGTCCCAGCCGGAGCGGACCTTCTGCGCGGCGGTGTTGACGGCCTCCAGGCCCGACGCGCAGAACCGGTTGAGCTGCACGCCGCCGGTGGTCTCGGGCAGCCCGGCGGCCAGCACCGCGGTGCGGGCGATGTCGCCGCCCTGGTCGCCGACCGGCGACACCACCCCGAGGATCATGTCGCTGATCAGGTTTTCGTCGAGGTCGGGGAAACGCCTGCGCAGCTCGTCGACCAGGCCGACGATCAGGTTCAACGGCTTGACCTCGTGCAACGATCCGTTGCGCTGCTTGCCGCGGGGTGTGCGGATGGCCTCGTAGATAAAGGCTTCTTCGGACATATCGACTTCCTGTTCACAAATGGGGGTTTCGGGTCCGTCTACCAGCACCCTAACAGGACGCCCGGCCAACCTGTTGGTTGGGCGGGTTGCCGCTGATCAGCCACGCCGAGCGTCACGCCAGCGTGCCTGTCAGACGCGGGCGTCACGCTGGCGTGACGGTCGCGGGACACGCCGGCATAAGCTCGACGACCATGACGGTGTCGCGACTGCGGCCATACGCGACCACGGTGTTCGCCGAAATGTCGGCGCTGGCCGCGCGGATCGGCGCGGTGAACCTCGGCCAGGGTTTCCCCGACGAGGACGGGCCCCCGGCGATGCTGAAGGCCGCCCAGGACGCCATCGCCGAGGGCGCCAACCAGTACCCGCCCGGGATCGGCATCGCTTCGCTGCGGCAGGCGATCGCGGCACATCGTCAGCGGCATTTTGGCGTGCGGTACGACCCGGACACCGAGGTGCTGGTGACCGTCGGGGCCACCGAGGCCATCGCCGCGGCGGTGATCGGGCTGATCGAGCCGGGCTCGGAAGTCATCCTGATCGAGCCCTTCTATGACTCCTACTCGCCGGTGGTGGCGATGGCCGGCGCGCACCGGGTGGCCGTGCCGCTGGTGCCCGATGGCCGCGGCTTTGCGCTCGACGCCGACGCGTTGCGGCGGGCGGTGACCCCGCGGACCCGTGCGCTGATTGTGAATTCGCCGCACAACCCGACGGGCACGGTGCTGAGCGCGACGGACTTGGCGGCCATCGCGCAGATCGCGGTGGCGGCCGACCTTGTGGTGATCACCGATGAGGTGTACGAACACCTGGTGTTCGACGGCCCGGGAGGCAAGAAGCATTTACCGTTGGCGGCCTTCGATGGAATGACCGAGCGCACGATCACCATCTCCAGCGCGGCCAAGATGTTCAACTGCACCGGCTGGAAAATCGGATGGGCTTGCGGCCCAGCGCAACTCATTGCCGGGGTGCGTGCGGCCAAGCAGTATTTGAGCTACGTCGGCGGCGCGCCGTTCCAGCCCGCGGTGGCCCTCGCGCTGGACACCGAGGACGCCTGGGTGGCCGAACTTCGCCGCTCCCTGCGGGGCAGGCGCGATCGGCTGGCCGCCGGGCTGACCGAGATCGGCTTTGCGGTGCACGACAGCGACGGCAGTTACTTCCTGTGCGCCGACCCGCGCCCGCTCGGGTACGATGACAGCACCGCGTTCTGTGCGGCGCTACCGGAAAGGGTTGGGGTGGCAGCCATCCCGATGTCGGCGTTCTGCGATCCGGCCGCCGAGCACGCCGCAAAACAAGCCGGGGTGTGGAATCACTTGGTGCGCTTCACTTTCTGTAAACGCGACGACACCCTCGACGAGGCGCTCAGGCGGCTGGCCGCGCTGCGCGACTGAACAGCTAAGGCCCCTCGGCGCCCATCACGCGCTGTCGCAGGCCCTCGAGCGCGGCATGCAAGATTTTTCTGCGGGCCCGCTTCACCCAAAACTCGGGCAGCGGCGCCCACGGCTCGACCGTGATCGCGAACCGCACCCGGGTTTTGTCGTCACCCTCGCGGCTCAGGTTGTACTCCCCGTGTTGACCATGCTGCTGGGCCGTCCTCTGCGCGTCCCACACCATCCAGTCCGGACCCCAGTGGTATTCGAGCAGTTCCGTGTCGACGATGCCGGTCACTTTGATGGTGACTTTCACGTGATGGGGTCGCCCGTCGGGATGTTTGTCGATAACTTCGACCCGCTTGTGCACCGACGACCACGACGGCACGGCGTCCATGTCGGCGAGCGCCTCCATGACTACTTCCGGGGGCGCGTCGATGACGATTTCCGACGATGCTTGTACGGCCATTGCTACAAAATTAGCAATTACGGTATCGCGTAAGTACCTTTACTTCGCCTTGCCGGAATTTCCGCCGCCGACGACCAGATCACTCAACCCCTTCACCGCGGCGTTGAGGACATTCTCCGTTGCCCGCTTGACGACGAAACCCGGAATGGGTCCGGCCGGTTCGACGGTGATGTCGAAACGCACTCGTGTCTTGTCGACGCCCTCGGGTTTGAGGTTGTACTCGACGTGCTGGCCATGCTGCTGGGCGGTCCCTTTCGCGTCCCAGATGAGCCAGTCGGGACCCCAGTGGTATTCGAGGATCTCTTTGTCGACGAGCCCGAGAATCCGGATAGTGGCCTTTACGAGGTGCGGGCGACCGTCGGGATAACGATCGATCACTTCCATCTGTTTGTGCAGCGACGACCAGGATGACAGAAGACCGACATCTGTCAGCGCCTCCATGACCACTGCTGGCGGCGCGTCAACGACAAATTCCCGTGATGCTTTTACGGCCACTAAGAACAAGGTAGCAACGCCGCGCCCTTCGCGGGTGCGGTTCGCCGTAATTCCTTGATTACCAGCCGATTTCGTCAAGCTGTGTCGTTGCCGCCGGCGGCGGCCCAACCGGCCCGGCCGGCGTTCGGGAGAAACGCGGTGCCGGAGCGGCCTGTTCGACGCCATGGGCGGTGATGACCGTTGCCCGCGCCTGCAGATGATCGTTGGTCGCGGCTTCACTCCAGGTCAGCACCGGGGTGACGCAGGCATCGGTGCCGGCGAAGGTTTCCGCCCACTCGTCGCGGGTCCTGCTGGCGAACCGTTCGGCGAAGACGTCGTACATCCGTGGGTAGGAACCGACGTCCAGCTGGCCGGGCACCTCGTCGGGCGTCAGGCCGAGCCCGGTCAGCAACGCCGCGAAGAATTGCGGCTCGATGGCGCCGACGGCCAGGTACTTGCCATCGGAGGTCTCATAGCAACGGTAAAACGGGGCGCCGCCGTCGAGCAGGAACGATTCGCGCTGGTCACGCAGAGCACCGGTCGACTTCATGGTCCACATCATCTGGGCGAGCACGCTGACCCCGTCGATCATCGCGGCGTCGACGACCTGACCCTTGCCCGACCGTTCCCGCTCGTACAGCGCGACCGCGATGCCCAGCAGCGCCAGCATCGAACCGCCGCCGAAGTCGGCGACCAGGTTCAGTGGTGGCAGCGGCGGCCGATCCCGGTAGCCCAACGCCGACAGCGCACCGGTCTGCGACAGATAGTTGATGTCGTGGCCCGCCGTCGGGGCCAGCGGTCCGTCCTGCCCCCAGCCGGTGATGCGCGCGAAGATCAGCCGGGGGTTGACCGCCGCGCAGTCGTCGGGGCCGATGCCGAGTCGCTCGCAGGTGCCGGGCCGGAAACAGTCCAGCAGTACGTCGGCCTTGGCGGCCAACCCCAGCAGCGCCTCCGGCTGCGTCTTGACATCCAGGTCGACGATCCGCTTCCCGCGGTGCAGCAAGTCGCGGTCCTCGGGCGGCATGGTGAGGCCGCCGGGGCGCCGCACCCGCACCACATCGGCGCCCAGGTCGGCGAGCACCATCCCCGTGTGCGGCCCCGGTCCGATGCCGCCGAGCTCGATCACCCGCACCCCGGCCAGGGGTCCCGCGCCGGTCACCGTATCAGTTGCCTTTCTTTACCTGAAGCACCCGCTCGCGCAGCGCCTTGGTCGCCGAATCGATCGTCCCCTTGACGGCGCGCTTGAGCACGAAGCCGGGCAGCGGAACGTTCGGGTCGACGCTGATCTCCATCTTGACCAGAGTGGACTCGCCTTGGGGGACCAGGGTGTACTTGCCGTCCTGCGAGCGCTGCTGGCCGGAGCTGACCAGCGTCCAGCTGACGTCGTTGCCGCTCCAGGTGTAGGCCACCACCTGTTCGTCGGTGATGCCCGCCGTCCTGACCTTCATCTTGACTTTGGTGGGCCGCCCGTCGTCTCCGGTCTCGAGGACCTCGGCGCTCTGGTGGGGGTCCGACCATTCGGGCATCGCTTCGAAATCGGCGATGACGTCCAGGATCTCCTCGGCACTGGCTTCGATGACGATGTCGCGGGACTCTTTGATTGCCATGGCCCGCACAATAGGCGAAATGGCATGTCCGCCGGAACGGTTTCGACGCGGGCGTACCGTCGTGTTTGTGACTGATCCCGTCTACACCGTCGGTGACTACCTGCTGGACCGCCTCGCCGAACTCGGTGTCTCCGAGATCTTCGGCGTTCCCGGCGACTACAACCTGGCGTTCTTGGACCACATCGTCGCCCACCCCACCATCCGCTGGGTGGGCAGCGCCAACGAGCTCAACGCCGGTTACGCCGCCGACGGGTACGGTCGGTTGCGCGGAATGTCCGCCGTGGTAACGACGTTCGGCGTCGGTGAACTCTCGGCGGCCAATGCGATCGCGGGGAGCTATGCCGAGCACGTGCCCGTCGTGCACATCGTCGGCGGCCCGTCCAAAGACGCGCAGGGCACCAGGCGCGCGCTGCACCATTCGCTCGGCGACGGCGACTTTGAGCACTTCTTCCGGATCAGCCGCGAAATCACTTGTGCACAAGCCAATCTCATGCCCGCGACGGCGTGCAGGGAGATCGACCGGGTGCTGTCGGAGGTGCGCGAGCAGAAGCGGCCCGGATACATCTTGCTGTCCACCGATGTGGCGCGTTTCCCCACCGAGCCGCCGGCGGTTCCGTTGCCGCGCTACGCCGGGGGCACCAGTCCCCGCGCGCTGTCGCTGTTCGTCGAGGCCGCCGCCGAACTCATCGGCGATCACCAGTTGACCGTGCTCGCCGACTTGCTGGTCCACCGCCTGCAAGCGGTCAAAGAACTCGAGGCCTTGCTGGCGGCGGACGTGGTGCCGCACGCCACATTGATGTGGGGAAAGAGCCTGCTCGATGAGAGCTCGCCCAACTTCCTGGGGATCTACGCGGGTGCGGCCAGCGCCAAACGGGTGCGCACGGCGATCGAGGAGGCGCCGGTGCTGGTGACGGCCGGGGTGGTGTTCACCGACATGGTCAGCGGCTTCTTCAGCCAGCGGATCGACCCGGCCCGGACCATCGACGTCGGGCAGTACCAAAGCAGCGTGGCCGGCGAGGTCTTCGCGCCCCTGGAAATGGACGCCGCGCTCGAGGCGCTGGCCGCGATCCTGGCCCGGCGCGGGATCACCTCCCCACCCGTCGAGTTGCCACCCGCCCGACCCCTGCCGCCAGCCCCGCCGCCCGATCAACCCCTCACCCAGCAGATGCTGTGGGACCGGCTTTGCGCGGCCCTCACACCGGGAAACGTGGTCCTCGCCGATCAGGGGACGTCCTTCTACGGCATGGCGGATCACCGGCTGCCGCACGGAGTCACCTTCATCGGCCAACCACTATGGGGCTCAATCGGTTACACCCTGCCCGCGGCGGTCGGGGCCGCGGTCGCGCATCCCGACCGCAGGACGGTGTTACTGATCGGCGACGGGGCCGCCCAACTGACCGTCCAGGAGCTTGGCACCTTCTCCCGCGAGGGACTGTCCCCGGTGATCGTGGTGGTCAACAACGACGGCTACACCGTCGAGCGGGCGATCCACGGAAAGACGGCCCCCTACAACGACATTGTGAGCTGGAAGTGGACCGACATCCCCAACGCGCTCGGCGTGGCCCACCATCTGGCGTTCCGCGCCCGGACCTACGGCGAACTCGACGACGCATTCACCGCGGCCGCGGAGCACCAGGACCGCATGGTGTTCGTCGAGGTGGTCTTGCCGCGGCTCGACATCCCTCACCTGCTCGGTCAACTCGTTGGGCCCATGTCGCCGGACGGCGGCCGGCGCCGCGAGGAGGGCTAGACCGACCGCCCCGTTCGGTCCGGGTCAGTCCGCCTGGATGCGCATCATGTCGAACAACCGGCCGACGAACAGCGGCGGATAGGCGCCGACGCCCACGCCCGACATCCATTGGGCCGCGGCGTCGGGATGGTCAATCCACTCCCGCGCGCCCCCCTCGTCGGGAAACTCCTGCAAGATCAAAACCTCGTGCTCATCGTCGAAAGCCTGGAAGACCCAGGTCTTTCGGATGCCGGCCGCGGTGAACCTGTCCATCGCCGAGCGGACCCCCGCGGCCAGTATCGACACGTCGTCGACGGACGCGATCGCGGCCACCACGACACCGGGCGCGCCCGGTGTCGGCGATGGCGCCGGAACGAACCTCTCGATAATCTCGCCGGCAAAGACGGCGGGGATGTCTTCGACGCCGGCGGCATCGAACCAGTCGAAGAACACCCGCGAGCGCAGCAGTTCCACGATGGGCTCACGGCTGTGCACGCCGATCATCACCAGCACGCGGCCGTAGTCGTGGGCGGACGTGTACACCAAGACATGGTGTGCGCCGATGTCGGCGAGTGCCGCCTTGTTGCGCTCGAGCAGCGGCCACACCCGGGTCGGATCCGGGACGCGGTAGTCCGATGCGATCACCATCGAATGTATCTCGTTCGTCGTCACCGCAGGCCTACACCGGATTGAACGACGAAATGAGCCACTTCCCATGAGCTTTCGTGAGCTTGACCGATACGCTGCTGGAGGTGAACGTCGGTTCCGGCCGGTCCTTGCTCTGCGTGCTTTGGTTGACGAACAGCAGCACGTCGGCCGAATCCGGGCGCAAGTCCGACAGGGCGGCGCGAAGCACCACCGCGGCGGTCTTCACCGACTTCTGTTTGGCGGCCGGGGCGACGATCTGCTGGGTGAATTGGTCGTAGTAGGACAGGAAGTCACCGGTCAAATGTGATTTCGCGGAAGAGAAGTCGTGGTCGAGGGTGTCGGGAGAATACGACAGGACCGCCACGGTTCCCTCGCTGGCGGCCGAAATCGCCGCCTTTGCGGCCGCGGCGTCGGTGTTCCGATCCGGCAGGTACAAGAAATAGAACAGCGCACCCAGCAGCGCCAACGAGGCCGCTACCGACAACGCCAACAGGGCGGGAAGGATCTTGCCGGACGACCGTTTCTTCAGCGCGGCGAAGGAGCGCTTCAACCGACCGGGCGGCGCAGCACCGCCGTCGGAATCGTTCGTGGGGCCGGCATCCGCCGTTTCCTCGGGGTCGGCCGTCTCTGGCACCGACGTTTCGTCTGCGGTCACGGCACGAACTCGACTTTCGATATCTTGAGCTGACCACCGTCGCGGGTGACCGTCACGATCAGCCGGTAGTTACGTGGATCCTGTTTGGCGCCGGCCGCATTGGTCACCTCCGACGTGGAGGCCACCAGCACCACAGCCGAATCGGCCGTCATCGTGTCAACAGCGGCGGCCTGAACGGTGCCTTGCGAGACCACCTTCGACTGCTCCACCACCTTGGTGAAATCGTCGGCCATCTTGAGGAAGTCGTCCTTGAACGAGCCGGTGGAGTTCTCGAGGATGCGCTGCACGCCTTGCTTGGCGTTGTTGAAGTCCAGCGATGTCAACGTCACGACGCCCTGGCGTGCCGCCGCGGTGAACTCGGCCGCGCGCTGCCGCTGCCGGACCGCATCGCGATGCTCCTTGATCATGTAGCCGCTGCCCGCCAGCGCGGCGACAATAATAACGATGGCTATGGACGCAGCGACGGTGGACCATTTGGGACGGCGAAGCCTGGAAAGTCGGGACCGGCGTCGTGCAGGTTTCTCCGCGTCGACCGACGAGGCATCGGCTTCGGCCGGCCCCTCTTCGGTCTCGACGCTTTCCGGCTCGACCGCGGACTGGGTTTCTTCCGACTCGCTCTCGTGGGCGCCCTGTACCTCGGTCTGAGCGGAGTCCGCCGCGGCTGCTTGGTTTTTGGCTTCGACGAGCTCGGCCTGGCGTCGCAATTGAATGGCGCGGGCGCGGGCACGGGCGGCGGCGGCAAGGGCCTCCGCCTCCGTGGCCTCCGCCTCGGCCTGTTCGGCCATTGCCCGGATTTCGGCGGCGGTGCTTGGGATTTCGTCCTCGTTCACCGGAACCGATTTCGTGTCAGTGGCATTTTGGCGGGCGCCGCCATTCACCATTCACCAGCCCGGGAACGAGGCCGCTCGTGACTCAATGCCAAACTCCTCTGCCGCTTGCCCGTCGGTGGCAAGTTTGCTTCCGGCCACGGACGGCAGGCGACGGTATCCCGGCGTGGGCGTCGCCGTTCGGCAACCCTACTCGGCAGACGCGTTAACGCGCGAGCATCTGCGCCGATATTTTTCCGCCGCCAACGTCCCGACGACCAGGAGAGCCACGTTATCACCTTCTCCCGCCACTCCCGCCGATGCCGTCCCGGACGCCACTCGACAAATGCCTAACAAGCTGTGGAAATAGGGTTCTCTTATCCGGCATATGAGGATGGTCTGCCGTCTACCGAAGCAGGTCTTTGACCACCTTGCCGGTGGCGTTGAGGGGCAGCGCCTCGAGAAACCGCACCGACCGCGGCACCTTGAACCCCGCCATGCGTTCGCGGCACCAACCGATCAATTCTTCGGCGCTGACGGCACCTTTGCGGACAACGAACGCCTTGCCCACCTGTCCGAGCCGCTCGTCGGGGACACCGATGACGGCCGCCTGCGCGACGGCCGGGTGGTTGAGCAGGAAGCCCTCGATCTCGGCCGGGTAGGCGTTGAATCCGCCCACGATGAACATGTCCTTCTTGCGGCCGGCGACACGCAGCCGGCCCGCGTCGTCCAGGTTGCCGAGATCGCCGGTGTGCAGCCAGCCGTCGGCGTCGATCGCCTCCGCGGTGGCGGCGGGATCGTCGAGATAGCCCTGCATGACGTTGTACCCGCGCACCAGGATCTCGCCGTCGCCGGCGATGCGCACCTCAACCCCCTCGCACGGCAGGCCCGCGGTGGTGGCCACATCCTCGAAGGAATCACCGGGCCGGGACAAGGTGACGTTGCCGGCCTCGGTGAGCCCGTAACCGGTCATCAACGTCCGGAACGGCAGCTCACCGTGGATGCGACGGACCAGTTCGACGGGGATGTCCGCGGCGCCGGTCACGCCCGCCCGCAACGTCGACAGCTTGGCCCCGTCACCAACCGTCAGCAACGAATGGTACAGCGTCGGCGGACCGGGTAGCATCGTGATGCGTTCGCGTTCAACGAGATCCACCACCGTGTCGAGATCGAAAACCGCGACCGGCAGCATCGTCGCGCCGCGCAGGAAGCACGCGACGAGGCCCGCCTTCAAGCCGAACGTGTGGAAGTACGGGTTGATCATCAGATAGCGGTCGCCCTCGCGCAGGTCCGCGAGCGTCGCCCACTCCTCGTACGCACGCAGCGTTTGGCGGTGATTCATCATCGCGCCCTTGGGGCGGCCGGTCGTGCCCGAGGTGAAGATGATGTCCGCGATGTCGGTGCCGCTCGCCGGCCGCTCGAACGGGGAACCGCCGCAGAGGAAGTCGGATTTCAGATCGATGACCGGTGGAAGCCCGGAGGGCTTCAAAGAGGACAGAGTGTAATCCCGGCCCAGGAATCCATTCTGCACCAGGACGGCCTTCGCCCCGCTGCGCGCGATGATGTCGCCCGCCTCCTCCGTCTTGAACCGGGTGTTCACCGGCACCAGCACGCCGCCCGCGGTCAGCAGGCCGAACGCCGCGATGATCCACTCCGCGGAGTTGGGCGCCCAGATGGCGACCCGTTCGCCCTTGTCGATCCCGAGGTCCGCGAATGCTCCTGCGGCGCAGCGTATCCGCTCGACAACGTCGGCAAATGTGAGGCGCAGCGGACCGTCGACGACCGCTTCGGCGTCGCCGAAGCGGTCCGCCGCGCTCAAGACCATCTCGGGGATGGTCTGCCAGTTCGTCCGGTCTGTCACACGGTGACGAGCCGACCGAGGTTGCCGCCCATGATCTTTGCCTGGTCGTCGACGGGCAGGTGCGACAGCGCGTTGATGTAGTAGGTCGGCTCCGCCAGCCCTTCGGGGTGCGGCCAATCCGAGCCGTACAGCACCTGGTCCACACCGACGAGGTTGATCAGATCGTCGATGCCCTCCTCGAAGAACGGGCTGACATAGACCCGGTTCTTGACCATCTCGACCGGGTCGCTCGGGAACGCTTCCGGCGCCTTCCGGAAGACCTCGGCCAGGCCGTCCAGCAGCGGGGTCATCCATTTCGATCCGGCCTCGACGATCGCGACCTTCAGCTTGGGGTGGCGGTAGAGCGCGCCGTGGATCACCCACGAGCCCACCGCGTCCTGGATCGGCCGCCACTCGTTGAGGATGCCCATCGCGTTGGTTTGGAACGGCAGCATCTCCTGGTCGGCGCCGTCCCACTCGGAGGTGTACCGGGAATAGCCGCTGTCGCTGGAGTGCATGCCGACCAGCACGTCGTGCTCGACGACCCGCTCCCAGAACGGGTCGAACTCGGGCAGCGCGAACGACCGGGGGCCGCGAAATCCGGGGACCGGCGCCGGGCGGATCAGGATGCACCGCGCGCCGCGCTTGACCACCCACTCCAGCTCCTCGATTGCCTTCTCGACGATCGGCAGGGTGATGACCGGGGTGGTGAAGATGCGGTTCTGGTAGTTGAAGCCCCAGACCTCGTCGAGCCACTGGTTCAGCGCATGGATCAGGACGTGGATGGCGACCGGGTCGTCGCGCAGCCGCTCCTCGATCAGGCTGGCCAGCGTCGGAAACATCAGGGTGCGGTCCAGGCCCAGCTCGTTCATCTTCTCCAGGCGCGGGCCGGGCTCGAAGAACGCCGGGATCGCGCGCATCGGCTCGCCGAACAGCTCGCGCTTGCTCTTGCCCTCCGGGTTGCCGTACTTGAAGTACTCCTCCCAGGCGCCCGGCCGCGCGACGACCTCGAAGGTCGGGTTGGGAATGTAGTTGCTGATCACGCCGCGGAGCGCGATCTTGGTGCGCCCGTTGATCTGCACGTACTGGACGTAGTCCTTGTACTCCTTGGGCAGGAACTTGGTCAGCGCCTCCGGCGGCTCGTAGAGATGATTATCCGCGTCAAAGAGTGGGAACGGGACGTCCACCCGATGCGACAACTGCCCCATGAAATCCTCCTTCGCAATTTCTGAGAATTGTATTCTCTCGGGGTTGCCAACCGCAACGCGTGGCCCCGCTCGAGCGCTCGGCGCGGGACGTCAGCAGGTCGCGACGATCTTGAAGGCGACGGTGACCGGTTCACCGGGCTTGTCGGTGTTGTAGCCGTTGGCGGTGCCGGTGATGGTGAATCTGTCGCCGCTCAGGCTCATGTCGGCGTCGCCGCCGTCGCCTTGCGAGTACATGCCGGTGAAGCCGCCCAAGTTCCGGATGCGCACGGACTCGGTGGTGAGCGGTTCCGCTCGTTGATCGATGACAACGGTGGCCCCCGCAAAGTCGCCGCCGATGTCGATCGTCCGGTACCACTCCAACTGACTGCACTTGACGACATGGATGTTCGCGTCGTTGCCGTTGACCGTGACCGACGCCGTGCTGGACACCTGGGTCGGCGGACGCGACGTGCAGGCCCCGAGCACGGCGACGGCGGCGAGAGCCGCAACGAACGCGGCTGCGATTCGGCTACGCACCGGACCACCCCCATCCTCGCCGACGAAAGTTCTTCGGCCTGCGACGATGATGTTATTCTCCCGATAAGAGAATGCCAATATCGGCGTTCTCGCCCGAGGAGCGACGACGCATGGTGGACCTGGAGATCGACGGCGGGTTGGCGGTGCTCACCATCGATCGTCCCCACGCTCGCAATGCCATCGGACTCGACACCATGCATCAGCTGGAGAAGGCGCTCGACGCGGCCGCGGACGCCAAAACCCTTGTCATCAAAGGCGCGGGCGACCGGGCATTCGTCTCCGGCGGCGACCTCAAGGAGCTGAGCGCGCTGCGGACCGAGGAGGATGCCGCAGCGATGGCCAAGCGGATGCGGGCGGTCTGCGATCAGCTTGCCGGCTTCCCGGCCCCGGTGATCGCCGCGCTGAACGGACACGCCTTCGGCGGCGGCGCCGAGGTCGCCGTCGCCGCCGACATCCGGATCGCCGCCGACGACATCAAGATCGGCTTCAATCAGGTCGAGCTGGAAATCATGCCGGCCTGGGGCGGCGCCGAGCGACTGGCCGCCCTCGTCGGGAAGGGCAGGGCGCTTCTGCTGGCGGGCACCGGAACCGCCGTCGACGCCGCCGAGGCGCAGCGAATTGGCTTGGTGGATCTGGTGTTTCCCCGGTCATCGTTCGACGAGGGATGGCGTTCGGTGGCGACGAAACTGGCCCGCCATCCGGCGACGGAGATAAAGCGCGTAATACGGGGAGTTCCTCCCGACGAGGCGATAGCATCCTTTGCACGGCTGTGGGTTGCCGACGCCCACTGGCAGGCCGCAGAGCGGGTGATGAACCGCACCGCCAGTCCGCGCCCGGCAGCCGGAGGAGCGTCATGAACACCACCGTGAAGACACTGTTGGTCGCGAGCTCGGCGACATCGTTGATTGTGGCGGATTTGCTGGTCGGCAGCGAACGGGCACAGGCCGACCCGGTGTGGCATCAGGTCGTGTACGTCGTCTCGTCCACGAGCCCGGCCTACGTCGACATCTTCTATCAGGATCAGGACCCGACCCTCTTCTCCGACTACAGCCACAACCCGTACACCTTCACCCCGCAGGTCCACGCGGATATCGCCCCCGGTAAGCCGTGGGTTCAGCCGGTGAACCTGTTAAACCCCGATCAGTGGGCGATGGTGACCGTCACGACCGGCCGGCAACCGGCCGCGCCCGGCGGCATTCAATGCGACCTGTCGGTGGACGGGAAGGTCGTCGTGTCCAAAATCGGCCCCAAGGGCGCGCTCTGTTCGCTGCGCACCTGGTGAACCGGCCCGGCCGGCTCCGGCTCCCCTTCCAGGCGGCGCAGATAACTCTCGACCAGCTCTAAGGTTTCGGCGTGACCGGCGGACATGCCGAGCGCCTGCTCGAGCACCAGAAACCGCGACAGGCTGGTCATCAGCACCGTCCACACCACCGGGGGCACATCGTCGGCTTCCACACCGTAGCGCCGCAGCGCGCCCGTCACCGCTCGGCGTTGTTCCTCGCGGAAACATTCAGCGTAGTAAGCGATTTCGGTTCGCATCTCCTTGCGATGGTTGGCCAGTGCCATGAATTCCATCGAAATCCGGGTAAACCCGGGATCCGTGCCGAATCTCCACAGCGCCCATAGCGGCTGGGCCGATTGCAGCGCCTGCGCCTGAACCGCCAGGCCTTCCTCGGCGCGGCGGCGGAAGACCGCCAGGAACAGCTCGTCCATGGTGCGGAAGTAGTAATGCACGAGTTGGGGTTTGAGCCCGGCCTTGTGCGCGAGCCGGCGCGACGTCACCGCCGCATAGCCCTCGTCGAGCATGAGCCGCTCGGCCGCGTCGAGCAGCAGGCCGCGATTCTTCGCGTCCGGCGCCCCGATCCTGCGGGCCGCTGAAGCAGATGCCATGCCCTGCCCTCTGTCCTTTCCGCGCCCCCGTGCCGACCAGACGGATCGTATCGTGGTGCGCCGCCCGCGACCTTGACCCTGACATTACCGCCATGCTAAGCAGGTGCTCAGCACATTCTTGAAACCGGGCGGCGGCATCGCTTGCCGCCGAATACCACCGGTAAACCCAGCCCAGGGAGACGCAATCCGATGAGCGACTACGACTCGATCGACTTCTTCACCGATCCGTCGCTGGTGCCCGATCCGCACCCCTACTTCGACTACCTGCGCGGCCAAAACCCGGTGCTGCGCCTGCCCCACCACGGGGCCGTCGCCGTCACCGGCTACGAGGAAGCCTCCGAGGTCTACAAGGACGCCGACACGTTCTCCAACATCGTCGCGCTCGGCGGGCCGTTTCCGCCGCTGCCCTTCCAGCCCGAGGGCGACGACATCAGCGCCCAAATCGACCGGCACCGCAGTTATTTTCCGATGTTCGAGCACATGGTCACCATGGATCCGCCGGACCACACCCGGGCCCGGTCGGTGCTGAGCAAGCTGCTCACCCCGAGCCGGCTGAAGCAGAACGAGGAGTTCATGTGGCGCCTGGCCGACCGTCAGCTCGACGAGTTCCTGCACAACGGTGAGTGCGAGTTCATCGCCGAATACTCAAAGCCGTTCGCCACGTTGGTGATCGCCGACCTGCTCGGCGTGCCGGAGGACGATCACAAGGAGTTCCGCGTCGTCTTGGGCGCCGACCGTCCCGAGTCGCGGGTGGGCGCCCTGAACCAGGGATCGGTCGGCATCAACCCGCTGCAGTGGCTCGACGAGAAGTTCTGCTCCTACATCGAGGACCGGCGGCGCGAACCGCGCAACGACGTGCTCACCGCGCTCGCGACGGCGAAGTATCCGGACGGATCGACACCCGAGGTGATCGAGGTGGTCCGCTCGGCGACGTTCCTGTTCGCGGCCGGGCAGGAGACCACGGCCAAGCTGCTCAGCGCCGCGCTGCAGGTGCTCGGCGACCGGCCGGACATCCAGCGGCGGGTGCGTGACGACCGCAGCCTGATTCCCGCGTTCATCGAAGAATCGCTGCGCATGGAAAGCCCCGTCAAGAGCGACTCGCGGCTGGCCCGCAAGGCCACCCGCATCGGCGGTGTCGACATACCCGCCGGCACCGTGGTGATGGTGCTACCGGGCGCCGCCAATCGCGACCCGCGCCGGTTCGAGAACCCGCACGAGTTCAACCTCCACCGCAAGAACGTTCGCGAGCACATGGCCTTTGCCCGCGGCGTACACTCCTGCCCCGGCGGACCGCTCGCCCGGGTGGAGGGCCGCGTCTCGATCGAGCGCATCCTGGATCGGATGTCGCACATCGAGATTGACGAGGCCCACCACGGCCCGAGCGCCGGCCGCCGCTACACCTACGAGCCGACGTATATCTTGCGTGGCTTGAGCGAACTGCACCTGAGGTTCACCACCGCCGACGCTGTCGCGTCCGTGCGCTGAAACTCCTTCGCGAGAACTATCGGATCTGCGTTCCGATGAAGTAGGTGCCGAGCAGGCTCGCGCCGATGAGGATGACCCAGGCGTCGGTCAGCCGGCACAGCAACGCGGGGGCCTGCCTGACTTCCATGAACTCCCGAAAGATGATGCGCACCTTGATGAGCGCGATCACGATCACGCTCGACGTGACCACCGCGCTGGGGCTGAGCGCGCCGGCCCGATCTTCGGCGGAGTGATCTATCCAGAGGTAGGCCAGCGTCAATGACGCCAGCACGACCCACACGACCAGCAGCCTTTTGTTGAATCCGATCACCGATCACCTCACCACGTACAGCAGCGCGAAGATGAGCACCCAGAGGAAGTCGACGGTGTGCCAGTAGGTGGCGCACGTTTCGACCAGCTCCTGGGATCGCCCCGCTGGACTCCAAAGTTGGTACACCGCAACGCCGAGGACGACGAAGCCGATCAGCAGGTGCACGAAGTGGATCCCGGTGAGAAAGAAGTAGTAGGTGAAGAAGTCGTTGCCGGTAAGGCCGTTGCCCATGCGGATCTGCCGCGCCCACTCGAACACCTTGGAACCGAGGAACACCAGACCGAAGAAGGCGGTGAGGAAGGCGTCCTTCAGCGCCGGACGGTAGGCACCGGCGCGCGACGCCTGCACGCATCGAGCCACCGACCAGGAACTCAGGAGCAGCACAAGGGTATTGAAGACCCCGATGCGCAGGTCGAGCTGCGCCTGGGAGCGCAGGAAGAGTTCGGGGCTTTGGGTTCGGTAGAACAGGTAGAAGCCGAAATACGCCGTGAAAACCAGCGTTTCGAACAACACGAAGGCCCACATGTCCGGCTGGCCCGGCACGAACCTGGCGTGCTTGTTCGCGTCTCGTGCCACGTCGGCTCCGGCGAGGTCGGTCATGGCGCCGCCGGGGCGACGTCGGGCAGGGGCCCGGTGCCGAAGTCCTCGCGTTGGATCATCCGCCGGAGCAGGGCGATGAAAACGCCCGTGTAGATGCCGAACACGACCACGTCGAGCCACCACGCGATCTGGCCGTTCCACGCCAACACGCCCCGCCGGAACGCCCAGGCCGGCGACACGACGATCTCGGTGAGGGCGTTGCAGAGGTTGAGGTAGCCGAACCACTTGGGGAACACCCGGTTCTTGTCGATGAGGATCGCGAGCATCCATACCAGCGAGCCGATCAGGAACACCCCCATGGTTCCGACGAACGACAGGAACGCGAAGTCGTAGATCCAATGGATCAGTTCGGGGTCGCGGTCGGGTCGCAGCGCGCCGACGGTCAGCGCGACGCACATCAGCAGCATGCCGGGTATGGCGCTGAGCGAGTACAGCACCAGGTAGGAGTACGCGAAAGCGCGGCTGACCGACATGCGCCGCATCGAATAGGCGATGAGGGCGTTGCACATGGTCGTCATGCCGGTGATGAGGAACATGATGGCGAACCCGGCGAGAAGCCCAAAGTGGTTGTCGCGGAACCACCGCACGATCCTCGCGGCGTCCCATGCGGGGTCCGGCGGGGGCTGGGTGCGCGTCAGCACGAAGAACACCAGGAAGAAGAAGTTGTAGAAGACGATGAGCGTCCACCACGCCAACCACAGCTCGCGCTTCGAGTCATGCCGGAGCGTCTGTGTCGCGTTCATGCGTTCACCCGTTCGTCGACGCGCCGCGGGTACTCGGCGCGTTCACGGTAAACGGCCCGGCCCACAACGACGGCCGTCACGACGATCCATACCGCGATGGCGGTGTTCTTCAGCCAGAACGACAACGCTCCGTCCCACGCCAGTGGGCCGGTCAGCGCCAGCCCGACGAACGCCGCCGGCGCCAGCGCGGCCGCGATGAAAAGGTTGAAGTGGGCCACCCATCGGTTGAATACCGGACGTGGTTGATCATCGAAATAGATTGCCAGGGCCAAAATTACGCTTTGCGCGATGAGGAAGGGCACCGAGGTGGTGAAGGTGATCCACGCGAAATCGTTGAGCAGCTGTGTCAGCTCCGGGCTGCGTTCCGGGCGGAAGGCGGCCAGCAGCCAGCAGACGTTGGCGATGAGGAACAGGGTGGGTCCGCCGGCGACGCAGCCGAGCATGCAGTAGGAGAAGACCGGCGTGCGATGAGCCATCCGGCGGATCTGCAGCACCAGCAGGGTCAGGACGGGGATGAGGCCGACGCCGAACCAGTTGAACAGGATCATGCTGTATCGGATGCCCGGGTAGTTTTCCCGATAGAAGGCGGCCACCCGCCCCGCCGACATCGTGGGCGACATCGGCGGCGTGAAGCCCGGGAACAGGAGAAACGCGGCGATCCAGACGATCGCCACCACCGGCAACGTCCACAACAGGATCAGCTCACCGTCGATGTGGCGCAACGCAACTCGCGAGGATCCGCGACCTGCCGCATCGTTTGCGCCGACGTCGGACATCGCCTGACTCCTTCCGGCACACGACACCGCCTGGCTCGTCAGCGAAGCTAGCCGATCGGCTAGCCGAGCGTCAATAGCCGATCGGCTACGCTCGGGGTGTGGATTCTCCGCGGGCCGGGTGTCAATTCGGTGCCGTCACGCGCAGCCCGGCACAGACCCGCATCATGGATGCGGCCCTGAAACTGATCGCCGACCACGGCGTCGGCGGGACCTCCTTGCAGATGATCGCCGACGCGATCGGGGTCACCAAGGCGGCGGTCTACCACCAGTTCAAAACCAAAGAGCAGATCGTCATCGCGCTCACCGAACGCGAACTCGGCGGGTTGGAGGAGGCGTTGGAAGCCGCCGAAGCCGAGGATCACCCGCCGCGGGCGCGCGAGTTGCTGCTGGACCGGGTCATCGATCTGGCCGTCGAACGCCGCGGGGCCGCCAGCACCCTGCAGTTCGATCCGGTCATCGTCCGCTTGCTGGCCGAGCACCAACCGTTCCAGCGGTTCATCGAGCGTCTCTACCGAGTGCTCGTTGGTGACGCCGGCGACGACAGCAGGGTTTTGGCGGCGATCATGTCGGGTGCCATCGCGGTCGGGGTAATGCATCCCGTGGTGGCCGGCATCGACGACGAGACGCTGCGTTGCCAGCTGCGGCGCATCACCCGCCGACTCGTCGACGCGGCCGAAGCCAATGACGGCTCCGCCGGCTCACGCAAAGCCAAGCGGCGGCTCACCATGGCCGGAGATTAAATCCCAAGCTATACATCGCTGTTGGCCCGTTGGCTAGGAAGGAGAGTTCGATGATCGAAGTACTGCCGGACGTGCCGCAGCGAGTGATCGGCATCCGCGTGTCGGGCCGGCTGCGCGGTGAGGACCTGCGCGAGGTCAAGCCGACCCTGGAAAAGCTGCTGAAGAGCGGCGAGATCAGGATCGTGGAGGTCATCGCGTCCGATTACGAGGGCTTCGGGCCCGGCGGGTTGGTCGAAGACCTGAAGCTGGGCTTCGGCGCTCTCTTCCAGCATCATTCGACCTTCAAGCGGATTGCGATAGTGTCCGACAAGGAATGGGTCGCCCATACGCTGCATGCGCTGGCGTGGATGATCCCCGGCGAACTCGCCTTCTTCGGCCTCAACGAGCTTGAGCGCGCCAAGCAATGGGCCGCCGGCTAAACGGCATTGGGCCGAAAACTATGGTGGCGACCTCCACCCGCTCGGGTACGGTTTTCTCATGAACACAATGGCGCGTTTGGCTGCCGCAGCGATCATGGTGGCCGCCGGCATTGGACTGGCGGGTGTGGGCACCGCGACCAGCGCCCACGCCGACGATCCGCCCTGGCCGTTCGTCGGATACCACTGGTGCCCGGGGCAGCCCTTCAACCCGGCATGGGGGCCTCAATGGGACCCGACCACCTGCCACGACGCGCACCATCGCGACATGGACGGCACGATTCATAACGGCGACTACTTCGGACCCAGCCCCTTTCAAACATGGCCGGAGATACCGAACACGCGGCCGTGAATCCGGCCGGCGGCTAAGGGGTTTGGTTGACCGGACCGCTACGTGTCGCCGCGCTCCCAGATTTGGGTGCCGTCATGTGCGTTGCAGACCAGGAACAGGCCGTCCGGCGCCTGCGCGACGTAGTACTCCGGGTAGTCAACGCACGACGAGTTCTCTTCCTTGACGCCGGCCATCGGGGGCGAGCGGAACCACCGGGGCTCATATCTTCTCGGCGAACCGCAGAACATCAACCGTCCCGGCTGCGTCGCGAAAGACACGTAGTAGTCGGCGGTCCCGAACACGTAGTACGTGGTGTTGTCGCACGGCGCACCGAGCACAACGTGCGGCATGATGCCCGGAGTGCAATCCGGGTAATCGCAGACGCTCGGTCCGGCGGCGGCTCGCGGCGCCGCCACCACACCGAGGCCCAGCAGTACGGCGACCGCTGCCACGATGAATCGCACGAGATTACTTTGCCACAGCCGAACCACGGTGGGGAATAGAATTCTCCCTTTCAGAGAGGATCGGCACCGGATATCGCCGCCGCCGGCGGGAGCGTGCCCGCCTGGCAGTGATAATGTGACTCTCGTCCATAGGTGCGGACGGGGAGGTGATCCATGCCGCCGCGCGAGCTTCCCAGCGACCCGATCGGGGCCGATAATCCGCGGGCGGGGGTGCTCTCCGCGTCACCGTCCGCCTCGGTAGCCGGAGCAGACGAACTCGCCCAGGCGGAGGCCCGCGCCGAGGCCGCTCGTGCCCGCGCGATGCGGCTGCGCCAACAAGCCGAGGCGGCGTCGGGCGATCAAGGCAACCGGCCCGAAGCGGATGTCGATACCGTACGCGACGAGCCCGAGTCGGCGTCGTCGCATCGGCGGCTGCGTCGCCCCGGCAGGACGGCCCTCGCCGCCGCTGCCGCGGCTGTGGTCATCTGCGCCTCGCTGGCGGCGAGCGGGTATCTGGTGTGGCATCACCGCAACGTCGTAGCGGAACGGCAACGCGCCGCGGAGTTTTCCGCAGCCGCCTGCAACGCCATCGTGACGATGATGTCGATCGATCCGAACAAGGCAAGAGAAGACATGCAGCGCTTCGCCGACGACACCACCGGGATATTCAAGGTCGGCTTCTTGATGGGCGCCGAGGATCTCGTCAAAGCAATCGAGCAGTCGAAAATCAGCGCCAAGGCCACCGTGCAAGCCGTCGCGGTGCAATCCATGACCAAGGATTCGGCGCTTGTCCTGGTCGCGGCGAAATCAGAGATCATCAAACCCGGTGAGGCTAAGCCGGATTCGCGGTCCCTGCGGGCGGTCGTTGCCATCCAAAGGGACGCGGGCCAGCTGAAAGTTTCGAGAGTCGAGTTCGTTCCGTGACGGTCGACGGATCACCCCCGGAACCGACCCGTCGTCGCCGAACCGGCGCGATCCGGCGCTGGACGCGTCGTTGCGCGGCGAGGTGGCGTCCAATTCTGTTGACACTTCTGCTTGTTGCCGCGACCGGTTATGCGGCCGGCTATTTCTATTTCACCTACCGTCCGGATTTGCAGACCGACGACACCGCTGCACACCAGGTCGTCAAGGCGGCCAGCGATGGCACGGTGGCGCTGCTGTCCTACTCGCCGGAAACCCTTGACCGCGATTTCGCCAACGCCAAATCCCGTCTTACCGAGGACTACCTGGCCTACTACCAGCGCTTCGCGGACCAGATCGTGGGCCCGTCGGCTCAGCGCGGCCAAGTCACGACGACCGCCACCGTGGTCAAGGCCGCCGTGTCGGAGATGCACCCGAATTCGGCTGTCGTGCTTGTCTTCATAAGGCAGAAGACGGCAAGCAAGGAAAAGCCACAACCGGTGGTGACATCGAGCAGTCTTCGGGTAGCGCTGACAAAGGTCAACGGGTCATGGCTTATCGAAAAATTCGATGTCGTGTGAGCGCCGAATGCAGGTTTGCCCCAAACCAGATCGCGATATGCGGAGGCGGTGTTAGCCTGTGAATTCAACTGCTTTTCAAACTGGCGGCATCAGCGCGTCAAGGAGCAGCCGATGCGTTTCATGAATGCGACGGCGAGCGCGGCACTGGTGGCCGCCGGCGTGATTGGCGGTGTGGGCGCGGCCCCGTCAGCGTGGGCCTACGACGCTTCCCTCAACGGAACATATACCGCCACCTGGGTCGGCGACTGGGCCAGGACGAACGATGTGTATCACCAGGAACCGGTGGTGCGAGAAACGTGGAAAATCACCACTTCGTGCCAAACCGCGGAGGATTGCACGGGCCAGGTGGTCAGCGACCAGGGCTGGACCGCACCGATCAACATGCATGACGGAAGCACCTGGTTCGTCAGCCGCGACATCCCGAACTGGACAACCTGTCCCGACGGCACCTCATACACCGGGCACGAAGTCATCCATTTCTATCCCGCGGACCCGGAGACCGGCGAAAAAGTGGTTGGCTCGTCGGTCTTGGCCGGAAGAGAACACACAACCGGCAAACCCGGCGCCTGTGGCACCAATCTGCCCCTGTACATCGACCAGCCATTCCGGCTGGACAAAATAGGGTGAGCCGGCGTGCCTAATCCCAAGGTTCCCGGCCAAGGGGCCCGGAACGTCAGATGGCGAACATGTCCTTCCACGTCTTGGGAGACTTTTTCATGACCAAGTCCGATTGCCGATAAACCTGGCCATCCGGGGCGACATAACTGCCGGTGCGCGGGTCGTACTGGGCCGTGGATATCGACGGACCGGGCTGCGGTTCGCCGCGTCCGAACGCGCTGGGCGCCACGGAAGGCGCGGCCGGCGCCGGGGCACCGGTCGGGGGAGACGGTTCGTCGATCGGCGCTATGGGCGACACCTCCCCCATCGTCGCGGAGTTCAGCGGCGCCGGCGGTAACGGTGCGCCCGGCGGCGTTCCCCGCGGAACCGCTCCCGGGGGAAGCGGCGTTCCCTCCACCGGCCCGAAGATTCTCTCGCGGTTGAAGTTGACGCGGTCATCCGGCGGGATGCCCTGCGCGATGAGGTTCGGGTCCAGCGGATAGGTCCCGAAGACGTGCTGCCTCATCGCCAGCGGCTGAAAAGGCTTGTCGCTCTCGCAAATTTCGACCGTCGGCGCACGTTTTCCGGGCTGCCCCATGCATGGGTAATTGCGGGCACCGCGCACTCCGATGGGTGAATCCTGCGGGAGCTTGCAGTACAGCCCGTCCGGCGTGTCGACGACGCGGGTGTCTGCGGGGGTACGCCATTGACTCGGCGGCAGGAAGCCGACCGTGCATGCGGGCGGATCGCTGATGATGAGATTGAAGGCGCCCTTGGCCAGCCCGTCCGGGGCCTTGATGCCGATGAACGACTGAATCGCCGCGGTGAACGGCGGCAGCAACACCAAAACCTGCTCGAGCGAAGCGTGGTAGGTCACGCCGATCTGGCCGATCGTGGTGAGGTTGGCGAGCAGCACCGGCAGCGTCGGCTTGATCTGGTCGAGCAGCTGCGACGCCTCGTCGAAGGCGCCCGGCCCCTTTTCGAGCAGGGTGCGGATCTGCGGGTCGTTCCGCGACAGCTGCCCGGTGACACCGGCAAGGCTGCGCGCCCACGTCCGGATCGAGTCAGCGGTCTGAGCCTGCGCGTCGAGGAAGGGCCCGGTGTCTTCGGTCAGGTTCCGCGCGCGATCGGCAACGCCGTTGAGGTCCCCCGAGACTTGCGCCGACGAGTCGAACAGCGATCCGAAATCGTAACCGGCGCCGTTGAATGCCTGGAAGGACTCGTCGAGCAAGGTGCTGAGCTTGCCCTGGGGAATGCTGTTGATCAAGGTGCTGGTCTGGTCGAGCACGGGACCGATCGGTTGCGGAATCGTCGCGTCGTTCACGGCGATGATCGAACCGTCGCGCAAGTAAGGCGGCGAGTCGGTGCGTGGACGCAGATCGACGTAATACTCGCCCACCGCGGAAATGCTCAGCACCTGAGCTTGCAGGTCCGCGGGGATCTTCGGCGAAGTATCAAGGGAGAGAGTGGCTTTGGCGCCATCGCGGGTCAGCCCTATCGCGGTCACCTTACCGATCTGCACCCCGCGATAGGTCACGTTGCTGAAGCGGTAGAGCCCACCGGTGGCGGGCAGTTTCAGCGTGACCGTCATCTTGCCGATGCCCAGCAGCGTCGGCGCCTGGATGTACCACAACACCATGACGACGACACCGACGATGCCCACGATCGCGAAGACCGCCAATTGGATACGGACGAAACGGGTTAGCATCTATCGCCCCCCGTCCGTCGGCTGGTCCGGGGTCGGAGTCGCACCCGGTACCGGGGCACCCTGGTCGGCCGGCGGCGGCGCCTGACCGGGGACCGGTAGGGGCGCCTTCTGCGCGTCTGGGCCGAGCATTGTCAGGCCGGCGACTATCGGCGGGACCGGCGGTGGCGCCGCCGGTGTCCCGGCTGGCGGCGGTCCCGGCCGTCCCCAGGGTGGCGGCGGCCCGAACGGCGCCGGTTCCCCAACTGGTCCGGGCTTGCTGAGTGCCCCGGGCGCCCCGGGCGGCGCACCGTATCTGAATTGCAGATATTCCGGATCCCCGGGCGCCGGCACGCCCTCCGCGCCCAGCCGCTCCCAGTGGGTACCCCGCAGGATGCTCTTGCGCAGCCCGGCGTTCGTCAGGTCGATGATGAAATACCCGTTCATGTAGTCGCCCCGGATGTACCGGTCGACGATGCTCTGGGTGAACGGGAATAACGGCGCCTCCGCCAGTGCGGCGTCGAGGTTCGGCCCGACGTCGGCGAGCGCGCTGAGCGCCGGTCCGAGATTCTTCAGGTTTCTGACCAAGTCAGATCCCGCGTCGTTGACGAGTTTGGTGGCGGTGCCGCTGAACGTCCCCAGTTTTTCGAGAGCCTCCGTCAGCCGGGGCCGCTCCTTGATGAGCACGTCCAGGGCCGGCGGAATCTCGTGCAGCGCTTGGGTGATCACGTCGCGTTGCCCGGCGAACGTGGCGGAAAGCCGGTCCAGCGCCCGGATGGACGCGACGAGGTTGTCGCGTTGCCGATCCAGCGTGCCCACGAACCTGTCGAGGCGCTCCAGCAGATCGCGAGCGTCGCTCGCGTGCCCGGACAGGGCGGCGTTGAAGTTGTGGATGACGTCCCCGATCTGTCCCAGCCCGCCGGCGTTGAGGATCACGGACAGCGATGACAGCGTCTGCTCGGTCGATGGATAGGTCGACGACCGGTTCAGCGGGATCGTGGCGCCCGGTTGCAGGCGCCCGATCGCCGGTTGGCCCAGTGGGGGATTCAGTTCCAGGTGCATGGACCCCAGCAGGCTGGTCTGGCCGACGCTGGCCACCGCGTTGGCGGGGATCACCACACCGGGCCGCACCGAGATTTCCACGTCGGCATGCCATCCCCGCACCTTCATGTTGCTGATGCTGCCGACGATGACGTCGTCGATCATCACCGGCGAATTCGCTTCCATCGTGACGACATTGGCGAGCTCGACATGGTAGACGGTGGCGCCCGGACCGCGCCCCACCGCGCCCGGCAGCGGCAACGAGTTCAGGCCGTTGAACCTACAACCCGTTGTGACGAGCATGATGCTGCAGCCGATGCCGAGCACTCGCCGTACCGCGACTCGAGTGGTCATGGTTGCGAGCCTCCCCCGGGGAGCAGCATGTCCGACACATTCGCCGGGCCCGGCGGCGCTTCGGCCGGCGGTCCGGGCGGCACGCTGGGCGGCGGGGGCTCGGGCATGGCCGCTCCAGGTATCCGCGCCGGTGGCGGCGGCGGTGGCGGTGCCGGCGGTGTATCGCCCGGCAACCCGGTATACGCGGACACCGCCGGCGGCAGCTCGGGGGGCGCCGGCTTCGGTCCTTCGCCGCCGGGCGCCAGCCGTTGCTCGGTGTAAACGACGTTCTTCGGGTCAAACGCCGGGGATAGCAGTGGGTTGACCGGAATCGGCAAATAGTTGAAGTTGACCAGAAAATTCGGGTTGAACACCTTCAGCGCCGGGCTCAGGTACAAGCCGCACAGCTTGCCGGTCTCCACGGCGGTGGCGTTCTCTATGGCCCCGATTTGCGAGCACCAGGCAAACGTCGGATTGGTGAAGTTCTGGATTCCGACCCCGCCGCGGATGTTCCCGACATCGGGGTCGTAGTCGTTGTAGGCGTTCGCCAGCGCGTTCGGCGCCACGTGCAGAACGTTTTTCAACGCCATCTGGTTGTCGACGAGTACTTGCGTCAGGTCGGCCAGCCGCGTTATCTGCTCCGCGGTTTGGTCACGACTCCCCTCGATGAACCGCTGCACCTCGCCGACCGCGCTCGCCAGGTCCGTCAACGCCGCGTCCAGATCGGACTTGTTGTCGTCGAGCACGCTGGTGAGCGTGGCCAGCCGGTTGTCGAACTGCACGATCTGAACATTGCTGTCGCGCAGTGCCCCAACGAAAGTCTGCAGATTCTTGATGATGTCGACGATGTTGCCGCTGCCGTTGGCCAGGATCCGCCCGAACCCGGACAGCTGGGCCAGCGTCTGCCGTAGCTTCTCACCGTTGCCGTCGCCCAGCGCGTTGGCGGCGCTGTCGATGAACCGCGCCACCGACGGGGTCGACACCTTGCTGTTGGGGCCCAACTCGGTTGCCAGGCGCATCAATTGGTCCTTCACCTGGTCCCATTCGACGGGCACCGCCGTCCGGTCGACCGGTATCACCGCACCGTCACGCATGGCGGGACCGCTCGACCGGTAGGCCGGGGTGAGCTGGACGTAGCGTGCCGCCACCAGGTTCTGGGCGACGATCACCGCTTTCGCGTCCGCGGGAATGCGCACGTCGCGATCGACGTGCATCACCAGCTTCGCCTGGGTGCCCTGCGGCCGGATGGACGCGATGGTGCCCACCTTCATCCCGGACACCCGGACATCGTCGCCCGGGTAGATCGCGGTGGCGGTCGGGAAGTAGGCGGTGATCGTCGTCGGGCGAAAGAAGGTGTTGCGGATGGCAATCGCCGCGCCAACAACGATGAGCCCGGCCAACACGATCGCCAGTCCGCGCTTGAGCTTGTCGCGCGGAATCGCCTCGAGCCGCATCATGGCCGGCCTCCCGGATCCATGTTGAACGGGAACGGGAAGAATGCCCGCGGCCCGGCGGTGTCCGGTGGTTGACCGGGGGCGCCGTAGGCGCGGAATCCGAAGGAGTAGTCGAACAACCATTGGAAAAATTCCAACTGGAACAGGTTCGGGATGAACGGGTTGTAGTAGAACCCGCTGGACACCGTCTCGCCCTGCGTCAGCTCATATTTCGCCAGTCCGGGCAAGGCCTTCGCTATGTTGTCGCGGTTCTTTTCCAGCATCGCCGTCACCGAGTTCAGCTTCTCCAGCGACGGTGCCAGCTTCGCCTCGTTGTCATGCACCAGGCCCGACAGCTGCTTGGCCACGGCGGACGTGCTGGCCAGCAGCCGCACGATTGCCTGCCGCCGCGCCACCAGCATGGATAACAGGTCGTTGGCGTTGAGGATCAACGTGTTGAGTTGCTGGCTGCGTTGCGAAAGGATGCCGGTGACATCGGCGGCACCCTTGAGTAGCTGCCCGAGTGTCTGGTTGCGGGCATTCAGCGTCTGGGAAAGCCGGGTGATCCCATCGAACGCCGGCCCTAGTTGCGGCGCAACCTGATTCAGCGTCGCCGACAGCGTGTCGAGGGACTGGTTGAGCGCTTCGGTGTTGGTTCCCGCGATGTCGGTCGTCAGGTCACCGACGGCCTCGGACAGTGAATAGGGTGAGGAGGTGCGCGACGCCGGGATGACGGACATCGGACGCAATGTGCCGCTGCCCGCGGAGTCGACGGTGAGCACCCGCTGACCCAACAGCGAGCCGGTTCTGATGTGTGCGGTGCTGGCCGACCCGAGCAGAACGTTGCCCTTGGCGGTGAATGTCACGAGAACATCGCCGCGCTGCAGCGACATGCCCGTCACGCTGCCGACCTTGATTCCCGACACCGTCACGTCATTGCCCGTTGCCAGGCCGCCGGCATCGGAGAACAGCGCTTGGTAGCGGACCGTGGTCGCTCGCTGTATCAGCTGTTCGGGATTCAGTCCGACCGCGATGACCAGCGCCACCAGCACGGCGCCGATGAATCCGGCGCGAATGAGGCCCGCTCCACGGTACTTATTCATTCGCCATCCTTCGGCTCCGCACACCTTCCGGTGATCTGGTGCTTGATGCCGACTTCGACTGTCCGGTACTGCAGATCGGACACACGCAGCGCGAGTCCGCACAGGTAGTAGGGGAACCAGGCGCCGTAGGCACCCAGCCGCGTTAGCTTGCGGTAGTCGTTGGGCAACTTGCGCAGCGAAACGTCGAGAAGGTTCTTGTCCTTATCCAGCAGTGGGGCCAGCCGATTCAGTTGGTCGACGGTGCCGGCCAACGGCGCGCGGGCGCGGCCAAGCAGATCCGCGATCGAGGCAGTTCCGTTGTCCAGGGCGGTGATCGCGGCGCCGATGGTGTCGCGGTCTTGCGACAATCCGCTGATCAGCTTCTCCAGGCGGTCGATGGCGCCGGAGAACTTGGTGCCCTCCTGGTCGACGGTGCCCACCACGGTGTTCAGGTTGTCGATCAGCCCCTGCACCGTCTGGTTGTTGTCGGCCAACGCATTGGAGAACGAGGACGTCTTCGACAGCAGCGACTGCAGGGTTCCGCCCTCGCCCTGGAAAACCTGGATGAGTGCTGCGCTGAGCGCGTTGACGTCTTGTGGATTCAGGCCCTGGGTAACCGGTTTCAATCCACCGAGCAGCAGGTCGAGGTCGAGGGCCGGCGCGGTGCGATCGATCGGGATCTCCGCTCCGGCCGGCAGCACCCTCGTGGATCCGGGACCGTCGACCAGCTCGAGATAGCGATCGCCCACCAGGTTCAGATAGCGGATGACGGCCCGGGTGCCGGTGGTGAGCACGACACTGCGGTCGGCGTCGAATTTCACCACCACCTTCTTGTCCGGCCGCAACGAGACGCTGTTGACCGTGCCCACCCGGACCCCGGCCACCCGCACCGTCTGCCCGGTCTTCAGCCGCGACACATCCGAGAAGACCGCCGAATACCCGTTCGTCGCACCGGTTGTGTACTGGCCGAAGACGAAGAACAAGAACACCGTCAAAAGGACCATCACGGTGGCAAAGACCCCGAACTTGACGATCGTCGCGCGTGAACCGCTCATCCGGGCTGTCCCACCTGGAAGGAGTTGCGCGGCGGCCCGTCGATCGGCCCGTACAGCAGCTGCTTGAGCGCGTCGGAGTTGATCAGCAATTGCGGGTTGCCGTACTCCATGGGATTGGAGCCGACGTCGGCCACCACGAACGGCGGCGCAGCGTCAAACGGCACCACGGGCAGGTCCTGGCACTGCGGACCCCCGGTCGCAGCCACCTTGGGCAAGTTGCTTGGGTAGCGGTAACGTTCGGTTCCGAAGCCGAGATAGACCGTCACCTTGACCATCGGTTCGGGTAGGTCCGGCGCCGTCACATTCCCCAGGTCCCCGGCTATGCCGCACCACAGCGCCTTGTGGTACTCGTTGAGCAGGTCGGTGGTCGGCGCCAACAGGTGCAGGACGTCGGTCAGCGCCTTCCTGTTGCCGCCAACAACGTCATTTCCCATGTCCGCCAAGCCAATCGAGCTGATCAAAAACGCGTCCAGGTTCCGTTGCTCGTCAACGATCGACTTGCTGATCCTGATCGCGTTGTCGGTGGTGGCGAGAAGGTCCGGCGCCGCGTCGGCATAGGCGTTGCTCACCGTGGGCAAGGCTTCGAGGTCGCGGCTCAGCGCGGGAAGGCTGGGTTCCTGGGTGGCCAGAAACGAATCCAGATCGGATATCATCTGGCCGATCTTGTGGCCGCGGCCGTTCACCGCCGACGCTATCGCGCCGAGGGTTTCGTTGAGTTTGGCGGGATCGATCTTCGCCAGCAGAGACGTGAGTTGTTGGAATACCGTGTTGATTTCGACGGTGACGTGTTTGCCCTCGAGCACCTGATTGGCGGTCAACGGCTTTGGCGACGGCTCGGCGGGCGGGATCAGCTCGACGAACTTGGCGCCGAAGGCCGTCGCCGACGCGATGTCGACGAGCACATTGGACGGAATGAGATGCATCTGCGACGGTTGCATCGCGAGATGCAGCACGGCTTCGCCGTTCGGCCGTACGTCGATCGAGGAGACCTTGCCCACCTCCACGCCGCGCATCTTCACCTTGGCGTCCGGGTTCATCACCAGGCCGGCGCGCGGCGAGACCACGGTCACCGGCACGCTCGTCGTGAAGTCGCCCCGGAACAGGCCCACCGCGACGGCGACGATCGCGGCGACCACGATGATGGTCGCCAACCCCGCCAGCGGCCGGACGTACGATTGCGCCCCGAAGTGGTGGCCCGGCGACGCCGCGACAGGCGCTGCGGCGCTTGTGGTTTCGGAACGGTGAATGGGGCCGGGCCCGAGGTGCTCCGTCACGTCAGGTCTCCTCCCTACCCGGACAAGTGGAAGTTGCCGTTGGTGCCGTAGATGGACAGCGAAACCAGCAGCGTCACCGACACCACCACGATGAGCGAGGTCCGCACCGCATTACCGGTCGCGACACCCACGCCGGCCGGTCCCCCCGAAGCAAAGTAACCGAAATACGTGTGGATCAACAAGATCGTGAGCGCCATCAGGACGGCCTGCAGGAACGACCACAGCAGGTCGATCGGGTTGAGGAACGTCGTGAAGTAGTGCTGATACAAGCCGCTTGATTGGCCGAACAGCACCACGGTCGTGAACTGGCTGGCGACGAAAGACAGGATGACGGCGATGGAATACAGCGGGGTGATCGCGAGCATTCCGGCCACGATTCGCGTGCTGACCAGATACGAAACCGGCCGGATCGCCATGGATTCCAGCGCGTCGATCTCTTCGTTGATCCGCATGGCGCCCAGCTGCGCGGTCACGCCGGCGCCAAAGGTGGCGGCCAATCCGATTCCGGCGACTATCGGCGCCGCGATCCGGACGTTGATGAAGGCCGCCAGGAAACCGGTCAGCGCCTCGATGCCGATATTGCCCAGCGAGCTGTACCCCTGGACCGCCAGCGTGCCACCCGCGGCCAGCGTCAAGAAGCCGACGATCACGAGTGTCCCGCCGATCATCGCCAAAGTTCCCGCACCCATGCTGATTTCGGCGACGAGACGAATCACTTCCCGCCGGTAGTGGGCGGCCGCGAACGGTATCCCGGCAATCGCCTTGCCGTAGAACAACATGTGATCGCCGACCCGGCTCAGGATGCCGACCGGCTTCTCGAGTTGTCGCGTCAGGCGCGGATAGGCGGCGCGCAGCGTCACAGCGTGTCCCTACACCTCCTTCCGCTACTTGGCCGACATTCGGATGCCGATAGCGGTAACAACCACATTCACCACGAACAGCGACATGAACGCGTAGACCACCGTTTCGTTCACGGCGTTGCCGACGGCCTTCGCGCCGCCGCCGGTGATCGTCAGTCCGCGATAACACGCGACCAATCCGGCGATCAGACCGAAAAGCGCTGCCTTGACACAAGAAATGATCACCTCCGGCACGCCCGTCAGCAGGGTGATGCCCGCGGCGAACGCGCCGGGATTGACGTCTTGGACGAACACCGAAAAGACGTAGCCACCCACGATGCCGATGGTGACGACCAGGCTGTTCAGCAGCAGCGCCACCAGGCCCGAGGCCAGCATGCGCGGCGTCACCAGGCGCTGCACCGGATTGATGCCCAGCACCTCCATCGCGTCGATCTCCTCGCGGATCGTGCGCGAACCCAGGTCGGCGCACATCGCCGTGGCACCGGCGCCGGCCACGATCAACACCGTCACCAGCGGGCCGAGCTGGGTCACCGCCCCGAACGCGGCGCCCGCACCCGAAAGATCCGCGGCCCCCAGTTCACGCAACAAGATGTTGAGCGTGAAGCTGACCAAGACGGTGAACGGAATCGCCACCAACAACGTCGGCGCCATTGCCACGCGCGCGACAAACCACGACTGCTCCAAGAACTCACGCCACTGGAACGGCCGGCGGAACAAAAACTTGATCGCGTCCGCGGACATCGCGAACAAGCCGCCGATCGCCTCCGCGGGCTTGGAGCCGCGCCCCAACGAGATGCCCGGCGACCAGCGGTCCGCTCCCCTACTCGCCATCGAAGCGAGGTCCTTCCGGCAGCGTGACCGTTGACGCTGAAGTAAATATCTCGCCCGAACCAACCACCCTGTGCGCCAGACCGATCCGAGCGGCCGCGGACCGCGGCTGCGCGTCGGCGACCATGCCCTCCATCCTCACGCCAGCCTCCATTCTGTTGCGTGAGTTGGCCGCTCCAACACGAGGGCCCACCCGTCTTGAAGCGTGCGGCGATTATGACTCATGCCGTGCCCGGGCGTAACGAAAAATGCATAACCGTTATCGGACACAGCGCGTCGGCACGGCGAGTGAGTCGCAACGGAAGCGACGTTCGGCTCAAACATTCCAAGCAGCTCCGGCCCCTAAGTGACGGCGCCGGCCGTCTTGAGTTCGATGATGCGGTCCCAATCGAGCCCGATTTCCATCAGGATCTCGTCGGTCTGCTCGGCGAATCCGGGCGCCGGCCCGCTGCTCGGCGCCGCCACGTCGAACTGGACCGGATTGGCGACCAGCTCGAGTTCGCCTGCGCGAACCACGTACTCGTTCGCGCGGATCTGCGCGTCGCCGACCGCCTGCAAGGTGTCCTGCACCGGCGCCCAGGGTCCCGCGAGCGTCGCAAAGCGTTCGCTCCACTCGGCAAGCGTGCGGGTTGCGATGACCTTGGTCAAGGTCTCCACGGCATCCGCGGTGTTGGCGGCGATCGACTCGACGGTGGCGAAGCGCGGATCGTCGGCCAGCTCCGGTAGGCCGACGTGCCGGCACACGTCCGCCCAGAACTTGGTGGGCTGCATCATCACGAAGGAGATGTAGCGGCCGTCGGACGTCGTGTACAGGCCCACCAAGGGGTTATTCGGCGCGCCGTGCACACCCGGGGGTGGCGCTTCCAGCCGCTGGCCCAGGTGCGTGGTCAACGCCACCGTGTGCCCCATCGACCACAGGCCGCTGCCCAGCAGCGAGACATCGACGACCGAAGGTTCGCCGGTGCGTTCGCGCTTGAGCAACGCCGCCGCGATGCCACCGGCGAGGTTGGTACCGGAGATGGTGTCGCCGTACGCCGGTCCGGGCGGCGCGATCATGCCGGGCATGCCCGCCGGGGTGATGGTCGCGGCGGTTCCGGCCCGACACCAGAAGGCGGTCATGTCGTAGCCGCCCTTGGTGGCCTCGTCACCGCGGGGCCCTAGCGCGCTTCCCCGGGCGTAGACGATCGACGGATTCACCGCCCGAATGTCGTCGACGTCGATGCCGAACTTCCGGCGGGCGTCGGGCAGAAAACTGGTCAGGAACACATCGGACCGGCGGGCCAGCTCGTAGAGAACCTCCTTGCCCCCGGGCACCGACATGTCCAGCCCGATGCTGCGTTTGCCGCGGTTGGCGTGTTCGATGTTGGGGTTCGGATCGCCTTCGACGCGCAGCATTCCGGTCTGCCGGAGCCCGCGTTGCGGGTCGCCGGTCACGGCGTGCTCGACTTTGACCACGTCGGCGCCCCACTCGGCCAGCACGGCGCCCGCGGACGGCACGAACCCGTACATGGCGACCTCCAGGACGCGGATGCCCTCCAGCGGCCTCATGCGTCACCCCCCGCAACGACCGGGACCGCCAGGGTCTTGCGCTCCAAGAACTCCTCGAGCCCGGCCACCCCCATCTCGCGGCCGACACCGGACTGCTTGAAGCCCCCGAACGGGCTGTCGGCGCCGAAGTAGTTGCCGCCGTTGATGGAAAACGATCCGGTCCGGATCCGGCGCGCCACCGCCAGCGCCCGGTCCTGGTCGCGGCTGAAGACCGCGCCGGCCAACCCGTAAATCGAGTTGTTGGCGATGCGCACCGCGTCGTCGTCATCGTCGAACCCGATGACGACCAGCACCGGCCCGAAGACCTCGTCCTGGGCGATCTCGCTGTCGGGATCGACGTTGGTGAGCAACGTGGGCGCATAGAAATAGCCCGGATCCAGCCGCTTGCCTCCGGTGACCAGGGTCGCCCCCGCCGCGACGGCGCGCTGGACCATGCCGTCGACCTTGTCCCGCTGACGCTCGTTGATCAGCGGCCCCATATACGTTTTGGGATCGGCCGGATCGCCGTGACGGACCTTGGCGAAGTTCCGCGCGATCAGCTCCACGATCTCGTCATGACGCTTTCTGGGCACCAGCAGCCGCGACGTCAAGGCGCAGCCCTGGCCGGCGTGAGTGACCATGCTGAACGCCGCGAACATGGCCGCGCTCGCGAAGTCGGCGTCGTCGAGCATGATCACCGCCGACTTGCCGCCCAATTCCAGAAAGACCCGCTTGACGGTCCCGCTCGCCGCGGCCATGATCCGGCGACCCACCGCGGTCGACCCGGTAAAGGTGACCACATCCACGTCGGGGCTGGTGGTCAGCGCCTCTCCGACGGCGGCGTCCGACGACGTGAGAACGTTCACCACACCGGGCGGGATGTCGGTGTGGTTCGCGATCAGCTCACCCAGGGCCAGCGTGGTCAGCGGGGTGTCCGGCGCGCCCTTGAGCACGACGGTGCATCCGGCGGCCAGCGCCGGGGCCAGCTTGGCCAGCGCGAGCTGGTTCGGATAGTTGTAGGCGATGATGGCGGCCACCACCCCGGCGGCTTCCTTCTCCACCCATCGGTGATGCCGCATGCCCCGCGATTCGATTTCCCCGATGTCCTCCGACATCGGATAGGTGCGGAGCAGGTCCGCGTAGAAACGCACGATCCTGATCGGCTCGTCGAGTTGAGCGCCCTGGGTGAGCGCTCGGGTGGCGCCGACTTCCGCGATGGTCAGCTCACGCAACTCCTCGGCATGCTCGACAAGGGCCCGGTGGAGCTGGTCAAGGCAGCGGATCCGCAGCTCCGCGTCGGTCGGCCAGCTCGTCGTGTCGAACGCGCGCCGGGCCGCCGCGATCGCCGCTTCGGCCTCCTCGACACCGGCATCCGGAGCGTGCCCGATGACCTCGCCGGTGGCGGGATTGATCGAGGGGAACCTCTTGGCCGCGGTGACGAGCCGGCCGTCGATCAGCAGTCGGCGGGCGACCTGTGGCTCGGGCGCGGCATCCGCGGTGGTCTCTGCCGTGTCCTGCGCTGGCATCCGTATCCCCTGATGTGGTGACGGTCACGAAAATTTCATTCTCTTCCCGGGCGAATCTTACATTCGGGTCTCGATAATTCAAGGAAGTCTCAGGAATACGATGGGCCCGCTGACCTGCGGTACAACCGCCGCGACGCCGCGACGACGGGCCTTCCGACGCAGGCCGCGCGTGGTTTCGCATCGATGTTGCACGGCGATTCGAGCGGAGAGTAAGGTTCTCATAATTGTAAGGGAGATTCTTGGTGAGCGAGACGGCCGCATGTGACAGCGTGGCGGGCTTGACGGCGGCGACGTGAAGACGGCTGTTGTCACCGGCGGCGGGTCCGGCATCGGTCTGGCCGTCGCGCAACGGCTGCGCGCCGACGGCCTTGACGTCGCCACCATCGACCTCAGGGCGTCCGAGTCCGATTTCGCCTTCACCGCCGACGTGACGGACCGGGCTCAGGTGGATGGCGCGCTCGCGGCGATCCGCGCCCGGCTGGGGCCGGTGACGGTCCTTGTCAACGCCGCGGGCCTGGACGGGTTCAAACGCTTCACCAACATCACCTTCGAGGACTGGCAGCGCGTGATCGATGTCAACCTCAACGGGGTCTTCCACGTGACCCAGGCGGTGCTGCCGGACATGGTCGCGGCCGGGTGGGGACGGATCGTCAACATCTCGTCGTCGAGTACGCATTCCGGCGCGCCCTACATGTCCCACTATGTGGCGGCCAAGTCCGCGGTCAACGGGCTCACCAAGTCGCTGGCGCTCGAGTACGGGCCCAGCGGCATCACGGTCAACGCCGTGCCGCCGGGCTTCATCGACACCCCGATGCTGCGCAGCGCCGAAAGACACGGGTACCTCGGCGACATCGACCAGACCATCGCGCGCACCCCGGTGCGCCGAATGGGCAAGCCCGAAGACATCGCCGCGGCGTGCGCTTTCCTGGTGTCCGAGGAAGCCGGCTACATCACCGGCCAGATTTTGGGTGTCAACGGTGGTCGAAACACCTGAGCGCCAGCCACCCTCGGCGATGCCGGGCAACCAACTGGAAGGAGAAGCGGTGGGAGACGGCGCCGGCAAGAAGGAAACACCGTGAAGGTCTGGGTTGATTCAGAACGCTGCCAGGGCCATACCCTCTGTTCGATGATCGCTCCGGATTCTTTCCGGCTCAGCGACATCGACGGAAGTTCGTCGGCGATCGACGAGGTGGTGCCGGCCGGCCGGGAGGATAAGGTTCGCGAGGCCGCGCAGTCCTGTCCGGAGCAGGCCATCATCATTACCGATGAAACGTAAAGGGAGACAGTGCTTTGAGCGTCGACGACGTCGTCAGCGACAGCGACAGCAAGCGAAACCGGTATCACTTCGACCGGCACTCCGCGGAGTACCGGTCGCGGTTCAAGGCGATCACCGAGGAGATGCACGCCCGGTGCCCGATGGCGTGGAGCGACACCTATGACGGGCACTGGGTCGCGGCCGGCAGCCACGAGGTCTTCGAACTGGCCCGCTGCCCGGCGGTCTCCAACGATCACGATGTCAACAACGAACGTCGTGGCTACAAAGGCATTTCGATTCCGACGGCCAGCCGCATCAACGGCGTACGGGGCGGCATCCTGGAGATGGACGACCCCGAACACCGCACCTACCGCACCGTGCTCAACCCCTACCTGTCACCGGCCGCGATCAAGCGCTGGGAGCCGTTCATCGACGACGTGACGCGCGCCTGCCTCGACGAGAAGATTCAGCAGGGCAGCATCGATTTCGTCGACGATCTGGCCAACATCGTGCCGGCCGTTCTGACGCTGGCGATCCTGGGCATCCCATTGAAGAACTGGAAGATGTACAGCGAGCCGGTTCATGCCGCCGTGTACACCCCCGAGCACTCGCCGGACATCCAGCGTGTCACCGAGATGCACCGGAAGATGGGGCTTGACCTGGTCAACAACATGATCGAGATCCGCGACCATCCGCGACCCGGTGTGGTGAATGCTTTAGTCGAGATGCGGATAGACGGCGAGCCGGCTCCCGATCTGGAGATCCTCGGCAATCTCGGATTGGTCATCGGCGGCGGCTTCGACACCACGACGGCCCTGACCGCCCATTCCCTGGAATGGCTTTCGGAAAACCCCGATGAGCGGGAGTGTCTCAGCCGGAACCGCGATACCCTGCTCGACCCCGCGACCGAAGAGTTCCTGCGCTACTTCACCCCGGCGCCCGGCGATGGCAGGACATTCTCGGACGACGTGGAGCTCGATGGTATGCAGTTCAAAGAGGGTGAGCGACTGTGGATTTCGTGGGCCATGGCCAACCGCGACCCTGCGGTCTTCCCGGAACCGGACAAGCTCATTCTGGATCGTAAAGGTAACCGGCACTTCAGCTTTGGCATCGGCGTGCACCGATGCATCGGATCCAACGTGGCGCGCACCGTGTTCAAATCCATGCTGACCGCTGTTCTCGACCGCATGCCGGACTACCGTTGCGACCCCGACGGCGCCGTCCACTACGAGACCATCGGCGTCATCCAGGGCATGCGCAACCTGCCGGCCACCTTCACGCCGGGTCGCCGCGTTGGCGCCGGCCTCGATGAAACCCTCGACAAGCTGCAGCGCATCTGCGACGAGCAGGAGCTGGCCCGACCCGTCACCGAACGCAAGGAAGCCGCCGTTATCGACTAAACGGCATACTCGCATGCATGAGTAAGCGTTTGTAGGTCGTCTTTGACGCCGACGAATGGGAGCAGCTGCACGCGATTGCACGCCGGCACCGCACGACCGTCTCGGAGTGGGTTCGCCGCACCCTGCGCGAAGCGCGGGAGCGCGAACCCGGTGGCGACCTCGACATCAAGTTACGCACAATCCGTACCGCCGCACACCATGAGTTCCCGACCGCCGATATTGAGCAGATGCTCGACGAGATCGACCGCGGACAAGGGCCGCTGCCGTACACGTCGCGGTGATCTTCGTCGATTCCAACATCCCCATGTATTGGTGGGCACTTGCACCCCCACAAGCTCGACGCGCAGCGTCTGCTCGAGTCCGCACTGCCCGCAGTCCGGCGGCTGGTCACCGACGCCGAAGCGCTGCAGGAAATCTGTCACCGCTACGTAGCGATCGACCGGCGCGAGGCGATCCAGCCCGCCTTCGATGCCCTCCTCGGGGTGGTCGACGACGTGCTGTCGATCGCACGCACCGACGTCGAGCACGCCAAGGACACCCTCTTGCGCTATCTGGACTTGTCTGCCAGGGATGCGCTACACGTCGCCACCATGGCTCGACACCACATCACCGACCTGATGAGCTTTGACCGCGGCTTCGACGCCTATCCTGGGACTACACGGCTGACCTGACCGATTTCGTCGATGGTCTGGCCATCATCGCGCCGGCCGTTCTGACGCCCGGCGCCCGGCGATGGCCTAACGTTTTTCGACGAGACCCTGCGGTCTTCCCCGAACCGGACAAGGTCATTCTGGATCGTAAAGTAAACCGGCACTTCAGCTTTGGCATCGGCGTGCATCTTCACTCCCACTAGCCGAGAACACCTTGCGCGTGCGCCGTTTCATATTCCTATGGGTGGGTGGGTTGCGGTGAGGGCGCGTTGCATGTCGGTGGTGTTGGCGTGGAGGGCGTGGGGGTTGGTGTGGAGGAGGTGTTCGAGGTCGCGGCGGTGGGGTGCGAGTTTGTGGAGTCGGCGCAGTCGTGTGCGTTGGCAGGTGTGGATGACGTCGTGGGCATAGTGGGCGTTACCGGCAACATCGAGCAGCGTGCCGTGGCCGTAGGGGATCGACCGCAGCCGGGCCGCTTCGGCGTGCAGTAGTTCCCATGCGGTGTCTTCGACGATCAGGTTTTCTTTGCCGGCGAGGCGGTGCCCGAGGGTGATGATGTCGTCGGGGGTGGGGCTGGTGAAAGCCACGGTGTGGGGGAATCGACCGGCCAGCCCGGCATGAGCTGTGAGGAAGTTCTGCATGGGGGTGGGGTGGCCGGCGAGGATGACCACCACCTCGCCGGGGTAATCCGCGACGCACGCCTGCAGGGTAGTGATCGCGTCCCCACCCAAAGAGGGGATGTCGGTGTGGGGGGCCAACTGGTGGGCTTCGTCGAGGAACAACACTCCACCACGGGCGTCGTCGCATACGGTTTTCATTCTGGCGGCGCTGTGTGAAGGGTCGCCCATGGTGATGTCGTGGGCGGTGATCTCGGTGACCTCCGGGCGGGTGAGGGTGCCTAACCCGAACAACACTTCAGCGATCACTCGGGCGAACGTTTTCTTCGCTGTGCCCGGCGCGCCGAGAAACACCATGTGATTTTCCCGACAGGAGGTCACCGCCCCGCCGTGCTCAACATCATGATGGTGGCTGGTTTGTAGGGCGGTGCGCCATGTCGTGAAGTGTTCTTTGGCTTCGGCTAGACCGGTCAGTTCGTCGATGCGTGCTTGGGCCCACTCCAGCACCTCCTGACGCTCGCGAGCCAGCGCATCGCGACTGATGCTGGTGGTGATGACTCGGTGTCTCGGTTCCTTAACTACCGGGCGTGTTCGTGGGATCAGCCAGATACCGGTAGCACCCAATATCTCGTCGGTGGTGTCTTCTTCATCCCATTGCTGCCAGCCCACAGACATCAGCGACCACCGGTCATGCCCGCTGGCAGTGAGGAATTAGTGCCACACCACCACGTCAGCGTCGCCCACCAGATCCCGGTCATCGAGGTACCTTCCACACCCGGGGGTATGCCGGCGACCGTTGATCGGGTCGTCGGCATACCACCACAGCCACAACGAAATGGAGGGGCTGCTACAGCGCCGACAGGATGTGCAGCGCCATCTTGGAGAGGTCGACCGACAGTGTTGTCGCCAACGACCCCGCCAGATTCGCCCCCAACGACCCCGCGACTTCTGCGGCCAACGATGGACCCAGCGACGCGGCGATATTGGTCACCGCCGCCGGATCAAACGCCTTGAGCACCCCAGCCGACAAACCAGGCAAACCAGTCGACAGGCCGGCCATGGCGCTGCTGGCTGCCGGGGCCAGGGCCGCGAAGCCGCTTCCGTTCGCGGCTGCGGCGGCCGCCGCACTGGGGATGCCCGCATAGGTTCGGATGACGTTGAGTAGGTTGTCGAAGGCGATTTGCGGGGTGGGGAAGCCGGTGGCCAGGACGTTCCCGAGGTACCCGGCCTGAAACGCGAGGCTGCCGCCCCCCAAGATGTTCTGGGCGTTGGGGGCGACCATGACCTTGGCAAGCCCTTGCGGGGTCACGGTGATGAGGTAGTTGAGGAAACCGGCAGATCCATCGGAGAGCAAACCGCCGCTGTAGAGCCCGGTTCTTGCGTTGACCGTTCCATTGAGCAACGAATTAGTCACCAGGGCAGGGATATCGATCGCATTGATCACAGCGCCGAGCGGATCCCCCGCGACGAGTGAATTGTAAACATTCTGGACCCCCACGCCGATCGGTCCGAAAAGCACGGCAGGAAAGTGGTCGGCAAAGTATCCAGCGATATTGGCTATACCCGTCACCGTCATGTACGAGGTCGCGTTCGCGAGGTTCTGCGTGATCGGGTTGAGGATTTGGGGAATGGCCTCGAGCGGTTGCAAGACACCGACGGCAGTACTTACCCAAATACTATTGGTAAGCGCGGGGATCCCGGCCGCGAAATTCCCCGCCGCCAGATCAGTCAGTCCAGTGTAGATCTGCGGTATGAAATCTGCGCTACCCGCTTTAGCGGCGGTCCCGAGAAAGTAACCGACCGCAGCGTTTGCGGCCGTTTGGTAAGGCTTCACATAGCTGGCTCCGTAATGCAAAAGGTTGGCGGCCAGCTGCTGTGACAGTACGAAGGGATGCTGCTGAAATTGTGCGTACAGCGACGAGAGGTTGACACCCGCAGCCTGGAATGTGGTGATCCAGTCTTGGATGGGGTTGGCGACGTAGTCGGTGAGTTCGACCGCGCGTTGCTGCAGATCGGTCATGCTGTGTTGGATGTCGGCGGCCAGATCGTTGGAGACCGCCGGCGTGAGGGCGATCATGCCAGCGGATAGGGCCGCGGCGGCCGCGGTGACGAGGGGCCGGGGGCCTACTAGCTGTTTCATGTGCGTTTACTTCCTTTGCTGTGGGTCGTCTAGGTGTTCGTGGCCTCTACGCTGTGGTGTCGAGAGGCGGCAGGGTCTATCCGAGCTAGGGGGTGACGCTGCCGGGGCTGCCGTTTTGACCGAGAAGCCCGGCGAGGCCGCCGGCACCGACAACCTTGGCGGTAGTAGCGTCACCACCGTTGCCGCCATTGCCGGCGAGCATCCCGCCCAAACCGCCGCTACCGCCCTTCGAGACGCCTGGGCCACCGTTACCACCGAAGCCCCCGTTACCGACCAGCCAGGCACTGTTACCGCCGGCACCGCCGTAGCCACCGGCGTTGGGAGGGCCAAGACCGCCGGCACCTCCGGCGCCCCCGTTGCCGAACAGGAAGCCACCAGCGCCACCGGCACCACCGTTGCCGCCGAAATCGCCGGCACCACCGACACCACCGACACCACCGACACCACCGACACCCATCAGGATGCCGCCGGGACCACCAGCACCACCGACACCACCATCGCCGCTAGTAGCGTTGAATCCGGCGCCGCCGACGCCGCCGTTACCGAACAGCCCGGCGGCACCACCGGCCAGGCCGGCGGGATTAGTGGCGGTTCCGGCCGCGCCGGTTCCGCCGTTGCCGAATAGGAATCCGCCGTTTTGCAGGTTGCCGAAGAGCCCGGTTTGGCCGAGCAGCGTGGTGTTGGGGCCGGTGAATCCGTTGACGCCGTTGCCGATCAGATCGCGCCCGAACAAATAGAGGAACGGGGCATTGAGTATCCCGTCCACTTGCTGGCCGGTGGGGCTGACAAGCCACGACTGGCCGGCGGTGTAGATCATGTTGTAGACGTTGCTGAAGCCGCCGTACACGAGGTTGTTCAGCTGCACATTCCCGGCAGCGTTAGCCGCAGCAGTACTGAGCCCCCCACCACTGAGGGCAGCAGCAGCACTGGCATGCAGACCTTCCAAGGCGGTGTTCAGTCCGCCGGTGTTGAAGGCGGCGGCGCTGGCGGTGAGGCTGTTGGTGATGCTGGCCAGGGCGGCCGAGTGAACACCTTGGAAAGCCGCCGCGCTCGCGTTGAGGCTGTTGGTGATGCCTTGGAGGGCGCCCGCTTGAAGGCCCGCGAGTGCACCTGCGCCGATACCGTTCATCGCCGTGGTGCCCGCGTTAGCGGCGGTGCCGACGGCGCCCATCACGGGTTGGATGATGGGGTTGATGATCATGTCGAGCACCCCGGCCTGGGCAGCAGGTGCGGCGGCCATCGGGGTTATGGTGGCGGTCAGAAAAGCACCCGCGGCGCTGCCTAGGCCGATCACACGGCCACGACGAGCCGCCTTGGCGTTGCGTGAGCGGCGGTCCCGCCTCATGCTGTGCTGTTTACGCTTCATCTGGGCACCTTCCTGTCATGACCGATAGAGCGATGTGTCAGAGCCGTACGTAAAACCGGGTGCTGGTGACTTTCGTTCTGGATTCACAGTGTGTTGTGGATAACGACATGCTGAACATACTTAAGAATTACGTCGAGAAAATCGTGCAATACACTGGGTAATTGGCTTCGGTGAGAGGAAATTGGCAGCAAAAAGGCTGCACAAAATAACCCCGGAATTATTGGCTTTTCGGAATGCTTGCGGGCGCTGTCGCACCCCGCGACTGGGCGGCATCGTTGAGTATCGATCCGAGAGCAAGTGCGGTCGTGTTGTCGGTCACCCGCCGCGGCGCGCGGCGTGGGAAGGGAACGTCGCCATCGGGGTGGGGGCTGCGATCGGGAGGGTCTGGTAGGCAGGTGCGGCCGGGTCGGTGGGCCAGCAATGTGGGGCGATCTCGTCGGTGTTGACGAAGACACTTTTCGGCGATCACCTGCTGGGATTCGGCGACCCTCGTTGAGGACAGCGTGATTAGGGGTTCTTGCCCCGTTGTCTAGGTGAGTGGCTGCCGCTTCTCGGCGTCCCCTACTGGACGGTGTGGGTAGTGGGGTGCTTTGTCTTCGTGTGGGCCGGCGCAGCATGTTTGACGCGGGAATGTCTACCTGGACGGTGACACGGGCCGCGTCGAGCAGAGGATCGCGACAATCGGGGCAATCCTGAGAAAAGATGAGATTACTCCTGGTGGCATGAGTCCATCACGACGTGTCGGCTACATGCCGAGGAAGCGCGCTATAGCAAACTCAGTTATCCGCTGTATTCCTTGCCAAACGACCTTATAGTAATGGGCGCAGCTATCGTGAGTAGAGAGCGGGTACGGGTCCGGCTTGTTACCGGCAGGTACTTTCACACTGAACTATCACAGCGCCGGAGAGATGTTGCTGACATACGCGGTAGTGCATACTCACCAGTGTTTTCGCGACCTTTTGGGGATTGCTGGACGGCGTGTTTCCGAAGTGATCGGCAAATGTCTACCGAAAACCCTGCAGGCTCAGGTTCTTCTTAAGTACGTACAGTTCGCCGGCCCGGTAAGGACCGGCCTTCACCGTGAACCACCCAAGCCCGGCTCCCTCTCAGCGAATCGCTTCGTTGTCACCACCCTGAAGTGGTTACGGAGCAGCCTTTTTAGATGCGGCTGGTCCTCATACCACGCGAGAAAGCGTCGCGGGGATGGCGAGCAGCCGGCCCACTCTCATTACCGCTGTGACGACATAACAGGCTGTGGCGAGGACCCCAGTCCGTCCGCAATGGTCACTAGCGATGCCGGCGGGTGCCAGTATGTCGCTTCATATTCCTGTGGGTGGATGCGTTGCGGTGAGGGCGCGTTGCATGTCGGTGGTGTTGACGTGGAGGACACCGGGGTTGGTGCGGAGGAGGTGTTCGAGGTCGCGGCGGTGGGGTGCGAGTCGGTGTAGCCGGCGCAGCCGTGCACGCCGACACGTCAGAACCACGTCACATGCGTAGTGGGCGTTGCCGGCGACGTCGAGCAGCGTGCCGTGGCCGTGGGGGATCGACCGCAACCGGGCCGCTTCGGCGCGCAGTAGTTCCCATGCGGTGTCTTCGACGTGGAGGTTTTCCTTGCCGGCTAAGCGGTGCCCGAGAGCCACGATGTCGTCGGGGGTGGGGCTGGTGAAAGCCACGGTGTGGGGGAATCGACCGGCCAGCCCCGCATGAGCCGTCAAGAACTCCCGCATGGGGGTGGGGTGGCCGGCGAGAATGACGACCAGCTCGCCGCGGTAATCCGCCACGCACGCCTGCAGGGCGGCGATCACATCCCCACCCCAGGAGAGGCTTTCGGTGTGGGGGACCAACTGGTGGGCTTCGTCGAGGAACAACACCCCACCACGCGCGTCGTCGCACACGGTTTTCATTCTGGCGGCGCTGTGTGAAGGATCGTCTACCACGATGTCGTGGGCGGTGATCTCGGTGACTTGTGGGCGGGTGAGGGTGCCTAACCCGAATAGCACTTCAGCGATGATTCGGGCGAACGCTTTTTTCGCTGTGCCCGCCGCGCCGAGAAACACCATGTGGTTTTCCCGGCAGGACGTCACCGCGCCACCATGCTCAACACGATGATGGTGGGGGTTGTTTTGTAGGGCGGTGCGCCATGTCGTGAAGTGTTCTTTGGCTTCGGCTAGACCGATCAGTTCGTCGATGCGTGCTTGGGCCCACTCCAGCACCTCCTGACACTCCGCGGCCAGGACAGCATCCGCGCGCGCGTCGCGACCGGTGCTGATGGTGACGTTTCGGCATCTGGGCTCCGCGAGCACTGGGCGTGTTCGTGGAATCAGCCAGATACCTGTAGCACCCAGGACCTCGTCAGTGGTGTCTTCGTCATCCCACTCTCGCCAGCCCACAGACATCAGCAACCACCGGTCATACCCGCTGGCGGTACGGGGTTAGCGCCACACCACCACCCGGGCGCCACCCACCAGATCCCGGTCATCGTGATACCTCCCACACCCGGGCGTATGCCGGCGACCGTTGATCGGGTCGCCGGCACACCACCGCAGCAACAACGAAATGGTGGGGCTTACAGCGCCGACAGGATGTGCAGCGCAACCTTGGAGAGGTCGACCGACAGGGTTGTCGCCAACGACCCCGCCAGATTCGCCCCCAACGACCCCGCCACCTCCGCCGCCAACGACGGACCCAACGACGCCGCAATATTGGTCACCGCCGCCGGATCAAACGCCTTGAGCACACCAGCCGACACACCAGGCAAACCAGCCGCCACGCTGGCGGCGATACCGCCACCGTTGAGGGCCGCTGCCGCACCCGCGGCATTGCTGCCACCAAAGAGTCCTTCGAGGGTACTGATCAGCTGGTTGATGGCAAGCTGCGGCGAGGGCCAACCATTGAGGAACTGGCTGACGAATTGCTGGGCTCCCGTCGACAGGCTGCCGCCATTCACGATGTTTTGACTATTAGGAGCGACGATAGCCTTCGCAAGGGCATTTGAAACAAACGAATACTCGGTGTATAGACTGGAATATGGCGTATTGATAAGGCCCAAATTGGGTTGCGACCCCCCGTTTAATCCATTAATGAATCCATTCAACGTCACGGGCGGAACATTGAGCAAGTTGAGGACTGTCCCAGCCAGATCTCCGCTGTTGGCTGAATTGATGGCCAGCTGTAAGCTGGATCCGAATGTTCCCGCGACAGATCCTGGCGCGGTAACAACGTAATAACCAAAATTCGTTACACCGGTGGTCAGCAGTGTGTTGACTGCATATCCGAAGTTCGTTGCCATATTTTCAGGGATAGTTAACGTAGCTTCCATTGGTTGCCCGATGTCAACAAGGGGCCCCGTATAGAAAGCGTAGACCATGCTACTCATCCAGCCGGCAACGTTGCCCGCGATCAGGTCGCGAGATCCCGTGTATAACAGAGGAACAAAATCGTAGACCCCGGGTCCGGTGAAGTATTTGATAGCGTCGGTCGCGCCGATCTGCGTTGTCGAAACATAGAGATTGCCGAACTGAAGCCAGTTCGCAGCCAGCTGCTGCGCAAGCGGGAACGGAAGACTGAGAAAGTCCTGCGTTACCGTCTGCAGATTGGTCTGCGTCGTTTGGATGAGGTCCATCCAACTTTGAATCGGGTTGACGACCGTATCGGCCAGCGCTACCGCGCGGTGCTCGACATTAACCACGTGCTGCTGAATACCTGCAGCCACGTCGTTGGACACCGCCGGGATTAGGGCGATAATGCTGGCGCCCACTGCCGCGGCGCCCGCAGCCACGAGCGGCCGGAAAGCTATTCGCTGTTGCATGTGCTGTGATCCTTTGCTATCGGTGGTCGGAATGTTCGTGGACTACTGGTGATGCGTCCTGCAATGAATTGGCTATAGGTTCGATATGGCTTCGACACGAGACAATCCGTGCCTCTACTGGGGTGTTAGCCAGTGCCGTACGCGCCAGCGATGCCGCTTTGGCCAAGGAGCCCCGCTAACCCGCCGCCCCCGCCGTAGCCGGTGGTCAGGCCGCCGTTGCCCCCGTTGCCACCGTTGCCCGCGAGTATCCCGCCCAGGCCGCCCGCCCCACCTTTGCCGCCGAACTTGGCGCCGCCGGCCGCGCCGCCGACACCACCCGCGCCCCCGTTACCGACTAGGAAGCCGCCACTACCACCCGCTCCCCCGTAACCGGCCGTACCGTGCCCGGCGATGCCGATGCCGACGCCCCCGGCGCCCCCTGCGCCGCCGTTACCGAACAGGAAGCCGCCAGCACCGCCCGCTCCGCCCAAAGGACCCTTATTGGCGGAGGTGGCGGTGGCGGCGCCGGCGATACCACCTGCACCCCCGTTGCCCATTAGCATGCCGCCGTTACCGCCAAGCCCACCGGCGCCACCTGCGGCACCGGCGCCGCCAACACCGCCGTTGCCGATCAGTCCGGCGGCGCCGCCGGCCAAACCGGCCGGATTAGTGGCGGTTCCGGCGGCACCGGCCCCGCCATTACCGAACAGGAACCCGCCGGAGCCGAGGTTGCCGCTCAACCCGAACTGGCCGAGCAGCGAGGTGTTGGTTCCGGTGAAGTTGTTGACACCGTTGCCGATCAGATCGCGCCCGAACACGGCGACGAACGGGGCATTGATCACCCCATCCACTTGCTGACCGGTCGGGCTGACAATCCACGACTGACCGGCCATATAGATCGTGTTATAGAAATTGCTGAAGCCGCCGTACACGAGGTTGTTCAGCTGAACATTCCCGGCAGCGTTGGCCGCAGCAGCGCTGGCATGCAGACCTTCGAGGGCGGTGCTCAACCCGCCGACGTTGAGGGCAGCCGCAGCGCTGGCATGCATACTCTCCAGGGCCGCATTCAGTCCGCCGGCATTAAAGGCGGCAGCACTGGCATTAAGGCTGTTGGTGATGCTGGCCAGGGCGGCCGAATGCACACCCTCGAAAGCCGCCGCACTCGCATTAAGACTATTCGTGATGCCCTGGAGGGCGCCCGCTTGCAAGCCCGCGAGCGCACCCGCACCGAAACCATTCATCGCCGTGGTACCCGCGGCGGCAGCCGTGCTAGCAGCGCCCATCACGGGTTGGATGATCGGGTTGATGATCATATCCAGCACCCCGGCCTGCGCGGAAGGCGCCGCAACCACCGGGGTCATCGCGGCGGTCAGGAACGCGCCAGCCGCCGTACCCAGGCCGACGACACGGCCACGGTTCGCCTTGGTGTTGCGGCGGTCTCGCCTCATGCTGTGCTGCTTACGCTTCATCTGAGCGCCTTCCTGTCATGACCGATAAAACGAGTCGGAGCCATACCTAAAACCGGGGGCTGGGCGACCTTCGATCTGGATCCACAGTGTGTTTTGGATAACGACACGCTGAACATACCTAAGAATTACGTCGAGAAAATCGTGCAATACACTCGGTAATTAATTGTGGTGAGACGAAATTGGCAGCAAAAGAATCCGCCTAAAAAGCCCCGAAAATTATTGGCCTTTCGAAAATGCTTGACGGCGCTGTCGCACCCCACGACTGGGTGGCATCGTCGAATGTCGATCCGAGAGCAAGTGCGGCCGTGTTGGCGGTCACCCGCCGAGGCTCGTGGCGTGGAAAGGGAACGTCGCTATCGGGGTGGGGGCTGCGATCGGGAGGGTCTGGTAGGCAGGTGCCGCCGGGCCAGCGGGCCGGCGAGGTGTGGGAGTCTCGTCGGTGTGGATGAAGACGTTTCTTAGCGATCATCTGCTGGGATTCGGCGATCGTCGTTGAGGACAGCGTAATTAGGGGTTCTTGCCCTGGTGCCCGGGTGAGTGGGCGGCCCGCTTCTCGGTGTCCCTACTGGCCGGCGCGGGTAGCGGGTGCGTTGTCTTTGTGTGGGCCGGCGCAGCGTGTTTGACGCGGAAATCGAGAGCGATGGCCACCGCGGGCTGGCCGGGGTGGCGGGTGTTGTTGGAGGTGTCTACCTGGACGGTGACATGGGGTCGCGTCGAGCAGGGGGTCGCGACGATCGGGGTGAACCTGAGAAAAAGTGAGATTGCTCCCTGGTGGCATCGGGTCATCACGATGTGTCGGATGCATGCTGGCGCAGTGTGTCACAGCAAATTCAGTAATGTGCTGTACTCCGTGCCAAATAGCCTAATGGCAAGGATTGCAGCTATCGTGAGTGGGAGGCGGGTACGGGCCAGGCTTGTTACCGGCAGGTACTTTCAAACTGAACTATTACAGTGCCGGAGAGCTGTTGCTGACATACGCAGTAGTGCATGCTCACCAGTGTTTTTGCAACTTTTCGGGGATTGCTGGACGGTGTGTTTCCGAAGTGATCGGCAAATGTCCACCGAAAACCCTGTGGGCTCAGGTTCTTCTTAGGTATGTACAGCTAGTGTCCTGAGTCATTAATTCTGGTGCAGTAGTTGCCGATGCTGGTCAGGATTTGGTCGGCGGTCTTGGTCCAGACGTAGGGGCGGGGGTTGTCGTTCCAGGTTTGGATCCAGGCGCGGATGTCGGTGTTGAGTTGTCTTACCGAGGTGTGGGTGGCGCGACGCAGCTTTTTGGTGGTCAGCTCGGAAAACCAGCGTTCGACAAGGTTGAGCCATGACGAGCTGGTCGGGGTGAAGTGCAGCACGAACCGGGGATGGTTGGTCAGCCACCGCTTCACCGCCGGTGTCTTGTGTGTGGAGGCGTTGTCGAGCACGACGTGGCAGTCCAGGTCAGCGGGGACTTCGGCGTCGATCTTTTTGAGGAACGCCAGGAACTCCCGGCTGCGGTGGCGAGCGTGCAGGGATCCGATGACTTTGCCTGTGGCCAGGTCCAGGGCGGCGTACAGACTTGAGGTGCCATGTCGGATGTAGTCGTGGCTGGCCCGCACCGGAGTGCCAGGCAGCATCGGAAACACCGGTTGGGTGCGGTTGAGGGCCTGGATCTGGGTCTTCTCGTCGACGCAGAGCACGACCGCGCGTTCGGGTGGGTCCAGGTAGAGCCCGACCACGTCGCGGACCTTCTCGACGAACAGTGGATCCTTGGACAATTTCCACGAATCTTGTTTGTGCGGAGCCAATCCGAATGCCCGCCAGACCCGCGAGACCATCGACTGGCTCAAGCCCAGATGCTCGGCCATCGACCGGGTCGACCAGTGCGTGGCATCAGGTGGAGTGGTCTCCAACGTCGCGGTGACCAAGTCTTTGATCCGCTCATCGCCGATGACCCGGGGCCGGCCAGGACGCGGCTCGTCTAGCAAGCCGTCACAACGGTCAACGACGAACCGATTGCGCCACCGGCGCACCGTCGTGATCGACAATCCCAACCGTTGGGCCAGTTCGGTATTCGTCCCGCCCTCGGCGGCCGCCAACACAATTCGCGACCGCATCGCCAACCCCGCCGCACTGCTGCGCCGTCGTGCCCACCCCTCCAACTCGGTCCGCTCGTCGGCGGTCAACACGATCTCGGCAGCACGGGGAGCAGGCACAACCCAGTCTAACAGCTAGATCATAATTAATGACTCACAACACTAGCACGACCGGCCCGTAAGGCCATGGTCACGAACCACTCCGCTGTCGTCTGCCACGAAGTGGGATTACTGACACATACCTTCCGATAGAAAACTGACATAACTCGCACGTCGCATCCGGGATTCTGGGTGTCGACGCGCGAAGTGCGTCGGTTGCCTGCTGAAGGGGTTCAGGGTTCGCCGAGACTGAATCCCCCATTGAGGATATTCAGCGAGTCGAGAACCGCGAACCCAACAAGCGCGAGCAGGAGCACGTGAGGCGGATCTATTGTTGTTGTGTGCCTGGCGGTTTGGGGTCAGCCGGTTGTTACGGCTGGGTGTGAGGCGGTGAGGGCGCGTTGCATGTCTGTGGTGCTGACGTGGAGAACACCGGGGTCGGTGCGGACGAGGTGTTTAAGGTCGCCGCGGTTGGGCGCCAGTCGGTTTAGTCGGCGAAGCCGCGCACGCCGACACATGGAGATCACGTCGTGTGCGTAGTGGGCGTTGCCGGCGGCATCGAGCAGCGTGGCGTGGCCGTAGGGGATCGACCGCAACCGGGTTGCTTCGGTGCGCAGCAGCTCCCATACCGTGTCCCCCACGACCAGGTTCTCCTTACCGGCTATACGGCGCCCGATGGCGACGACTTGGGCGGGGGTGTAGCTGGCGAAGCTCATCGTGACCGGGAATCGGCCGGCTAGCTCGTGGTGAGTGGTGAGGAAGTCCTGCATGGGGTCGGGGTAGCCGGCGAGGATGACGACCAGCTCGTCGCGGTACTCCGCCATACACGTTTGGAGCATGGTCAGCGCATCCACACCCCACGAGTGACCTGCGGTCTGTGGGGCTAGCCGGTAGGCCTCCTCGATAAACAACACCCCACCCCGGGCATCGTCACACACACTCTTCATCGCCACCGCGCTACGCGAAAGACCCCCCACCACCACATCCTCCACGCTCACCTCCGTCACGTCTGGGCGCGCGATGGTGCCTAACCCGAACAACACCTCACCGATCACCCGGGCAAACGTCCTTTTCGCCGTCCCCGGCGCGCCGAGAAACACCATGTGATTGTCCGCACAAGTGGGCACCGCGCCGCTGTGCTGGCTGGTTTGCAGGACGGTGCGCCACCCCGCGAAGCGTTCCTTGGCTTCGACCACACCGATCAACTCATCAACACGGGCCTGCGCCCAATCCAGGACTTCCTGATGTTCGCGAGACAGCACCGTCCCGGCATGCGCGTCGCGACTGGTGTCGGGGGTGACGACCCGACATCTGGGCTCCACCACCAGCGTGGGGGCCCGGGGAATCAACCAGACACCGGTAGCACCCAACACCTCATCGGCGGCGTCGCCCTCATCCCATGCCCGCCAACCCACAGACATCAACAACCACCGGCCATACCCACAAGCAGCAAAGAATCAACGCCACACCACCACACGGGTGCCGCCCACCAAATCATCGAAAGCACCTCCCACACCCCGGGCGTGTGCCGGCGACCCCAACCGGGGCCGCCGGCACACCCCACAACCACCAAAGGAAAGGGACTTACAGCGCCGACAGAATGTGCAGCGCGACCTTTGAGAGGTCAACGGACAGCGTTGTCGCCAACGACCCCGCCAGATTCGCCCCCAACGACGAACCCAATGATCCCGCGACCTCCGCCGCCAACGACGGACCCAACGACCCCGCAATACTGGTCACCGCCGCCGGATCAAACCCCTTCAACACACCAACCGACAAACCAGGCAAACCAGCCGACAGAATGCTGGCAGCCGGCGCCAGGGCCGCGAAGTCGCCCCCGTTCGCCGCCGCGGCCGAGACACCAGATTTACTCAGCGCATAATCAATGACGTTTAGCAGATTATTGAACACTTCCTGCGCGGTGGGCCAGCCATTGGTCAGCGCGTTAAAGAAGTCCTGATACGCAGTCAAGAGACTGCCGCCACTCATGATGTTCTGGGCGCCGGGGGCAACGATCTCGGGAGCAAGTTGCTGTGGGATCGTTAGAAACAGGGTTTTGGCAAGACCGGATCCGTCACTAATCAAGCCGGCGTTGTAGGCTCCGCCGCTGTAGGATCCGTTGAGGAGCGCGTTTGTCACTGCGCCAGGGATATCAACCGCGTTGACCAGAGCACCCACTGCGTCCCCGGCGGTGAATGAATTATAAATATTTTGCAGGCTAGTGCCGAGTGCCTGTTCGAACTCGCCGGGCAAGTCGAAGACAAATATTACACCGATATCCGCTATAGCGTTGACTGTTAGGAAATTAGTCGCGCTCGAGAGATTCAGCGTGATAGGGTTAAGGATTTGCGGAATCTTTTCGAGTGGTTCCAAGACGTTTACGAACGGGTTGATATATAGAGCCTGCACCAGGGTGTCAACCGCGCCCTTGGTGCCGCTGAAGTTGCCCGCCGCTGCCTCAGCCAATCCCGTTTGGATAAGCGGTACGAGATCTGAACTACCAGTCCCGAGGAAGTAATTGACAGCGGCGTTTGCGGCCGTATGATACGGGCTCACATAATCGACTCCGTACTGCAAAAAGTTGGCGGTTACCTGCTCCAACCCCGGGAACGGATACGCTTGAAATTGCGTGACAAGCGATTGGATATTGATGCCCGCCGCCTGGAAAGTGTCGATCCAGGTTTGTATGGGGTTGGCGACGGTATCGGCGAGCTCTATCGCGCGGTGCTGGATAGCGACAGTACCGCGCTGGAGATCAGACGCGACATCCGTTGAGAGCACCGGTGTCAGGGCGATCACGCCGGCACCGACCGCTGCGGCGCCCGCGGTGGCGAGGGGCCGAAGGGCTGTTAGCTGTTGCATGTGCTTTGTTCCTTTGCTGTTTGTGATCTGGATGTTCGTAGGGGGTATTAGCTGCCCGCGTAGACGCCGGCCGCACCGTTTTGGCCGAGGATCCCGGCGAGGCCGCCGAGCCCGGCATAACCGTCCGGGATACCGCCGTTGCCGCCATTACCACCGTTGCCGGCCAAGATCCCGCTGAGACCGCCGGCACCACCTTTGCCGCCGAATTTTCCGGTAGAGCTGCCGACGCCACCGATGCCCCCGTTACCGACCAGGACGCCGCCGTTACCGCCAGCCCGCCGTAACCGCCCAGCGAGCCGGAACCGCTGGAACCGGCAGCGCCACCAGCACCACCGGCACCACCGGCACCACCGGCACCACCGTTACCGAATAGCAAGCCACCGTTGCCGCCGGCACCACCAAGGACGCCGTGACTGCTGGTGCTGGTGCCACCGACACCACCAGCGCCGCCGCTACCGAGCAGGAAGCCGCCATTACCGCCAGCGCCACCGGCACCACCAGCGCCGCTGGTAGCGTTGAAACCGGCACCGCCGATGCCGCCGTTGCCGATCAGCCCGGCGGACCCGCCGACAAGACCATTGGGACTGGCGGCGGTACCGGCTGCGCCGGCCCCGCCATCGCCGAACAAGAACCCGCCATCGTGGAGGCTGCCGTTGAGCCCGAGCTGGCCGAGCAGCGAGGTGTTGGGACCGGTGGCACCGTTAACGCCGTTGCCGATCAGATCGCGCCCGAACAAGTAGAGGAACGGCGCGTTGATGACTCCGTCCACTTGCTGACCGGTCGGGCTGACAAGCCAGGTCTGTCCGGCGGTGTAGATCGTGGTGTAGACATTGCTAAAACCGCCATACACGAGGTTGTTCAACTGCACATTCCCCGCAGCGTTGGCCGCGGCCGCACTGAGCCCCCCACCACTAAAGGCCGCCGCGGCACTGGCATGCAGGCCTTCCAGGGCCGCATTCAGTCCGCCGGTATTAAAGGCGGCAGCACTGGCGTTAAGGCTGCTGGTGATGCTGGCCAGGGCAGCCGAATGCACACCCTCGAAAGCCGCCGCACCCGCATTGAGACTATTCGTGATACCTTGAAGGGCACCAGGTGTGCAGGCCCGCGAGCGCACCCGCACCGAAACCGTTCATCGCCGTGGTGCCCGCGGCGGCAGCCGTGCTGGCGGCGCCCATGATGGGCTGGATGATCGGGTTGATGATCACGTCGAGCACCCCCGCCTGGGCGGGAGGCGCAACCATCGGGGTTATGGTGGCGGTCAGGAATGCACCCGCGGCCGTGCTGAGGCCGACCACACGGCCACGGCTCGCCTTCGCGTTGCGGCGGTTCCGCCTCATGCTGTGCTGCTTACGCTTCATCTGAGCGCCTTCCTGTCATAACCGCTAGAGCGATGCGTCAGAGCCGTACGTGGAGAAGAACCCGGGTGCTAGCAACCTTCGAGGGGCAGGTCACGATCCGCTCCGGGACCAACTCCTTTGTGCGTTCTGGTTAACGACTCGCTGAACATACCTGAAAAATATGTTGAGCAGATCGTGCAATAAAATGGGTAATTAGCTGCGGTGATAGGAATTCGTAGCAAAAGAAATCCGCACAAAATGAACCCGGAATTATTATCGTTTTGAAATTCTTGTCGGCGTCGCCGCACCCCACGACTTGGTGGCATTTCCGCCCGGCCGGCAACTCGCGATGCAGGCCGCCGGCTGGCGTACTCGACAGAGTCGACCGTTACAGCAGGGACACTGCCGCCGAACGGGCGATCACCGAGGCGCGACGTCTGGGACTTGGGGACTTGTGAAACGACATGGCCGTTACCGCCGCCAAGCACCCGGAGGAGAAGTCACCGCGCTATTACCCATCAGGCGCCCGATCGCGGCAGCGCGGCCCCATCGACGGCACGCTTTTTCTCGAGTTTTGTGCCTGACAAGACATAACGACCGCGGCCCCGCCGGTTCCCACGCCTTTCGTGGCGAGTGACCACAGCAAACAAGATGCCTTCGCTATATAAGCTGGCAGATGCCTATCGGAATCGAGTAGCAGTTAACGTGAGTGCGCGACGCTTTGCTACTGGCAGGTACTTTCAAACTGAACTATCACAGCGCCGGATCTAGTTTGCCATTCTATGCGCGTAGTACACGTCTACCAGCGAGCTTTCGATTCCGAGAAGGTTGCGAGACTGCGGTTTCCCAGGCTAATCCCCTAATGTTTGCCGAAAGCCCCACAACCTCAGGTTCTTTTCAGGTATATCGTGCTCGCCGGCACTTCACATCGAACAAATGAGCGGATCGCCGCCAGCGTCGCGGTAGCCAGCGTCGCGGTAGCCAGCTCCGCCGTCATCGCCCGCGGGGCCGATGACCGGCATCTACCCGATCTTCACGTGGCCAACACGTGGTGGTCTCGCTCGTAAGTTCGTCGGGGGTTGCTACCAGAACCGCTGGCGCCGAGTCTGCGCTGGTGGTGTCGAACCTGTGTTCAGGTCAGCTTTCCCTTGGCATCGCTGCCACCGCAATCTCGGCGCCTCAGCGAACAGACCCGACGAACTTACGGGCGAGACCGCTAGCCACGCGGTAGGCCGAGCACTCGCTGGGCGACGATGTTGCGCTGGATCTCCGAGGTCCCGCCGGCGATGGTGCCGGAGAAGCTGCGGGCGTAGCGCTCGAACCAGCTGGCGAAATAGTGGTCGAGATTCATGTGCGCGTACGGGCCGGTCTGCCCCGGGTGGATGAGCCCGCCCGCTCCGGCGGACGACAAGGCGTGTTCGGTCCCGCGTAGCTCGGCTTCCGAACCCAGGAGCTTGAGCACCGATATCGCGGCCACGTGGTCTTCGCCGCGAGCGGCGCGAGCCAAGGCCACCGACCCCAGCAAGCGCAGCGCCTGTTTGTCCATGATCAGGGTGGCGTATTGGTCGCGTTCGAGCCGCGTGCCGGGACGCCAATCGGCAATCAGGTTGTCCATTCGATCGGCAAAGCCCAGCCACATCATCGTGCGCTCGTGCCCGAGCGACCCGTTGGCCACCCGCCAGCCCTGGTCGAGCTCACCCACCAGGTTCTCAGCCGGCACCCGCACATCGGTGAAGAACACCTCGTTGAAATCCAGGTCGTCGGCGGAACAGATCGACGGGAACGGCCGCCGCACCACACCTGGAGTGTCGGTGGGGATCACCAGCACACTGATTCCCTTGTGTTTCGGCACATCTGGATTGGTACGCACGAACGTCAACAAAACATCGGCGTCGTGCGCCCCGGAGGTCCACACCTTCTGCCCATTGACCACGAAGTGATCGCCTTGCGAATCTGAGCCACGCACCGCACGGGTACGTAGCGACGCCAGATCAGACCCAGCACCAGGCTCGCTCATCCCGAGCGAAGCGGTGATCTCGGCCCGCAGGATCGGCACCGCCCAGCGTCGCTTCTGTGCGTCGCTGCCGAACGACAACAGCGATGCCGCAACGATGTTCACGCCTTGCGGATTGAAACTCTGGTAGATCCGCCGGCGACACAACTCCTCGAGGTGGACGAACTGCTGCACGAGCGTCGCGTTGCGCCCACCGAATTCCGGGGGCTGACCGGGCAGCAGCCACCCGTTGTCGAACAGCAGCCGCTGCCACCGACGCGCCCAGGCCGGCACGTGCGAGACCGACCGGGGACGCTCGCTCGTTTCGCTTGCGGGAGGCAGATTCTCATCCAGGAATGCCGAAAACTCCGCCCGAAACGCCTCGACGTCGGGATCAAAAGTCAGCTGCACGGTACTCCTCGGCGATCCGCGCCCGATGCTCTGCCGCGCCGCCGAGCATCAGCTCACCCGCCTTGGCCCGCTTGAGCGCGAACTGCAGGTCGTTCTCCCACGTGAACCCCATCGCGCCGTGCAGTTGCAAGCCGTGCCGGAATACCAGCGACTGGCACTCCCCCGCCGAGGCTTTGGCCATCGCGGCCGCCAACCTGCGCCGGGGATCGTCGGCGGCGATCGTCAACGCGGCGAAGTAGGCCAACGCCCGTGCGCGCTCCACCGCGACATGCATGTCGGCGGCCTTGTGCTGCACGGCCTGGAACGATCCGATCGGCACGCCGAACTGCTGCCTGCTGCGGACGTGGTCGAGGACCATATCGAGGATGCGCTGGCAGGCGCCGACCATCGTGATTGCCATGCCCGTCAACGCAATATGATGCGCACGCTCCGCATCGACGGTCAGCCGCTCACTGTCGGGCAGCCGGACATCGGCGAAGGACAGATCGGCGACATGCAGCACCGGGTCGAACACCGCCGAGCGCCGGGCCGACACCTGATTCGCCGCGACGATGAACACCCCGGCATCGGTGACCACCGCCAACCGGGCCGCACGATCGCCGTCCAGGACATGCCTCGCCGTCCCGTCCAACACCCAGCCGTCGGCGTCCCGGTGCGCCGACACCCCGTCGTGCACCGCGGTGCCCGACTCGTGCGGATCGAACCGATCCGCGGCCAACGGCGCGAACTGGCTCATCGTCGCCAAAAACGGTGTGGGATCGGTTGCGCGGCCCAATTCTTCGAGCACGATGGCCAGCTCCACCGCGCCGGCGGGATCGTTCAGCTCGGTCCAGCCAAGGTCCACATAGGACTTCCATACCGGGCTCGGGTCGACGTTCTCCTCAACCACGCCACGCACTAACGAGGGTGGACACTGCTTGGTGACGACATCGCGCACCGTGCTCTGCCACAGTCGCTGATCAGCATCGAACTCCAAGAGCATCGCAGGCCGCCCTCCTGTCGTCACCGCCATCGCGAGAATAGCATTCTCTGTTTCGGAATGAATGATCTCGAAATCTGTGCATGGCGTATCGGCGCGCGTTAGGGCGCCGATACCGCGACCACGCCCGACGTTGTGCACTGATAATGGTCGCCAGCACTGGCACCGGCAGCAGCGGCGGAGAATGATATTATCTTCTTGGAAGAACGGCACTTGCCCTCGCGGTCCTAATATCAGCGACTACCAGGGCCGACGACTAACCGAAGCGCTTACGGGAAACCCATTGAGGACTGTCGATGAGAATGTTAGGTTTTCTATCGTATGACGGGGTCCGAGTCGCTTTGGCTGCGCGAGCCGAAGGATGGCTTTCGTGATCGAACATGCTGACGGAGCCCGCACACCGGTGATCGACGCCAGCGTGCACATCTTCTTTCCGTCCAACAAGGACTTGCGTTCCTTTTTGCGCGAGCCGTTCAAGAGCCGCGGTTTCCCCGACTACGAGATGGACTGGTACGGCGCGCCGGGCAGCGAGTACGCGCCGAACACCGAGGGACCCGACCGCCAGTATCCGGGCTCGGATCCAGAATTCGTTGCCGACGAACTATTTTCGAACCGCGGCGTCGATGTGGCGATCCTGCATCCGATGGGCCGCGGCATCATGCCCGACCGGCACCTGGGCACCGCGCTGCACGCCGCCCACAACGAGATGATGGTGTCGCGCTGGCTCGAGCACGACGAGTTCGGCGACCGGTTCCGCGGCACGATCCGGGTCAACCCCGACGACATCGCCGGCGCCGTGCGCGAAATCGACAAATGGCGCGCACACCCGCGCGTGGTCCAGGTCGGCGTTCCGCTGCAATCCCGCGAGCTCTACGGCAAGCCGCAGTTCTGGCCGCTGTGGGAGGCCGCCGCCGACGCGAACCTTCCGGTCGCGGTGCACATCGAGACGGGCGAGGGCATCGGGTTTCCCCCGACGCCATCCGGGCACACCCTGACCTACGAGCAATACGTCAGCTTCATGGCGCTGAACTACCTCTATCACCTGATGAACATGATCGCCGAGGGCGTGTTCGAGCGCTTTTCGACGCTGAAGTTCGTCTGGGCCGACGGTGCCGCGGACTTTCTGACGCCGTTCATCTGGCGGATGGACACGTTCGGACGGCCGCACCTTGAACAGACGCCGTGGGCGCCGCGGATCCCGAGCGACTACCTCCCCGGGCACGTGTACTTCGTGCAGGGCAGCCTCGACGGTCCCCCCGACACCGAATTCGCCGGCGAGTGGTTCGGCTTCACCGGCAAGGACGACATGGTGATGTTCGGCTCCAGCTATCCGCACTGGCAAAGCAACGACATCCGCCGGCTGCCGAGATCGCTGGCGGCCGAACAGCGGGACAAGCTGTGCTGGCGCAACGCGGCCGACCTGTACGGGATCGACGTTTCGGTCGACCTCGCGGCGGGCTAGTCGCAGAATATGAAGTGAACGAGGGAGATCACGATGACGCTGACCCATATGCAGGAACGCGTTCCCGCCGCCGAGCGCATCGCCGTCCGGTGCGTCGACTCGGACGTCCACCCGGTGCCCAAACGCGGCGAGCTGACGCAGTACATCCCGGAACCGTGGCGCAGCAAGTTCTTCCTGGACCACAAGGTGGGCGAGCTGATCTACTACGACGCTCCCGACTACGCCCACAGCTTCGCGATGCGCACCGACACCTTCCCGCCCGACGGCGAGTTCCCGGGCAGCGACCCGGACATGGCGTTTCGCCAGCTGATCATGGAGGCGGGATCCGACATCGCGATCCTGGAGCCCGGCGGGCGCACGCCGCGCCTGGCGGAGGCGCACCAGGCGTTCTCGAGCGCCTTGAACGACTGGCAGGCCAACCACTGGCTCGACAGCCACAACAACTGGCACGAGCGCTGGCGGGGTTCGATCTGCGGCGCGGTCGAGGATCCGGAGGGTGCGGCGCGCGAGATCGAAAAGTGGGCCGGGCACCCGTATATGGCGCAGATCCTGATCAAGGCCGAGCCGCGGCCGTCATGGGGCCACCCGAAATACAACCCGATCTGGGCGGCCGCCACCAAGCACGACATCACGGTCAGTTGTCACCTGTCGCGCAGCAACTACGAGATGCTGCCGACGCCGCCGGTCGGGTTCCCCAGCTACAACCACGACTTCATGGTCACGTACTCGCTGCTGGCCGCCAACCAGGTGATGAGCCTGATCTTCGACGGCGTCTTCGACCGGTTCCCGACGCTGCGGATCGTGTTCGTCGAGCACGCCTTCACCTGGATCCTGCCGCTGATGTGGCGCATGGACGCGATCTACGAGGCACGCAAGCAGCGCGTCGACATCAAGCGCAAGCCGTCGGAATACGTCAAGGAGCACATCAAGTTCACCACCCAGCCGCTGGACTACCCGGAAGACAAGACCGAGTTGACCCGCGCGCTGGAGTGGATGGAGTGCGACAAGATCCTGCTGTACTCCTCGGACTACCCGCACTGGACGTTCGACGACCCACGCTGGCTGGTGAAGCACCTTCCCAAGGCGGCCCGGGACGCGGTGATGTACGAGAACGGGATCGCGACCTACCACCTCCCCGAGACCGTGCCGGTCCTCGAGGGTCAGGTCCGGGTGCTCTGAGTTGACGCAAGGAACCCCCCAGCGGCCCCAGCCCCGCCTCGCCCAGGGCCGCGAGCACGTCGTCGCGACGGTGGACGAAATCCCGCCGGGCAGCCACAAGCTGGTGCCCATCGGCCGGCACGGCGTCGGCGTCTACAACGTCAACGGCACCTTCTACGCCATCGCGAATTACTGTCCGCACCAGGGCGGTCCGCTGTGCTCGGGACGCCCCCGGGGACGGACCGTCGTCGACGAGACCGCCGCCGGTGACGCGGTCATGGTGCGCGATATGGAGTACATCTACTGCCCCTGGCATCAATGGGGTTTCGAGCTGGCGACCGGCACCACCGCGGTCAAGCCGGAGTGGAGCATCCGTACCTACCCGGTGCGGGTCGTCGACAATGACGTTCTGGTGATGGCGTGACGCTACGGGAGAATCTGTGTCTTCTATCGAGGTGAACGGTGGGAACGTTGTCTACGAGATCCTCGGAGACGCAGGCGAACTCATCGCCCTGACGCCGGGCGGCCGGTTCAGCAAGGAGGTCCCGGGGCTGCGTCCGCTGGCCGAGGCGCTGGTCGCCGGTGGCTATCGGGTGCTGCTGTGGGACCGGCCCAATTGCGGTGCGTCGGACGTGCAGTTCTACGGCCAAAGCGAGTCACACATGCGCGCGGAGACGCTGCACGGCCTGCTGGGCGCGCTCGGTGTCCAGCGATGCATCCTCGCCGGAGGCTCCGGTGGGGCAAGGGATTCCATGCTCACGACGATGCTCTACCCCGAACTCGTCGAGAAGCTGGTGGTGTGGAACATCGTCGGCGGCATTTACGGCACGTTCGTGCTGGGGTCCTATTACGTGGTCCCCAGCATTCTCGCGGCGCGTGGCACCGGAATGGAGGGAGTGCTGAAGGTACCCGAGTGGCGCGAGCGCATCGAGGAGAACCCCGACAACAAGCAACGGTTCCTCGACCTGGACCGCGACGAGTTCCTCAGGGTGATGCTGCGCTGGCTCAACGCGTTCGTCTCCAAGCCCGGACAGACCATTCCCGGCGTCGACGACGAAATGTTCGACCGCATCAAGGTTCCCACGCTCATCATCCGGGGCGGCGAAAACGACTGGGATCACCCCAAGCGGACGTCGCTGGAAGTCAGTTGCTTGATCAAGGGGTCGAAGCTGATCGACCCGCCGTGGCCGGAGGACGCCTGGGAGCGCGCGTCCGAAGACCGCGCGGCGGGCCGGGTGCAGCACTTCAACATGTTCGACACCTGGGTGCTCGCGGCGCCCCCGATCCTCGAATTCCTGGGCTCCTGATGCGTTTACACGATGCGGATGTGGACCTCACAATTGAGCGAGGCCTCGAGGGCCGTGTGGATCCGGCTTTCCGGGATCCGCTCCAGGTCCGCTTCGCGCAGCGTCACATGGACGACGTCGAAGCCGTCGTCGCCGGGCTCCCGGACGATCTCGCCGGCGAGCCCGAAGGCGGACAGCACACCGTGCGCGTCGTCGTCGGTTCCCCGGCTGATGAAGGTGATTACGCCCGCCACCGGTTGGGTACCAAAGGCTCTGGCGCACAGGTCAACTCCGGCGCTCTTGACGGACTCGGCGTCGTCACCGGCGATGAGCAGCTCCACCTCGCGGCGGCGGGCCGGCGTGGCCGCGAGATTGTTGTCGACCACGTCGGCGCCGATGTTGTGGACAAGCCCGAGGAGCGCCGCCATGCCCTGGCTTAACTCTGCGGCCGTGAGCAGACCGGACGGGTCGACGTTGACGCGCACCACGGCAGTTCGCATGTGCGCAAGCCTAATCGCGGCGTTGGGAGCCGGCTGATGGAAACCAGCGCCGCGCCGGCTATCACCGTCACCACCTGGCCCGGCTGTCCGTCGCGACTGCTGGGCGATCGCCCCGGCCGCCCGCGGGAGGACTACCCGGCTTACCGCGAACTCGGGGGCTACCGCCCCCTTGCGGTGCCCGGGGAACTGCTCGACGAGGTCGAACTCAGTGGGCTGCAGGGCCGCGGCGGTGCGGCCTTTCCGCTCGCGGTGAAGCTGCGCGCGGTGCGCGACAACGGGCGCCGGGCCGGTGGCGCGGTCGTCGTCGCGAACGGTGAGGAGGGCGAGCCGGCGTCGATCAAGGATCGCTGGTTGCTTCGGTACCGGCCGCACCTGGTTCTCGACGGTCTGCGGCTGGCCGCGGCGATGGTGGCGGCCGACCGCGCCTACGTGTACGTGTCCGACCCGGAATCGGCTCGCGGTGCGGAAGCCGCGTTGGCGGAACTGGAACCCGGCGCGCTCGGCGACATCGCGGTTGAGCTATTCATCGTCGATCCGGGATACATCGCCGGCGAGGAGACGGCGGTCACGCGCGCGATCAACGGCGGCCCGGTCAAGCCGACGGACAAGCCGCCGCGGCCGTTCCAGAAGGGCGTCGGCGGGCGGCCCACCCTGGTGAGCAATGTCGAGACGCTGGCCAACCTGCCCCACGTGCAGCGCCACGGCTCGGCGGCGTTCCGCTCGCTGGGCACATCGTCATCGCCCGGCACCTTCCTGGCGACCCTCACCGGCGCCGGCCGACCGCCGGGCCTCTACGAGGTCCCGCACGGCCTGCCATTCCGCGAACTGCTTGCCCTGCACGGGGTTTCGCCCGATCGGGTGCGGGGCGCGCTGCTGGGCGGGTATTTCGCCGGGTTGCTCAATCGGACGGTGCTGGATGCCACGTTGGACCACGAGACGCTGCGTGACCTCGGCGCCGGCCTGGGTTGTGGTGCGATCTCGGTGATCACCGACGACTGCCCGGTCGCGGTCGCCGCCTCCGTGCTGGCGTATTTCGACCGCGAGAACGCCGGGCAGTGCGGTTCGTGTTTCAACGGCACCGCGGCGATGGCCGCCGTCGCCGGCGCGCTGCGTGATGGAGCCGCCAGTTCCGAGGACCTCGACCGGCTGCGGCGCTGGTCGACGACGCTGCGTGGCCGCGGCGCCTGCGCCACCCTGGACGCCGCGACTAACGTCGCGGGGAGCCTGCTCAACCAGTTTCCGCAGGCGGTGGCGCGCCACCTCGACGGCGGCTGCGAACAGTGCCGCGCCAACGCGTTTCGCGCCGAACGGCCCTACGAGGTGGAGGCGGTGGTGTGCGCGTGACATCGGGCATGAGAATCCATCTCGACCGCACCCTCTGCGACGGCTTCGGCGTCTGCGCCAAGCACGCGCCCGGGTACTTCTCGCTCGACGACTGGGGATACGCGTCGCTGATCGGGGACGGCACCGTCGCCGAGGCCGACCGCGACGCGGTCATGCGCGCGCTGATGGATTGCCCGGTGCACGCCATCATGGAGATGGACGAACGCCGGCCGGATGACGTGTCGCCGCCGCCGAGCGGCGACGAAGATCCCGCCGCGCACCTCAAGACCGAGGAAAACGAAGCCGAATGGGGTTTCACGCGCTGACCTTTCCTTGGCCCACGCCGCGGGTCACGTCGCCCCGGGCCGGTGCGCGGTCGGCCGAAGTCGGGCGTTAATCCCATTTGTCACATCGGCAACTCGCTGGCCGGCATGGGCGATGCGTCCGCCTCGTGAGCGACAGCCCACCGCACTTGTCGCTGGTAGGTGGACAAAGAAGTATGTGCCTCCGAAACCGAGACGCGAGTGACACATGTGACCGCCACGACATCGCCCGCTGCGCCGGATCGGCCCGGCCCGGCGCAAGTAGATGGCTCGCGCAGGAATATGGTTGCACACCAGCGCATTTCGTCCCAACTCGGAGACGCCCAAGGCCGGCACTACCGACTGTTCTGCCGCTTGGACACCGAGGCGCAGAAGGTGCACCTGCCGATCCTGGCCGCGATTGCGGGCATGGGCAAGGCAGTCCGAACGATACTCAACGAGACCGACTACGCCCAAGTTCGCGAGTTGAGCGGTGAATATTGGCCTGGATCGTCCCCGCTCGGAACTGATAACGTAATTCTCCGATTCGTATAATGTGCCTACCGCGTTCGTTGGGCGGCCGTCCGGGAGGTGATGTGTCAGCAGCATCGGGACGCCCGCTACCCCTGGTCACCGACGAAAACGAGTTCTTCTGGACGTCGGGCGCCGACGGCGCGCTGCGGCTGCAGGAATGCCGGGCCTGCGAATCGCTGATCCACCCGCCGGCTCCGGTGTGCCGGTATTGCCGCTCCCGCGACATGGGTGTGCGGGCCGTCTCCGGCAAGGCCACGCTGGCCGGATTCACCGTGAACCACCGGTTCAGCCTGCCCGGGCTGCCGGCGCCGTACGTGGTCGCGCAGGTGGCGATCGCCGAAGACCCGCGGGTACGGCTGACCACCAACATCGTCGAGTGCGATTCCGATCGGCTCGAACTCGGCCAGCACGTGGAGGTCGTTTTCGAGCAAATCGAGGACGTGTGGCTGCCGCTGTTCCGGCCGATCGCCGAAGCGCAGCCCGCTCCCCTGCCGGTCGACGAGATCGCTCCGGAGCGCTTCGGCGAACACGTCCGGCCCATGCTGACGGCGGAGAAGTTCGAAGACAAGGTCGCGCTCACCGGGATCGGCATGTCGAAGATCGGCCGCCGGCTGATGGTGCCGCCGCTGTCGCTGACGGTGGACGCCTGCGAGGCCGCGATTGCCGATGCGGGGCTCACGTTCGCCGACATCGACGGCCTGTCCACCTATCCCGGCGGCGGCAACCTCGGCGGGTTCGGCGAGGGCGGGGTCACCGCGCTGGAGGCGGCGCTGGGCATCCGGCCGACGTGGCACAACGGCGGCATCGAAACGTTCGGCCCCGGTGGGTCGGTGATCGCCGCGATGCTCGCCGTCGCCGGCGGCCTGGCCCGTCATGTGCTGTGTTTCCGGACGCTGTGGGAAGCCACCTACAACGAACTGATGAAGCAGGGCAAGATCAGCTCACCCGTGGGCCGCATGGCCGGCTGGCAGTTCCCGTTCGGCGCGACGTCTGCCGCACACACCCTCGCGATGAACGCGCAGCGGCACTTCCACCGTTACGGCACAACGAAAGAGACGCTGGGCTGGATCGCGCTGAACCAGCGGGCCAACGCCGAACTCAACCCGACCGCGATCTATCGGACGCCGATGACGATGGACGACTACCTGAACGCGCGGCCCATCACCACGCCGTTCGGGCTCTACGACTGCGACGTGCCGTGCGACGGCGCGATAGCCGTCATCGTCTCCGCCGTCGACGCCGCCCGCGACCTGGCCAAGCCGCCCGTCCTCGTGGAGGCGGTGGGGACGCAGATCATCGAGCGAATCGATTGGGACCAAAGCACTTTGACTCACGAGCCGCAGGTTCTGGGCCAGGCAGCGCACGTGTGGACGCGCACGTCGCTGCGACCCGGCGACGTCGACGTCGCCGAGTTGTACGACGGGTTCACCATGAATTGCCTGTCCTGGATCGAGGCGCTGGGCTTCTGCGGGATCGGCGAGGCCAGAGAGTTTCTCGACGGCGGCAAGAACGTCGCGCGCGACGGTCAACTGCCGCTCAACACGCACGGCGGCCAGCTCTCGCACGGCCGCACCCACGGCATGGGCCTGCTGCACGAGGCGGTCAGCCAGCTGCGCGGCGAGGCGGGTGACCGCCAGGTCGCCGACGCGCGCGTCGGCGTGGTCAGCAGCGGCGGCCTCACCCCCAGTGGCGTCCTCCTGCTGCGGGTCGACGCGTGAGCCCGCCGGCTATCCGCCCCAGGGTGGTGATCGTGGACGGCGTGCCGATGTCGGCGCTGGTCGCCGAAGCGGAGCAGCCCACCGCGGTGATCGTGGCCATCCACGGCGGGGGCACCACCGCCGTCTATTTCGACTGCCCGGGCCACCCGTCCTTCTCCCTGCTACGGACCGGCGCGGCAGCCGGATTCACCGTGGTGGCGCTCGACCGGCCCGGCTACGGCAGCTCGGCTCCCTATCCGGAGGCGATGACCCGGCCCGAGCAGCGGGTCGATCTCGTGTACGGGGCGGTGGATCGCATCCTCGGACAGGGGCCGCGCGGCGCGGGATTGTTCGTGATGGGCCATTCCGGCGGGTGTGAACTGGCGATGCAGATGGCCGCCGACGAGCGCGGCGCCGATCTGCTGGGCATCGAACTGGCGGGTACCGGCCGGCACTATCACCCCGCGGCCCGCGAAATGCTCAAGACGGCAACCAGAGAACGCCGGCCGGCGGGCCTGCGCGAGCTGTTGTGGCACCCGGAGCGGCTGTATCCACCCGAGGTCCTCACCGGGATCACGGTTTCGCCGACGGCCCCCGCCTACGAGGACCAGATGGTGTCGGATTGGGCCCGACAAACCTTCCCGACGCTCGCCCCCGCCGTGCGCGTCCCGGTGCAGTTCAGCATCGCCGAGTACGAAAGGGTCTGGCAGACCGACGATTCCGCGTTGGCCGAGATCGCCGGCCTGTTCTCCGCCGCGCCGCGGTTCACCGTACACAGACAACCCGAGGCGGGGCACAACATCAGCCTCGGCCACACCGCCGCGGATTACCATTCGAAGGTCTTTGCGTTCGCGGGCGAATGCGTGGCCACCCGCGCGAAACCCGGTGACCCAGAAGCCGATTTGGAGGCCGGGTGAGAGTCGGATTCATCGGCCTGGGCAGCCAGGGCGCACCCATGGCGCGGCGGATCATCGAGGGCGGCCACGAGACGACACTCTGGGCCCGCCGGCCCGCGACGCTGGAGCCGTTCGCCGACACCCCGGCGAAGGTCGCCGAGTCACCCGCCGAACTCGCCGCGGCCAGCGATCTGGTGTGCCTGTGCGTCGTCGGCGACGCCGACATCGCGGAAGTCACCGGCGGGGAGGACGGCCTGTTGGCGGCGATGAAACCGGGCAGCGTCATCGCGGTGCACAGCACGGTGCACCCCAACACGTGCCAAGAGTTGGCCAAAGAGGCTGCTGCCATTGGTGTTTCGGTTATCGACGCACCGGTGAGCGGCGGTGGTCGGGCGGCGTCGGAAGGGCGCCTGCTGGTGATGGTCGGTGGCGACGCCGGCGTCGTCGAACGCTGCCGCCCCATCTTTGAAACCTACGCGGATCCCGTCGTTCATCTCGGCGAGCTGGGTTCCGGCCAAACCACCAAGCTGCTCAACAACTTACTGTTCACCGCCAACCTGGGCACGGCGGCCACCGCCCTCTCGCTGGCCGATGCCCTGGGCGTCTCCCCGGCTCGGCTGACCGAAGTCGTCTCCCGCAGCAGCGGGAACAGCTTCGCGCTCAACGCCCTTGGCGGAGTCGGCGGCCTGGAACGGCTGGCCGGCCTCGCGGGAACGCTGCTGCAGAAGGACGTCCGGTTGATCGTCGACCTCGCCGAGAAGGCCGGTGCCCGCGCCGGCGCCGTGCTCGACGCCGCCGACGCCGCGCTGGCCTTGATGGACCATCCCCGATGAAGGCCCCGTGAAGGTCGGGTTCATCGGCGCGGGCCGGATGGGACGCCCGATGGTGGCCCGCCTCGTCGGGGCCGGTCACGACGTCAGAGCCCTGGGCCGAACGGCCGAGCGGCGCCGCGAGCTCGAGCGGCTGGGTGCCTGCGCGGTGAACGAGGTGACCGAAGCCGGTGCGCGCGCTGACGTCGTGGTGCTCTGTGTGTTCACCGACGAACAGCTGCGGCAGGTCTGCTTGGAGAGCGCCCTGCTGCCCAGCATGCCGTCGGGCTCCGCGCTGGTGGTGCACACCACCGCGAGTCCGGAAACGATCGAGGCCATCGCCGACCGCGCCGACCATGTCGGGGTGGTCGACGCACCCGTCAGCGGCGGCCCCCACGACATCGCGTCCGGCACGCTGACGTTGTTCGTGGGCGGCGCCGACGACGCCGTCGCGCGAGCGCGACCGGTGCTCGGCTGCTATGGCGATCCGGTGCTGCACGTCGGGCCGAGCGGCACCGGCCAAAAGGTGAAGCTGGTCAACAACGCGCTGTTCGCCGGTCACATCGGGCTGGTGGCCGAGTCCATCCGGTTGGGCGAGCGGCTCGGCGTCCCGGAGTCGACTTTGCTGGCCGCCCTGGCCCAGGGCAGCGCGGCCAGCCGGGTGCTGGGCATCGTCGCGGCACGGGGCTCGGTCGCGTCGTTCATCGAGGTAGCCGGCGAATTCGTCGGCAAAGACGTGGCCGTCGTCCGCGGCATCGCCGAGGACCTCGGGACCGACCTGGGCGCGCTGGACAACGTCATCAAGGTCGTCGACCACGTCATGGATGACGCCGGGAAGGTTTGAGATGACAGCGTTTTGGTCTTTTCGGGCCGTCCCGAAACCGCTACCGTTAGCGTTACAGTCAAGCAGTCTAGTGCAACGGTTCAGCCCGCCGCTGAGGAGGATGCAGTGACTAAAACGAAGGTCGTCTTCGATCCGTTCTCCGAGGACTTCTTCAACAGTCCCTATGAGACGTATCGCCGGATGCGCGAGGAAGCCCCCGTCTACTACGACGAGAAATACGACTTCTACGCGCTCACCCGGCACGAGGACGTGGCCGCCGCGTTCAAGGACTACGAAGCGTATTCGTCGGCGCGCGGGGTCGACCTGGCGATGGTGCGGTCGGGTGTAACGCCCGACCCGAAGTCGATCATCTTCATGGATCCGCCCGAACATCGCAACATGCGCAGCCTGCTCAACAAGGTGTTCACGCCGCGCGCGATCCAGTCCCAGAGGGAGATGGTCACCGAGACCATCGAGCGGTTCCTCAGCACCGCCAACCCCGATCGGTTCGACGTCGTGCAGGATTTCTCGGCGCCGTTCCCCGTCGAGGTGATCACCACCATGTTGGGGGTGGCCCCGGAGCATCGCCAGCGGATCCGGATATGGATCGACGAGACCCTCACCCGTGAGCCCGGCCAGGTCGAGGTGAGCGAGGCCGGCCTGCAGGCGAGCATCGAGACCGGGATGTTCTATTACAACCTGATCCAGCAGCGCCGCGCCGAGCTGGGCGATGACCTGTTCAGCAAGCTGCTCACCGCCGAGATCGAGCGGGAGAACGGCGGCAGAACCCAGCTCGATGACGTCGAGATCGCCGGTTTCGCGACCCTTTTGGGCGGTGCCGGCGCGGAGACAGTCACCAAGCTGGTCGGCAACGCCGCGGTGGTGTTCGGCCGCAACCCCGACCAGTGGCAGAAGCTGCTCAAGGATCGCAGCAAGATCCCGGCCGCGGTCGAAGAGTTGTTGCGCTACGAGGCGCCGTCCCAGTACAACGTGCGCTGCTCACTCAAAGAGGTTCACCTGCACGGCGTTACGATTCCGGCGGGCAAGCCGGTGTTCCTGATCGGCGGTTCGGCCAACCGCGATCCCGAGGCGTGGACCGACCCGGATGCGTTCGACATCGACCGCGACCCGCACGAAGCCATCAACGTCGGCTTCGGCTACGGGATCCACAGCTGCCTCGGCGCGGCGCTGGCCCGGATGGAAAGCGCGATCGCGCTGGAAAAGCTCCTCGACTTCATGCCACGCTACGAGGTGGACTGGCCGGCATGCAGACGAGTCAACATGCAAAACGTCGCGGGCTGGAAGAACGTGCCTGTGCGCGTGCTGCGGTGAGGAGGCCGCAATGAGGATCGAAGTCGATTGGGACCTTTGCGAGAGCAACGGGGTATGCATGGGCATCATCCCGGAGGTGTTTCATCTGGGAGACGACGACATGCTGACCGTCCTGCAACCCGAGGTCACCCAGGAGAACGAGGCCCAGGTGCGCGAGGCCGTCCGTCAGTGCCCGCGGCAGGCGATCTCGATCACGGAGTAGCGATCGGCCACCGGCCGTGTTCGGTCTCGCTGATGGCCTGTTCGGGGCAGCATTCGATGGCCTCTTGGGTCGCCTTCTCCAATTCCGTTGGCACATCGGACGCTATCGCCACCGCATAGCCGTCGTCGGTCAGACCGAACACTTCGGGGCACAGCGTGACGCACACGCCGTGACCGCGACAGCGCTGGTCGTCGACCGAGACTTTCATGCCGGGGTGAACTCCAGGTGCAGTTCGGTCAGGCCACGCAGGATGTACGTCGGAACGTAGTGGTAGCGGCGGTCATTGGCCGGGCCGTGAACGCGCTCGTTGATCCTGATGTCCGACGTCCGGTCGAGCATCCGCTCGATCGCCACCCGGGTTTCGGCACGCGCCAGCGGCGCGCCCGGGCAGCTGTGGATGCCCCGCCCGAACGAGAGGTGCTGCCGCGCATTCTTGCGGGCCGGGTCGAAGCTGGCCGGGTCGTCGAACCGGCGCGGATCGCGGTTGGCGGCGGCCTGCAGAACCATCACGGTGCTGCCCGCGGGAAGCTCGACACCGCCGACGTTGACGGGCACCCGATTCAAGCGGAAGTCGCCCTTGACGGGGCTCTCGATGCGCAGCGCCTCTTCGATGAAGTTGGGAATCAGGCTGCGGTCCTTGCGCAACCGCCGCTGGATGTCGGGGCGCTCGCCGATGGTCTGCAACGCGGCGCCCAGCAGCCGCACGGTGGTTTCCTGCCCCGCGGAAAACACGTTGCAGGCCACCCGCGCCACGTCGTCGACGTCGGGAATGGAGCCGTCCGGGAACGTCGCGGTGGCCAGGCCGGTCAGCACGTCGTCGCGCGGTTCGCGGCGGCGGTCCCGGACGTAGTCGGCGAAGGTTCCGTAGAGGAATTCCAGCGGGTTGTGCGCCAACGATTCCCTGCCGGTGCCCCCGACGCCGCCGCCCGAGTGCTCGCGGATGTTCTTGACGAACTGATCGCGATCCTCCTCGGGGACGCCCAGCAGGTCGGCGATGACCAGCAGCGTGAAGGGGCCCGCGAAGCCCTTGATGAATTCGCCCTCGCCGGGCGCGAGGAACGGGTCGAGCGCCCGGTCGGCGAGCACCCACATGGCGTCCTCGTTCTCCTTGAGGCGCTTCGGCGTGATCAGCCGCATCAGCAGGGCGCGGTGATTGGTGTGTGTCGGCGGGTCGAGGGTCGGCAGCTGGTCGCTGAACGGCAGCTCGTCGCGGTGCCGCTCGATCAGCTCGGTCACGTCGTCGCCCTCGAGCGGGACGGGAAAGCCGGGAAACGGGCCGGTCACCGAGATGCACGACGAGAACGTGTCCGCGTCGCTCAACACGCCGACGGCCTCGTCCCAGCCGGTCACCATGGTGACCCCGTGGTGGTTTTCCCGGGTCACGGGGCACCGTTGCCGGAGAGCCTCGTAGTAGGGGTACGGGTTCTCGACGAGCCGACCGTCGCGGAAGAAGTCCATCTCGGTGAAGTCGTTCACCATCTCCTGCTCCTTGAATCTCGGCTAGTGAGAACTCGCCTCTCGCAGATGAGTATTACATTTCCATAGGGGATGGTGGTCGTCAACGAGGGTTCGGTGCCGTCGGGGGGTTCGGAACCGACGAAGGTTGCCGATGCGGCGCCGTCAGCTGGCAGGGACCAGGTCGGCGGCGACCGACGGCCATGCCAGCAGGCCGCTCCGGAAGGTCTCGGTGTGGCCGATCGGGCCGCCCGGCGCCCCGCCGGCATTCACGGCGGCCGCCAGCGCCTGGGCCTTGAACGTCTGCGCGGCCATGCTCAGCCGGTGTTGGACCAGTCCAACGCTGTCATCCAGCTCGGCCGGCCAGGTTTCGCCCCACAGCGTGACCTCCGTGACGCCCCGATCGAGGGCCTGCAACACGCCGCGCCGCACCCGCGGGTCGCATCCGAAGAGATCCGCCGCGGCCGCCAGGGCCTGGGGCCGGGGCCGTGATCCCACCGAGGCCAGGGCGTGCTCGAGGTCGAGCACCTGGGCCCCGAGGATCTGCAGCGGCCGATCGTCGGGGTGGCCGGGCAGGTCGGTCAGCAGCACGGTGACGTCCCATCCCGCCATCGCCCGATCGAAGAGCCATCCACCGGCGAACCGCACCACGTCGGCGACGCCGGCGGCGACGACGTCGAGCCGATACCTCATGTCTTCTTGCGCGTCCTGCGGGGCGCGAAGTCCCGTGCCAGCGCCTCCGCGTACTCCTTGAACGCATCGGTCAGCGGTATCGAAGGGTCGAGCAACCATATCGTTTCCATTCCGTGGACGAAGGCGAGAATTTCTACCGCCTTGACGGCGGGGTCTATGTCGGCGCGGTAGCGGCCGTCGGCCTGACCGTGCCGGATCAGCTCGGCGACGATGTCGATCGCCTCCCGCTGCCTGGACAGCATGCGATCGTGCAGCGGGGCGTCGGGGAGGATGCTTTCGACCAGCAGCACGGTGAACGTGCCCACCATTTCGGGCGCCCGGTTGAAGCGCTCGGCGACCCGGGCGATCTCGACGAGGAGATCGCCGGCCCGGTCGGCATGCGAGTCGTCGTCGAGGTCACGCGCGTCCAGCACCGCGTGCAGCAGCTGCTCCTTGGATTCGAAGTGATGCAGCAGGCCCGCGGGGGTGACCCCGGCTTCGCCGGCAATCTGGGCGAGCGTGGTGTTGCGCCAGCCGTTGCGGGTGAGCAGGCGTTGCGCGACGTCGAGGATCCGCTGCTTGCGGTCCTCCCCCTTGGCGAGAAGCGTGTCGTATCGCCGCGCGATGGCCACCGGGCTCCCTTGTGCCGATTCTGAAAACGAACCTAGTGAACACACAGTAGGTCGGTTTGGCCCGCTGTGACAAGGGTCTCAGTTAGGCCGTGTTCGGCCTCGTTACGAGACGAGCTCGACCAGCGTGGCGTTCGCCGTGCCGCCGCCCTCGCACATGGTCTGCAGGCCGAAACGAATGCCGTTGTCGCGCATGTGGTGTGCCATGCGCGTCATCAGCACGGCGCCGGAAGCGCCCAACGGGTGTCCCAGGGCGATGGCACCGCCCAGCGGATTCAGGCGACGCAGGTCCGCTCCGGTTTCGGACAGCCAGGCCAGCGGGACCGGGGCGAAGGCCTCGTTGACCTCGAAGACGCCCACCTCCGAGAGCGAGACGCCTGCCTTCTTCAGCACCTTCTCGGTTGCCGGAATCGGACCGGTGAGCATCAGGATCGGATCCGCCCCGGTGACCGCGCCGGCGCGGTAGCGCACCAGCGGCGTCAATCCCAGCCCGAGCGCCATCTCCGCCGTGGTCACCAGCAGCGCGGCCGCACCGTCGGAGATCTGCGAGGAATTGCCGGCGTGGATTACGCCGTCGTCGACGAACGCGGGCTTGAGCCCGGCCAGCCTTTCGACGCTGGTCCCCCGCCGCACGCCCTCGTCCGCGACGACGACGTCGCCCTCGCCGGTGAACACCGGGACGATCTGGTCGGTGAAGGCGCCGCCGTCCTGGGCCGCGGCGGCGCGTTCGTGGGACCGAACCGAGTATTCGTCGAGCCGGGCGCGGGAAAGCCCCCACTTCTTGGCGATCATCTCCGCCGACAGGCCCTGGTTGAAGGAGAAATCGTCGTAGCGCGCAAGGACTTTCGGGCCATACGGCATCCCGGTCGCCCGGGCCGCGCCGAGCGGAACGCGGCTCATCACCTCGACGCCGCCGGCCACCACGACGTCTTGCTGGCCCGACATCACCGCGTGCACCGCGAAATCGAGCGCCTGCTGGCTGGAACCGCACGCCCGGTTGACGGTGGTACCAGGGATGGTCTCCGGCCAGCCCGCGGCCAGCACCGCGTAGCGCCCGATGTTGCTGGACTGGTCGCCGACCTGCGATACGCATCCCCAGATCACGTCGTCGACGATTTCCGGGCCGACACCGGCGCGTTCCAGCAGTTCGTTGAGGACGACCGCGGACAGGTCGGCGGCGTGCATGCCGGACAACCCGCCGTTGCGTTTCCCGACCGCCGTGCGTACCGCCTCGACGATGACTGTCTCCCGCATGTTTACTCCGATTGTTGGTCAGATCTCGATAGCGCCCAGCGACCAGTAAACGACGGCTCCCGCCGCTGCGCGAAGGCGGCATAGGCGGCCGCCGCGTCGGCCGTCGCGAAATTGACCGCCTGGGCGCGGGCCTCGCCGGCCAGCGCGTCGCGCAGGGTGCGGTCGGCGCCCTCGTTCAGCAGGGCCTTGGTCTGGGCGAGCGCGATCGGCGGACCGGCCGCCAGCCGGCCGGTGAGGTCGTCGACGAACGCGTCGATCTCGGCGGCGGCCACCACCCAGGTCACCAGGTTGAGCGCGTGGGCCTCGGCGGCGTCGATGGTCTCGGCGAGCAGCGCGAGCCGCTTGGCTTGTTGCAGGCCAACGAGTTTCGGCAACAGCCAGGAACCGCCGAGGTCGATCGACAGGCCCCGCCTGGAAAAGATCTGGGAGAACGTCGATTCCGGCGTCGCGACCACCAGGTCGCACCCCAGCGCCAGATTCCATCCGGCGCCGACGGCGACCCCGGTCACCTTGGCGACGGTCGGAATGGGGAGCTCGTGCAACGCGAGCGCCACGTCGGTCAAGCGCTGCAGCTTGTATTTCGGGTGGACGTCGTCGGGGACCGAGATGTCGGCGCCCGAGCAGAAGCTCCCGCCCGCACCGGTGATCACGAGCGCGCGCACGGCGCGGTCACGACCGGCCTCGTTGAGCGCGTCCCGCAACGCCAGCCACAGCTCCGGGTTGATCGCGTTCTTGCGGCGGGGGCGGTTCAGCGTCAGCGTGCGCACACCGTCGCGGTCCTCCGACAGCAGCGCGGGCCCGTCGGTCACGGTCAGGCGAGGTCGAACAGCGGATCGGTCATCAGTAGCTCCTCGGCAATTTCAAGGCATGGGTCCCCAGGAAGTTCAGGATCATCTCCTGGCTGATCGGCGCGATCTTCATCAGCCGGGCCTCGCGGAAGTAGCGCGCCACGTGATACTCCTCCGCGTAGCCCATGCCGCCATGGGTTTGCAACGCCCGGTCCGCCGCGGTAAAGCCGGCATCGGCGCACAGGTATTTGGCCGTATTCGCTTCGCGCCCACAGGGTTTGCCGTTGTCGTAGAGCCAGGTGGCCTTGCGCAGCATCAGCTCGGCGGCGTCCAGCCGGGCCAACGAGTCGGCGAGCGGGAACTGGATGCCCTGGTTCATGCCGATCGGCCGGCCGAAAACCTCGCGATCGTTGGCATACTTCACCGCCTTGTCCAGCGCCACCCGGCCGATGCCCAGCGCCTCGGCGGCGATCAGCATCCGCTCCGGGTTCAGGCCGTCGAGGATGTAGTGAAATCCCTTGCCTTCCTCGCCGACTCGATCCTCGACCGGCACCTCCAGGTTGTCGATGAACAGCTCGTTGGAGCTGACGGCGTTGCGGCCCATCTTGCGGATCGGGCGGACGTCGACCCGGTTGCGGTCGAGGTCGGTGAGGAACAGCGTCATCCCGTCGGTCTTCTTGGTGACTTCCTCATAGCTTTGGGTGCGGGTCAGCAGCAGGATCTTGTCGGACTCCATGGCTTTGGAGATCCACACCTTGCGGCCGTTGACGACGTAGCGATCGCCGTCGCGCTTGGCGAACGTCGTGATGCGCGACGTGTCCAGCCCCGCACCGGGTTCGGTCACCCCGAAGCAGACGTGCACCTCACCGGTCGCCACCGAGGGCAGCGTGCGGGCCTTGAGTTCGTCGGAGCCGTGCACGACCACCGGTTGCATGCCGAAGATCGACAGGTGGATCGCGCTGGCACCGTTCATGGCGGCGCCGGATTTGGCGACCTCCTCGAGCAGGATGGTGGCTTCGGTGATGCCGAGGCCGTGGCCGCCGTACTCGGTGGGGATCGTCATGCCCAGCCAGCCGCCGTCGGCTATGGCGCGGTAGAACTCCGTCGGAAACTCGTGCGCCTGGTCCTTTTCCATCCAGTACTGATCGTCGAACTTCCGCGCCAGCTCCGCGACCGACCGACGGATCAGCTCCTGATCATCGGTCAGCTCGAAATCCATGCCGCCGCACCTTTCCTCACCGCGAGCAGTCGCAGAATCGCATGATTGCCGCCCGAACAATGCGATTCTGCGACTGCTCGCCGGGCACCGGCGCGCCTCAGTCCTTGTTGCCGGTAAGGGCTTTCGCGTTCGCCGCGAAATCCGCGAAAGACGAGCCACCTCGACTGTCCTTTTCGTGGCCCTGCGCCTTTATGGACACGTCGTGCCCCTCGGCGGCCTTGCGCAGCGCACCCACGGCCGCCTGTTCGCGCGAAATGTGGGTGAACGGATCGAACGAGTACCAACGCATGGCGTTCTCGTAGGTCATCTTGTTGATCTCGTCGTCGGGAACGTTGTTCAACGACAGCACGTCCCACAGCTCCTCGGGCGCCCCCGGCCACATCGAGTCGCTGTGCGGGTAGTCGGCCTCCCAACAAATGTTGTCGATGCCGATCATGTTGCGCAGCGCCACGCCAACCTTGTCGCTGATGAAGCAGGTCAGGAAGTGGTCGCGGAAAACCTCGCTGGGCAGCTTGCCCTTGAAGTCCTGGTGCGTCCACGCGGAGTGCATCTCGAAGGTCCGGTCGGCGCGCTCCAGGAAGTAGGGAATCCAGCCGGTTCCGCCCTCGGAGAGCGCGATCTTCAGGTCCGGGTACTCCTTGATCGGCCGCGACCACAGCAGGTCCGCCGCGGCCTGCACGATGTTCATCGGCTGCAGGGTGATCATCACGTCCATCGGCGCGTCCGGCGCGGTGATCGCGAGCCGGCCCGAGGATCCGATGTGCACGTTCATCACGGTGTTGGTGTCGCACAACGCTTTCCACAGCGGGTTCCAGTACTCGTTGTGAAAGCTGGGGTACCCCATCGCGGCCGGGTTCTCGGTGAACGTCAGCGCATGCACACCCTTCTTCGACACCCGGCGCACCTCGGCGGCGCACTCCTCGGCGTCCCAGATCACCGGGATCGCCATCGGGATGAATCGCGCCGGGTAGGCGCCGCACCACTCGTCGATGTGCCAGTCGTTGTAGGCCTGCACCAGCGCGATCGAGAAATCGTGGTCGTCAGTGGCGAACAGCCGCCCGGCGAAACCCGGGAAGGACGGGAAGCAGATCGAAGCCAGGATGCCACCGGCGTTCATGTCCTTGACGCGCTCGTCGACGTTGTAGCAACCCGGCCGGATCTCGTCGAGCCCGGTTGGCTCGATGCCGTACTCCTCCTTCGGCCGGCCGGCGACCGCGTTGAGCGCCACGTTGGGGATCACCGTGTCGCGGAACTTCCACATGTCCGAGCCGTCGGCGTTGTGCACCAGCCGGGGCGCGTCGTCGAGGTACTTCTTCGGCAGATGGTTCTTGAACATGTCCGGCGGCTCGACGGTGTGGTCGTCGACACTGATCAGGATCATGTCTTCTTTGTTCATGGCCGTTGCCCTTCCCTCGGGTCCATCTCTTCGATTCCGCTCCCACACAGCCTCGGCGAACCGCTGCCTTGCGACAAGATCACTAATGTGAAAACTATCTTCTCGCCAAGCGAGAATCAACATCCAGGACGGCCATGCCGAGCCCCCCGGGCCGGGAGGCGGGCCCGGCGACGAGTCACATTGCCCGCCTATACCGGGCGTCCGACCTGCGCGGGCCGGTGGTAGGCACCGTACCCACCGGCATTGACCAGCCGACCGAATCGTGCAAGTCTATTGCTGAGAAATGAGAATCTGATTCTCTCTCACCGAGAGGTGATCGGGAGGACGCCGAGAGGAGACCGCGGATGCGCCTGCGGCCGCTGCCCGCCGAGGAGTGGGACGAGGCTGTCCAGCGGTCGCTGTCGGGCATGTTGCCCGCGGAACGCCGCAACCCGCGCGACGCCGGCAACGCGCTTTCGACGTTGGCCAACCACCCGGCGCTGGCCAAGGCATTTCTCCGGTTCAACGTCCACCTCCTCTATTCGTCGACGCTGCCGCCGCGCATCCGCGAACTGGCCATCCTGCGGGTCGCGCATCGCCGCGACTGTGCGTACGAATGGACCCATCACGTTGCCCTGGCCAAGGAGGCCGGATTACGCGACGACGAGATCGCCGCGGTTCGCCGGCCCGGGGACGGTAACGCCGGCGACCTCGATGCGTTCGAGCGTGCCGTGCTCGCCGGAGTCGACGAGCTCGACGAGAAATCCCAGCTGTCCGACGAGACCTGGGCCGCCCTCGGCGAGCGACTGGACGACCGGCAGCGGATGGACTTCGTCTTCACGGTCGGCTGCTACACGCTGCTGGCCATGGCTTTCAACACCTTTGGCATAGAACTAGAAGAGGTAGAGAGGTAAGAGCCTTGCCCCACTTCGCGAAACCAGCCGCGGGAAGCTGGACAGAAAACTATCCCGAACTGGGCACCGCGCCGGTCGATTACACCGACTCGATCGACCCAGCCTTCTTCGAAGCCGAGCGCGAGGCCATCTTCAAGCGGACGTGGCTCAACGTCGGCCGGGTCGAGCGGCTGCCGCGCACCGGCAGCTACTTCACCAAGGAGCTGCCGTCGGCCGGCAAGGGCATGTCGGTGATCGTCGTCAAGACCAAAGATGGGTCGGTCAAGGCGTATCACAACGTCTGCCGCCACCGCGGAAACAAGTTGGTGTGGAACGACTATCCGCACGAGGAGACGTCGGGCACCTGCCGGCAATTCACCTGCAAGTACCACGCCTGGCGCTACAGCCTGGACGGCGATCTGACCTTCATCCAGCAGGAAGACGAGTTCTTCGACGTCGACAAGGGTCAGTACGGACTCGTGCCCGTCCGCTGCGAGGTGTGGGAGGGGTTCGTCTTCGTCAACTTAGACCGAGACGCGATGCCGCTCGTCGACTACCTCGGACCGCTGGCCAAGGGCATCGAGGGCTACCCCTTCGGCGAGATGACCGAGTCCTACTCCTACCGGGCGGAGGTCGGCAGCAACTGGAAGCTGTTCATCGACGCGTTCGCCGAGTTCTACCACGCGCCGGTGCTCCACCAAGGCCAGTACACCAAGGAAGAAGCCGCCAAGATCATGAAGTACGGCTTCGAGGCGCTGCACTACGAGCTGGCCAGCCCGCATGGGATGATCTCGACCTGGGGCGGTCAGGCGCCGCCCGCGGACATGAAGATGGTCAAGCCCATGGACCGGGTGCTGCGCAGCGGCTTGTTCGGACCTTGGGACAAGCCCGACGTCATCGCCAATCTCGATCAGCTGCCGCCGGGCGTCAACCCGAAGAAAGTCAAGCAGTGGGGCATCGACTCGTGGCACTTCTACCCGAACTTCATGCTGTTGATCTGGGAGCCAGGCTGGTTCCTCACCTATCACTACTGGCCGACCGCCGTCGACAAGCACATCTTCGAGTGCACGCTGTATTTCGTCCCACCGAGAAACGCGCGGGAGCGGTTGGCCCATGAGCTCGCCGCGGTGACGTTCAAGGAGTACGCGTTGCAGGACGCCAACACGTTGGAAGCGACGCAGACGATGATCGGCACCCGGGTCGTTCGGGACTTTCCGCTGTGCGATCAGGAAATCCTGCTCCGCCACCTGCACAAGGTGACCGGTGACTTTGTAAAGGAGTACGCCAACAATGGCGCTACCGTCTGAATTCGCCGACCTGGAGCCGTATTTGGATTGGGACCTGGCCACCGAACCCGAACGCTATGCGAAGCGGCTGGCCTCGACGATGACCGAGATGCAGGCGTTCTACGACGCGGCATTTCCCCGTCTGAACGACGTGATCGCCTACTGCGACAAGTTCCCACTCGACGATCTGCCCGAGGACGCACGAACGCTCATGCACCTGATGCAGTCGCTGGTCATGGTGTCGTTTCCGATCGAGGCGTGGAAGCAGCCGCGGGTCCCCGACAGCGGCGCGGCCTGGGTGAAGCTGATCAAAGAGCCGGTGATCTAGGAAGTGTTGACGCTCAAGGCCGCCGGGCTGCTCGACGTCGAAGCCGGCGAGATCCGGTCGCCGGGCATCCTGCACATCGAGGGCGACCAGATCGCCGATGTCGGCGGCGGCGTTGAGGGCAAGCTGATCGATCTCGGCGATCAGATCCTGTTGCCCGGGCTGATGGACATGGAGGTCAACCTGCTCATGGGCGGGCGCGGCGAGAAGCCCGGCCTGTCCCAGGTACAGGATGACCCGCCGACGCGGGTGCTGCGCGCGGTCGGCAATGCCCGCCGCACGCTGCGCGCCGGGTTCACCACGGTGCGCAACCTCGGGTTGTTCGTCAAGACGGGCGGCTACCTGCTCGATGTCGCGCTGGGCAGGGCCATCGACGCGGGCTGGATCGACGGGCCGCGGGTGGTGCCGGCCGGCCATGCCATCACACCCACCGGCGGGCATCTGGATCCGACGATGTTCGCCGCGTTCGCGCCGCACGTGCTGGAGCTGACGGTCGAGGAGGGCATCGCCAACGGGATCGACGAGATCCGCAAGGCGGTGCGCTACCAGATCAAACACGGCGCGCAGTTGATCAAGGTCTGCTGCTCGGGCGGGGTGATGTCGCTGACGGGCCCCCCTGGCGCGCAGCACTATTCGGACGAGGAACTGCGCGCGATCGTCGATGAGGCGCACCGGCGTGGCCTGCGCGTGGCGGCGCACACGCACGGCGCCGAGGCGGTCAAGCACGCCGTGGCCGCCGGCATCGATTGCATCGAGCACGGCTTCCTGATCGACGACGGGGCGATCGCGGCGATGGTCGAGCACGGCACGTTTTTGGTATCCACCCGGCGCCTGGCGGAGGGCATGGACGTGTCACACGCCCCGCCCGAGCTGCAGGCCAAGGCCGCCGAGATGTTCCCGCGATCGCGCGCCTCGATACTGGCCGCCCACGAGGCCGGTGTGAAGATCGCGGTCGGCACCGATGCCCCCGCGATACCGCACGGCCGCAACGCCGATGAGCTCGTCACCCTTGTCGAATGGGGATTGCCGCCACTGGCGGTGCTGCGGGCGGCCACGGTGACCGCCGCCGAGCTGATCAACGCGGACGACCGGGGACGGCTCGCGCGGGGCCAGCTCGCGGATATCATCGCGGTACCAGGAAACCCGTTGGACGACATCACCGTTGCCCAGCACGTCGGTTTCGTCATGAAAGGCGGCAAGGTCTATGTCGACCAGAACTGACGATCTCGTCGAGATCCAGCAGCTGCTCGCCCGCTACGCGGTCACCATCACCCAGGAAGACATCGACGGCCTGCTGGCCGTCTTCACACCCGACGGAACCTACAGCGCCTTCGGCGACACCTACGGCCTGGACAGGTTCCCGGAGCTGGTGGCCGCCGCGCCAAAGGGCTTGTTTCTCACCGGAACCGCGGCGGTCGACATCGACGGCGATTCGGCGAGCGGCACCCAACCGTTGTGCTTCATCGAGCACGCCACCCACGACATGCGGATCGGCTACTACCGCGACACCTACGCCCGCACCGCCGACGGCTGGCGGCTGAAGACCCGCGCCATGACGTTCATCCGCCGCAGCGGCGCGCACGACTCGGGCCGCCCGCACGCCGTAGGCCGTCCCGCCCCGTGAATGTCGCCCAGTTCCGGGCCGATCTGCGTGCGTGGCTCGACGACCACGACCTGACGCCCGGACCCGACCACTCGCTGCAGGGCCAGATGCGGCAGCTCGCCCGAGTCCACCGCGCGCTCTACGACGCCGATTGGATGCGGTACGGCTGGCCCGTCGAGGTCGGCGGATTGGGTGGGCCCGCGGCGCTTCGCGCGATCGTCGGCGAGGAGGTGGTGGGCCGCAGGCTGGCCGAGCCGGGCCCCTATTCGATGGTCGAGGTGCTCGCGCCCACCATGATCGATTACGCCCCACCGGAACTCGCCGCGGAAATGGTGCCGCGGCTGCTGAGCGGCCGCGAGCAATGGTGCCAGGGATTTTCCGAACCGGGGTCCGGCAGCGACCTGGCCTCGCTGTCCACCCGCGCGACGCCCCGGGGGGACAACTGGATTGTCAACGGGCAGAAGGTTTGGACCAGCTTCGCGCAGTTCTCCACGCGATGCGTCCTGCTCACCCGCACGGCCGCGGGCCATGACGGCATCACCGCGTTCTTCGTCGACCTGGACACGCCGGGCATCACCATCCGGCCGCTGCGCACGATGCACGGGGTGGACGAATTCTGCGAGGTGCACTACGACGACGTGGTGGTCCCCGCGAGCCGGATGCTCGGCCGGCCCGGGGACGGCTGGCGCCTCGCGATGGACCTGCTGCCCTATGAGCGCTCCACCTGCTTCTGGCAGCGGATCGCCTACCTCTACTCACGGTTCGACGGACTCCTCACGGAAGCCCACGAGGTCGATGAATTCGCGCTTGGCGCTGCGTATCTTGCGCTTCACACGTTGCGATGCCGGTCCCGCGGCACCCAGCACCGGTTGGGCAACGGAGAGCGGCTCGGTCCGGAGACCTCCATCGACAAGGTGCTGCTGTCCACCGCCGAACAACGGCTCTACGACACCGTCCGCGATCTGCTGCCGGGGGCTCTCGAGCTCGAAGACACACCGTGGCGACCGGAGTACCTGTACTCGCGCGCGGCGACCATCTATGGCGGCACCGCGGAGATTCAGCGCAACATCATCGCCCGCCGGCTGCTCGACCTGGGGAAGGAGTGAGCCGTGGATTCCGGGGCATTGCAGATGCTGGCCGACTCGTTGCGCGCCATCATGAGCGCGGCTTCGGGCGCCAAGCTCGACGCGGCGCTGTCCGACCTGGGATGGTATGACATGTTGTACGAAATGCCTAGCACGGCAGTTCCTTTGGTGTTCCGGTTGCTTGGTGAGACCGGAGCGCACGCACCCGTGCTCAACGACGTGGTGCTGTGCGCGGCCGGAGCCACACCGGGGGGCACGCTGCCGCTGCCGTTCGCGGGTGGCGCGTCGGTGGCGTGGGAGCGCGGGGACGGCCCCAGCTCGGCGCTCGACGACGAGCTTCCGATACACCCTGTGCGACAGGGCGATCCGTTGTCATCGGCCGCGCTGAGTGCGGGACGGCGGGCACTGGGTTGGTGGCTGATCGGGACCAGCCGGGCGATGCTGTCGCTGGCACGTCAGCATGCCGTGGATCGCGTTCAATTCGGCCGGCGCATCAGCTCGTTTCAGGCGGTCCGGCACCGGCTGGCCGAGTCGCTCGTCGCGATCGAGGGTGCCGAGGCGACCTTGGACGTCGCCGGCGCGCGGCCAGACGACGACGGCCTGGCCTCCCTGCTGGCCAAGGCGGCGGCCGGCCAGGCGGCCCTGACCACCGCGCGACACTGCCAGCAGGTGCTGGCCGGCATCGGCTTCACCGCCGAGCACCCGCTGCACCGCCACGTCAAACGGTCGCTGATGCTGGACGGTCTGCTGGGTGGCGCACGGGAACTTACCCGTGAGGCCGGAGGCCTGCTGCGCGCCAAGGGATCTGCGCCTCGGCTGGCCGAGCTGTAGCGGTCGGCTTTCGCCCCATCCGTCACTTGGGTCACCAGGAGGCCGGTGGTGGCTCTTTGCCCACCTCTGCGCGACAATCGCTGGGACTGCACGCGACCGCGTGGGGCCGCGCCGAAGAGTCGCTATGAGATGGGCACATCGGTATGGCCCAGGATTCTTATGACACAGGGGAATCTTTAGCAGAAGGGGCCGGACGGACAACCCACGCCGACCTCCACGTAGACTCGTCTGATGGGTCAGCCCGATGCACCCCGAAACGAGTTCGGCGTCGCTTCGTTGATCTTGGGCCTGGTCTCACTCTTCACATGCTGGCTTCTGATCGGGGTGCCATTCGGCATAGCGGCGGTGATAACCGGCGATATCGCCCGCCGGCGGGTGCAGCGCGGCGAAGCAAACAATCCCCGAACCGCGTTGGCCGGCATCGCGTTAGGGGCGGTGTCGATCGTGGCTGGGCTCGTCGGGATCGGCTACTACGCCTGGTTGGACGCCCGAACGAGCGTGGGCTAAGTGCGCGGCATGCCGAGCACTCGTTCGGCGATGATGTTGCGCTGGATCTCGGAGGTGCCGCCGGCGATGGTCGCGGCGAAGCTGCGCGCGTATCGATCGAACCAGCTGCGGTAGTGGCTATCCAGGTTCAACGGGGCGAACGGTGCGGTGACCGCGCGGTAGACGAGCCCGTCGGCGCCCGCGGCGTTCAGCGCGTCCTCGGCGGCGCGTTGCAGGGCTTCGGAACCGAGGAGCTTGAGCACCGATTGGGCGGGAACGTCCTCCTCCCCGCGAGCGGCGCGCGCCAGGGCCGCCGACCCCAGCAGCCGCAGCGCGTAGGAGTCCATCACCAGGGTGGCGTAGCGATCCCGCTCAAGTGATCCGGAAGGCGTGAAATCGACGGTCAGCTCGTGCAATAAGTCGACATATCCCATCCACAGCATGATGCGTTCGTGGCCCAGGGAACCCGTTGCCACCCGCCAGCCGTTGTTGAGCTCACCGACCAGGTTCTCGGCCGGCACGCGCGCGTCGGTGAAGAAGACCTCGTTGAAGTCGAGCTCATCGCCGTCGCACATGGACGCGAACGGGCGGCACACCACGCCGGGGGTGTCGGTCGGGATCATTAACGCGCTGATGCCCTTGTGCTTTGGCCTGTCCGGGTCGGTGCGGACGAACGTCAACAGCACATCGGCGTCGTGGGCACCCGACGTCCATACCTTCTGCCCGTTGACCACGAAGTGGTCGCCGTCAAGCACCGCCCGTGTTTTCAGCGACGCCAGATCCGATCCCGCCCCGGGCTCGCTCATCCCCAGCGAGGCGGTGATCTCGGCCCGCAGTATCGGCACCGCCCATCGCCGCTTCTGCTCCGGCGTGCCAAACGTCAACAACGACGCCGCGATGATGCTCACGCCCTGCGGATTGAAGCTTTGATAGATGCGCCGCCGCCCCAGCTCCTCCAGGTACACGTATTGCTGCAACAGCGTGGCGTTGCGCCCACCGAATTCCGGCGGGTTGCCGGGCAGCAGCCAACCGCTGTCGAACAGCAGCCGTTGCCAGCGGCGGGCCCACGCCGGGACGTGCGAACTGGACCGCGGCCGCTCGACCGCCTCGGCCTCGGGGGGCAGATGCGCGTCCAGGAAAGCCACGAGTTCGGCGCGGAACGCCTCGACGTCGGCGTCAAAGGTCAGCTGCACTGCACTTCCCCCCGGCGAGACGACGCGTTCCGCTCTTGCGATTGCGCTTCCATACACACGTGTAAGAGAATACTATTCTCGTCATGAGAAAGTTACAATCTCGGACACGGGCTGCGTGAAGGGGTCGGGCACAGCTATGGCACGGCGTTCTCCGGTAGAGTCCAACCATGTTCTTCCCACGCGGCAATCGACTGAGCCGCCCGTGACCAGCCCAAGCGAAGAGCCGGCCTGGAAGCAGCGCGCCGTCGAGCGCTCCATCAAGACCGCGAAACTGCGTGCCGCGCAACGTGTTCAGCGTTTCCTCGACGCCGCGCAGGCGATCATCATCGAGAAGGGCAGCACCGACTTTACCGTCCAGGAGGTCGTGGATCGGTCGCGCCAGTCGTTGCGGAGCTTCTACTTGCAGTTCGACGGCAAACACGAGCTGCTGCTCGCGCTGTTCGAGGACGCGCTGAGCCGGTCCGCCGACCAGATCCGCGCCGCCACGGAAAGCCACACCGATCCGCTGCAGCGGCTGAAAGTCGCCGTCGAGCTGTTGTACGAGGCTTCGCGCCCCGACCCAACGGCCAAGCGGCCGCTGTTCACCGACTTTGCGCCGCGGTTGCTGGTCACGCATCCCGCCGAGGTCAAGGTCGCCCACGCGCCGCTGCTGGCGTTGCTCACCGAGCTGATGGAAGCCGCCGACGGCGCCGGCGAGTTGCGCGCCGGCGTCAATCCCAAGCGGGTGGCCGCCATGACCATGCAGACGGTCATGTTCATCGCGCAGTCCAGCGGCGGCTCCGATGACGCGACGGTCCATCCCATCACCGCCGACGAGGTGTGGGACTTCTGCTCACGCGGATTCGTCGGCTAGCACGCCCGGGTCGCCACGAGAGTACTGAGCAAATAGCGCACGCCATTTGCCCCGTGAGAATCGGATTCTCTAGAATTTAGAATCGCAAATAGCCAAAACGGATTCGTCGTTGACACCCGTTGGTGGGTGATGACAGAGTTCACATGCGGCACGACCCGCGGTTCTGGGGGAACGCGGTCCGGCGAGAGGCGATTACCCGTGACAGTCAGCGCGGCCAGCGAAATCTACTTTGATCCCTACGACGTGGGGCTGAACGCTGACCCCTACCCGATGTTTCGGCGGCTGCGCGAGGAGTCGCCGCTGTACTACAACGAGGCGCATGACTTCTACGCGCTGAGCCGGTTCGACGACATCGACGGCGCGCTGGTCGATTTCCAGACCTTCAGCTCGGCGAAGGGCGCGATACTCGAGCTGATCAAGGCCAACATCGCCATTCCGCCGGGCGTGCTGTTGTTCGAGGATCCGCCGATCCACGACGTCCACCGCAAGTTGCTGTCCCGGATGTTCACGCCGCGCAAGATCAACGACCTCGAGCCGAAGATCCGCGAATTCTGTGCTCGCAGTTTGGATCCGCTGGTCGGCACCGACCGGTTCGACTTCGTCGCCGACCTTGGGGCGCAGATGCCGATGCGGGTGATCGGGATGCTGCTGGGCATCCCCGAGGAATACCAGGAGGCCGCGCGCGATCGCGCCAACGCGAATTTGCGTACCGAAGCCGGCAAACCGATGGACGCCACGGCCGAAAACATGATGGACGGCGAGTTTTTCGGCCAGTTCATCGACTGGCGGGCCGAGCATCCCTCCGACGACATCATGACCGAACTGCTGCACGCCGAGTTCGAGGACGAGACCGGGACCGTCCGCCGGCTCCGCCGCGACGAACTCTTGATCTATATCAGCGTGGTGTCCGGCGCGGGCAACGAGACCACCACGCGGTTGATCGGATGGGCTGGCAAGGTGCTGGCCGAGCACCCGGACCAGCGGCGTGAGCTGGCGGCGGACCGGTCGCTGATCCCCGCGGCCATCGAGGAATTGCTGCGTTTCGAACCGCCCGCACCGCACGTCGCCCGCTATGTCACCCGTGACGTCGAGTACTACGGCCAGCGCGTGCCCGCGGGCAGCGTGATGATGATGCTCATCGGTGCGGCCAACCGCGATCACCGCCAATTCCCGCCAGACGGAGACGTTTTCGACATCCGCCGCGAACCACACCAACACCTGACGTTCAGCGTCGGTACCCACTACTGCCTCGGGTCGGCGCTGGCTCGGCTCGAGGGCCGCATCGCGCTCGAGGAGATCTTGAGGCGCTTCCCCGAGTGGGACGTCGACCTTACCGAAGCGAGGCTCTCCCCCACTTCCACCGTGCGGGGATGGGAGACAATGCCGGCCGTTCTCCGCTGAGGCGCGCCGATCAACGAATTGAGGTAGCCATGACTGGACGTGTCGAGGGCAAGGTCGCTTTCATCACCGGGGCGGCGCGCGGTCAGGGCCGCAGCCACGCGGTGCGGTTGGCGCAAGAAGGCGCCGACATCATCGCCGTCGACATCTGCAAGCCCATCCGCGAGGGCATCGTCGGGAACACGGCGATCCCGGCGTCGACGCCGGAGGATCTGGCCGAGACCGCCGACCTCGTCAAGGGCCACAACCGCAGGATCTTCACGGCCGAGGTCGATGTGCGTGACTATGACGCGCTGAAGGCCGCCGTGGACAGCGGTGTGGGGCAGCTGGGCCGGCTGGACATCATCGTGGCCAACGCGGGCATCGGCAACGGCGGTGCGACGCTGGACAAAACCAGCGAAGAGGACTGGACGGAAATGATCGACGTCAACCTGTCGGGCGTGTGGAAAACCGTGAAAGCCGGTGTCCCGCATATCCTGGCCGGCGGCCGCGGGGGGTCGATCGTGTTGACCAGCTCGGTCGGCGGGCTCAAGGCCTACCCGCATACCGGCCATTACGTCGCGGCCAAACACGGTGTGGTGGGGCTCATGCGCGCCTTCGCGGTTGAGTTGGGCCAGCACATGATTCGCGTCAACTCCGTGCATCCCACCCACGTGCGGACACCCATGCTGCACAACGAGGGGACGTTCAGGATGTTCCGCCCGGATCTGGAGAATCCGGGCCCCGACGACATGGCGCCGATCTGCCAGATGTTCCACACCCTGCCGATTCCGTGGGTGGAGCCCGAAGACATCAGCAACGCGGTGCTGTTCCTCGCCTCCGACGAGTCCCGCTACGTCACCGGCGTGACCCTGCCCGTCGACGCGGGCGGCTGCCTGAAATAAGGGGCCAGCGCGACGCCGAATTCCGTGCCGCCCCAATGGATTCAGGCGTCAACGGGGATGGTGCGCGCGTTGATGAGGGTGGGTCGCTCGCGGTCGGCGATGCCGGATTCCACCAGTTCGATGACCTCGTCGGTGGTGCGTGCTTCGTGAGCGTCGACGCCGTAGCTGGCGGCGGTGGCCACGACGTTCAGCCCGGGTAGGTCCAGGCCGGGTACCCCGGCCGTTTTCTCCCACTTGCCGAATTCTTTGAGCACGCCGTATTCGCCATTGGATGCGACCACGATGGTGACCGGGATGCGGTACCGCGCCGCCGTCCACAACGCGGTGATCGCATAGTGCATGGAGCCGTCCCCCATCAACGCCACGACGGGGCGGTCGGGGGCGGCGAGTTGAGCGCCAACGGAGGCGGGCAACCCGAAGCCGAGCCCGCCGCCGGCCGCCGACAAGTGGGAGAACGGCTTGCCGGGCCGGATACCGGTGGTGATCGCCAACTCGTTGCTGCCGGCCTCGCTGACCCAGAGCGTCTCCGGCGGTGCGGCGCGCCCGACGGCCGCCCACAGCGTCTCCGGCTTGAGGGGTGCCTCGGCGTGCTCGACGTCGGGGATCAGCGCACGCGGCGGCGGGGCGGGCCGCCGGCTTGGTGTGGCCGCGGCGAGCAGGGCCTCCGCGGCGCTGCGCAGGTCGGCGATTATCGCGTCCCCGACCGGTGCGCGGGCGGCTTCGTCGGGGTCATTGGTGATGTGGATCAGGTCTGCACCCGGCGGCAGATAGGGGCCGGGAACCTTGGGGTAGTACCGGAATACCGGCGCCCCGATCACCAGAATCAGATCGCGTCCGGTCAATGCTTGGGAGATCCAGCCCGCACCCGGGGGGAGCATGCCCTGATACAGCGGGTGGTTCTCGGGGAACCCGCTCCACCCGGTCAGCGGGGCCGTCCACACCATCGATCGGGTGCGTTCGGCCAATCCGATGACCGCGTCCCATGCGCCGTAGCGCTCGACATCGCCACCCACGATCAACGCCGGTGCGGCCGCGGCTTCCAAGCGCGCGGAGATCTGATCGGCGAGATCCGCTGGAAATCCAACGGCGTGGGTCACTTTCCGGGCGGACACCGCGGCGATGTCGGCGGCCTGGGTGTCATCGAGTTCTGCTTGCAGGTCGTCCATCGGCAAGGAGACGAACACCGGGCCCGTCGGCGGTGTGGTCGCCAGGTGGATGGCATGGGCGAGGACGGCAGGGGTCTCGCTGGCGATCGCCGGTTCGGCCGCCCATTTCACGAAAGGCTTTGGCACCGTGGTGGCTTCGATGTTGGTCAGCAGGCAGTACTGGTTTTGCATGAAGCGGCGCTGGTTTCCCGCCGTGACGATCAGCGGGGTTTTGTTGACGAATGCGTTGTACAGCGCGCCCTGGGCGTTGCCCATGCCCGGCGCGGTGTGCAGATTCACGACAGCGGGGCGGCCGGTGATCTGCGAATAGGCGTCGGCCATTCCCGCCGGCACCATCTCCTGCAGGCCCAGCAGGTAACGGAAATCATCCGGAAAGTCCTCCAACAGGGTCAGCTCCGATGAACCGGGGTTGCCGAACCACGTGGTCAGACCGTGCGATCGAAACAGGTCGATGGTTGCTTGCCTAACGGTGCTCATGGCGGGTCCTGTCTGTCCGGGCTCGATGTGTTCGGAGGATCGTCGCGCGGGGATTGGCTCTGGACATTGCCTATCGTCAGCCGCGCCGCGCGAAAGCACAACTGCCAGCGGCCCAATATCGCCCGCCGAGTTGCGCACATGCACACAGCTCGTTGCCGTGCGCGTACAACTGGTCTTCCCAACCCGAGCAGTTCCGTTCGGGCGATGCTCGGGCGGCTGCAAATGCTGGTCGTGTTCGCCGACGAAGCCGGCCGCAGAATTGGTTGTCCACCGCAACGCCCTGCTTTACCGCATCAAGCGGATCCAGAAGCTGACCGGCCTCGATCTACTGAACCCGTCGACCAGAGCCTGGTCTACCTCGCGGCCCTGTGGACCCGGATCAATCCTCCACCGACCGCAGTGGTCGAATGACGGTAGTGCGACGACAACCCGGGGTGCTTATCTTTATGAACACATTCGAAGGACGCTCGGCGGTCATCACCGGCGGTGCGAGCGGCATCGGCTTGGCCACCGCCGCCGAGTTCGCGCGCCGGGGAGCCCGTCTGGTGCTCGCCGACGTCGATCAGCCCGCGCTGGACCAGGCCGTGTCGCGGTTGCGCGGCGACGGGGTTGACGCGCACGGTGTCGTCTGCGACGTCCGGCACCTGGACCAGGTGGTGCACCTCGCGGACGAGGCTTTCCGCCTTCTCGGCCATGTCGACGTCGTGTTCAGCAACGCCGGCATCGTTGTCGCGGGCCCGATCGCGCAGATGACGCACGAGGACTGGCGCTGGGTGATCGACATCGACCTGTGGGGCTCGATCCATGCCGTCGAGGCGTTCGTGCCGCGGTTGCTCAAGCAGGGTACGGGCGGGCACATCGCGTTCACCGCGTCCTTCGCCGGGCTGGTGCCCAACGCCGGCCTTGGGGCGTACGGCGTTGCCAAATATGGTGTCGTCGGCCTGGCCGAGACGTTGGCCCGCGAGCTCAAGGACAACGGCATCGGCGTGTCGGTGCTCTGCCCGATGGTGGTCGAGACCAGGCTGGTCTCCAACTCCGAACGCATCCGCGGCGGGGTGTCGTCCACGCCTGAGGCGTTCGGGCCGCTGCCGGCGCAGGACGACAGCCTGGGCGTGGACGACGTCGCCCGGCTGACGGCCGACGCGATCCTGGCCAACCGCTTGTACGTCCTGCCGCACGAGGCCGCCCGGGCCTCAATCCGCCGCCGGTTCGAGCGCATTGATCACACATTCGACGACCAGGCCGCCGAGGGGGGGAAGCACTAGTTCGACGGCCCGAGCCGGTAGTTCCCGGTCTGCGGGTCGCGATACCAGCCGCCGGCTGCATGGGTACCGCCGTCGACATGCAGCGTCTGCCCGGTCAGGTAAGCCGACATGTCGGAAGCGAGAAACACTGCGACACTGGCGATCTCGTCGACGTGACCGGGGCGCCCCAGCGGCACGATATTGCCCACGCTGCCCGCCGCGTCGCCGCTGAGCTGTGCCAGCCCTTCGGTGAGCGTGATGTCGGGCGCTATCGCGTTGACGCGAATGCCGTGGGGAGCCAGTTCCAGGGCCGCGGTCTTGGTGTAGTTGATGACGCCCGCCTTGGCCGCCGCGTAGGCGGCGTAGCAGGGCGCGGCGCGCACGCCTTCGATCGACGTCACGGAGATGACGCTACCGGGCAGGTTTACCGACACCAATTGCCGCGCGATTCGCTGGGTGCACAGCAGCACGTGGCGTAGGTTGGCCTTATACAGTGCATCCCAACCGTTTTCGCTGGTGTCCAGCAGCGGTGAGGGGAACACGCCGCCGGCGTTGTTCACCAGAATGGTGGCGGGTCCGAGTTCGGCGGTGGTGCGCTGCAGCGCGGCGTCCACCTGGCCGCCGTCGCGGACATCGGTCACGACTCCCAGCGCACCAATGGATTCCGCGGCCTGCGCGCAGGTCTGCGGGTCGCGCTCCCAGATCGCCACCTCGGCACCGAATGCGGCCATGCCGATCACCCGCGAGCAGACGCAGAGTCGCACGCGCGCGGCACGCGGCGTGCGACTCTGCGTCTGCTCACCCGGTGCGGGATCATGCCGGCGAGTGGCCGATGACCCCGTCGGCTTCCAGGTCGGCGATCTCCGGGGGCGTCAGGCCGGGCCCGGCGGACAATCTCATCGGCACGGTGCTGAGCTTAGGCCGGCCGTTGACGGGGTGTTCGACTTCTTCGAAGAAACCGCGAAACGCCAGCTGCTCCAGCTCCGTGGCGCCGCCGTCGGCGAGCAGCTTGGTGCAGTATGCCACCGCTATTCCGGTCGACAGGTCGACAACCTTGTAACCGGCTAGCGGCGGCGCGTCCGGTTCGGGCCGCAGATCACCCATTCACGGCCGCCATGAGGGACTGGAGGTCAGCACGTCGGGGCCGTCATCGGTGATGAGGACGGCCTCACGCCCGAAGACCGCTCCCACTCCCGGTTCCCAGACATAGCCGGTCACGGCCAGCACCATGCCCGGTTCCAAGCGTTCGTCGGCCGCGCTGCGGGGTAGGTGCTGGGAGACGACGGGCGGGTCGAAGCCCATGCCCAGACCCCGGGCCACCGGCATCGGCGGCGCCGGTTCCCCGGCGGCTCCGTAGGCGGCCAGCAGCCCGTCGGCGGTGGCTCCCGGCTGGCATGCGTCCAACAACTCGGACCACAAGCCCGCCCAGCGCCGATAAAGGCCGGCGACGCCGCCGGCCTCACCCGCGGGCCAGGTCCGGCCCACCTCGCCGATGTAGCCACCGGCGAGCACGCCGGCCGAGAAGGCCACCAGGTCACCGTCTTTCACGCTCCCGTCGCCGTTGGGCCGCCGCCACAGGTGATCACGCGAAGTCACCCACGCGACATCCTGATTCGACGGGGTGCTCACACCGCCGGCCGCCAGGGCCTCCAGCAGCACGCCGGCCAGGGTCTGTTCGCTTACCCCGGGCCGCAGCCCGGACACCGCGGCCGCCAGGCCCGACTCGGCCACCGCGATCGCCTCCCGCAGTGCGGTCACTTCCTCGGCCGTCTTGATGCGGCGGGCGGCGCGCAGGGCGAGTTCCCCGTCAACCAGCTCCGCGTTGGGAAACGCGGTCGGTAGCAGCTGCGCGAAAACCGGTGACAGCGCGTCGGTTCCGACGCGGCGGGCGGTGGCCGCACCGTCGATGCGTCGCAGCGCCGAGACGGTGTTGGTCGGATTCCACGAGATGCCATACAGGTTCTCGTGGGGAATGTCGTCGGGCACGCCTTCGTCCCAGGTGCTGAGCAGATGGACCGCGCCGGTCGCCCGCACCAGCACGCAGGTCGGGCCGAACGGCCGCGTCCCGGCCACCCACAGCTGCGGTGCGCCGGCGATGTAGCGGACGTTGGCTTGCCGGCCTACCACCAGGACATCGAGGTCGTGCGCGGCCATCTGCTCCAGTGCACGCTGGCGGCGACCCAAGCGCAGTGCGCGAGCGTCAGGGCAAACTTCAACTGACATAGGAGCCATAGGGGTCATAGGGGTAGTTGGTCAACCGTGTCCAGCCTTCCTCGGTGATCACCAGGACCTCTTCGCTGCGATAGCCGCCGGTGCCGTCCTCCCACACCACCGGCTCCAGGACCAGCACCATGCCCGGTTGGAGTACGTACTTCTCGTCGAACTCGTCGCCGAGATCGGTCCCGATCATGGGCATTTCGGCCGCGTTAACGCCGATGCCGTGGCCCAGGTAGAAGTGCGGCAGCCACGGCCGGCTCCCGCCGTTGGCCGCGGTCGCCGCCCTGCCCAGGTCGGCTGCTGTGACGCCGGCCCGGGCGACGTCGAGGACGGCGGTCATGATGTCGGACCATTTGTCGAACTGCGCCTGCTGGCGCGGTGTCGGATCCCGGCCGACGATCCAGGTGCGTCCGAAGTCGGAGCAGTAGCCGCGGTAGGTGATGCTGACGTCGGTCCACAACACGTCGCCTTCGGCCAATTCGCGTTCGGTGGTCAGCAGCGGCAACGCCAGGTCTCCGTGCGTCGTCCACACACCGTCGGCCTTGCTCTGTGGCATCACCTGCCAGATGGGTTCGAGCATGCTGGCCGTGGCACCCAATTCGAAGGCCTGCCGCAAAAAGCTTGCCGACAGGTCGATCTGGCGGATGCCGGGTGCCAGACGCTTGTGGACTTCGACCATCGCCTCGTCGGTGATCCGGATGGCGGTGCGCAGGCACGATAATTCGTCCTGGGTTTTGATCGCCTTGGCGGCGCTGACGATCGCCGCCGCGTCGACGGGAGCGCCGCCGGGAAACAACAGCTTCGCCGCGCGCGACATGGCACCGGTGCACTCGTCGACCGCAATCGTCGCCCCGGCCGGAATCAGGCCGGCCAGCAGTCGGGCGAAATCCTCTACGCCCTCGTCGAATTCGAGGTAGACCGGGCCGTGCAGGTGATCGGCGGGCAGGTCCGACTCCTGCGAGGCGCCCTCGCGGAACGGCAGGAACAGGTGCGGCGATTCGTCGGCGGCGACCACCACGGCCACCGGCCGCTCGACGTAGGACAGCCCGGCATCGCCCAGCGGCCAGCTGGTCCCGGTGGCGTAGACCACGGCGCTGTTGCCCAGCAGGATCATCGCGTCGACGCCGCGGTCGGCCATCGCCGAGCGCAGCCGCGCCCCGGTCTCGCGACGCATGCGCGGCAGGTCGGGTGTTTCGGGGATCTCGATCGCGGGCGACGGCGGCTGCGCGAATGTGGTCATCTAAGCGCCTTACAAGCCAAGGAATTCCGTGATGTTACCGCTGACGATCCGCGCCGCATCGGCCGGACCGACGGCGTCGACGACGGCGGCCAACGACTTCTCGGAGTAGCCGTATGTGCTTTCGTTGTGCGGGTAGTCGCTGGACCACATCACCTTGTCGACCCCGATCCTGTCGATCAGCTGCAGACCCAGGGGGTCGACCATGAAGGACGCGCTCATGTGGGTGTCCCAGTAGTAGCGCACGTCGTGCTCCAGCGGCCGGTTGAACATGTGCTGATAGGACGCCACCAGGTGTTCGGCGTCTTGCAGCGCCCATGGAACCCAGGAGATCCCGCCTTCGAACCATCCGATGCGCAGGCGCGGGTGTCGATCGAGGATTCCGCCAAAGATGTACTTGGAGAACGTCTCCCGGAATCCGTCGATGTTGATCATCATGCCGACGACGACGCTGTTGAACTCGCATGGGCTCTTCGGTGGGGTTTCCCCGATGTGGTGGGTGACCGGCAGGCCGGAGGCTTCGATCTCGTCCCAGACGGCGCTCATCGACGTGTTCGCGTAGTCGATCGGGTTGCCGTCGTCGTCCTTGCCCGGGTTCAGCGGCATCAGGAACGTCTTGAGCCCCAACGATTTCAGCTCGTCCAGTGTTCGCCTGGTGCCCTGCGGGTCCCACCAGTTGATCAGCCCGGCACCGTAGAAGTGTCCGGCCGAGCGTTCCTGCAGCTCCGCGATGTACTCGTTGTAGATCCGGAATGTGAGCTCGCGAAGTTTCTTGTCCGGGTAGTGAAAGAGCGCCAGCACCGCGTTGGGGAAGGCCAGTTCTTTGTCGACGCCGTCCTCGTGCAGCTCCCGGATCCGGGCCTCGATGTTGGTGCTCGCGGCCCCGGGCAGATCGTCGTACTGCATCAGCACCGCGCTGAAGTCGCCCGGCAAGAACGACTGCCCCTTGCGCCCGACCTGGTAGGCGCCGTCCTCGTACCAGATCCGCGGGGCCTTGTCCTTGAGGTCGTCGGGGAAGCGTTCGTAGAAGATGTCGTCGGCCAGGGAAATGTGGTTGTCGGCGGAGAAAACGACGGTTCCCTCCGGCAGGCCCACGTTGCTGCCGGTGGCGTGGCCACGGCGATCCTTCGGCGCCCCAAAGCCTCCCGGCGGATAGAGCGAAACGGTGTGTGTTTGAGTCGTCATCATTGACCCTCCATTCGGGGTTTACCAGGTCACCGGCAGTTCGTAGACGCCGTAGGCGAGCCGGTCGTGTTTGAATGGCACGTCCTCGATCGGGATGCCCAGCGCCAGCGTGGGGACGCGACGAAACAGCGTGCGGTAGACGATCTGGAGCTCCGCGCGGGCAAGCTGCTGCCCCACGCATTGGTGCCTGCCGTAGCCGAAGGCGACGTTGCGATCGGCCCCCGACCGGTGTAGGTAGAGCCGATCCGACTCGGTGAAGGCGTGCGAATCCCAGTTCGCCGGGGCCAGATCGATAATGATGCCTTCGCCGGCGCGGATGACCTCTCCGGCGATGGCGATGTCTTCGAGGGCCACGCGACGCTGTCCGTTCTGGATGATGCTGAGGTAGCGCAACAGTTCCTCGACGGCGTTGGCGACGATCTTGGGGTCTTCGGCGTCGCGGATGACGGCCAACTGGTCCGGGTTTCCCAGCAGGGCGAGCACGCCGAGCCCGATCATGTTGGAGGTCGTCTCGTGCCCGGCGATCAGCAGTCCGGTGCCCAACTGCGCGGCCTCTTTCACGCTGAGCTCGCCGGCCCTGACCCGTTCGGCCAGGTCGGATACCGCATCTGGCGCAGAATCCGGAGCCGGGTTTTCCATCTTGGCCTCGACCAGGCGAGCCAGGTACTTGTGCAGGCTCACCGCGCCTTTCACGGTGTCCTCACCGGTCGCATAGCGCGCGAGCCCGACGTTGGCGTGGTGCTGGAACATCTCGGCGTCCTCATAGGGCACCCCGAGCAGCTGGCTGATCACCAGCGACGGCACCGGCAGGGCCAGCGCGGTGACGAGGTCGGCGGGCTGCGGTCCGGCGAGTATCGCGTCGATGTGGTCGTCGGTGATCTGCTGGATGGTCGGGCGCAAACCCTCAACCCGCCTGAACGTGAAGGGCTTCGACAACATCCGCCGGAATCGCGTGTGCTCTTCGCCGTCGGAGGTGAAGACCGACCGCGGGCGCTTGTGCACCGTGGCCAGCATGCCCGCGTTCCAGTGCGGAAACCCCGGCGTGCGGTCGTCGACGCTGACCCGCGAATCGGAAAACAGTTCCCGCACTTGCTCGTAGCCCGTGATGAGCCACGGTGTGCTGCCGTCCCAGATCCGGACCCTGGACAGCGGCTTGGATTCGGCCAGTGCCATGACGTCCGGTGGCGGGGCGAACGGGCAGCCCGCGTTCCTGGCCATCGGATACTCCGGGATCTCGGAAGCCGCCTCGGTCGCGGTGCTCGTCAGTGTGTCCGACATTTCATTCCTCGATATAGATGGCCTGCGCCGGGCATGCCGCGGCGGCTCGGCGTGCGCCCTCGGCCTGATCGGGCGGCGGGTTCGCATTGAGCAGGACGACGACGCCGTCCTCGTCACGCTGGTCGAAGACGTCGGGCGCGTTCATGACGCAGTTTCCCGATGATGCGCACACGTTTTGGTCGACAGTCACTTTCATCTGGAGAGCCTTCACTCGTATGGCGTCACGGGCGCCAACCACAGGCCCGCGATCGCGTCGATGAGGCCGGATGCCGCAGCGCGCCAAGATGTTTGGTGTATCGATGGACCCGCCGACAGTGCGCGTTCGCGGTCGGCGCAGGTGTGCATCAGCAGGTTGCGGGCCATGATGTTGCGTTCGAAACGGACCTCGGCCGGCAGGTTGGGCAGGCAGCTGTTGATCCCGTCGACGACCTGAACCAGCGATGGCGAGCTGAGCGCGCCCTTGACGATGATGTTGTAGTAGGCCGGGTCGGTCATCGCCTGCGCCGCGAAGCGCGCGTACCAGGTGGGCGACCCATCACGGCCGAGATCCGCCAGATGGTCGGTGAGTGGGCGCACCAGGCAGGCCACCCAGTCCCGCATTCCGGCGGAATCGTCCAACTCGTCCACCATGCGCTCGCGAAGCCGTTCGACGGGCCCACGGTGCTTCTCCTCGATGGCGCGCACCAGGTCGGCCTTGGTACCGAAGTGGTAACCGACCGCGGCGTTGTTGCCCTGGCCGGCGGCCTCGCTGACCTGCCGGTTGGACACCGCGAACATGCCGTGCTCGGCATACAGCCGCTCGGCGGCCACCAGGATCGCCTCCTGGGTCGAGCTGGCCCGCTCGGTGCGAACGGTCCTGCCTGCCGTGGTCATTGGACCAGTCAACCGCGCCCGCGATTTTAAGTCAAGTGCTTGATTTAAGTCGTCCGGTCCCGGACGTCATTCCTTGCGTTTGGACCTGATCGCCTTGCCCGCGACCGTGCCCCCGTCGACCGGCAACACGGTTCCGGTGACATAGCGTGACCGGTCGCTGGCGAAATACAGTGCCGCCTCGGCGATGTCGGCGGGCGTGCCCTCGCGCTTCAGCGGCCGGTCGGCCCGCATCGTCTCGCGGATGCGCTCCTCGTACCGCTCGAGCTGCTCGGCATCCATGTTCGTCGCCGACGTGGCCAGCAGCGGCGTGGGTATGTTGCCCGGTGCGATCGCGTTGACCCGAATCTCGTGGTATGCCAACTCGATTGCCGCGGACTTGGTGAACTGGATGACCGCCGCCTTGGACGCGCGGTAGGTCATCACGCCGCCGCCGGCCTGGATTCCGCCGATCGAGGTCATGTTGATGATCGATCCGCCGCCGTGGGCGGCCATGTGCCGGGCGGCGTCTCGGGTACCCGCCATCACCCCCAGCACATTGACCGCCATGATGCGGTGGAAGTCGGCCAGGTCGTCGTCGAGAAACCGACGATGCATGGTGCCCGAGACCCCGGCGTTGTTCACCATGACGTGCAGACCGCCGAACCTTTCGACGGCCGCGGTCACCAGCGCCGCGACCTGGTCGGGATCGGAAACGTCCGCCCGCCGGAAAAAGGCGTCGGGTCCCAGCGCCGCCGCGAGCGCCTCGCCGCTATCGCTTTCGACGTCGGCGATGACGACCCGCGCGCCCTCGGCCACAAACTTTTCCACCGTGCCGCGGCCGATGCCCGAGGCCCCGCCCGTGACGATGGCTACCTTGCCCGCCAACTCGTTGACCACAGGACGAGTTAATCGGCGTGGGCCCTGTTAAGTCAAGCAATTGATTTAAGGGGGTGTTGACCGTACTTCGGGGTGCGGCCGCGCGCTGACGACAAACGTCCACGGGTTCCGAGCGGCGAGCATGAGCGCGATGATGAAGTCACCAGTTCGGCGCGGACCTCGGGAGGGCTCGATTATGAAGATCTTGGTTATCGGCGGCACCGGACTCATCGGCTCGCGGGTCATCGCCAACCTGACCGGGCTGGGGCACGAGGCGCTCTCAGCCTCGCCGCGGTCGGGTGTCGACGCCGTGACCGGCGAGGGGCTCGCCGACGCCGTGGCGGGTGCGCACACGGTGGTGGACGTCTCGAACTCGCCGTCCTTCGAAGACGAACCGGTCATGCACTTCTTCACCGCCTCGACCAGAAACCTTCTCGACGCGGAGCGCGCGGCCGGTGTGCGGCAGCACGTCGCGCTGTCGATCGTTGGTGCCGACCGCGCCCGGGAGAGTGGCTACATGCGCGCCAAGTGCGCCCAGGAAAAGCTGATCGAGGAGTCGGGATGCCCGTATTCGATCGTGCGGGCAACTCAATTCTTCGAATTCGTCGACGCGATCGCCGATTCGGCAACCGACGGCAACACGGTTCGCCTGCCGCATGCGGCCTTCCAGCCCATCGCCGCCGAGGACGTCGCCACCGCCGTCACCCGCGCGGCAATCGGGCAGCCGCGCAATGGCATCATCAACATCGCCGGCCCGGAGAAATCGGGCATGGACGACTTCATCCGGACCCGATTTGCGGCAACCGGCGATCGACGCGAGGTGGTGACCGACCCCGAGGCCCGCTACTTCGGTGCGGTGCTCGACGACCACAGCATCGTTCCGGTCGATGCCGACGACGCGACGATCTACCCAACCCGCTTTGGCGATTGGGTCGCCTCCCACCCGCAGTCATGAGCTGGCGGACGCCGAGTCGGTGAATCCGCTTGTGCGGCAGCGCGACAAGATCGACGTCATCGCGTCACCGGCTCGACACCGCACGGCTCACCTTCCCGACGCTCAATGCACGCCCGGGCGCTACCTGGTTGCGCCAGCACTTGCGATCCGGCTAACGGCCGAGCACGGTATAAAGCGCCGGGGGCGAATAACCGACGCGAGGAGCGAGCAATGCCAGGGCTACCGACAAGCGGGGTCCCCTTCGACAGGACGCGGCTCACCCGGCGTGGCTTCATGGCCGCCGGCATCGCCGGCGGATTGACCCTGGCGGCTTGTAGCCAATCCACGTCTCAGGTGTCGAGCGCCGCCGCCCAAATGGCCGCCGCCATCGCCGCGGCCGAGGCGGCCCGGCCGCACAGCGGGCGCACCGTGACCGCCAGCCTGACACCCCAACAGACACAAATCGATCTGGGCGGACCGGTCGTCCGTACGTTTGCGTTCGGCAACACCATTCCCGGACCGCTGATCCGCGCCAACATCGGTGATGAGCTTGTCGTCAACGTCACCAATCGGCTCGACCGTCCGACATCGGTGCATTGGCACGGCATCGCCCTGCGCAACGACATGGACGGCGCCGCGCCCGCGACGCCCAACATCGATGCCGGCCAGGACTTCACCTACCGGTTCTCCGTGCCGAATCCGGGCACCTACTGGGGCCATCCGCACACCGGTCTCGACGCCGACAAGGGTCTCTACCTGCCCCTCATCGTCGACGATCCGACCGAGGGCAACTATGACGCCGAATGGGTTGTCATCCTTGATGATTGGACCGACGGCGCCGGAAAGAGCCCGGAACAGATCTACGCCGAATTGACGAGCCCGAACAAACCCAGGACGCGGAACATGTCCCCGCCCACATCCACGAGCTCCACGACCAGCGCGACGACACCGGGGGCGGCGATGCCGGAAGGCGGCGTCGGCGACAGCGACCTGCTCGGCGGCGACGCCGGAGACATCGCGTATCCGTACTACCTGATCAACGGCCGAATTCCGGCGGCCCCCACCACGTTCAACGCGAAGCCGGGCCAACGAATCAGGATCCGGTTCATAAACACCGGCTCCGACACCACATTTCGCGTCGCCCTGTCCGGGCACTCGATGACCGTCACCCATACCGACGGCTTCCCCGTGGTGCCCACCCAGGTCGACGCGTTGCTCATCGGCATGGCGGAGCGCTACGACGTCGTTGTGACCGCCGCCGACGGCGTCTTCCCGCTGGTCGCGCTCGCCGAAGGAAAGAACGACCTGGCACGCGCGCTGTTTTCCACCGGGGCGGGCAGCCCACCCGACCCGGGCTTCCAACCGGCCGAACTGACCAAGCGGGTGGGCACCGTCGAAATGTTCACCGCCACAACACCCGTGAACTTGGGTCGGCCGCAGCCGGACCTCAACCTCCAGGTCCTCCTGGGCGGCAACATGATGCAGTACAACTGGATGATCAACGGCAAGCCCTACAGCGAGACGGATCCGCTGCACGTCCGACAGGGCCAACGGCCCACCATCACATTCGACAACCCAACGATGATGTATCACCCGATTCACCTACACGGCCACACTTTCCAGGTGCTCAAGGCCGACGGTAGTCCCGGTGCGCGCAAGGACACAGTCATCGTACTGCCCAAGCAGAAAATCCTCGCCGTGCTGGTCGCCGACAACCCGGGCTTGTGGATGTTACACTGCCACAACGGTTATCACCAAGAGGCCGGCATGCAGACCAGGCTGGATTACGCCTTCTAAGACCCTCAGACGGCCGCGAAAAAGTCGAGCAGCAGCTGGTTGACCGTCGAGGACTGCTCGATCTGCGGGCAGTGGCCGGCCTCGCCGACCACTGCCGAGCGGGCGCCCTCGATTTGTTTGGCTATCTGAGCGGCCCAGCCGGACGGGAGGAGCTTGTCGTCTCCCCCCTCGATGACGAGCGTTGGCACGTCGATGCGCTCGTACGCTCGTGTGCTCGAGGGAGCCGAAGACGGTTTGGCATCGGGGCGGCGAAATCGGGCCGCGGCCACGGCCTCCCACGCGCCGGGCGCGATGCTCGACTCATAGCGGCGGCGCACGTAGTCCTCGTCTGCCGGGTAACCGGGGTCGTAGAACAGCGCCTCGACGATGCGCCGCATCGCCGGCAGGGTCGCGTCGTACTGCTGGAGCGCGTCGAAATGCCGGTTCTGTTGGATCTCGCCGCCTCCACAGAGGATCACCAGGCTGCGGAGTGGCAGCCGCGGCGTATCCGAGGTGGCGTCGGTGAGCAGGTTGATGGCGCCCATCGAGTTGCCGGCGAAGTGGGCCGAGCCGATACCAAGCACCTCACAGAAGCGAGCCACATGCCGGATCCGCATGCCGCGGCCGTCGACGAAGTCGACGACCTTCGCCGACTGCCCGAACCCCAGCTGGTCCGGCGCCAGCACTCGGTAGCGCGTGGCGAGGGCGGCGATGTTACGTTCCCAGCCGAGTTCGGCGCTGGCACCGAACTCGCCCCCGTGCAGCAGCACCAGAGGCTCGCCTTCGCCCGCCTCCAGGTAACTGGTGACCAGGCCGTCGACCAGCTTCGTCTTGTGGCGAATCTCCACGCCCGCCTTCTCTACTTGATCGCGATCGGGTTCACCGGTGAACCCACGGCGCCAACGAATCTCAACGGCGGCGCGACGAGCTGGAAGTCGTAGACGCCGTCGGCGGCGCAGTCGGCCGCCAGCGCGGCGAGGTCCCAATACTCGCCCAGCATCAGCCCCATGTCGCGCAGGCAGAGCAGGTGGAAGGGCAAGAACACACCCTCGACATCGGACACCTGGTCTTCGACCTGGAGGTTGTCGGAGGCGACCGCCGCGACCTCGTGGTCGTGCAGCCACGAGGCGCATCGCCAGTCCAGCCCGGAGTAGGGTTCGGTTTTGTTGCCGGTCATGAGAAACCGCGTCCACCAGCCGGTTCGGATCAGCACGATGTCGCCCCGCCCGACCGTCACGCCCTGCGCGCGAACGACGTCGTCCAATTCTTCGGGAGTGATCGGGTTGCCGTGCTCCAGGAAGACGTCGGCGCCACGATGGCGAACAAGGTCCAGCAGCACGCCGCGCGAGGTGATGCCCTTGACGTCGACCTTCTCGATGCCGCAGTGGTAGGCCCCCATGCTGGTGACCGAACCCGCCGGGAAGCCGTTGTAGAGCTTGTCGTCGTAGTAGACGTGGGACAGCGCATCCCATTGGGTGGCCGCCTGCAACGGCATGATGATCATGTCGTCGTTGAACCGGAACAGGTTGTCGACGAGGTAGCCGCCCATCTGCTGCGCCCCCGGGTTGCGCGCCCAGCTGGGCCCGTACTGCGCCAGCGTGTTCACGTCGCCGCCGTCGACCGTCATGACGTGCACCGGATTGTGCCGAAAGCCGAAGGCGCCCTGCGGACCTGACGAGCCGAAGTCCACGCCGAGCGGAAACACCTTCCCGTGCCGGACCAGGCTTGCGGCTTGCGCGACCTTGTCCGCGGTGATGAAGTTCAGCGTGCCCAGCTCGTCGTCAGCTCCCCACCGTCCCCAGTTGGAGACGTCGCGAGCGACCCGCCGAAAGTCAGTCACATTGGCCACGGTGCACCTTCCTCGAGTTCACGGGCGATCGCGGCCCCCACGTTTCCACCGTCGACCCACAAGACCTGACCCGAAATGTAGCTGGCCGCAGCGCTGTTCAGAAAGAGAAGAACCGAGGCCTGTTCGGCGGGGCCGGCAACGCGGCCCAATGGCTTGGGTATGTCGTCGAGGAAGCCCTGCCCATACGCGGTCCGCAGCTGATCGAGAATCGGGGTTTCGGTGACGCCGGGGCCGGTGCAGTTGATGCGGATGCCCCGCGCGCCGAGCGGGGTGGCGTTGCGCATGGTGTACAGGATGATGGCCTCCTTGGATAATTGGTATCCGCCACCGGCCAGCGCATCGGGGTGGGCGTGACACCAGTCGATACCGTCCTGCATCGTCTCGGTGTTCAGCAGGGGTGCCACCGCCCGCATATGTTCGCGGTACGCCGCCGCCGCGAGCGACGACACGCTGACGATCGACGACCCCGCGGGCATCTTCGGGATCAGCGCCTCGGTGACATGCCGCAGGCCCAGGAAGTTGATGGCGACGACCAGCGGCGGGTCACCGATCCCGGAAGAGACACCTGCCACGTTGAACAGCGCATCGACCGGCCCGCCGACGCTCTCCGTCGCGTGATCGATCGACGCCGGATCGGCGAGGTCGACCTCATGGAATTCGTTGATCTCGAAGGGCGGCCGGCGCTTGTCCAAGCCGATCACCTCGGCCCCCAGTTCGGTGAGCTGGCACACCACCTGTTGGCCGATGCCCGACGCACACCCGGTCACCACCGCGCGGCGACCGTCGTAGCGCCATAGATCGTCGATTCGTGCCAACGCTCAATCCGCTTCCGGTATCACGTGCGCTGCTCCTGTTCCCTGGCGCGCTGCGCGGCCTGGACGCGGCCCTCGTTGATCTCCGCCATGGCCTCGGGGATCTCGCTGGCGGTGAACTTACCGCCCCGGCCGGTGGGCAGGCCGCCGAAGGAGTAATTCTCGTCGAATGCCGGCGCGGCCGATTCTGGCCGGCGCGCCTCGACCTTCTCGATGACGGGCGCCAGCCGCGCGGCCTTGTCGGCCACCGCCTTCTCGTCGCGCTCGATGAACTCCGGCAGCACCTCTTTGCCCATCAGCTCGATGGATTCCATGGTGCCCTCGTGGCTGCGCGGATTGAGCAGCAGGATGATCTCGTCGACGCCGCTTTCTTCGTAGCCGCGCAGGAATTCACGCACGGTGGCCGGGGATCCGATCGCGCCGCGCCCGGGGCCGTAGGCCAGCGTCGGGTCCTTCTCGACCTCTTCGAGGTAGCGCTTCCACACTCCGGTCCGTCCGGGTGTGTGCACACCGGTCATGTAGTAGTGCATGATGCCGAACGAGAAGAACCCGCCGCCCTGCCCGAGGCGTTGCAGCGCCTGCTCGTCGGTCTTGGCGACCATCATCGACAGGTCGCCGCCGATGGCCAGGATGTTCGGGTTGATCTTCGGGGTGACCGGCACGCCGTTCTCCTCGAATTCCTTGTAGTATCCGTTGACCCGCTCGGTGAGCGGTCCGGGACCGGTGTAGGCGAAACTTAGTGCGCCGATGCACTTTTGGGCGGCCATCTGAACGCTGGCCGGGCGCGTGCAGGCGACCCAGACCGGTGGGTGCGGTTTCTGCATCGGCTTGGGAATGACATTGCGGGCCGGCATCTGGATGTGCTCGCCCTTGAAGCCGGTGAAGGGCTCCTCGATCATGCACCGGATCGCGACCTCGAGGGCCTCTTCCCACTGGGCGCGCTTGTCGGCGGGGTCGATGTTGAATCCGCCGAGTTCACCGACGGAGGAGGATTCGCCGGTGCCGAACTCGACCCGCCCGTCGGAGATGAGGTCGAGGGTGGCGATGCGCTCGGCCACCCGGGCGGGGTGATTGACGGCGGGCGGCAGGTGCATGATGCCGAATCCCAGCCGGATGTTCTTGGTCCGCTGGCTGGCCGCGGCCAGGAACATTTCCGGCGCCGTCGAGTGACAGTATTCCTCCAGGAAGTGATGCTCGGTGAGCCAGACGCTGGAGAAGCCGGCCTTGTCCGCGGCCTCCACTTCATCCAGGCAGTCGTGCAGCATGATCCGCTCGTCGTCGGGCGCCCAGGGGCGGGGCAGGGCGAACTCGTAGAACAGTGAGATTTTCATCGCTACCTCCTAGGAGAATTAACGGCCTGCCGGGCAACGTGTTTCGCCGCGACGAAGCCGAACGTCATGGCCGGGCCGATGGTCGCCCCGGCGCCGGCATAGCTGCGACCCATGACCGGTGCGGCCGTGTTGCCCACCGCGTACAGTCCCCGCACGACCGTGCCGTCGGCCCTGAGCACCCGCGCGTGTTCGTCGGTGCGCAGGCCACCCGAGGTCCCCAGATCGCCGAGGACGATGCGGAATGCGTAGTACGGCGGATCGCCCAGCGGGTACAGGTTGGGGTTGGGCAGGGTCGGATCGCCGTAGTAGTTGTCGTACACGCTGTCCCCGCGATTGAAGTCGTCGTCGTGACCTTTGCGCGCGAGCTCGTTGAAGCGGCGCGCGGTTTCCGACAGCTGGTGCGCCGGAACGCCGATCTTGGTTGCCATGTCGTCCCAATTCGTCGCCGCCTTGACCACGCCCGACTCCAGCCAGGCCGCCGGGACCCTACGGCCGGTGGGCACCGGCGCCCCGGGAATCTTCGGTATCGGCAGGTGGCCGGCGATGACATAGCGATTCCACGACCTGTGATCGGTGATGAGCCAGCACGGGATGTGGGCGACCCCGGACTTCTGGCCGTCGATCATCGCGTGACCGAAGTCCATGTAGGGCGCGGCCTCGTTGACGAAGCGTTTGCCCTCGCCGTTGACGATGAACTGCGCCGGCATCATCCGTTCGTTGAGCATGAATTGCATTCGGCCGTCGGGCCATTGGATCGCCGGGAACCACCAGGCCTCGTCGAGCAGCTCGGTTGCGGCGCCGGCCTTCTGCCCCGCGCGGATGCCGTCGCCCGTCGCGGCGGGGTTACCGAAGCTCCAGTCCTGGTCCAGGACCGGTAAAAGCTCCTTGCGCCAGGCAAGGTCGTGGTCGAAGCCGCCGGACGCCAGGATGACCCCGCGGCGCGCACCGATCCGCTGCCGCCCGCCTTCCCGCTCCACCAAGGCACCGGTCACCGATCCGTCGGCGTCGGTCAGCAACTCCACCATCGGGGCGTCCAGCCACAGGGGGATACCGCGTTCCCTCATCGCCAGCCTGAGCCGGGCCGCGAGCGACTGCCCGATCGCCGCGATGCGCTCGTTGAACACGCGCGCTTTGACCATCCGCCAAATCAGCTTCAGCAACACGCCTTTGCCGGCCCACGACTGCCTGATCCGGTAGAAGGTCCGAAGCTCCTTGGGACCCAGCCAGATTCCCTTAGGGGCCAGAGCGAGCGGCTTGAGCAGCCTCTGCTCGTCGACGCCCAACGTGCGCAGGTCGATGGGCGGCACGTTGATGGTGCTGCCGAGTTCGGAACCGCCGGGCAACTCCGGGTAGTAGTCGGCATAGCCTGGCTTCCAGACGAACTCGAACCATCCCGACAGCTTCTCGAGGAACTCGAGCATCCGCGGCGCGGACTCGACGTACCGGCGTATCCGCGCCTCGCTGACCAGTCCGTCGGTGATCTTCTGTAGATACACGACGACGCCTTCGGGTTCTGGGGCGTAGCCTTCCCTGCGTTGCGCGGGCGCGCCCGGCACCCAGATGCCGCCACCGGATAGTGCGGTGGAACCCCCGAAATACGAGGACTTTTCGATCACCAACGCGTCCAGCCCGCAAGCGTGAGCGGTCAGGGCGGCCGTCATGCCGCCGCCGCCGGACCCGACGATGAGCACGTCGACCGCGTGATCAACGCCATCCACGCCGGCGGTCATGTCGGCACCGCCGTCCGGATGGCGAAGCCGGCGATCAGTTCGGCGGCCGGTTTGTAGTAGCGCACGCTGGTTTGGTAGGGCCCCGCGGCCTCCAGCGCCGCGAACGCCGCGACCCACGTTCTGATTTCGTGTGCGGAACCGCCACCCTCGTGGACCACGAACGAGTTCGACCACTGATCGAGATCCGCCAGCCGCCCCTCGTCGATGATCTCAAGGAATTGTTGGTCCCACACGGGGTTGAGTGGTTGCAGTTCGCTCTGGCCACCGGCGAAGCTCTTGGCCGCGTCGATCACGGCCGCCTGCCGGGCTTGCCGCTGCTCCGGCGTCATCGGCCGGCCATCCACGATCCGCTCCAGCACCGCCGGAGGCGCTGTCGCCAGTGTCGGCACCGGCGGACTATGCGAAAGCCCGCCGGATCCCACCACCAGGACGCGCTTGTCCAGAGATGCCAGATACGCCCCAACCGCGGTACCCAGTGCGCGGCAACGATGCAACGGCCCCAGCGGCACCGCGATCGCGTTGACGAAGATCGGTATCACCGGGCGCGCGGTGGCATTCCCGAACAGCTTCTCCAGCGGCTGGACGGTGCCGTGGTCGACGTCCATGCCGACCGACACCGCGACGTCGACGCCGGCGCCGAGCACGGCCTTCGCGCACTCGGACGCCAGGTCCTCGGGCACGTCGAGCGGGCCCGCGTGGGTGCCGTAGTCGCCAACCCCGTTGGCACGCATGCCGATACAGAACGGCGGCATCACCTTGTAGAAGAACCCGTTGTAGTGGTCGGGTGAGAAGATGACGACGAGTTCCGGGTCGTAGCCCTCGACGAATGTGCGCGCCCGGGCGATGGCGCCTTCGATGTCGTCAAGCAGGTCCCGCGACGGCCCCGGAAGATTCAGCAGCGGGCTGTGCGACATACAGCACAGAGCCAGGGTCATTGTCGAGATCACCCCCTCCCGGCGTGAGTGCCAGGACGTCCAGCAGCGCGGCGCTCAGCTCGGGTGCCTGTTGAGCGATGCAGGCACCGGCGATGCACCGATCGGGGCGCAGGAACAACACGGATTCGTGGTGGACGTCGAACCAGGACTTGAGGGCACCGCCGCGATCGCCGACGACCACGACATCGGGGTCGTCGTCGCCGGTCCACTGCAGCTGCGTCGACGGTCGCAGCGCGACAAAGCGCGCTCCCAAGGCCTTCCAGTTCGCGAAGGCCTCGTCGCCGAGGATCTTGCGTGGGTTGTTGTTCCAGCACAGCACGGCGAACCAATCGCCGAGCACGTCGTCCAACAACACATCCTGCCGGGTCCGGGTGTCGACACGCGGCTGGATGAACAGGGTGCCGACCGGCGAGTCGGCGCCGCCAGGCTTCTTGGGAACCACCGTGTGCACGACGGCCCCCTGCTCGTAGCGCGGCATCGGCTTGAACCGCATTTCCAGCACATACCGCTTGAGCGAGGGCACGATTGACGCCGACCGGATGAGCAGGTCCCTCACGGTGGCGACCCTGCGGTCGGTCGGCGAGATCACCCGGCCCACCATGGTGGAAAGGTCGATCATCGCCCGGGCGTGCTTGCGCCGCTCGACGTCGTAGGTGTCCAGCAACCGGTCGCCGGCCCGCCCGGTCACCACCGCCGCGAGCTTCCACCCCAGGTTGGCCGCATCCCTGATTCCGCTGTTGTAACCCTGTCCCTGCCACACCGGCATCAGGTGCGCGGCGTCTCCGGCGAGCAACAGCCGTCCGCTGCGGAACGCGCCGGCGATGCGCGAGTGATGGGTGTAGACGCGGCGCCGGATCACGTCGACCCGGTCGGGGTGCGGCACCATCCGCGCCAGCATCCGCCTCAGGAAATCCGGATCTTCCGCCTGTTCGTCGGACTCGTCGGCGTGAATCATGAACTCGAAGCGGCGAATTCCGTGCGCGATCGAGATGGAGGCGTACGGGCGTTCCGGGTCGGCACCGACCTCGCTGTTCGGGTGGCCCAGCGGATCGTTGGCGATGTCGACGACCAGCCACCGCGTCGACGACGTCGTCCCCTCGAACGACACGTCCATCATCCGGCGGGTGGTGCTGCGGCCGCCGTCGCAGCCGACGACATAACGCGCCCGCACGGCCTTCGGGGAGTCGCCGCCGAGTTCGACCGAAACCGCGTCGGCGGCCTGTGCGCACGAGGTCATGGGGTGGTTCCACCGCACCTCGACATGCTCGAACCTGTCCAGGCCGCGCAGCAATTCGGCGTCGACGAGCGGCTGCACGAAGCCGTTGCGCTTCGGCCAGCCGAAACGCGCGTCGGGCGGGGCCATTTCGGCGAGCACGCGCCGCTTGGCGTCGAGGAAACGCAGAATCTGGTTGGGCACGGTGTGCGGCAGGATGCGGTCGACCAGCCCGATCGACTGGAAGGTGCGCAACGCCTCGTCGTCCAATCCTACGCCGCGCGGGTAGTCGATGAGCGTGTCGCGTTCGTCGACCACCAGCGTCCGAACGCCTTGCCGGCCAAGGATATTGGCCAGCGTCAACCCGACCGGGCCCGCGCCGACCACCAGAACGTCCACATCCGCGCCTTGCCGGGGGCCGTCCATCACCGCCCCAGCAGGAAGTCGAGGTGCAGGCGATTGAAGGTCTTGGCGTCCTCGTACTGCGGCCAATGACCGCAGCCGGGCATCACTTCGAAGCGCGCGTTGGGGATCATCGACGCGATGCGGCGGCCCTCGGTCACGTCGGCGGTCGGGTCGTCGCTCGTCCACAGCACCAGCGTCGGCGCGGTGATCGACCCGTATTCGGCCGGGCCGAGGATGTTGCGCGCGCGAATCTCGGTGTCCTGCAGCGCCATGATGTCGCGCATGGCCGCGACGAATCCGGGCTGGCGGTAGATCCGTTGGCGGCTGGCGACCAGGTCGTCGTAGTCCTTGGACTTGTCGGCCATCAACCATTTGATCCGCGCTTGAACCGTCTCCCACGTCGGGTCCTCGGCGGCCGCCATGGACAGGGTGATGATCCGCTTCATCACCACGGGATCGGCCTGCGAGCCGCCGGCGGTGTTGAGCACCAGCCGGTCGACCACGTCCGGATGGTCGACGGCGGCGCGCGCGGCCACCCAGCCTCCGAGCGATTCGCCGCTCAGGCAGGCGCGATCGACACCGATGGTGCGTAGCACGGCCATCAGGTGCTCGACGTAGTCGCCAACTTCGAGCGGGTGGCCCGGCTTATCGGTGTAGCCGTGGCCCAGCATGTCGATCGACCACGTCCAGAAGTGATCGGCGTGCGCGGCCAGATTGCGGACGTAAGCCTCGGCGTGGCCACCGGATCCGTGCAACAGCACCAGCACCGGCATGCCGGGCCGGCCGGCGCGCAGATAGCGAGTCCGCACTCCGCCCACGTCGAGATAGCCCTGCTCAAACGCGACGCCCTGGAGATCGCTCCAGATGCTCTCGAACTCCGCCACGGTTCCTCTCCGGCCTCGCCATGCTGGAAATCTAGTTCTCGTTTTGGGCTTAGCTAATGTGCTAATATCGCACAGTCATGTGCGGTATATATAGAGCTTCGCTCTCGCGTGGTGGTCTGTCAAGGTTGTGACGGGTCCGGGCACGGGTTCTCAGACGCTGGCCAGGGGGCTGACCGCGCTGCAAATGGTCGCGGATTCGCCCGGCGGGCTGACGGTGCAGCAGCTCGCCGACCACGTCGGCGTGCACCGCACCATCGCCTACCGATTGCTGTCGACGTTGACCCAATTCCGTTTGGTGGCCAAGGGAGAGGACGGGCGCTACCGGCCGGCCGCCGGCCTCGCCGTGCTCGGCGCGTCGTTCGACCGCAACGTGCGCCAGCTCAGCCTGCCGACGTTGCGAACGCTGGCCGACGAGCTCGGCACCACCGTGTCGCTGCTCATCGCCGAGGGCGACCAGCAGGTCGCGATCGCCGTGATCGTGCCGAGCCATGTCGCCTACCAATTGGCCTTTCACGAGGGCAGCCGGTATCCGCTCAGCCGCGGTGCCGCCGGGATCGCGTTGCTCGCGAGCATGCCGCCGCGGCCGGGAGAACGAGATCTGGTCGCCCGGGCCCGGAAGCGCGGCTGGGTGACGACGTACGGGGAGATCGAACCGAATACCTATGGCCTGGCCGTGCCGGTCCGCCGCGAGGCGCCGTGTCCGCCGACTTGCATCAACCTCATCTCCCACCGCGAAGACGTCGTGATGCGCGGCAAAGACGCCGTCATCAAAGCCGCCCAGCAGCTGTCCGGGCGACTGAGCTGAAGGGGTAGCAGTTTATGCCGTGGGACCACGAAGTCGACGTCGTCGTGCTGGGCAGCGGCGGCGCGGGGCTCACTGCGGCGCTAGCGGCGGCGGCCGCGGGCGCCTCGGTGGAGGTCTTCGAGAAGGCCCCGACCGTCGGCGGGACCACCGCGGTGTCGGGTGGCATCGCGTGGATCCCCGCCCACAACCGTTCTCCCGATGGGGAATTGACGGTAGCCGACGCCTTGCGATACCTGCGTGCGCAGTCTTTGGCTTCGATGGACGACGCCCTGGTCGAAACGTTCGTGCGGACCGGTCCGGCGATGCTCGACTTCGTCGAGGCCCACAGCGGCCTGCGCTTCGAGATCGCCACCGGCTTCCCCGATTACCGGCCGGAGTTGCCGGGCGGGCGGCCGTCCGGGGGCCGATCACTCAGCGCGGCTCCGTTTGACCTCACCGCATTGGGCGAGTGGGGTTCGCGCATCACGTCGTTTCCGGCGGATTGCTCCAACGTCGGTTTCGACGCCGAAACCAGAGCCCGCCTGCACGCGGCGGTGGATGAACAAACCGGTCAGCTCTGCGTTGCCGGCACCGCATTGATCGCGGGCCTTCTCAAGGGTTTGTTGGAGTCGGGGGTGGCGCCGCGGGTGAACGCGAGGGCCGAACAACTCATCGCCGAGTCCGGCGAAATCACCGGAGTGCGGATCGCGGTGCCGGAGGGGACCATGAGCGTGCGCGCTCGGCGCGGGGTCATCCTGGGCACCGGCGGCTTCGAATGGGATACCGTTCTGGTGCAAGCCTTTCTGCGCGGCCCGATGCACGGCGCGGTGTCCCCGCCGAACAACACCGGGGACGGCCTGCGCATGGCGATGGCGCAGGGCGCGGACCTCGCCAACATGGGCGAAGCCTGGTGGGTGCCGATCGTACGAATACCGGGCGACACCATCGACGGCAAGCAACGCAGCCGCAGCGTCCGGCTGGAACGTACCCGCCCGAGAAGCATCATCGTCAATTCGGCCGGCCGTCGGTTCGTCAACGAGGCGTGCGATTACAACTCGATGGCCGGCGCCTTCCACTACCTCGATCCCCGCGGCGGGTATGTCAACGATCGAGGATGGATGGTCTTCGACGCAGTCCACTTGCGGCGCTATGGATTTCTCGGCATTGCGGCCGGGCAAGCCGCCCCCGACTGGTTCTGCGAGTCGGCGGATCTTGCCGAATTGGCCGCAAGGACCGGCATCGACGCCGACGGCCTCACCCGCACGATCCGGGAATGGAACCGTCATGTGGCCGCCGGCTCCGACCCGGACTTCGGCCGCGGTTCCAGCGCCTACGACGGGTATTGGGGCGACGACAGCGCCACCACCCTCGCCGGGAAGACCCTCGGCCCGATCGACACCGCGCCCTACTACGCGGTGCCGGTGTGCATCGGCGCGATGGGCACCAAAGGGGGGCCGCGCACCGACCGCGACGGCCGCGTGCTGCATGTCGGTGGCGATCCGATACCGGGCCTGTTCGCCGCCGGCAACGCCATGGCCGGGCCGACCGGACGGGCCTACGGCGGGGCCGGCGGAACCATCGGTCCGGCAATGGTTTTCGGCTACCGGGCGGGCCACGCGGCCGCGACCGGGAAGTCGGTCGACCTTCGGTAGGAGGCCGCTCGTTCCGACGGGTTGAGTACCCGACCGCTAGGTCGTGTTTGGCGGTCTTGCAGGGCTATGGGTCAGGCGGTTATCGGGCCGGCTACCGCCTGTTCATCAGCTCACCCGGAAACGCTTGACCCGGGATGTCATTCCGGAGACCAATTCGACTCTGCTTCTCGGTAATTGGAGGTGCGCTGCCAGCAACCGCGTGACCGCGTCGTTGGCCCTGCCGTCAACCGCCCGCTCCCGGACGTAGATTGTCAGCTCACCGTCAGGACCGACCTCGACGAGCGGTCCCTTGCGACTTCCGGGCTTGACCTTGACGACGACGGAGTCGCTCATGCCGTAAGGCTACCCCGCTTATCCATTTTTCGGTTGTGGTGGGGGCAACAGCTTTTCGGCCGCGGCGTAGGGATCGTCGTGGCCGTCGACCACCGCCTCCGCGAGCCTGTCGAGGTCCGGCCACGCCCGCAGCCGGGTTTGCGCCAATGACAGGATCTGCGCCCGGGCACGGGCCAGCCGGCGCTCCCGACTGTCGGTGCGGTGGTGGTCGTCGATGGCGGCCACCAGATCGGCAACGCCATCGCCCCGGGCGGCGACGAGACTGACAATCGGGGCGTTGGTTTCGGCCCGCAGGTCCCGCACGGTCTGTTCGGCGCCCTCCCGGTCGGCCTTGTTCACCGCCACGATGTCGGCCACTTCCAGCACTCCCGCCTTGGCGGCCTGGACCGCGTCGCCGGCCCCGGGGTTGAGGACGACGATGGTCGGATCGGCGACGGCGGCGATCTCGATCTCCGACTGCCCCACCCCCACGGTTTCGAGCAGGACCACGTCGTAACCGATCGCGCCCAGCAGGCGGATGGCCGCCGGAACCGCTGCGGCCAGGCCCCCGAGATGGCCACGGGTTGCCACCGAACGGATCAAGACATCGGAGTCGTTGATATGCGCGGCCATTCGGATTCGATCACCCAGCAGCGCACCGCCGCTGAAGGGGGATGACGGATCCACGGCCAGCACGGCCACCCGGCGCCCACGCTCGCGATAGGAACCGACCAGGGCCGCGATCGTCGTCGACTTACCCGCACCCGGCGGTCCGGTGACACCTATGACGCGGATCGCAGACGGCTCGACGCTCGCCAGCACCTCGTCGCGCCGTTCGCCTTCGACGAGGCTGAGTAGTCGGCCCGCCGCGCGCGGAGATCCGTTGCGCGCGTCGGCGATCAGGTCGGGGATGGTCATTTACAGAGCCGGGACATCGATGGCGGCTTCGGGCACGGGTCTACTCCAGGTCGGGGAGCACATTCACGAGAATATTATTCTCTCAAGTCGAGAGCGCGGGTCGCAAGAAGGCGGCCGGTTCCCGCGCCTTGGCTCGCGAGCAGACGCGGAATCGCACATGGCCGCGCCGGATCGTGCGATTCTGCGTCTGCTCACCAAGCAAAGGAGGCACAGCTAGCAATGGCTCAGCTGCAGGGAACAATCGCGGTCCCCGGGGGAAATGTCTGGTTCAAGCGGGTCGGCGGCGGGCCGGGTCTTCCGCTGCTCGCGGTCCATGGGGGACCGGGTTTACCGCACAACTACCTGGGCTCGCTGGAACGCCTGGCCGACGAGCGGGAAGTCATTTTCTGGGATCAGCTCGGTTGCGGGAAGTCCGAACGCCCGTCGAATACCGAACTTTGGACGATGGAACGCTCGGTGGCCGAAATGAATGCCGTGGCGGCGGCGTTGGGCCTGAACCGCTTTCACATCTTCGGCAATTCGTGGGGCGGGATGCTCGCGCAACAGTACGCGCTTGACGTCGCGTCGGGGGCCGTCAGCCTCACCATCTCCAACAGCATCGCGTCCATACCGCAATTCTCGGACATGGTGGCCCGCCTGAAATCGGAACTGGATCCAACAGTTCAGTCCGCCATCGAACGTCACGAAGCCGCCGGGACCACCTACGCGGCCGAATACCAGGACGCGATCCGCACCTGGAACGAAACTTACCTTTGCCGTGTTCGCCCCTGGCCCCCAGAGCTCGTGGAGGCCTTCAGGAACTCCGGCACCCAGATCTTCAAGACGATGTTCGGCCCCAGCGACTTTCACATCGTCGGGACCATCCGAAGCTGGAACGTGTTCGACCGGTTGGCCGAGATCACATTGCCGACCCTGATCCTCGCGGGCAGGTTCGACGAGTGCGTGCCCGAACACATGTGGGAAATGCACCAACGTATTGGGGGCTCCCGGTTCGAGCTGTTCGAGTCGAGCGCTCACATGCCGTTCATCGAGGAGCCGGACCGGTTCGATCGGGTGATGCGCGCGTTCCTGCGGCTACACGACTCGCCGCGAGCGCGGTGATCCCGGTCAGTTCTTTCCCGCATTCAGTTTGGCGATGATCGACCGGAAGTCGTCGGTGGTGAACGACTGGTGCTCGGCCGACAGCGCGTAGTCCAGGCTGGCGAGAACCGCGCGCTCCAGATGAATGTTGAGCACGCGCTTGGTGCTCTCGACCGCCTGCTGGGGCAGCTCCATGATCCGCTGCGCACAGGCGATCGCCTCGGCGAGGGGGGCGGCCACCATGTGGTTGGCCAAGCCGAGTTCGACGGCCCGCTCGGCGCGAATTCGCGTGCCGGTCAGCGCGTATTCCTTGGCGAGCAGCAGGCTGATGTGCAGCGGCCAGGTCAGCGGTCCGCCGTCGGCGGCGACCAGTCCCACCTGCACATGCGGGTCGGCGAGGTAGGCGTCTTCGGCGATGTAGACGATGTCGCTCAGGGCCACCAGGCTGCAGCCCAGCCCGACGGCCGGGCCATTGACCGCCGCCACCACGGGAATTCGGCACCGCGCCATGCCCAACACGATCTCGCGTCCGTCTCGGATGGTCTTGGCGCGCAGGTCGGCGTCGGCCGCCAACTCGGCGAGATACGCGAAATCGCCGCCCGCCGAAAACGCCCGGCCGGCGCCGGTGAGCACCGCGGCGCGGGCGGTGGGGTCGTCGCTGAGCCGCTGCCACAGCCGCGCGAGTCCGACGTGCAGGTTGTCGTTGACCGAGTTGAGCGAGTCGGGCCGGTTCAGGGTGATGATCCGCAGTGCGCCGTCGGCGCAGACGTCAATTTCAACAGGCATGTCGTACACGTCAGACTCCCAATCCCAAGATGCGCGAGGCGATGATGTTCTTCTGAATCTGTGATGTGCCGCCCATCACGCTCTGCGCGCGGCTGTATAGATAGGCGCTGAGCAGATCCGGATCACCGGTCCCCGCGACCGCCAGGGCGGCGTGACCCACGGATTGCTCGACCCAGGTCATCAGGAGCTTGTCGAGAGACCCTTCGGGCCCATGCGACACCCCGTCCAGCTGTTCGGAGAGCCGCCGCCGAACGTGATGCGTCAGCATTTCCGACTGAACCGCGGCCCAGGCGAGCTCTTCGGGCACCGGAGGATCAGTGCGCGCGAACAGGCTTCGGACGAGCTTGCCGTATCTGGCCGCGTAGCCGAGCGTGGACGGTTCGCGCTCGTGACCGACGACGGTCATGGCAACGGACCAGCCTTCGCCGGGAGCACCGACCATCCGGTCCGCCGGCACCGTTGCGCCGTCGAAGAACACCTGGCCGAATTCGTTGGTGACTCCGTTCATCATCCGCAGCGGGCGCTGTTGCACGCCAGGCTGTTTCATCTCGAGGATGAACGCCGACAGGCCGCGGTGTCGTTTCGCCTCGGGGTCCGTGCGGGCCAGCAGTAGGCACCAGTCGGCGACATCGGAGTAGCTCGTCCAGATCTTGTGCCCCTGCACCACATAGACGTCACCCTCACGAGTGGCGGTGGTAGTCAGCGATGCCAGATCCGAGCCGGCGCCCGGCTCGCTGAAACCCTGGCACCACCGCTCCGTGCCGTTGATGATGCCGGGCAGGAAGCGCTTTCGCAGTTCCTCACTGGCGTGCCTCCCGATTCCGTAGACCAGGTAGCCGACGCTGGGGCGCGGTAGCGCGCCGGCGCGCGCCAGTTCTTCGTCCACGATGACGTCGTACACCGGCGGCAGCTCCTGGCCGCCGTACCCGCGGGGCCATGACAGACCGAAGAAACCACCCTGGTAGAGGGCCTGATGCCATTGGGCCTGGCGCGCCCAGTACTCGTCACCGGAGCTGGGAAAATCCTTGACGTGCAAGGAGAGCCAGGTTCGCAGCCGCTCCCGGAAGGCGGCCTCGTCTGGTGAGTCACGAAAGTCCAAAGTCGATCTCCTTGAGAGTTACCGGCCACAATTTGGTCGATGTCAGCGCGCGGCGCAGGTAGACATGAACCAGACAGTCCCAGGTATTGCCGATGCCACCGTGCACCTGCACCGCCGTCTCGCACACGGTGCGGGTGGCGCGCGCGCAATACACCTTCGCGACCTGCGCGGCCCGGATGGCTTCGGCCGGTCTCAGTTCGTCGACCGACCATGCGGCGTGACGCAACACGCTCACCGAACCCTCAATCAGCGCAAGGCTTTCGGCCAACATGTGTGCGACAGCTTGATAGGACCCGATCGTTTTGCCGTACTGCTCGCGCATTTTCGCGTAGTCGCAGGCGACGGCGTGCGCGCCGCGGGCGATTCCGACCAGGTCCGCCGACGTGGTGACCAGGGCGAGCGCCAGCCACCGCGCGGCGACGCCGGGGGTCACCTCACCGAGAGCCACCGGCGATCCCGTGATGTCCGCTTCGGCCCGGGTCAAATCGGCGCCGGTGCGACCGGGGCCCACGTCGCTCGCCAGGACCGTGTTGCCGGAGAGCAGTAGGGCGCGCTGAGCGCCCCGCGTGTCGATTGCCCGCTCGCCGAAGGCCGTGGTCGCCCCCGCGCCGTCGGCGCCGAGGTGCCGCGCCAGGTCGTCGACCAGCACGGGTCCCAGAAACGGCGCGTCGACCAGTCGGCGCCCGAATTCCTCCGCGACGATGGCCACTTCGACGCCGGAGGCCCCGTCGGAACGCAGCGACCTCCAGCCCGTCGTTTCGATCTGCTTGTCCAGACGTGCGATTCGACTCTTGTCGTCGAGGTCCCGCACCGCCCCGGGCCCGAGGTCGTCGGCCAGCTTGGCGGCGGCGTCACGCAGCTGCTGCTGCTCAGGCGTCAGACGTACATCCATATTGCTCCTTGAGGAGTCGGCGCAGCACCTTGCCCGACGGCAGGCGCGGAATATCGTCCACGAACACGACGCGGCTCAGGTGTTTGTAGGATGCTAGCTTTTCGTCCACGCGGGCGGTGAGATCGGCGGCGATTGCGGGGTTATCGGGAACGCGCGCCACTACGGCCGCAACGATCGCCTCACCGTTGCTGCCGTCGGGGATGCCGAACACCGCGCAGTCTTTGACGGCCGGATGACCGTGCAGCACCGTCTCGATTTCGGCGGGGGCGACCTGGAAACCGCGAACTTTGATCATCTCTTTGAGCCGGTCGGTGATTCGCAGCCAACCGTCGGCATCCAGCCAGCCGACGTCCCCCGTCCGGTACCAGCCCTCGCGGATCGCCTCGGCGGTCGCCTCCGCCGGAAGGTAGCCGGCCATGAGCGACGGTGAGCGCGCCTGGATTTCGCCGACCTCCCCCGGCCGGACCGGCTCTCCGGTCTCCAGCGAGACCACCCGCACCCGCACCCCGGCCACCGGACGCCCGACCGAGTCAAGCCGGACCCCCTTCAAGGGATTACAGGCGATGACGGGCAACTCCGTGGTGCCGTAGGCGGGGAGCCAGCCAACGCCGGTCCGCCGTGTCACGGTCTCGGCGACGCTGGGGCTGACCGGCGTTGCTCCCCACATGATGAAGCGCAGCGAAGACAGGTCATACGACTCGAGCTTGGGGTGCGCGGCGATCGCCAAAGCGATGGGCGCGACCGCCATTTCGACCGTGATGCGGTCGTTTTGGATGTGCCGCAGCATCCCGTCGACGTCGAATCGCGCATGTAGCCGCAGCCGGGCTCCGGTTCGCAGCGCCGTGAGGATGTTGAGCAGCCCGAGGATGTGGGACGACGGCGTGGCCACTTGGATCCGGTCTCGCCGCGTCAGCCGCAGGGCTCGGCGCCAGTGCCCCACGGCCTCATCCAACGCCGCGTGGGTGTGCCGGACGGCCTTCGGCAGACCGGTGGTACCGGAACTGAAGACCAGCACCGCGTCGCGGGGCGGCAGGGAGCGGGTTATCGGCTCGCCGGCGGTGATCGGTTCGTCCAGGTGCAGCATGGGCATCAGCGCCGCCAGCACCGGATGGTCCCCGACGGCGTGCGCCGGTTCGGTCAGCGCAAGTGCGTGGTCGACCTCGTCGCGCTTCCACGCGGGGCTGATGAGCACGGCCGTGGCGCCCAGTCGCCAGATCGCCAGCACGACGGCGACGAACTCCGGCCGGTTCGACGCCATGACGGCAACCCGCTGACCTGCGGTGACGCCGCCCTTGATCAGGGTCGCGGCGAGCCCGTCGGCCAACGCGTCGAGCTGAGGCAGACTGAATCGGCGTTCCTCGAACACGAGCGCGGTCGGCTCGGTCACGTCCCGTCCTTCCCCGGCAGGCGCGGTCTTGAGAAGATCCTATCGCTTAGCGAGAATAGTATTCTCTATACTGAAGAACGCAAGTACGGAAGGGGGCGGTCACGGTGACGGTCACCCGGACCATCGAGGAGACTCCACGGGTGGCAGATCCCGCATCAAACCCTGCCGCGGCCGGCACGGTGACGATCTACCTGGAACGCAAAAAGGTGACGGTGCCACGGGTTCCCGGCGAGACCCTGTTGGAAAGCGCGCGGCGGGCCGGCCTGGAGCCGCCGTTCAACTGCGAGGCCGGCAACTGTGGCACCTGCATGGCCCGGCTCGAGGAGGGCCACGCGACCATGCGGGTCAACGACGTTCTCGAAGACGACGAGGTGGCCGACGGCTACGTCCTGACGTGCCAGGGCGTGCCCGACACCGATTCGATCACGGTGCGCTACGAGTAGGTGTAAGAGAGGCGGCTTAGGATATCCAAGATGGCCAAGGGCATCATCCTCGTTGAGAGTCGACCCAGCTCGCCCGATCGCGAGCAGGAGTACAACACCTGGTACGACGAAGTCCACCTGGGCGAGCTCGTCGCCCTGGACGGGTTCGTCTCGGCGCGCCGGCTGCGTCCGGTTGACGGCGACGGCCCGTACGTCGCCATCTACGAAATCGAGGGCGACGACCTGCAGGCCATCTTGGACAACATGCTCGCCAACGCGGGCCAGCTACACATGTCCGATGCCCTGCAGTTGGATCCTGCGCCGATCCCGCGACTCCTCGAGGTGACAACCGAGTGCGGCGGGGCGTAGTGGGTCCCCGATCCGTTGCCGTTGCATCCAACGGCTAGGGCACCGACGATGCACGCGGGATTGCCTTGGGCGACAACCGCACTCACTCGCCAAAGTAGTGGCCTTCGTCGAGGTCCTCGATCAGCCCGGGCCGTTCGGGCTGCCAGTCAAGCACCTTCTGCGTCAGGGCGTTCGAGGTCGGATTGTCCAGCGAGGCGAAAAGGGCAAGGAAGCCGAAGTGGCCGGCTTCTTCGGCTGGAATGCTGACCGGCAGCACGTCGAGATGGCGGGCGATGACGGCGGCGATGTCACGGAACGGCACGCCCTCGTCGGCAACGCCATGCAATCGCGTTCCCGCGGGGGCCTTTTCGAGAGCCAGTCGGTACATGTGCGCGGCATCGAGCGTGTGGATGGCCGGCCAGCGATTGGAGCCGTCGCCGATGTAGGCCGACACGCCGGTGTCGCGGGCGGTCCCGATGAGGTGGTGGGCGAAGCCGTGGTGATCCAGGTTGCTGTGCACCAACGGTGAGAGCCGGATGACCGACGACCGCACCCCGCGCTCGGCCAGCGTGATCGCCGCGTTCTCCGAGTCGATCCGCGGTCCGGCCGCCAGCGCGTCGTGTTCGGTCCCGACGCCGCCCTGCCCCATAAGCGCGAGGAGCAGCGTTCCCGAGGTGATGACAAAGGGCCGATCGGAACCGACGAGCGCCTCCCCCATGGCCTCCACGGCGCGCAGATCCGTCTCGGCGGCGCCCGCGTAGTCGTTGAAGTCGTGTTTGAAGGCGAGGTGAATGACTCCGTCGGACGCCGCGGCGGCATCCCGCAAGCCGTCGAGGTCGTCGAGGTCGCCGCGGCGCGCCGCGGCTCCGGCCGCGGTCAGCGCGGCCACGCCCTCGTCCGAGCGGGCCAGGCCGGTGACCCGGTGCCCGGCTTCGAGGAGTTCGGTGACGACGGCGGAACCGATGTGCCCGGTCGCGCCGGTGACAAAGACGTGCATGGAAGATCCCTTCTGTCCCCGTTCGTGGACGCCTTCAAGTCAAGGACGGCTCGCGGCGCGTGTCCAAGTCCCATTTCGGATGGCGCGATGCAATTCAGGCATCACAGCAGATGGATGACGCTCATTGGCGGCACCGCCTCGACCACCGCGGCTACACTTGACGCATGACGGGCTCGGCATCACCGGTGGTGGACCTCGATCTTCGGCTGGTCGGGTACTTCGTCGTCGTGGCCGAGCACCGGCACTTCGGCAGGGCGGCCGCCGCCCTACGCGTCGCGCAGCCGTCGTTGAGCCGGCAGATTCGCCGGCTGGAGCAACAGCTAGGCGCCCGGTTGTTGGATCGCACGCCGCAGGGCACCCGGCTTACGGACGCCGGCGAGGTGTTTCTGCCTCGGGCCAAGGCGCTGCTGCGCTCCGCCGCCCAGGCGATGGCGCAGGCCCGGGCGGCCGCCCAGCCCAGCCGCATCATCATCGGCTACACGACGGGCATGATCATCACGCCGGCCGTGCGCGAGTTGCGCCGCGAAAACCCGGACGCCGACGTGCAAGTCACGCACTTGGACTGGGACCAAGCGCGTAACGCGCTGCTCGACCACCGGGTGGATGCGGTCGTGACGCGGCTGCCGTTCCCCACCGACCAGTTGCACGTGACGGTTCTCTACGACGAGCCTCGGGTGCTGGCGGTCCCGATCGATCACCGCCTGGCGGGCAGGGAATCGGTGACCCTGGACGACATCGCCGACGAGCCCATGCCGCGGGTCCGGCACTCCGATCCGGCCTGGAGTGCCTTCTGGCGCATCGATCCTCGCCCCGGTGGGCGCCGCGCGCCCGATGGCCCGTTCATCGAAGCGCTCGAGGACAAGTTCGAGCTCATTGCCTCGGGGCAGGCGGTCGCCGTCACGGCCGGCTTTCACGGCAATAGCCTGCGGCCGGATATCACCACGGTCCCGTTGGAGGGCGTCGAGCCCAGCCATGTCGTGCTGGCGAGCCGCTCCGGGGACCGCAGCCGTCTAGTGGCCGCGTTTCGCAAACTCGCCGAAGCCCACCTCACCGGTCCCGGTTAGGGGACGGGCATAGCCTCGGTGGCGGCCGGTAGTCGGGCAGATACCCCGAGATCTGGATCGGGCTGCCGACGAGGCGGAAATCCCCTGCCATCACAACGGCTTCGGGAGCCGCGTCGAGTGCCTCGGGCAGCGTCCGAACGGCGGCCGCCGGTACCCCGAGCGGACGCAGTCGCCGCTCCCAGCCGGCGGCGGTATCGGTCGCGAGCACCGCGGTGACGACGCCCAGGACCTCGTCGCGGCGGGCCACCCGCTCGGTCATCGTCTCGAAACCACCGATGCCCGCCTCGGCGGCAAACGATTTCCAGAACCCGTCGTGGGTGATGAACAGCGCCAGGTGACCGTCCGCCGTCGGAAAAAGCTGGGCCGGAACGTAATACGAGTGCGCACCGTTGTGCCGGCGCTGCGGCTCGACGCCGTTGTTGAGATAGGCGGACGCGTGGTAGTTGAGCTGCGACAGCATGACGTCGCGCAGCGACACATCCACTTGCCCGCCGGAGCCGGAGATGATCTTGGCCAGAAGTCCCAGCGCCGCACACATTCCCGTGGAGTTGTCCGCCGAGGAATAGCCGGGCAGCGTCGGCGGGCCCTCCGGATCGCCGGTCAGCGCGGCGATACCGGTAGACGCCTGGACCACGTAGTCGAAGGCCGGATCGTCGCCGCCGTGCAGCCCGAAGCCGGTGATCGCCACGCAGACGATCCGCTCGTTGAACCGCCGCAGCTGCTCGTAGGTGAGTCCCAGCCGTCGGATGGCCGACGACTTCAGGTTCACCAACAGCGCGTGCGACTCCGCGACCAACTCGCCCAAACGGTGCTGTCCCGCATCGGAATTCAGGTCCAGGCAGAGGCTGAGCTTGTTGCGGTTGAGGCTGGCGAAGTAGCTGGGCCCGACCCCGCGCGAGATCTCACCGCCGGCGGGTTCGATCTTGGTGACCTCGGCGCCGAGGTCGGCGAGCAGCATGGTGGCATAGGGACCTGCCAGCATGGTGCCGACCTCGAGGATACGAATTCCCGCCAGTGGCCCGGGGTCTCCCCCGCTCGTTTCTTGAGTCACCGCAACTCCGTTGCGAGCGCCGCGATCATCTCGCGGGTTCGGCGTTTGGAGGCGACCAGCTCGTCCCGGTTGTCACCGATCGGCAGCAGCCGCACCGACAGATCGGTCACGCCGGCGTCGGCGAAGCGACGCATGCGGGCCAGGATCTGTTCCGAGTCACCGGCCGCACACAGGTCGCCGACATCGCGGGCATCGCCGCGTTCGAGCAGGCGCTGGTAGTTGGGCGACACTTCGGCCTCGCCCAGGACACGGTTGGCCCGCTCCTTGGCTTCGTCGACTTGCGAAGGGGCACACAGGCATACCGGGATGCCCGCGACGATCCGCGGCGCGGGGCGCCCGGCATCCGCGGCGGCTTTGGTGATCTTGGGCGCGATGTGATCGCCGATCGCGCGCTCGTCGGCCATCCACAACACGGTGCCGTCGGCGAGTTCACCGGCGAGCTGCAGCATCACCGGACCCAGCGCGGCGACCAGCACCGGCATCGGGGTATCGGCCCCGAGCGCGGTCGGATTGTGCACGGTGAACGAAGCATTCTCGACGTCAACGGGTCCCGGACCCGCGATGGCGGCGTTGAGCACCTGCAGATAGTCGCGGGTGTAGGCGGCCGGCTTCTCATACGGCAAGCCGAGCATGTCCCGGATGATCCAGTGGTGCGACGGTCCGACGCCCAGAACCAACCGCCCGCCGGCCACCGCATGCGTCGAGAGCGCTTGGCGGGCAAGGGCAATCGGGTGCTGGGCCTGCAGCGGCACCACCGCGGTGCCCAACTCGATACGCGAGCTGTGCGCGGCCATCAGCGTCACCATGGTCAGGCAGTCGAAGTCGTCGGGCACCTGCGGCATCCACGCGGTGTCCAGACCCGCAGACTCGGCCCACTCGATATCGGACGCCAGCTTGTTCACCTTGCGGGCCATATCGCCACGCTCGGCGCCGATCATCACTCCGACGCGCACTGTTCCTCCACAACGGGTTCGGGGGTTCCGGTCAAGGCGCGGATATCGCGCACGAGTACGTCGAGCGGTGTCCCCGTGGGAAAGACCGCGGCGGCGCCGGCGGCGAGCAGCTTGGGCACGTCGGCGTGCGGGATCGTGCCACCGACGACGACGGCGATGTCGGCGGCGTCCGCGGCGCGCAACGCTTCGACGGTCCGCGCGGTGAGCGCCAGGTGAGCACCGGACAGGATGCTCAGGCCCACCACGGCGACGTCTTCCTGGACGGCGATCGAGGCGATGTCCTCGATGCGCTGCCGGATGCCGGTGTAGATCACCTCGAAGCCGGCGTCGCGCAAGGTGCGGGCGACGATCTTGGCGCCTCTGTCGTGCCCGTCAAGGCCGGGCTTGGCAACGAGAATCCGCACGGCCATTTAGAACACCACCGGTTGCCGGAATTCGCCCCACACCGCTTTGAGGGCCGCGACCATTTCACCCAGCGTGCAGTAGGCGTTGGCGCAGTCGATCAGCTTGTGCATCAGGTTGTCGGTTCCCTCGGCGGCGCGCGACAGCTCGGCGAGTGTGGATTGCACCGCGGCCGAATCCCTTTCGGCCCGCACGCTGGAGAGGCGTTTGAGTTGCAGGTCGCGGCCCTCGGCGTCGAGCTCGTAGGTCACGACATCGGGTTCCGGCTCCTCGGACACGAATCGGTTGACCCCCACGACCGGGCGGGTGCCCGCCTCGATGTCGTGATGCGTCCGGAAGGCTTCGTCGGCGATCAGGCCCTGCAGATAGCCGTCCTCGATCGCGCTGACCATGCCGCCGTGCCGCTCGAGGTCGTCCATGATCTCGATGATGCGGGCTTCGGTGGCGTCGGTGAGCGCCTCGACGAAGTAGGAGCCGCCCAGCGGGTCGGCGACGCTGGCCACCCCGGTTTCGTAGGCCAGGATCTGCTGGGTGCGCAGCGCCAGCGTGGTGGACTCCTCGGTGGGCAGCGCGAACGGTTCGTCCCAGGCCGCGGTGAACATCGACTGCACGCCGCCCAAGACCGCCGCCATCGCCTCGTAGGCGACCCGCACCACGTTGTTATGTGCTTGCGGCGCATACAAAGACGCTCCGCCACACACGCAGCCGAAGCGGAACATCGACGCCCTGTCCGTCACCGACTTGTCCGGGGCCCCGTAGCGCTCCCGCACGATCGTCGCCCACCGGCGCCGTCCCGCACGGTATTTGGCGATCTCCTCGAAGAAGTCGCCGTGGGTGTAGAAGAAGAACGAGACCTGCGGCGCGAACTGGTCGATCGTCATCCGGCCCCGTTGCACCACGGTGTCGCAATAGGTGACGCCGTCGGCCAGGGTGAACGCCATTTCCTGCACCGCGTTGGCCCCGGCGTCGCGGAAGTGCGCCCCCGCCACCGAGATCGCGTTAAACCTCGGGACCTCCGCCGCGCAGAACTCGATGGTGTCGGCGATCAGGCGCAGTGACGGCTCCGGCGGCCAAATCCAGGTCCCGCGCGAGGCGTACTCCTTGAGGATGTCGTTCTGGATGGTCCCGGTGAGCTTGGCGCGCGGGATCCCCTTGCGCTCGGCGGCCGCGACGTAGAACGCGAGCAGGATCGCCGCCGTTCCGTTGATCGTCATGCTGGTGCTGATCTTGTCCAACGGGATGCCGTCGAATAGGATCTCGGCGTCGGCCAGGGTGTCCACCGCCACGCCCACGCGGCCGACCTCCTCGCCGAACTCGGGGTCGTCGGAGTCGTATCCGCACTGGGTCGGCAGGTCGAGCGCCACCGAGAGCCCCGTCCCCCCTTGGTCCAGCAGGTATCGATAGCGGCGATTGGATTCCTCGGCGGTACCGAAGCCGGAGTACTGCCGCAACGTCCACAGCTTGCCCCGATAACCCGACGCGAAGTTGCCCCGGGTGAAGGGAAATTCCCCGGGAGGCGGCGGTTCGGCGGTTACGTCCGCCGGCCCATACACGGGCCGCAGCGGGATGCCCGACGGAGTCTGACCGGCGTTATCCATCGATGAATAACGTACTTGCAAAAAAAGAGAATGCCAATACCATGGGGCTGGCCTGCCCAAACAGCGGTTTTACGGGCTGAACCTAGGCCCGGCAGAGGACTTCCCCGTGCGGTATCGACAGCCATCCGTCCGAAATATCTGTCTCGATATGCGTGACGCCTCTAGTCGACCGGGACGTCGAGGATCGGGCGGTCGACGGCCGCACCGGGACCGTCGAAATGCCACCATTCCCCGGAGTAGGGGGCCAGCCCGCCGTATTTCATGGCGTCCCGTAGGCGGGCCCGGTTCGCCTGGGCGTCGACGCTGACGCCCTGGGTTGCGAATGCCGTTGCGCGCGAAGAGAAATCGTCGAAGTCGGTGCCCATGTCGGCCAGGCACAGCCCGTTCGCCCGCCGCTCGGGCGGGCACTGCTGTTGCGCGCTGGTGAACGTCACGTCGACCGAACGCCCGGATTCGTGGCTGTGGGCATACGGACCCGGGCGGGCCACCCACGCCGGGTTCGGGACCACGTTGAACATCCGGACCTGAACGTCGTGGGGCCGGTAGCAGTCCCAGAACACCAGCACGTGGCCCTGGGGGCGCAGTGCCGTCGCCGCCGCGGCCAGCCCCGGGGCCATCGATTGGTGCACCAAGCATCGGGCGTCGGACGGGTACAACTGCGTGCCGGTGAAGTTGTTCGTCGTCGCGTACCGCAGGTCGATGAGGGCGTCGGGTACGACACTACGAACGTCGACGAATCCGGCCGCGCGGGCCGCGTCGCTGACGGGCGGGACGTCGGGGCCGGCGTTGCCGGTTGCCGCCCCGGAAGCCGCGAGGAGCCCGAGGGCGATCACGAGGGACCCGGCCCACCGCACACGAGACATCTGGTCATTGTCGCGGTTCCTCCCGATCAACCGCACCGTGCCGCGCCCTAGGAGAGGTCGCCGTCGACGTAGCGCTGCAGATTGGGGGCCATCGCCGCCACCACCTCGTCGTCGGGCATCGACGCGATCGGCTCGATCTTCCAGACGTAGCGCAACAACGCGAAGCCGATGAGCTGGCTGGCGATCAGCCCACTGCGACGCAACCGCTCGTCCTCGTCGTCGCCGAGGGTCGATCCACCGATCAGACCGCGTTCCACGATCAGCCGAAGCTTTTCCCGGGTGCTGTCTTCATGGGCGGCGGTCAGCACCACCGCGCGCAGGGCCGGACCGACGTCCTCGTCCATCCAGACCTCCAGCACGTTGCGGATCAGTTGCCTACCCAACTCCGCCCTGGGCGTCGCCCACGTCTCGGCGACCGAGTCCAGCCACTTCCGCGGCGGCGTGGTGGCGGCATCGAGCAGGCCCTCCTTGGAGCCGAAGTAGTGGTAGATCAGCGCGGGGTCGACGTCCGCGGCGCGGGCGATGGCCCTGATTGCCGTTCCGGCCCAACCGTGTTCGGCGAATTCGCCACGGGCCGCGGCCAGGATGCGCGCCGCCAGCACGCCCCGCTCGTCGCGCGGGCCGGGGGTGATCGATCGCTTGGCCACCGCCTCACCCTACCGTGAAATTTCATCTTGCGTTGAAACTAGTTTCAACGTAGCGTGAGACTATGTTTGGATCCACGAAACGGCTCAACGGCCCGCAGACCACCGGACGGCAATACCGAAACCTCAGCGAGCCGCGGTACGCGTCGCGCCGTGACATCAACACCGCGATCGCCATGCGTGACGGCACAACCCTCTTGGCCGACGTCCATCGGCCCGATTCGGATGGCCGCTTCCCCGCGCTGCTCGCCGCCTCGCCGTACCCGCGGCAGATGCAGGACCTCGGCGCCCCGGCCGGATTCATCGAGGCCGGGGTGACGGACTTCTGGGTGCCGCGCGGCTATGTGCACCTCATCGCCAATTTGCGGGGCACCTGCGGCTCCGGCGGCACCTTCAGTTTCTTCGACGCCCAGGAACGCCGGGACGTCTACGACCTCGTCGAGTGGGTCGCGGCCCAACCGTGGTGCGACGGAAACGTCGGCATGATCGGCATCAGCTACTTCGCGATGACCCAACTCGAGGCGGCCGTGGAACGGCCACCACACCTCAGGGCGATCTTCCCGCTCGCCGTGACGGCGGACCTGTACGAGGGCGCCAACCACCATGGGCTGTTGAGTTCGTCCTTCGTGACGCCGTTCCTCGCGATGATGGGCCTGACCTCCGAACGCAGCGACAAGCTGTGGCGCAGCAAGCCCGTCGCGCTGGCCCGCCGCGTGCTGAAAACGCCACGCGTACACAAGAAGTTCGAGACCGCCAACGGAGAGGCGGCGGTGACCATGCTGCGCCAACTACTCAAACTGCCGCACAACCCGCACCCGTGGGACGAGTTGTGGCAGGAGGCCGCGGTGAAGCACCCCACCCGCGATGAGTGGTGGGAGGAGCGAAATCTGTTGCCACTGCTGAAGGAGATCGACATCCCGGTGTATCTGGGCTGCGACTGGGAGAACGTGCCGTTGCACCTTCCCTCGACCTTTGCCGCGTGGAAAGGCCTGGCGGACAACGCATGTGTGCGGATGGGCATGCTCGGCAAGTTCGGCCTGACGTGGCCCTGGGAAAGCATGCACACGGAGGCGCTGGCCTGGTACGACCACTGGTTGAAGGGCCGCGACACCGGGATCACCGACGGGCCGCCGATCCGGTATTACCTGCCCGGTGCCGACGAGTGGCGCACCGCGGACTCCTGGCCGCCGCCCGACGCGCGGCATCGTGAACTCGCCCTGCGCGCCGACGGCACGTTGAGCGAGGACCAGGGCGAGCCGGGCGTCCGCGAATTCATGGTCTTGGGCGCGGGCCTGGGACGCGCCAGGCCCAGCGCGATCGACCCGCCGTCGACGCTGTCCTGGACCACCGAACCGCTGACCGAGGACCTGGACGTGGTGGGTGACGTCGAGCTGCGCCTCGTCGCCTCGGCGACGGCGATCGATACCGCCTGGATGACGACGCTGCAGGACGTCGCGCCGGACGGCGACGCGACCGATGTGACCGCGGGCTGGTTGCGTGCCAGCCTGCGTGAGGTCGACGAGGCGGCCAGCCGTCCGGGCGCGCCGGTCCTGCCGTGCCGCAACCCGCAGGCGGTACCGCTGGGCGAGGACGTCGCGTACCGAATTCCGTTGGTGCCCAACGCCCGACGGTTCAAGGCCGGACACCGCATTCGACTGGTGCTGACCAGCGACGACCAGGACCCGTCGACGCCGGCGATCATGAACTTCCGGCATGCCGGCGTCGGCACCAGCAGCCTGAACACGGTTCGCTCGTCGTCGCGGCTGCTGATTCCCGTGCTGGGGTAATACCGGGTCGGTTGGCGCGCTACTCGGCATGGCCGGCTTTGGCCTCACCCTCGCGGGTGAGGCCGGCCGCGCCGATCAGCTCTTCGTGCAGTTCGAACCACACGGTGTGGTAGGAGTCGACGATCGGCCGGGTCAACCACGCCGTCTCCCCCTGCCGCACTTTGGCATACGCGTCGGCCAGCTTGTCCGCGTACACGGACAGCCGCCGGATCTGGCCCGCGGCGGACTCGATGATCGGGATGGCACGCTGATGGATGCCGTCGAGGCGCGCTAGCACCGCGGCGTCGTAATCGGGATCGTCATGTGCGTTGGGTTCGCCGTCCTTGAGTTGCCAGTCCGTCACCAACGCCTTGAAATCCCGGTTTATCCTTCGGAATTCGTGATACGCCGCGTCGATCGCATCCCCGTCGGCCGCCCGCCGTTCCGCCGCCAGGAGCTCTTTCAACCGGGCCCATCCCTCCCGAGACAGGCGCACCGTCTTCTCCCCCACCAACAGTCCCGAATCGGTCAGCCGTGCGACGGTCGCGGCGATTGCGGCCCGGTCATTGCCGACGGTGGCCGCCAGATCGTCGGGGCTGACGCGACCCTTCAGGCGAATCGCTTGCAGCACTTCGAGTTCGATCACGGAGAGTTTTCCGAGGGATGGCCGACGTTATGCAACGCGGTCAGCATCGCAATGAGCGGCGTGACCGAGACGACGTCGGTGTGTCCGGCGGCGAGGGCCGCCCTGACCGCCGAAGGCGACACGTTGTCCAAGCGGACATAGGGGCCGTCGTGGTGCGCCCGTAATGGGCTGACGGCGCGGGCGATGTCGGCAAGCTCGGTCAAGTCGGGCGAGTCGCGCTCCGACCACGCGGCGAGTTCCAACACGCCCTCTCTGACCTCACCGGCCACCCCGTCGACGGTGACGAGCTTGCCCGCAACTGCCGCGGCCGCCCCTGCGCCGCAACCGACCACCGCCGGGCGCCCTATCTCCCGGCTGACCACCGCGGCGTGGGAGGTGACGCCGCCCACCTCCGTCACGACGCCGCGCGCCGCCAACATGCCGGCCACGTCCTCGGGGCTGGTCGACGGCCGCACCAGGATGACGTCTTCGCCGCCCTCGGCGGCGTCGATGGCGGCCTCGACATCCGTATAGGCCCGGCCCCACGCGACCCCGGGGCAGGCCGGCAGACCGCGGGCCAGCAGCGGCGCGGCCGCTCTGGTCGCGGGCCGCAAGGACGGCAACAGCAATGTCTCGATATGGGCCGGGGTCACGCGGCGCAGGACTTCGGCGTCATCGATGAGTCCCTCGGCGCGGAACCGCAGCGCCAGCCGCACCTCGGCCTGAGCCGAGCGTTTCGCGGTGCGGGTTTGCAGCAGCCACAGCCGCCCCTCCTCGACCGTGAACTCGATGTCTTGCGCGTCGCGGCCGAGTTGCTCGAGTTTGCGTGCCGCCGCGAGCACCTGCTGGTAAACGGCGGGTTGCTCATCGCGCAACGCCGTGACGGGTTCGCAGTCGGTGGACCCCGACACCACCTCGTCGCCCTGACCCCCGGGGAGCCACTCCCCGAACGGCTCGTCGGCGCCGCTTATCGGGTTGCGTGAGAACAGCACGCCGGTGCCCGACAAGGCGCCCAAGTTCCCGAAAACCATGGCCTGCACGACGACCGCGGTGCCGCCGACGTCGTCAAGGTTGTGGTGGCGCCGATAGGTCAGTGCCCGCGATGAATTCCAGGAGCGGAACACCGCCTCGATCGCGCCGCGCAGCTGGCCATAGGCGTCATCCGGGACCGCCACACCGTCGTCGTCGGCCAGCACGATTCGTCGGTACATCTCGCAAAATCGGCGCCGGGTGTCGTCGGCGAAATTCGCGGTGAACGCGGCCGTTAGCGCGTCATGCACCGCGCCGGTGATGCCGAGGTTCAGCACCGTATCGAGCATGCCCGGCGTCGACACCGCGGCGCCGCTGCGCACGCTGACCAGCAACGGTCGCGGCCCGCGGCCAAACGAGCGGCCCGTCTCCCGCTCCAACCATCCCATCGCCGTCACAACCTGATCCCAGACGGCGTCGAGGGTGTGGTCGGGGTCGGCCAGGAAGCGTCCACATACCTCCGTGGTGATGCAAAACGCCGGGGGCACCGGCATGCCGTGGGCGCGCATCACCTCGATTCCGTGCGCCTTGTTTCCCAGCAACTCCCGCGACAGCCCCGAATCACCGCCCAACCGCACAACCGGCGGCGCGCTGAATCCGGCCACGCCGTCAGACACCGCGCCACCCGGCGCGCCATGACATATGACTCTCCTGCCGCTCGACTTCCGTGCTAGGGGCGCAAGCTTAAGCACGTTGACGTTACGCCAGATGTATCAGCCGACAGTTGCCGAAGGCGCGCCGCAACGCCGAACTCGTCAGCCGCTCAAGCCCTGCGACAGCGCCGCGGGCCGGCCGGCGACCTTCACGTCGCGCCCCGTGCCGGCCGCCATGGTGGCGGCCTCGCCGCGAGCCAGGCCCACCGTCGCGACGATCACCAGCACCGCCGCCGCCGCCGCCAGCACGAACCACTCCGGGCCGCCGGCGCGCACGGTCTCGCCGAGCACGACGACCCCAAGCACCCCGCCCACCACGGGCTTTGCCACGATGATCGTCGGCAGCGAGGCGGTGAGCGCGCCCGCGCGGTACGCCGACTGATGAAAGATCATCCCGGTGACCCCGCAGAACACCCAGGCATACAGCTCGGGCGTATGCCACAACTGGCCGGGCCCGTGTTCGACGATGTCCACGACGCCCTTCATCAGCACGGCGAACACCGCCAACAACGAGCCGGCCACCGCCGCCAGCAGCACCGCGGCAACCGAACGATCCGACCAGATCCGGGCACCCAGCAGGCACAACGCCAGCGGCGGACCCAGCACGGCGGCGACGGCAACCCAGGTTTGCAGCGATGCCCGCTCCTGGCCGCCCGCCGGCTGCCCGACCGCGATGACGACCGCCAGCGCCGCGGCCAGCAACACCGCCCACATCCATTCCGGACGGCTCACCGGATGGCGGGTCAACCGCGCGTAAATCGGTAGGGCGAACAGCAGCGCCGTCACCTGTAGCGACATGACCAGCAGCACCGAGCCCTTGTCGAGGGCCCAGGCAAGTAGGCAGTAACTGGAGATGTCCCCCACACCGCCCAGCCACCAGCGGGTGTCACGCAACAGCATGCCGAACAGCGCCAGGTGGCCGACCGGTTTGTCGGTGACCTCCTGCGCGGACCGCTGGCGGATCACGTTGCCGATCGCGGATGCCAGCGCGGCGCACAAGGCGAGCAATGCCGCCATATCCGTCCCCGACATGGGCCGACCTCTCCGCCGGCATCGGGCGTCACAGGACTGCGCCGAAACCGCCTGACTGACTACTCCACCAATCTAGCCACGACCCGTGAGAGGGGCGCGTCGATGGCCGCACCGGGCGGGCGAGCGACCGGGTTGCGAACCCGTGTCTACAGCGGAAATTTGGTGCCGGTGAGCTGCTCCGACAGCTCCCAGAGCGCGGCGGCGGTGGTTGCCCGCTTGGCCGGCCAGCCTCGCCAGGTCGGCTGGCTGCGGCCGTACAGGCCGAATCGCGGGCCGACGAACGTGTTGCCCGGTAGGTCCTGCGATGCCGCGTACAGCGTCTGCCGGGCGCCGAAGTCGGCATCGGTGGACACGACGCGGTCGGCGGCCAATACCGCCGCGTCGGTCAATTTGCGGCCCGAGTGGCCTTGCAGGTTGGTGTGCGACCAGCCGGGGTGGGCGGCCAGCGCGCGCAGTGACGTGGCGGCGGTATCCAGGCGCCGGTGCAGCTCGCTGGTGAACAACAGGTTGGCGAGCTTGGACTGGCCGTAGGCCAGCCACGCCGAGTACGGCCGGGACTGCCAGTTCAGGTCTTTGAGGCTGATGTAGCCGATGTTGTGCAGCAGCGAGGAGACCGTCACCACGCGGTCGGTGAGCTTGGGCAGCAGCAGGTTGGTCAGCGCGAAATGACCGAGATGGTTGGTGCCGATCTGGCCCTCGAAGCCGTCGGCGGTGAGCGCGTATCTGGTGGCCATGATGCCGGCGTTGTTGACCAGAACGTCGACCGTGCCCACACCGTCGGCGAAGTCCCGCACCGAGGAGAGGTTTTGCAGATCGAGTTGGCGCACCTCGACTCGGCCGGTCGTGGGGCCGGTCATGCGCCGGGCGGCGGCCTTACCCTTGTCGGTGTTGCGCACGGCCAGGATGACGTGGGCACCGACCCGGGCCAGCTCGCGGGCGGTCACCTCGCCCAGCCCACCGCTGGCGCCGGTGACGATGGCGGTGCGCCCGGCGAACGAGGGCAGGTCTGCTGCGGTCCATTGAGGCATTGCAGCCACACTAATCGGGGGTTTTAAGGGCGCCGACGGCATCAGTGGTCCGGCTCGGCAGGGCCGACATCGCGGGTATCGTGCTGGGATGGCAGCGGAATCGAGGACGTCCGGATGTATTTAGGCGTCATCGTCAATCCGCTCGCGCGCAGGAACGTTGCCGCGGGTGACCGCGCCACCGAACTGCGCGGCATCGTCGGCCCTTGGGGCGAGGTGCGCGAAACCGCGTCCGTCGAGGACCTCCGCGCGGCCGTGCAGCAGCTCTTTCCGCGGATCACCCACCTGGTGAGTGACGGCGGCGACGGGTCGCTGAACTGGTTGATCAACGAAGTCCAGCGACACGTCACCGAGCCCGAACGCTGGCCGACATTCGTGCCCACCAACGGGGGCAGCGTCAACGCCGTGGCGCGCAAGGCCCGAGTGCGCGGGCGGCCCGAAGCGATTCTGCGCGCGCTGGCGGCTGCCGCCGAGACGGATCGCCCGCCGCCCGAGATGTTCCTGGACACGCTGGCACTCGACGGCGAGAGCGCGGACGGCGCGCCGTTCCACCGCCTGTGCTTTGGGCTGGCGGCCGGCGGGGTCGGCAACCGGTTCTACGAGAAGTATTACGGCAACCACACCCATGGCCGGGCGGACGTCGTTCGGGTGCTCGCCCGCTCGTTCGGTGACTACGTCAGCAACAAGGTCGTCCACACCGGCAAACCCAACTATGCGACCAGTCTGTTCGCTCCGACGCAGGCCCGCGTCGTCATCGACGGCGAGGAGGTCCCGACGCGGACGCACAGGCTGCTGCATGCCGGCGCGATCGACCTCCATATCGGCGCCGGGTTCCGGCTCTTCCCCAAAGCGGAGAAACCTGGTGCGCTGCATTTCCAGGCCGGCAACCTGAGGCCCTCGAGGATCATCGTGCGCTTTCCCGCCGCGCTCAGAAGCGGCACGCTGCGCGGCGATCTGATACGCGACGTCAACGGGCACGAGATGATCATCGAGGCCGAGGACGAGCCGCTGTCACCGATCATCGACGGCGAGCGTTTCGTCGGCATCGTCAAGCTGGTGGCCCGCGCGGGGCCGCGCATCCGCGTCGCGCAGGTCGGGTCGTCAACTGCCGTCCTGCCGCGACGCGCGGCCGTGTGACGTGATCGACGGCCACGGCAGTTTCCCGGGGCCGCGTATGTCAGTACGTCAGTATCAGTATCTCCGTCGATCATGAGTTTGTGCCGAACTTGTCGGACGCGGCCGCGGTGGCGGCGAGCCGGTATTGCCTGAGCGAATCGCTCCGGCGGCGTCGACGCCATTTGCTGTGATATCGGCATACCAAGGGACGCGGGTGGTGAGCACCGCGTATTCTTCCTTTGCGGTTCAACCCTTGCCGCTCACGACGATGGCGGCCGAGCGGGGTAGCGCGGAGGCCTCCTCATCGGATACGTAGACGCGGATATCAGTATCTCAGTGATAACGTATTTATGCCTATTTACCACGATATATGCCTGGAAATTCTGGACTGAGATACTGATATGGGTATCTACGGAACCCTTGGACTGCGCGCCCGGCCGGGGAGGGACACGGCTCCGGTATGTGAAGCTTTGCTTAGTAGCTGAGTCCAGCCTGTGAGCTTAATGTGCAGCGCCCATAAAAACCCGAAATCTCTTTGCCTGAGATCGATCGACGGCGCTACCCTCGGGTTATCAATTGTGATTACGAAGGCGTTCTATCGATTCGGTTAAGACCGTCCAACGAACCTTGGAAGGGGGAGTGACTTCCACCATGGAGACACTTATCGACTACTTGCGGATGTGGGAAGAGCGGAAGCCGGACCAGACCCTCTTCCGGTTCGTCGACGCCGAAGGCCGAGAGATCGAGCACTACACCTATCGGAGCTTCGCCGAGCGGACGCGTGAACTGGCCGCCTACTTGTCCGTGGAGGCCGGGCTCCGGCCGGGGGATCGAGCGCTGCTCGTTTACCCGCCCTCGGTGGAGATGGCGGCCGCGTTCTTCGCCTGCGCGCGCATCGGCGTGATCGCCGTCCCGGTCAGCCCTCCCCTGCCCATGGCGTTCGAAGCGGGCCTGGCAAAGCTCAGTTTCATCGCGCGGGACTGCCAGGCGAAGGCGGTGCTGTCGACCAAGCAGTTCGAGTACGACTACCGCATGCTGCTCGGCCGCCGACAGGGCGCGCTGCCCTGGCCGGACACCGAGCGGTCGCCGCAGTTGCCCTGGTTCGGAACGGATGGCACGCAGGACTTCGGCGGTGCCCACGTGGCGGACACGCCCGGTCCGGTGCTCTTCCTGCAGTACACCTCCGGCTCTACGAGCGATCCCAAGGGCGTGATCGTGACCCACGCCAACGTCATCGCCAACGGCTCGGCCTTCACCGGCGACGAAGTGTGCGCCACCTGGCTTCCGCAGCACCACGACATGGGCTTGATCTCCGCTTACTTATTCGTGTTGCTGACGGGCGGGACCACGCACGCGATGTCGCCGCTGGACTTCCTCAAGCGGCCGTCGGCCTGGCTCCGGCTCATCAGCGAGGTGCGCGCCACCCACACGCCGGCGCCGAACTTCGCCCTCGAGTACTGCCTGCGCGAGGACAAGCTGCCCGCGTCCGAGCTGGCCGGGATCGACCTGAGCAGCCTCGACAGCATGGTCATCGGGGCAGAGCCCTTGCGGGCCAAGACCTTCGCCCGCTTCCGAGAGCGCTTCGCTCCCTACGGACTGCGACCCGACGCACTGCTCGGCGCTTACGGCATGGCCGAAAACACGCTGATCGTGTCCATGCGGGGGCGCCAGACCCTGGCCCTGAACAAGCGCGCGCTGGAGAAGAATCTCGCGCGGGTCGAGAAGGCCATGCCTCAGAACAGCAACCAGGCCCCCGTGGTGAGCTGCGGCAAGCCCTTGGACGAGAACGTGGTCCGCATCGTCGATCCCCAATCCCGGCGGGCCCTGGGTGAGGGCCGGGTCGGCGAGATTTGGGTGGACGGACCGTCCAAGGGCGGCGGCTACTGGCACCGTCCCGAGCTCACCGCGGAGACGTTCGGGGCCCGCATCCCGGGTGACGACCGCACCTATCTGCGGACGGGCGACCTCGGCTTCCTGTATGAGGGCGAGCTGTTCGTCTGCGGCCGCAGCAAGGACCTGATCATCGTCCGAGGCGTGAACTGCTACCCCTCGGACGTCGAGGCCGTCGTGGAACGGTCGGCCGCGCAAGTCCGTGGCGGCTGCGTCGCCGCCTTCTCGGTCGAGCGCGAGGAACAGGAAGCGCTCGTCGTGGTCGCCGAGGTGCGGGACGAGCGCGCGCTGCCCGACGGCAAGGCCCTGGCGCGCGCGATCCGCAGGCACGCCCACGTCGACCCACACACGATCCTGTTCGTGCCGCAGCGCAGCATTCCCAAGACCACCTCGGGAAAGATCAGGCGCGCGGACACCCGCCGGTTCTGGCTGGACGACAAGCTGCCCGTGCTGGCCGGCTGGGTTAACCCGATGGCCCACCAGACGCATGAAGGGCCGGGCGCGGGTCCGCTCGACCGCTTCCGCCATCTGATCGAGAGCTACGACCTCACCGGGCAGGAGGACTGCTCCTTCGCCGATCTCGGCATCGACTCACTGGCGCTGGCCGAGCTCCGGGCGGACCTGCAGGCCCTGCTGGAAGAGCATGGCGCCGGGCAGCTGGCCGACGAGGTCAATACGCGCCTGCTGCAGCGCCTAAGTGTCGCCGAGTTCTTCGGGCTCATGCGGCAATTCGGCGAGGGGTCCGAGCAGCCGCTGGATGCGCTGCGGCAGGCGCTCGATCAGATTTCCACCGAGTACGAGGCACACGAGGCCGCGCAGATGCGTGCCGACGCGCGGCTGCCCCTACCGGCTCTCCCGCCGGCGAGACCCGGCGCGCCGAGCGACATCCTGCTGACCGGCGCGACCGGGTTCCTGGGACCGTTCCTGCTGAGCAGCCTGCTCGCGCGGACCCCCTACACCCTCCACGCGCTGGTCCGCGCGACCGACGCCGCACACGGCCTGGACCGGATCGTCGCGTCGCTGCGCCGGGCCCAGCTATGGTCGCCGGCTTTCGAAGCCGAGGTGAGGGCGCGGGTGCGGGTGGTCTGCGGCGACCTCGCCGAGCCTCACCTGGGGATCGGTGAGGCGACGTTCCAGCGACTGGCCGAGAGCGTCGACGCCGTCGTCCACAACGGCGCCCTGGTCAACTACGTGCGGACCTACGACGCCCTGCGGCCCGCCAACGTGGTTGGTACGCACGAGCTTTTGCGCCTGGCCATGACCGCGCACCGGAAGACCTTCCATCTGGTTTCGAGCACCTTTATCTACGGGTGGAGCGTCAAGCTGGTCGTCGGAGAGTCCGACGCGAACGCGGAGATGAACGCGCTGGACTTCGGCTACTCGCAGACCAAGTGGGTTGGCGAGCAGCTGGCGCTGGCCGCGCGGCGGCAGGGGCTCGACGTGCGCATCTACCGGCCCTCGTTGATCTCTCCCACCAGCGCGGGTTTCGGGAGTCAGGACGACATCCTGGTGCGCACCATGGCGTTCATGATCGAGCACGGCATCGCCGCCAACGCGCTCAACCAGCTCAGCCTGCTGCCGGCGGACCTGATCGCGGATCACATTGTCGCGCTGATGGATCTGCCGGCCGAGGCCGTCCGCGGTCATGTCTTCAACATGACCGCAGATGAGTACTACAACCTCATGGACATAACCCGCGTTTTGTCCGAGCGCTACGGCTATCGCTTTGCCTACCACGACATCCCGTCCTTCGCCGAGCAGATGAACCGCCGGTGCACGCCGCGCGATCCGATTTATCCGCTGGTCGATTTCCTGACGCGCTCGGCGGACAAGATCGCGGCGATGCGCGACAAGCGGTACGGCAACACCCGGTACCGGCAGGCTCGCGCGCTGGCCAAGGTCCACCTGCGAGAGCCGGCCCTGGCCGAGACGGTCGACAATCTCGTCCGGTTCCTGCGCAGCGAGGGTCTGATCACCGAGAGCCAGGACGAAAAGCGCTGCATTGCTTAATGATTCAAGGGGTTTCACGATGTTCACTATCGACGACCAGGCGGCGGGTCCTCATGACGCCTCGACCGATCACGAGCGGATCGTCCTGCAGGCGCGCGACGTCGAGTTCGACTGGGCGAAGCTGCCGTTCTACTACGTGCCCAACGAACCCTTCACCACCCACTTCTGCAACGTCCTGCACCTGCTGCTGCCGGCGGGCGAGGAGTTCATCGTCGAGGCATTCAAGAGGGCGTTGCCGCTGATCAAAGACGATCAGCTGCGGCTGGACGTGCAGGGATTCATTAGCCAGGAGGCCATGCATTCCCAAGCGCACTCCGGTGCGCTCGGGCACTTCGCGGCCAAGGGCATAGACGTCACGCCGTTTACCGACCAGATGGCCTGGCTCTTCGGCAAGCTCATCGGCGACCGGCCCTTGTGGAGCCGGCGACGACGGCAGAGCTGGTTGCTCGAGCGGGTGTCGATGGTGGCGGCCCTCGAGCACTACACCGCCATCCTCGGCGAGTGGATTCTCGACACCCCGCAACACGATGCCCTCGGCACCGACCCGGTGATGCTGGATCTGATCCGCTGGCACGGCGCGGAAGAGGTCGAACACAAAGCGGTCGCGTTCGACACCATGAAGCATCTGCGCGCCGGGTATTGGCGGCAGGTGCGCACCCAGCTGCTGGTGACGCCGGCGTTGCTGTGGTTGTTCATGCGCGGCGTGCGGTTCATGTACTCGGTCGACCCGCACCTTCCGCCGGGGACCAAGCCGCGCTGGCGCGACTATTTCGACGCGGCGCGCCGCGGTTTGGTGCCCGGGCCATTCGAGTTCCTCGGGGTCATCGGCGCCTACTACAAGCCGAGTTTCCATCCGTCCCAGCTGGGTGGGGTTGGGCGCGCGGTCGACTACTTGGCGAGATCGCCCGCCGCCCGCGCCTCGCACTGAGAGCTTCCCCGGAGGACTCATGACCCGCAGCACCGTGATCGCCTCGGACGGCGTGCCTTTGGCGGTCCACGCCTACACAGAGATCGATGGGCTGCGCCCGACCGTCCTGGCCATCCATGGCTACCCGGATAACCACCGCGTGTGGGACGGGCTGGCGGGGCACCTTGGTGACCGGCACAACTTCGTAGCCTACGACGTGCGCGGGGCGGGCCAATCGAGACACCCGAGCGGCCAGTCGGGATACCTTCTCCCCCAACTGGTTTCCGACATCGGCGCGGTGATCGACAGCCTGGGGGTCGACGAGGTCCACCTGGTGGGTCACGACTGGGGCTCGATCCAGGGCTGGGCGGCGGTCACCGACGACGCGGTGACGGGCCGGATCGCGTCGTTCACGTCGATCTCCGGGCCGCACCTGAACTACGCGGGCAGGTTTCTGCGGTCACCGCGCACACCTCGCGCCGTGGTCGATGTCGTCAGGCAGGTTTTGGCCTCCTCCTACATCTGGTTCTTCCTGTGCCCGGGTGCGCCCGAAGTAGCGTTCCGGTCTCGGGTGGCCGTGAAAGCCTTTGAAGCGGTTGAACTTATCGGTCGATCGGGTGCCCGTGGCCGGCGTGCGGCGACTCTGCGGTCGATCGATGACTACCTCAATGGGCTCAACCTGTACCGCGCCAACATGCCCGCGCCGATTCTGGCGCCGCCGGCATGGCTGCCGCAGACGAAAGTCCCGGTGCAGGTGCTGGTAGCACGCCAGGACTATTTCGTGACGCCCGCGCTGCAACGGTTCACCGGCTCGATACCGGCCGACGGCAGGGTCGTCCCGATCGAGGGTGGGCACTGGGTGGTGGCCTCGCATCCCGATGTCGTCGCCCGGCTCACCGGCGAGTGGATCGATCTGATCACCGACATTCGACGGAGATAGCGAGAAGAACTGTGTCGCACACCATTTGGAACACCAGACCCGCCGACTTGTACGGTCGCCGCCAGCGCGACCGCGCTTACACCGCGTTGTGGGGAGTGGGCGTTGTCTTCGGTGGCTTCGCGTCGGCGTCGCGGTGGAACCCGTCGCGGATAGCGCCGGTGCGGCGGACCAACACCGCGGTCGTCATCAGACGCGAACTGCTCGCACCCGACGTGGTCGCCTTGACGTTGGCCGACCCGGACGGCGGATTGTTGCCGTCCTGGACACCCGGCGCACACATCGACGTTCAACTGCCCTCCGGGCGCCGGCGGCAATACTCGCTGTGCGGCCCGCCCGGGCGGCGCACCGACTACCGGATCGCCGTGCGCCGCATCGCCGACGGCGGCGGTGGCTCGATCGAGATGCATGAGACCTTCGACGTGGGCGACAGGCTAGAGTTCGAGGGTCCCCGCAACGCTTTCTATCTCGTCACGGACGAGCGGGACGTGCTGTTCGTGATCGGCGGCATCGGGGTGACGCCGATGCTGCCGATGATTCGGGCGGCGCAGCGGCACGGAATCGACTGGCGTGCCGTCTACGCCGGGCGCAGCCGGGATTACATGCCGCTGCTGGACGAGGTGGTGGCGGTGGCGCCGGATCGGGTCACCGTATGGGCCGACGACGAACGCGGCCGGATCCCCACCGCACAGGACCTGCTTGCCGAGGCCGGGCCGACGACGGCGGTGTACGTGTGCGGCCCGACGGCCATGCTGGAGTCGGTGCGCACCGCACGCGACCAATACGCCCGCGCACCACTGCATTACGAGCGGTTTTCTCCGCCGCCCGTCGTCGACGGCGTGCCCTTCGAGCTGGAACTCGCGCGATCGCGGCGGGTGCTCAGCGTGCCGGCGAATCGGTCGGCGCTGGACGTCATGCTCGACCGCGATCGGACGACCGCATATTCATGCCGGCAGGGGTTCTGCGGGACCTGCAAGGTCAAGGTGCTGGTCGGCGAGGTCGATCGCCGGGGGCGCGCCGCGGAGGGCGACGGCGACATGCTGGTTTGTGTCTCGCGGGCGAAGAACGGTCGCGTGGTGATCGACGCCTGATCGACGACCAGCGTGACCAGGGGCGGCGGGACTGAAGCGAGAGGCCCATGGACGCCTGGGCAGCTACGGAACAGTTGCATTGGCCGCTCGGAGTGACACCGGTAGATGCTTGAGTCCGTGCAGCCCGATGCTGTCGTTGAAGGTCGGTTCACCGGCCAGGGCCAGCTCAGGGAAGCGCTCGAACAATGACTGCAGGCCAATATGTAGCTCCATGCGAGCCAGCGCCGCGCCGAGGCAGGCGTGCACACCGGTCCCGAAGCTGATGTGCTCGCGGGCGTTGGTGCGGGTTACGTTGAAGATATCGGGGTGTTCAAAGACTGCCGGGTCGCGGTTGGCCCCGCCCACCAAAAGAAATACCGTTTCGCCTGCCCGTACGGGGTATCCCAGGATGTCAACATCTTCGGTGGCGACCCGGCCCGCCAATTGACCGGTGGTGTCATAGCGCAGGATCTCCTCGATCGCGTTGGGCCATCCCTCGGGGTTCGCGCCTAGCGCAGCCAGGTGGTCGGGGTGACCGACGAGCGCCACGACGGCCTTGCCCAAAACATGAGTCGTGGTGATGAATCCCGCTCCGAGGAGCAGCGCCGCCAGCATCCTGATCTCGGTTTCGGTGAGATCGCCGTTGTGTACGACGTCCGACAGGATGCTGTTGTCGGCGTCGTCTTGACGTAGCCGCTCGATATGCTCGGCGAGGTATCGATCGAACTCGCGCAGAGCTTTCGTCGCCGCCCGAAAGTCGCGCCAGGATACGATGGTGGTGCCAATCAATCTCGTTGTTGATTCGCCGATTTCAAGAAGACGCCATGTCTCGTCGCGGGGTATCGCCAGCATTTCAGCGATGACCGCAATGGGGACCCGGGAGGCGTACTCGGTGATCAAATCGCACTCGGCCCTGCCCTCCAGGCCGCGAAGCAACTCGTCGGCGATTTCCTGAATGCGGGTGCGAAGTCCATCGAGCGCCCGCGGCGTGAACGCCCGCGAAACCAGTCGACGCAACCGCGTGTGCTCAGGCGGATCGGTGACCAACATAGAGGGCGGTTCCACGAGATTCGGCACATCGGGGGCGGTTTTGGCCAGGATCCACTGGACGAGACGAAAAGGTGACCGGTCCCGTTGTTTGATGGTCCTGAACCGGCCGTCGCGCAGCACCCCGCGGACAATCTGCGCGTCAGCGCTGACCCAGCCGACCCTTTCCACCGGGGACATGCGCCCGCGCCCGCGGACTTGCTCGATCAGCGGATAAATATTGTTGGCCCGGTCGTTGTCGATTGCTAGGAGTTGCGCAAACGGATCACCGCGCCGTGCTAGTAGTTTCAGCGTCGCGCCTGGAAGTCCATACCCCGCCGCCCAATGCGTCCACTCTCGAACAGACACGTCCATGAGCTCACACTCCCTGGCAATTGGCTGGACACGAGCCTACTGCCACCGCTCACCTACGCCTACAGACGCGGTGCGAGCAAGCTACGTTTCGCTCATTCGATGAGGTCGTTGGTTGGGGGTCGTATCCCGTCGTTGCTGAACGCGGGCAGCAGGTGTGTGAAGGCGGGCAGTAGGTTTGTCGGGTCTCCGTGCCAGGGCAGCGCTAGCAGTTGCCGGACACTGCGTCGTCCGCCGAAGGTGCGTAGCGCTTCGAAATCAGAGATCTTGAGGGCGACTTGAGCTCGTGTGACGTCCGGGTCGCCGAGCTGTACGGCTCCGATCGTGGGGGTGATCAGTCGGAGCGCCGACAGCCCCGCGTGTCGGTAGAGTTGGTCGCCCATCGTTGTCAAGAATCCCAGAGCGGGATCATACGCGAGATCGCCTGTGCGAGAGCCCGGTTCATTCAGCCCGCCGCGCATGTCGTGCTCATGGGTGAGTGTGTCGAAGACAAGCTGGCATGCGGATGCTTGAGGGGCCAGAGCGAGCGTCGCTGTCACAGGGTCGATCATCTGCCCCCACAGGTCGAGTAACTCGTCGAGGCTGGACCCGCCGACGCGATCGACCTGCGCTTGGGTCCAGGAGTCGGCGCCCTTTTTCTCCATATTGCGTGAAACGATGTCCTGTGCGACCCCGGCCAGGTGAGCAACCGTCTGGCGGATGGTCCAGGCGGGACAGGCCGGTACTGCCAGTTCGGCGACTTCGGCACGGCCGCGGATCAGCGCGTCGACGCGTCCGTAGACGAGGCGGTAGGCCGCTGCGGCGTCGGAGATCGGCAACAGTCGGGGTGGTCGGCCTGTGTGGGACCGAAGTGATCCCTCTTGGAATTCAGTGTTGGGCATCCTATTGGACTCTCGTGGAGTGGATTTCGATGTTTTAGGTGTTGGCGGGTGTGGTGGTTCCCGTGCCGCGGTGGCGGTTGATGACGAGGTCGCGGTGGTGCGCGGCCTGGGTCGGCTGGTCGAAGCCTTCGATCATGAAGCCGGCGTCGGCGATCATCGCCCGATCGGCGTGGCCGGGCTGTCCTTCGCTGGTGAGGTAGTCGCCGAGGAACATCGAATTCGCCAGGTGCAGGGCGAGCGGTTGCAGGCTGCGCAGGTGTATTTCGCGTCCCCCGGCGACCCTTACCTCCACGTCGGGGAAGGCGAACCGGAACATCGCCAGGATGCGCAGGCAGCGTTGCGGGGTCAGCTCCCAATGCTCACCCAGCGGGGTGCCCTCGAACGGGATGAGGAAATTCACCGGCACCGAATCCGGTTGGAGTTCACGCAAAGCCAGCGTGACATCGACGATGTCCTCATCGGATTCGCCCATTCCGACGATGACACCCGAACACGGCGACAGCCCAGCGGTTTTGGCGGCGGCCACGGTGGCGGTTCGGTCGTCGAAGGTGTGGGTCGAGCAGATCCGGGCGTAGTTGTCGGCACTGGTGTTGAGGTTGTGGTTGTAGGCGTCGGCGCCGGCCCGCCGCAGCCGGTCGGCTTGCCCGCGTTTGAGCAGCCCCAGGCAGACGCACACTTCCACCGTTGGGGCGGAGTCCTTGATGGCGGCGACCGTCTCGGCGACCCGCTCGAGATCACGGTCGCTCGGCCCGCGGCCAGCGGCGACCAGGCAGACGCGTTTGGCGCCGGCATTGATCGCGCGTTGGGCGTGGCGGGTGGCTTCATCAGCGTCGACCCAGGAGTATTTCAGGATCTCAGCGGTCGACTCGCGCCGCTGCGAGCAATAGCCGCAATCCTCCGGACACATACCGGATTTCATGTTCACCAGGTAGTTGAGCTTGACCCGCCGACCGAAAAACCTGCGGCGCACCCGCCCGGCCGCGGCGATCACGTCGAGCAGGTCATCGTCACTACTGGTCAAAACGGCCAACAAGTCGTCGCGATCGACATGCCGTCGCTGCAACGCTGTGGCGGTGATCGCCGACAATCGCCGCTCAAACTCCTTATTTGTCACGGCCGTTGGGTCATGCATGGGCTTCTCCTTTTCGGTTGTCGATCAATGCGGCGGCCCGCCCATCGAAATCGACCGACGCCCTGGCAAGCCGGTTTCGGGTCCGCATCAACAGATGCCGAAGGTTGCCGGCGACGATGTGAGGTAGTAGTGCGGGGTCGTTCAGTCGGGTGGGCGGATCGATGAGGTGAGCGACCCGCAGCAGGCGTTCGGTCACGGTGATGTCGTAGGCGGCGGCGATCAACGTGGCCTTGACTACCTGACTGAGCACCTTGTGGCGCATCGATCGCTTGCGTACAGGCAACGGGACGCGGTCGTTAGCTTGGTTGCGGGCCCACGTCGGGCCGATATCGTCCGCGGTGGCGCGAAAGAAGCGCTGGGCCAAGTCGCGATCGCCGCCACGCAGGCAGTCGCGTAGCGCGAGAGCTTGCAGCGCCGCCATCGTCATGCCTTGCCCATAGACAGGGTTCAGGCTGCACAGCCCATCGCCAACCACCAACAATCCACGCGGGAATTTCGGCATCCGGTCGTAGCGGCGCCACACTGCGGCTGGGTTACGAAACATCGCGATCTCCCCAACGGGTTCGGCGCGGCGCAACCCGTCCGCGATGGACCGGGGTAGGGCTTCGGCGGCCACGGCGAGCATCGTCGCGAAATCGGCCGGCGCACCGCCGTCGTCGGTGGACCGGCCGACGGCCAGCATCCAGGTGTCGTGCTCGCATGCCATCAGCAAAGCCCCAGGCCGGCCGAGTCCCTGATTGACCGCGACCAGCTGCTCGTTAATGCAACTTGCGGGGAAACGGAGCCGTTGACTGGAATAACCCAGCGCGGTGGTGGAACGCTTCTCGACCGGCCGGCCATACCCCAGACCTTCCAGAAATGCCGGTGTACGCGCGGCGCGACCCATTGCGTCGACCACCAGATCGGCGTCCAACGCGGTTACTACCCCGTTGTCGCGGTTGATGATTCGCACCCCGGTGACGGCATCGCCGATAGCAACCGGTTCGATGACGTCGTGGCCGTCGACCACCGTCACATTGGGCAGGGCCATGACACGCCGGCGCATGTGGAACTCGACAAATGGCCGGCTGGCCAGACACAGCGTCAACGCCGACGGATCGGCCAGCCTGCCCGAGCGTTTCAACTCGCAGCGGCCCATGCGTGCATAGATCCGCGACAAGTCTCCATCGTTGACGACGACCGCTCCGGCTTCGGCCAGCTCGTCAAGCAGTCCGGGAAAGAATTCAGCCAGCAGCTGCGTGCCGCGGCCTAAAAAGTTATGGAGATGTCGATCCTGCGGCACACCCTTACGCCCGCTCGGATGATCAGCCAACCTGTCGCGCTCCACCAGGGTCACCGAATCGTAGAACTCTGAAAGAGCCTGCGCGGCGAGCAAACCCGCCATACCCGCGCCCAACACAACGGCTTGTCCGCTGATCTCACCCACACACGACCCTTTCCATTACTGGTGCTCACTGACGGGCACCAGGTGCGGCATGGCGACCACACAACGAGCCGGGCGATCACTGCCACGCAAGGCTTCGTCGAGCCCATGGAGAACGACCGTACACCAAAAATAAGAAAAGTAAGAGTACCGTAAGGTAACGCTAAGACGTGTCTGTCGCCTGAACTCGGGTGCGGCGATGGAGGCGAACGCACCGGCGCTGCCTCTTCGTCGCCATGACCTGACTGAACCTTTTTTGGCTTGCGCCGGCGGGCCGCATGTCGAGTGAAGTGCGGTCCCCGTGGGACCTTCAGTTCCGCGAGCGGACGGTCGTGCTGCGGCGGATTTTGGCGGATCAATACAGCGGATAAATACAATCGGCAGCGGTGGTCGGCCCCACCAAACAACCGCTGAGCTGTGCGTTTCCGGTGGCCAGGGGCGGGATCGATCGCAGTTGATCGGGTCGTTGCCCCGCAGCCGCGACCGAGTGTGCCACCGGGTATCGCGCCGTGGCAGCGTCCGGACCGATTCCGGCCACGCGATGCCTTTGTTACAATTGCGGTACATTGTCACCGCAAAGGAGTTGGAGGATGGTGGCTCGTGCGACCTCGTACCGTCTAGATCCCGCCGTTAAGTCCCGGCTGGAGCGGCAGGCGGCTGCAGAAGGGATCACGGAACGGGCGCTGCTGGAACGGTTGGTAACCGAGGGGCTAGACACGTCGCACCACACTGGTGTCGTCTATCGGGATGGGCCGACGGGGCGCCGCGCCGCCCTGGCGGTTGGACCGGACATCTGGGAGGTCGCGTCCGCGCTTCGCTATACGAAGGGCAGCCCCGAGCAGCGGGTGGCCGCCCTGGCCGAGCAGTTCGATCTGCATCCGCGCCACATCCGCACGGCGATTGACTTTGCCGCAACCCACCGCAGCGTCATCGAGGAGGAGATTGCGGCCAACGATCGAGCGGCCGACGAGACACGCGAGCTTGTTGCCAGCCGCACCGATCTGATGGCCTAGTGGCGGAATCGCTCAGTGCGTTTCCTGGTTGACGAGATGTTCCCACCGAAAACGTGCTCTCTCCTCGCGGACAGCGGCCATGACGCGGTGCACGTGCGGGACCGTGGTGTCGATGCTCGTCCGGACTGGGAAGTCGCCGCCGTCGCAGCCCGTGAGAACCGCGCGCTGGTCACCGAGAACGTCAAAGACTTCGCGGGCGAACGCGATATTGCCGTGGTGTGCGTGCTGAAAACGCGGTTGTCCGCCAAAGGCATGGCCGAGCACCTTGCTCAGATGCTCGACGCCTGGGCCACCGCGAACCCCGAGCCTTACCTCGGATTGCATTGTCCCTCGACGTGAAGCGCCCGCGCCTGCAGCGGTCGAACCGCACACGGCGACAGTTCAGGCGGCGCTGGGGTTGGAAGCATCGGTGGCTTGGCTGGCTACCGAACCATTGGAGGCCGACTACTTTCCGGTGAAGCGGGGATCGCGTTTGGCGGCAAACGCGGCTAAACCCTCTTTCGCATCCTGTGAAGTCATCACTTCGATGACGAAGCGTTGTTCGATCTTTCGAGCGTCGGAGTCGTCAAGCCAGCCGCTGGCCAGAATCGAAGCCTTCGCGTTTCGGACCGCTAGTGGGCCATTAGCCGCTACCCGGGCAGCGATTTCATGGGCCTTGGCCAACGAATGCCCTTTTGGCACTACGTGTCCGACCAGCCCGAAGTGATATGCCTCGGCCGCCGTCAACGGCTCGCCGGTCAAGATCATCTCCATGGCTTTCGTGTAGGGGATCTGGCGCTTGAGCCGTACCGTGGAGCCCGCGCCGGCGATCAGGCCGAACTTGGCCTCGGGCAATCCGAAGACCGCGTGCTCTTCTGCGATACGAATATCTGTCTGCTGCAGCATTTCACACCCACCGCCCAGACATGGGCCGTTGACGGCGGCAATGAGCGGCTTGGTCAGGCTGCGACTTAAGAGCAGGCCGTCGGTGATGATCGATCCGCGTGACTTCGGCGGCGGCGTCTGCTGCGCGGTCCCATCCGAATCCGATGAGGAGCGATTGCCCTTGACGCCCTTCACCATCCACCCGTCGGCAAGATCGCCGCCCACACAGTAGGAATCACCGTGGCCGGTGAGAATGGCAACACGGATGCCGTCGTCGGAATCGATTTCGTCCCACGCCTGCGCCATGAGAGTGATCATTTCGGGGGTCAGAGCATTCTTGCGGCGCGGATTGTTCATGGTCAGGGTGACGACCTTGTCGTCACGTTCGAAGGTGAGATGTTGATCGCTCATTGGCCACTCCTGTGACTTTCTGGTGCATCGTCGAGATTTGATGACTCACCACTGGCAAGTGACTCAAGCATGATCTGTTTAGCCAGCGGATAATTCGCCTTCCCGGTGACGTGGCGCGGAATCTCATCGACCAGCGCGATGGACCGCGGGACCTTGAAGCCGGCGAGATGCTTGCGGACATGTTCTTGGATCGATGCGACCGTCGGGCGGGTATCGGGACGCGGTTGGATCACCGCGCTCACGCGATTGCCCCAACGTTCATCGGGGACGCCCACTACCAGCGCGTCGTAAACGTCTGGATGTGCCTTGAGCGTCATCTCGACCTGCTCGGGAAATACTTTCTCGCCACCAGTGTTGATGCAGCCCGAACCACGGCCGAGGAGGGTCAACCGACGGCCCTCTTCTAGACGCGCGTAGTCCCCCGTGATCGCATAGCGCACCCCATCGGCTTCGAAGAACGTCGCCTTCGACTTCTCCTGATCGCCGTAGTAACCAAGTGGCACATGGCCGGCACGACCCGTACGCACAATTCGCCCGACATGTGCGTCGGGGTCGATGATGTTGTTGTCGTCGTCGACCACGATGGTGCCGGGTGCCAGTGCGACCACCGGGCCCTCGGCGGTGATGGATTCTTCGGTTAACAGCCCGACGCCCGACGAACCGACCTCCGTCGCACCCACCGAGTCCGTAAACGTCACGTTCGGAAAAGTCGTCATCCATTTGCGTTTAATCGTCTCGCTGAACACAGCAGCACTGCTCGCCACTGCCACCAACGACGATCCGTCAAAACCGCCGGCGTCGTAGGCCTCAATGAGGGGACGCCCCATCGCATCTCCTGTCATGAACACGATCTGTACCTTGTAACGGTCGATCGTGCTCCAGGCGGCAATGGGGTCAAACTTGTTCAGCAGGATCGTGGTATGACCGGCGAACAGATGCATCAAGGTCGCCCAGACCGCCGCCCCGTGACTGAGCGGGCTCAACGGTAGTGTCATCATCGGCGGCCCGACTCGCGCACGTTCGGCTTGGTCGAACTCGCCGAGTCGCTCACCCGATATGAAGTCAATACCGCCGCCTAGGACGCGCCAGATGTCCTCATGACGCCACATGACCCCTTTGGGATAACCGGTTGTCCCACCGGTGAATAGGATGTAGAGGTCGTCTGCCGAACGCTGCCCGAAGTCTCGGTGCGGAGAACCCGCCGCCAACGCCTGGGTGTACTCCGTGGCTTCGAGTTGTCCCGACGCTGGGGTGCCATCCTCAGCGACTAAGAAGTGCCGCACCCGCGGAATATCTGAGGTCGCGGTCGCGACCGTAGCCTCGAAACCGCGTTCGAAGAATATTGCGTCGAGATCGCCACTTTCCGCTACGTAGGCGAGTTCGGCTGCCGTGTAGCGATAGTTCAAATTTATTGGCGTCGCACGAATCTTCAAGGCAGCCAACATGACAACAACATGTTCGATCGTGTTTCTCGAAAATAGGCCTACATGCGCTCCGCGCCTGATCTCTTTGCTGCTAAAAAAGTGAGCGATACGATTAGCGGCTTCGTCGAGCTCCCGGTAGGTAAGCGATTGCTCGTTCACGATCAGGGCCGTGTTATCGGGTACAACGTCAACAGCGTGTTCGACTAAATCAGCGATGTGCAAAGTCACTCACGAAACCTACCGATCGTTTATATCGAATCATAGATCGCCAAGTCCGTCGGCGCTATGAACTCAGAGGGTCCTATCGCCGAAACCGGCACGCCGACATAGGGAGTCGCGCCGCAGGAGTGACCGAGTTTCACCTGGGCCGAGGAAGCAGTCAGCGGCTGATTGTGGTTGTCCATTAGCGGTGTGCGGTGATCTCGGCGTACAGTACCGGCGCCACCCACCTGCGCAGGTAGTCGCGCAGCACCGCGCCCCTGCGGGCCGGCCGGCCGGGGTCGATCATGAAGGACTGCAGGATGCGCAGCATGTACTCGACTAGATCGTCGAGCTCGGCATGCCCGAGTCCCAGATCTGTCCAGTCGACGTCTAGGCCCGCCAGGATTGCGTGGCCGAACTGCACACAGGCATCGGAGGTGATGCCAGTGGAGGCTTTGGTGAAGTCGTGGGCGAGCATCACCTGGATCGCGCGATCCCCGGGTAGCCATTCCAGGGTGTAGGCGAGGCTTTCCACCAGGGCCTCGATGGGGTCGGTGATGCCGGCTAGATGGTCGGCCAAGGGTTCGAGGAACCGGAGGCCCGAACGGGTGGCCGCCGCTTCGAGCAACGCACCTGAACCCGGGAAGTACGTGTAGACGGTTTGGCGCGACACGCCCAATGCCCGTGCGACGTCGACGATGCGCATATCGGCCCCGCGGGCCTCGATGGCGTCGTCGGCGGCATCGAGGATCCGGTCGACGGCTTCTTGGTCGCTGGCCGGCGTTGCGCCGCCCCACCCGTGCGTCCGCACCGCGCGGTCCTACCGCAGACCTATCACCGTCAGCACCGCTGACCGGCGGGTCCGCGCGGGTGATTGCGCATTCATTGGCTGATTTTGTCGGGGCTCGGTTCCTGGTGTCAAACCTGACTTACGGGATGAGCAGCGCTTTGGTGCACTCGGGGCTGCGCGCGGCCACCAGCTCGTAGGCCTGGGATGCCTCCTCGAGGGGATACCGGTGGGTGATGATGCCCGAGGCGTCCAGTCGTCCGGCGACGATCAACGGCAGCAATTCGCGCCATGCGCTTTGCACCGCGGCCATCGACATCCGCAAGGTGATCGACTTGTAAACCGCCTGCAGGATCGGCAACGGGTAGGGCTGCATGTTGTGAATGCCAACCACCGAGATGGTGCCGCCGGCCCGCACCGCACTCACAGCGCAGTCCAGGGATGCGTCGGTGGCCACCGCGTCGATTACCACATCGACGCCGCGGCCGCGGGTGGCCTGCGACACCTCGGCGGCAACCTCGGGTCCGCTGATCGCCGTCGCCCCGCACGCCTGCGCCCGCGCTCGTCTGCCCGCGACCGGGTCGTAGGCGAAGACCGTGGCAGTACCCGCAGCCGGTGATGCAAGAGACCACCACCCGATCGCCTGCGGCGATGCGATTGACCGCGCCACCGACCTCGACGACGACGCCGACGGCTTCGTGCCCGATACTCAACCCGTCGATCGACGGCAGATCGCCGTCGTAAAAGTGCAGATCCGATCCGCAGATCCCGGTAGCCTCCACGGCGACGATGGCCCCTTGCGGCCCAGGCAATGTCGGGTTGGGCCGGTTCGCGATGTGCACCGAGCCCTTGCTGTCCATGATCACCGCACGCACACAAAGCTCCTTCTCGTCCACACTCTCAACCAGTGATTGGACAAAAGTAGCAAAACGTCCAGTCGCATGCACTGGCCACGGGCGAGCTCCCGACTCCGAGTGACTGGACAGTATTGACTATATGTCTAGTCGATCGTTAGGCTGGCCATCCAGGCGAAAAGTTGGAGGTCCGCTGTTGATGCTTGCCCATGCGATGCGCCGCTGATCCGCTGCGCAAGCACGTCACATATTCGGCTGCTGGAGGAGGCGCGAGATGACCTCACTGGAACTTCGCAGGGTGCGCTTCGATCTCGACGGCGACATCCCCTTCATCTGGAATCCGCAAAATCCCACGTTCTCGGTGCTCACCAACGCGGTCTCGATCATCGCGATCGCGTTCGAGAAACTCATCGTGGCAGCGACCCGGGAAGCCATTCCTCTCATCACCGATCCCGAGGCGAAATCAGAGGCGGAGGCCTTCTTGCGCCAAGAAGCTCAGCACGCCAACGCGCACCGACAGCACATCCGCGCGCTGGCCCGACGCTATCCGGGACTTGAGCAGACACTGGCCGACGCGGTGCGGTGCTTCGACCGACTCACCGGCACCGCGCCGCTGGACTTTCGACTCGCCTACGCGGCCAACCTGGAAGCGACGTTCACGCCGTATTTCAAACTCCTGCTGGACAACGAAGCCACCCTGTTCGCACCGGGCGACGAGCGCGTGGCCTCGCTGTTCCTTTGGCACTTCGTCGAAGAAGTCGAGCATCGCAGCTCCGCGCTCATCGTGTACGACGCACTCATCCACAATCGAGTACATCGGGTTCGGGCCTTGCCGGCAATCCTCAAGCACATGAACCAGGCCTTGGTGATCGTCGTTGACGGCTTCAACAAACATGTGCCCGAAGCCGATCGCATCATCGACGCTCACCGGGCCCTCCCCGCCCTAACACCGAGTGCGCTGCGCCGGCCACGCCCAGCGCCGCCGGCACTCGCCCACCTGTCCAATCGGCAAAAGAGCGTTGCCATGCTGCGCATCCTCGAATCGCAAACACCGTGGCACAACCCCACCGACCAACCGCTTCCACGGTTCGCCGACCGATGGTTCCGCCGATACAACGACGGCGCCGACATCGCACATTGGTACAGCGCTGCGGCCGCGTCGCGCTGACCGTCCATCGCAACCCGCTTCATCACACACGTAGGGGCTTATCACTTTGTCCAACATATGTATTCCCGATGTTGCTCGGCTCGCCGATGAACTCGGCTTCTCCTGTGCCCACGCGCCAGCGCTAATCCATCTACGGAACCCAATGGAGCTGGCCAACTGGACATTGCCGCTATTGGAGTTCACGGTCGTCGCAGGCGCGGTCGCCTCGTTGGCCATCGCCATCAAACAAGGACGCGCACTGGGCGATCCGACCCGGCTGGTGCTGTGGTTCAGCGGTATCGTCTACCTTCTGGTGATCGAACCGCCGATCTACTTTCCGCGGGTGTTCGGTGTGGAGCATCAACTGGGAATCGTGTTCGTGCACAACGTGTTCACCGTGGACTTCATGTTCGACCGGCTGCCGCTCTACATCGTCGCCATCTATCCGGCCTTGCTCACCTTGGCCTACGACATCGTGCGCGCCTTGGGCATCTTTGCCCGCTATGGCGCACTGATCGGCGCGGTGTGCGTCGGCTTTGTGCACAGCTGCTTCTACGAGGTGTTCGACCATATCGGGCCGCAACTGAAGTGGTGGGTGTGGAACACCCAAAATTACTCCACCACACCGGTGTTGGGTGCGGTACCGCTGACCAGCATCGCCTTGTTCTCCGCCCTGGCCCCGATCGTGGTGGCCTTCCTGATACACCGGTGGGTGGCCGAGCCGGTGGCCGATGGAAAACACCTCGGCCTCGGCGCCCTGGCGGCCCGCGCCATCTTGGTCGGTGTGCTGGCGACCGTATCGCTCGGTGCACTCGGTGTGCCCGCCTGGCTGCTGCGGGGTAGCCCGTTGGCCGAAGCGGTGATGTACTGGCTGGCCATCTCGGCGGTGATGATCATCGGCGCGCTCACGGTTCTACGAGCGTGGCCACCGGCCCGGCGCGAGGGGACGGCCTACGACACCACCTACGCCAAGGTGTTCGGCGCGGCGTTTCTGGCAACCATGGCGATCAGCTGGGGCAGCGGTCTGCCTGACTACTTTGCCGCGGTCAACGGCGTCACGGCATCGGGCACCGCCACCGGCGTGCTACCCTATGCCGCAGCCTGTTTCGTCATTGCCACGCTGTTGGTAATCGCCATGTTCCGGCTGACACCGAGGCCTACCCACCCTGCGGATCGTCGCGACGGCGCGCTCGGCGTGAGGACAGTGTGATGAGTGAGTCTTCGCATTTCGAGGTCGCGATCATCGGTGCGGGGCCCGGCGGTATCGCGGCGGCCCACCTGCTACTCAAACGCGGTATCACCGACCTGGTGATCCTCGAGCGCGAGGACGATTTCGGCGGTACCTGGCGCGACAACCACTACCCCGGCCTGGCCGTCGACATCCCGATCTTTTGGTATGAGTTGTCCTTTGCGCGCAATCGTCGCTGGAGTCGCCTGTTCGCGCCGGGGCCTGAGATTTACCGGTATCTGACCGACACCGCCCACCAGTGTGGCCTTTACCCGTTTCTTAGGCCCGGCAGCGACGTCATCCGGCAGGTGTGGGATGGCGATGCCGGGCGGTGGCGGCTGTCGATCCGCGACGGCGGCGAGATCACGGCGCGGTTCGTCATCAGTTCGGTCGGTGGCTATGTGAACGCCAAGTCCACCACCGACATCGACGGCATCGCCGAGTTCGGTGGGACCATCCTGCGGCCCAACGCGTGGGATGACGAGTACGACACCGCGAACAAGAAGGTCGCGGTGATCGGTACCGGATCCAGCGGCGCCCAGATCGTCTCGGCGCTCTCAGGCAAGGTCGCCCGACTCGATGTCTATCAGCGCACCCCGAACTGGATCCTGCCCAAACCCGACGTCGAGATCACGCCGCGCCTGCGGGCGGTGCTGGGATTGCCCCGCGTCATGGCCGCGATCCATCATGGCGGGCGACTGGCGTTCGACCTGTTCATGCTCGTCCCGGTGGTGCACGTGATGCCGCACATGCCCGACCGCGTCCTGGTCGGGCTGATGCGCGCCTACGACGCGTTCTCGCGGCTGTGGTTCCGCGCCCTGCTGCGCGCGGTGGTCGACGACGCGTCCACACGGCGCAAACTGCTTCCACGCCACGGTATTTTGGGTAAGCGGCCCATCATCTCCAGCAGCTACCTGCCAGCGTTCAACGAGCCGACAACCAGCCTGATCACCACCCCGATCGAACGGATCACGCGCAACGGGGTACGCACCGTCGACGGTGTCGAGCATGGCGCCGATCTGATCGTGACCGCCACCGGATACGAGCTGTGGACCGATCCCGAAACCTACCGGCCGAACACCATTCTCGGAGCCGACGGGTTCGACCTGGCCGAGGACTACCGCGTGCACGGGCTGCGCAGTTATGCCGGCACCGCGCACCCCCGACTGCCCAATCGCTGGGAGATCGTCGGGCCGCTGGGGTTCGTCGGTGTCGGCTGGACCGACTTCGTCGAGATGATGGCCGACCACGCGGCGCGCGTCATCGACGAAACCCGCTGCGCGGGCATCGACGTCGCGGTCGCCGTGACGCCGGAGGCGTTTGAGGCCTACCACGCGCGGATGCAAAGCGCCGGAAAGACCGCGCATCTTTACTTCACCCGCTGCAACGACGGCATCAACACCTACTTCGTCAACTCCCAGGGCGATACGGTCTATCACCGGCCCCAGACCATCATCGGCGCCCGATGGCAGGCCCGCCGATCCCCGACGGTCGACTACCGCTTCTCTCGCCGCCCCGCCGGGAATCAGCGTGAGGTCGTGACGGTGCGGGCGCAGTCCTCATGAACTCGGTGCGCGCTGTTGCGGGCGCGGTGCGTGATTCGGGGTCGATGATCGGCCGCGGTGTCCTGCAAGATCTGCGCCGCGCCAAGGTACGCCACGCCGGCCCGCGGGTTGCGCGGACCACCTTCGATCCCACCCGACCCGATGCCATCGCCAACCCGTTCCCGCAACTGGCGCGGCTGCGTGCGCAGCGGGTGGCGGTCAACGAGCGGTTGAACGTGTGGATGCTGTCGCGCTATGACGACATCGTCGCCGCGGCGCGCGCCCACGACACGTTGTCGTCGGCCTCGGGCATCCTGTTGCGGTCCATGCCCATGCCCGGTGTGGTGAGCACCGACGAGCCCGACCACAGCCGGTTGCGGCGTATCACCGCGGCATCGTTCACCCCGGGTGCGGTGCGCCGACTCGAAGATACGCTGGGCGATCTCGCCAAGCCCGGAGTCGAGGCGTTGCTGGGCGGCCAGACAGTCGATGTGGTTTCGGCGCTGACGGTGCCGCTGCCGGTAGCCGCGATCGCGCTGATCTTGGGTGTCGATGAAACCAGGCGCGGTGAATTCCAGAGGTACTCCGAGGATTTCCGATCCGTGTTCGCGGTGAGCTCACTGGCTGAGGTGACCAGTTCCACCCGACGGGCGCTGCCGGGGATGCTGGCGATGCGCAGCCTGATCCTCGACGAACTCGACCGACGAACGACCGCGCCCACCGATGATGTGCTGGGCCGAGTGCGTCAAGCCCTCGACGAGGGCGACATGTCGATGCTGGAGGCACTAACCGCCGCGCTGATCCTGTTGGTCGCCGGCAGCGAGACCACCACCAACCTGCTCGGGATCCTGCTGATGCAACTGGCCCGCGATCCGCGCCTCTACGACCGGTTGCGGGAGAACCGGGATCTGATTCCCGCCGCGACCGAGGAAGCGCTGCGGTGGGGCTGCCCGGTGCAGTGGGTTGGGCGCACAACGCTGGCGCCGTACACGATCGGTGACATCACCATTCCTCCACGCTCGCGGGTAGTGCTGTTCTACGCCGGCGCCAACCACGACCCCGATCGTTTCGACCGGCCCGAGGACTTCGACATCGACCGCGGCGGCGCCGGCCACGTCGCTTTCGGCCACGGCGCGCACTTCTGCATGGGTGCGCACCTGGCGCGCCTGGAAGTGCGTGTCGCACTGAATCAAATCCTCGACGCCGCAGAGCGGATCGAACTGGCCGGCCCTGTCACATGGACCACCACCCCATCGCTGTCCGGGCCCACATCGGTGCCGATACGGGTCGTGAGATGAGGTTCATATCATTGGTACACAATAGGATCGCGGCCAAGAGCATTACTTGTACAGATCCTTGTGGTCAGCCTTGACCAGGTCCGCGCCCTTCTCGCCCACCATGTAGACGGTGTTTTGGATGCGGCAGTCCGGGATGATCGGGAAGACGGACGCATCGACGACGCGCAGTTTGTTGACGCCGTGGACCTTGAGCTTGGGGTCGACCACGCCCTGGTCGATGTTCTTGGACAGCCGGTTGGTGCCGCACGGGTGGTATGACGTCTGAACGCGGTCTTGAATAGACGTCCTCATCAGCTCGTCGGAGTGCAGAGGCATATCCCACGGGTACTGGCCGATGACGATGTCCTTGAAGCCATCACCCTTGGTGAGGATGTCGTAGGCGAACCTGACGCCCTCGCGCAAGCCGATGATGTCAAGCTCACTGGAGAGGTAGTTCAGCTTGATGTCGGGCTGCTCATGCGGGTCATCGCTATTGAGCGTCACCTCCCCCGGGTTGGCCCCATTTCGGCCCCATGGAACCAGCTTCCCGACGAAGCCCGGACGCCCCTCGCCAATGGTTGGCGTATGTGTTTACGCATTTAGATTGGCGTGACCTTGGCACATACCTCAATAGTATAGCGTACATCACTATATCAGTGAGGTACCTATTTTTATTGAGGTATAGTGGTAGTCATGGCGCACCAGGAGAGAGCCGTCACCGCCCTGGAAACCGTGCTTCATACCGCGCTCCGCGCGCGCACCGCCAAGGGTCCGAACCGGGATCTGATCGTGACGCTGGACAACAAGGATCTCCTGGTCCGCTGGCTAACGGTCGGCTGGCCGCAGCAGGTCCAAGAGGCCCTTCGCGATAAGCCCCGACCGGACGTGATCGCCGCGCCGCGGATGTCACCGGGAGCGCGCGCCGCCGCCAAGAAAGCCGGCGTCGGCTGGGTTGACGAATCCGGTGCAGCCGACATCGTCATTAGGGACACCTCGGGGACGACGATCATCATCGACACAACGGGCAAGCCGTCGTCGGTGCCGCACGACTCGCGCATCGGGTGGAAGCCAGCCACGCTCGCCGTCTGCGAGGCAATCCTCTCGGGACAGGCAACCCCGACCGCCAACTCCGTGATAGAAGCCGCCGGGATATCGATGGGCAGTGCGGTGACTGCGCTGAAATTCCTCGAAGAGGACGGCCATCTGGTCAGCTCCGCGGCCCGGGGCCCCGGCGCCGCGCGACGCGTCGCCGATCGTGACGAGTTCCTCGACGCTTACGCGACGGCGGCCGAGCGGCTGCGGTCGCCGATCTCGATCCGGGTCGGTGTGCTGTGGCGGGACCCGGTCGCGGGGGCCATCCAGACCGGTCAGTTCTTGGAAGCTGCCGGTATCGATTGGGCTGCCACAAGCGCACTTTCGGCGAGTGTGCTTGCGCCGATGCAGACCGAGGTGGCTCCCTGGGAGATCTACGTGGCGGGCAAGACATGGAGTGATGTTCGCCGAGCCGCGTTGGCAGCCGGCCTGCAAGAGATGGACGGCGGTCGCCTGGTGCTGCGCCCGTTCCCCACACCGGCCGGCGCGAAAATCACCGAGACGATTGCCGACGGATTTCGTTCGGTGCTGTGGCCGCGCGCATATGCCGACCTGCGAATCAGCGGGGTGCGCGGCGAAGACGCGGCTGAACACTTACGTGATGAGATGACGCCCCTATGAATGACGAAATGGAACCGATCCGGACCGCCGCAGCCAGGCGAGCGGCCGAACTCGCCCTGGTGCGCGTGATGCATCACTACGGGGGACGCCTTGAGGCACCGCTTCCCCGCCCGGGATCAAGTCGGCGCGGCACTACCGAGCTCGACGAACACGGCGGAAGCGATTAACAGGTCGACCGCATTCGCTGACTATTCCGAATACCGTTGCAGTGAAGCTTTATTGATCGCTCAGCGAACGGCGGCGCCGAATCGCTTCGGCCCCAAACTGTCCGACGGTTAGAAGAATCCGACGCGCTGTGTCCGTCACGTCTTCGTGTGGTCGAATCTGCGGGAGAAGGTCCGCCAGCCGTGGCGGGGGTTGGCGAACCGTGGACCGCTCGGCGGTGATGTCGGGCAGTGCATGAGCGAACACTGCCAGCGTTTCGCATCCGGGTAGGGCAGCTGCCGGGGCGAGTATGGCGTCAAACCCCGCATCGCGAGCGGCGTAGGCGATGGTTTGCGTTAAGGCGTAGTCGTCGGATACGAGGTCCGCCTCAGTCACGCCGAGATGTGATCGTGTCGTCTTGTCGGTGAGGTCGAGCACCTCGAGGTCGACCGAGACCCGGCCAATGCGGCGCTTCACCTCGAAGGGATCCACGCCGTCATCAATGAAGTGACGAAAAAGCTCCGCCCAGGCGCCTTGCTCCCGATTGGAGGCGTACCAAACCCCCGGCTCCCCTTTACGGTGGTAGCGACCATCCCCTTTGGCGGGGTCTGCGCAGGATGCCAAGGGATGCCGGGTGGGGCCCTGGTGCCAGTAACGGCCGGTCAGCCTGCGCCGCGGTGCAGTGCAGTGCCGACCGCGTCCTCAATCGTCACACGTAGGAGCCGTCGATAAAGGATTCGGCAGCGCCGCGAACCTCCTGGTAGCGGTCCTCAGCGAGTAGTTCAACCGGGCGTGCACCGTCCAGCAAGCGGTTCTTGGCATGCAGCCACTGGCCGACGCCGCGTTGGGTGAGCGAGTCTGAGAGCAGCAGAACCAAGTCACGAAGCTGTGCAAGCCGGTCATATCGGTCCGGGCGGATGTCGCCAGTGCGCCACCCACGCACCGCTCGGTCGGAGACCTGCGCCACAGCGGCAACGTCGACCTGCGTGACACCGAAGGATTTCAGCGCATCCACGATCTCGCTTGCCTCGACGGCCCGTTCCAAGGTAAGTGCCATAGCGTGCCTCCGTACTTCCGGTTTCACTACCGGTCACACTACCGGATGACGGTGAATACTGCCAGAAGGCGCGCACAATCGATACGCGCCTTAAGGGCTTGCAGCCAGCTCGACAAGTCGAGGCCTGTGACCAGATCACCGAATCACAGCGTGATCGGAGCGTGGCCACCCGTCCACTGCGAGTGCTGGATTCTGCGCACGGAGCAAAACCTTGAACGGCACTGCTCAGGTCGGAGGCACTGCCGCTTGGTTGCCGAGGCGGACAAGACTGTTGCCACGAGACTGCTTAGCTCTACTGCCGGTACGTCGCACTCCCGTTCTCGCGGCTCTGCCATCGCGTCTGGCCTGTTTAGCGCGTTCTCCGTGTGGGTTGCCGATGCTCAGCCAAAATTGGCATCCGACATCATCTCCGCGTCGGGTCCCAACTTTCCCTTCGGACGTCGATGGCAGTGGCGTCGGCGCGAATAGGTGTACATCACACGGCCCCTGGCGGAACCCAACGACTTTGTCACTTGTGTATGGCAGCATCCAGTGCGTGGATCCCGTATCGGAGTCGTTTCTCGGGGTTTCGACGCTGCCGACTCCCTCAGCTCCGCAATGACGTGGCCCGCTGTCGCGTAGATAGCTTCGCCGTTGGCCAGCGTTGCGATGCAGAATGCCGTGCCCACAATCTTCGGTAACAGGTTATCAATGAAAAAGACTGGTACCACAGTGGATAAAAGGCCAGCGGCCGCTGCGTCAACGTCGACCGTTGTCGACGCAGAGAAGTCGAAGACATACGGCGCCGCATTCATAGCTTGATGTTATCCATGAAGAACAGCTCCAGAACGGATGGCCAACGCCCTCCTATGGTCGGTGCTTGGTGTCAGCGGTCACGTATTCCCCAGGTTTGAGCGGTTGTCCGTCACGTAATTCCCTCCCGGCTGTCACGTAATTCCCTGGCACTGGCCGGATCTCGGCTCACACTGAACCTCGGCACGATTCAACCGAGCACAATTCTGACCAGTCTGGACCTGCGCCATAGCGTCGTATGAACGAGTCCTCGCGGCGGCGCCGCGCGGCGGAGGCGACGAGGAGCAGCAGCCCGCAGAGCCACGCCTCGCCGTAAACGGCGCGATGTGTCGGCGCCGGACGCTCACGTTGGCGTCCACCACAACGATGGCGTGCCCACACATCGCTTCTCACGCAGGCTAGTGCCGACCCCAAACCTTTGCCGGAGGGCGATGGGCCATGCGGCGATCACGGCGACCGCCGACACCTACGCCGACGAGCAATTCGACAACATCGCCGTGCGTGTGACTCGCTGGCTGACCTTCCGTCAGACAGCAACCAGGTCGTGCGGCCCCAACCTGGCCCCATAGTAGGGCCGCATGACCGCCCCGGGCCGACGCCCATTCACACTCTGATGCGCTTCTCACCTGCATAAACAATATGGTGGCCAGGGGCGGGATCGAACCGCCGACCTTCCGCTTTTCAGGCGGACGCTCATACCGACTGAGCTACCTGGCCGGAAGGCAGGGAATGCCTCGCCGAATCGGCGACCCTGACGGGACTCGAACCCGCGACCTCCGCCGTGACAGGGCGGCGCGCTAACCAACTGCGCCACAGGGCCTAGCTGCTGCTCCGCGTCACTGCGTCGCAGGGTACCCCCTACGGGATTCGAACCCGCGCTACCGCCTTGAAAGGGCGGCGTCCTAGGCCGCTAGACGAAGGGGGCCAGAACCGAATCTCTCCGGGGCACTCGCAACACAATTACCGTTGGGAGCCACGCCAGCTTAGGTCACCGCGGGCCCAATCCTCAAACGAGCTTCGTTTCGAACCCAGTATCCTGAATTTTCGCAGCCCCTATAGCTCAGTTGGTAGAGCTACGGACTTTTAATCCGCAGGTCCTAGGTTCGAGTCCTAGTGGGGGCACCGAAAGACGCCGAAAGACGCCGAAAGACGCACGCTACCTCGGCTGATGCCCGGCGGTGACGTCGGGCATCCCTTGACGCTGTCCGGTCCGGCCCACGTCTGGCAGGCAGTGGTTTAGCCGTAAAACGGCTTGGCTATGCTTCGCAAGATGACTGTCGATGCGGCCTCCCAGAACCCGCCCGTAGCCCTGGTAACGATGGAAATCCGTCACCCAGCAACGGATTCCCTCACCGAATCATCGAGCGGAGAGCTCAGACGCCTGCTCGCCGACCACCTGCCCATCGAACGCCAGGCGCAGGACGTGGCCTGGGCGATGGGAGCTGGCGGAAACCCGACGCCGGCCGCCGAGCGTTTCGTCCGCTACGTCAACCGAGATAACACGATTGCCGCCTCGATGAAGACCCAGGCGGTCGTCATCGAGACCACCGCGTACACCAACTTCGACGAGTTGGTCGATGTGGTGATGCGGGTCGTCGACGCCCGCTCACAATTCTCACCGATCGTCGGGGTCGAGCGCCTCGGATTGCGCTATGTCCTCGAGGTCCGGGTCCCCGTGGGCGTAGATGGCCGGATCGAGTGGAGCAACTGGATCGCGGAGCCGCTGCTCGGACCGCAGCGCATCGCGCCGGCCGGCCTGACCCTGACCGAGTGGCAGGGCGCCGCCGTGTACCGCGAGGCCCAACCGGGCAAGTCGATGATCGTGCGCTACGGCCCGGGCGTCGGCCAGGCGCTCGACGCGAGTTACCACCTGCGCCGGACGTTGCCGGCCCAACAGGGACCGTTCTTCCTTCTGGACATCGACAGCTTCTGGACTCCGACCGGGGCCATTCCCGAATATGACCGGGATGCGGTGCTGACGACGTTCCAGGACCTCTACCAACCCGCGCGCACGGTGTTCGCTGAGATGCTCACCAACCGCCTGAAGGACGACCTGCTCAGCAGCTAAGCCCGGGGCCCTATCGGGCGAGTACCGCGCTGTTGTACGTCACGTCGGCGAAGGCTTCGGCGACGTCGTCGTCGGGATAGACGAACCCATTGGCCGCGTGCAGTTCCTTGACGGTCTGCGACGACGTCCGCCAGCCGCGCTGGGTCAGGTGGTCGACGATGTGGCCGCGCTGGCCGTGATAGACGAGATCGTTGAAGTCGATTTCGAAGCCGAGTTCGCTCATCCGGTCGTGGTGCGCGCGCCAGCGTTCGTCGGCGAACACCGTGGTGTCGGGCACCGAGTCGAAGGCCAGCCGACTGCCGGGAGCGCTCAGCGCGGTGATGTTGTCGAACAGTGCGTCCTGGGCCGCGTCCGGCAGATAGACGAGTAACCCCTCGGCGCTCCACGCCGCCGGAGCGTGCGGGTCAAACCCCGCCTCCCGCAGTGCGGTGGCCCAGTCGTCGCGCAGGTCGACGGCGACGGTGCGACGCTCCGCGGTCGGCTCGGCGCCGAGATCGTTTAGGGTCAGCGTCTTGAACTCGATCACCTCTGGCATGTCGACCTCGTAGACGACGGTGCCCGCCGACCACGGCAGGCGGTAGGCACGCGCGTCCAGCCCCGACGCGAGGATCACCGCCTGGCCGATGCCGCTCCGTGTGGCTTCCACGAAAAAGTTGTCGTAGAACCTTGTGCGACAAGCCATTCCCCGGGCCATCCGATGCGGATCGAATTCGGACCCCCCGCCGACGGGAATCTGGCCGTTCACCAGCCGGACATACACGTCAATTCCGACGGCACGCACCAGCGGCGCCGCGTAGGGATCATCGATCAACTTCTCGTCGGAAGAAATTGCTCGCTGGGCGGCGACCATGGTCGCCGTCGCCCCGACGCTCGTCGCCAGATCCCAACGATCACGATCGGTGCGCGCCATGGTGCTCCCTCATCCCGACCCGAAAACATAGACAATCTAGTTACTACCACAGGGCCGTTGCCGCGCCCCGGCGGGACTACCCTGCGACCTGTGACGGACTTCGCCCAGCGGACGATCGACCTGGCCCGCCAAAACGTCGCGGAGGGCGGTCGCCCGTTCGCGACGGTGATCGTCAAAGACGGCGAGGTCCTCGCCGAGAGCGCCAACAAGGTGGCCCAGACGAACGATCCGACCGCGCACGCGGAGATCCTGGCCATCCGACAGGCCTGCATGAAGCTGGGCACCGAGCACCTGGTCGACAGCACCGTCTACGCGCTGGCCCACCCGTGCCCGATGTGCCTGGGCTCGCTGTATTACTGCTCGCCCAAGGAAGTCATCTTCCTGATCGCCCGCGAGTCGTACGAGCAGTACTACCTCGATGACCGCAAGTACTTCGAGGTTTCCACGTTCTACGACGAATTCGCCAAGGCCTGGGAGCGGCGCCGCCTCCCCATGCGCTACCAGCCCCGGGAGGCCGCGGTCGACGTATACCGCCTGTGGAACGAACGCAACGGCGGCCGGCGCAAAGCGACGACCGTCCCACCGGGCTGAAGCAACCGCGGCATTGCGAGACTGCCGCCCGCTTCGCTATTATCTGCGTATGCATGCAGGTAATAGCGAAGACCGCCTGCCCGACGACCAGGCCGGTCTGGTCGTCGAGGTTTTCCGGATGTTGGCCGACGCCACCCGTGTGCAGGTGCTCTGGTCGCTGACGCATCGAGAGATGTCCGTCAACGAACTCGCCGAGCACGTGGGCAAGCCCGCGCCTTCCGTCTCTCAGCACCTCGCGAAGCTGCGAATGGCGCGCCTGGTCCGCACCCGCCGGGACGGGACCACCATCTTCTACAGCCTGGAGAACGACCACGTCCGCCAGCTGGTCATCGATGCGGTCTGCAACGCCGAGCATGCCGGTCCCGGGGTTCCTCGTCATCACCGCGGCGAGAGCGAGCTGAAGGCGGTCGCCGGATCATCGCGGAGACGTCGGATGCCGGCCGAATAAGGAAGTAACACAGAGGATTTCACGTCGAAAGGGAAACCCATGACCGAACAGCACACCCACGACGGGCCACATGCGCACGAACACCACCATGCCGACGTGACTCACACGCACGCGCACACCACGCACGAGCACGACCATCTGGCGCATGAACACCCCCACGCCCACGACGACGGAACCGAACACACCCATCAGCACGTGCACCAGTCCGATCTGGAAGACCGGCACAACCACACCCACGGCTAGCGCCGCACGGCGTGCGCCGGACACCGATGGGCTAGGACACGTTCGGGCAGTAGTGCTTCGAGTTGTCGCGCTCATCCACCGGCGGCAGGTTGCGCGCCGGCGTGTGCACCAGCGGTGTGTCGGCTGGGATCGCCCCGCTGGCACGATCCCAGCCGGCCCGGGCCCGCGGGTGCTTGCGGTATCGCCTTGGCACGACGGCGAACACGAGGCGGACAAAGTCGCCGAAACGCCGGTGCAGCCATTCGTCGCGGCGTGACCACCGGTAGCCCATCAGCTCGCGCACCGGCGGATCGTAGAGACCGACCGTGAGCCACACGAAGAACGGGGCCAGCACTGTGCGCTGGGCGGCCCACAGCCGGTCCGGAAGCCATTGGGCAAACGGCGGTTTGGGCAGCTCGGTCAGGTCGAGCACCGCACGCGCGGCCCGATTGTCCTCTAAGACATTGCGGCACATGTGATCCCAGTAGGCCTGAAACTCCTCCCAGGACGCCGGCACCGGTCGCATGCTCATCCCGTACATCCGGTACCACGCGACGTGCTCGTCGAACAGCTGCCGTTTCTGCGCCTCGGTCAACCCGCCGCAAAACCGCTCGGCCACAAGGATAGTGCCGACAAAGAAGGTCGCGTGTGCCCAGTAGAAGACGTCGGGATTCAACGCATGATAGCGACGGCCCCGCTCGTCAACCCCCTTGATGTCGACGTGGTAGTCGCGCACCTCTGCGCCGGTGACCGGGGCGCGGTCGCCGTCGAAAACGACGCCGCCGATCGGGTACAACGAGCGCAGCAGGCGTGGCCAGCGCTCCCGGAAGAACGTCGAGTGGTCGATGACCGCCGCACCGAGTTGCGGGTGCATGTTCTGCATGGATCCCGCCCATGGGCCCTGCAGCATGCCGCGCCAATCCCCGAAATAGCGCCACGTCAACGAATCGGGGCCAAGCGGCGTGGGCGGTGCCTGGTAGCCCAGCGGCGACACCGGACAGCCGCTGGACGCACCGGAGCCGTCCGGCGGCCCACCGGGAAGTGCCGCCTCGCCCGCGGTGTTCGGGTCGTTACCGCCTACGCCGCTGGTCAGCGGGCAGGCTGCGGACGTATGTTGAGTCACTATTAGATTCCTGCAAGTATCGGCAACTCTGACTACATGCGTTGTCACTTCGAAGCTTAGGAGCGATGTGCAGACGGGTCAACGACGGGGCCGTTGGACTGGCGTCCCCCTAGAGAGCCGCCTCGCCCTCCGCCGCGACAATCTCATCACCGCCGGTGTGCAATTGCTGGGCAGCGATGCCGGGCCCGCGCTGACCGTCCGCGCGGTGTGCCGCAAGGCCGCGCTGACGGAACGCTACTTCTACGAAAGCTTTTCCGACCGTGACGAATTCGTGCGCGCGGTCTATGACGACGTCTGCACACGGGCGATGAATACCCTTACGTCGGCGAAAACCCCTCGCGAAGCCGTCGAACAATTCGTCGAGCTGATGGTCGACGACCCGGTGCGCGGGCGCGTGCTGCTTTTGGCGCCGGCGGTGGAGCCGATACTGACCCGGTCGGGCGCGGAGTGGATGCCCACCTTCATCGATCTGCTGCAGCGCAAGCTGTCCCGGATCGGCGACCCGGTGCTGCAGAAAATGCTCGCCACCAGCCTGGTCGGCGGCCTGACAAGCCTCTTCATCGCATACCTCAACGGCCAACTGGGGGCCACTCGCACGCAATTCATCGACTATTGCGTCAATATGCTTTTCACCTCGGCTGCGCCGCATGTACTCCCGCCCGAGCGGGGAAAACCCGAGTAGCGTTTCCATCCGCACCCCACCGGCTAACCGCAAAAGCGGGCTTCGCACGGCACGTTCGACACCGAGAGCCCTGACGCGCCCTGCGGCGACCGAAACTTGATGCTACTGGGGGACACAGATATATTGAGTGCTACCCAAAGACACAGATAACTGGAGGGGCCATGTCAGCCCAGCTGACCGACCTACAGCTGTTGCACGAACTTGAACCGGTGGTCGAGAAGTACCTCAACCGCCACCTGAGCATGCATAAGCCCTGGAACCCGCACGACTACATCCCGTGGTCGGACGGGAAGAACTACTACGCGCTCGGCGGTCAGGACTGGGACCCCGAACAGAGCAAGCTGTCGGACCTCGCCCAGGTGGCGATGGTGCAGAACCTGATGACCGAAGACAATCTCCCGTCGTATCACCGCGAGATCGCGATGAACTTCGGCATGGACGGCGCCTGGGGGCAGTGGGTCAACCGCTGGACCGCCGAAGAGAACCGGCATGGGATCGCGCTGCGCGACTACCTGGTGGTGACCCGCGCGATCGACCCGGTCGAACTGGAGAAGCTGCGCATCGAGGTGGTCAACCGGGGATTCAGCCCGGGCCAGAATCACCAGGTCCGAGAGGACTTGTTCGCCGAGAGCCTGTTCGACTCGGTCATCTACGTCACGTTCCAGGAGCTGGCGACCCGGATTTCGCACCGCAACACCGGCAAGGCCTGCAACGAGCCGATCGCCGACCAGATGCTGGCCAAGATCTCGGCGGACGAGAACCTGCACATGATCTTCTACCGGGACGTCAGCGAGGCCGGGTTCGAGATCGACCCCAACCGGGCGACGAAGTCGCTGCACAAGATCCTGCGGAACTTCCAAATGCCCGGCTTCCAGGTGCCCGAATTCCGGCGCAAAGCCGTCTTCATCGCCGTCGGCGGCGTATACGACCCACGCATCCACCTCGACGAGGTCGTCATGCCGGTGCTGAAGAAATGGCGCTTCTTCGAGCGTGAGGACATCACCGGTGAGGCGGCCGAATTGCGCGACGATCTTGCCCTGTTGATCAAGGAACTCGAGCAGGCCTGCGACAAGTTCGAAGTGTCCAAGCAGCGCCAGCTCGACCGGGAAGCCCGTACCGGCAAGAAGGTCACCGCACACGAGCTGCATCAAACCGCCGGCAAGCTGGTGATGAGCCGCCGGTAGTCCTGCCTTGCTCATCGGTCCAATCACGCTCGCCAGCCCGGTGGTGCTGGCCCCGATGGCAGGCGTGACCAATGTCGCGTTCCGGACCCTGTGCCGCGAATTTGGTTCAATGCGTGGCGACCCGCCGCGCCCGGCTCCGCCGCGCTTGCGATCGCCACGAGGGCAGTCCAAGGTCGGCACCATCAGCGGCCTGTATGTCTGCGAGATGGTGACGGCGCGTGCCCTCGTCGAGCGGCATCCGGTCACCATGCACATGACGTCGTTCGCCCCGGACGAGTCGCCCCGCTCGCTGCAGCTCTACACCGTCGACCCCGCGACCACCTACGCGGCCGCCAGGATGATCGCGGACGAAGGCCTCGCCGACCACATCGACATGAATTTCGGCTGCCCGGTGCCCAAGGTGACCAGGCGCGGTGGCGGGGCGGCGCTGCCGTTCAAGCGGCGGCTGTTCGGCCAGATCGTCGCCGCGGCGGTGCGCGCGACCGAAGGCACCACCATCCCGGTCACCGTCAAGTTCCGCGTCGGCATCGACGACGAGCACCACACCCACCTGGATGCCGGCCGCATCGCCGAGGCCGAGGGCGCGGCCGCGGTAGCCCTGCACGCCCGCACCGCGGCGCAACGGTATTCCGGCACGGCCGACTGGGACCAGATCGCGCGGCTCAAGCAGCAGGTGCGGACGATTCCGGTGCTCGGCAACGGCGACATCTACGACGCCAGCGACGCGTTGGCGATGATGGCCACCACCGGATGCGACGGCGTCGTCATCGGCCGTGGCTGCCTGGGCCGGCCGTGGCTGTTCGCCGAGCTCTCGGCGGCGTTCACCGGCAGCCCACCCCCCACCCCGCCCACGCTCGGCGAGGTCGCCGACATCGTCCGCCGGCACGGCCAGTTGCTGGCGCAGCATTTCGGCGAGGACAAAGGCATGCGCGACATCCGCAAGCATGTCGCCTGGTACCTGCATGGTTTTCCCGCCGGATCCGAGGTGCGGCGGGCGCTGGCGCTGGTCAAGACGCTCGACGAACTCGACCGTCTGCTCGATGGGTTGGACGGCGCTGTCCCGTTTCCGGACGCGGCGACCGGCCCGCGGGGCAGGCAGGGGTCACCGGCGCGCGTGGCCCTGCCCGAAGGCTGGCTGACCGACCCCGACGACTGCACGGTGCCGGCCGGGGCGGACGTCATGCACTCGGGCGGGTGAGCGCTAACGCGCTCGACATCGCGTCTGGGGCGATAACTCAGTACGATGTGGGCCTTGTGCTGCTTCGGAGGTCGATAGGACATGAGTGACGGCGGCACTGACGCCACTCTCGACCATCGGCGCACCCCACAGCCGGCACCGTGGGAGCGGTTCTGCGAACCACCGGCCGACGACAACGTTCACCGATGGCAGGCCGAGCCGCCGCTCGCCCAGCCCGCCGGGCCCCAGGCGGGCGAGACCGAAAAGTCTGGATGTCACACCGACGGCGAACTCACCGTCGCTGACTTGATCGCCAAAGTCGGAGCCACGATCCCCGACCGGCCCGGCCACCGTCACGTCGCGCCCGACACCGAAGCTTCCGAGGTTGCGCCGGACGTCCCCGCCGACCTGCACGACACGCGGGTGATCGACACGCCGGCCTACTCGCTCGACGTCGCCCCGCAGCTTCCCGACCTTGAGGCCGCGAACTACCCCAACGACGACGAACCCGACCCGATCGCGGTGCCGACCACGCCACGCCAGATGCGGCGGAAGCACTTCCGCGGAGCATCGGCCGCCCCCGAAGCCCCGAAGACCCGGGAGCCGAAACCCGGACGCCGGCCGATGCTGCTGGCCGTGCGCTCGCTGGCGGCGCTGTTCGCCGTGCTGGCACTGGCCCTGACGGGCGGGGCATGGCAGTGGAGCACGTCAAAGAACGCCCGGCTCAACATCGTCAGCGCGCTCGACCCGCACTCGGGCGACATCCGGGACCCCAATGGGCAGTACGGCGACGAAGACTTCTTGATCGTCGGGATCGATTCGCGCGCCGGGGAAAACGCCAACATGGGCGCCGGCGACACGGATGACGCCGATGGCGCGCGGTCGGACACCGTGATGCTGGTCAACATCCCGGCGAACCGCAAGCGCGTGGTCGCGGTGTCGTTCCCGCGCGACCTGGCGATCACCCCGATACAGTGCGAAGCCTGGAATCCGAACACCGGTAAGTACGGACCCATCTACGACCAGAAGACCAAGACCTGGGGCCCGAAGAAGGTGTACACCGAGACCAAACTCAACTCGGCATTCGCGTTCGGCGGACCAAAATGTCTGGTCAAGGAAATCCAGAAGCTGTCCGGTTTGAGCATCAACCGATTCATCGCCGTCGACTTCGCCGGTTTCGCGCGCATGGTCGACGCCCTCGGCGGCGTCGAGGTGTGCACCAGCACCCCACTGCACGACTACGAGCTGGGCACGGTCCTGGAGCACCCGGGACACCAAGTCGTCGACGGCCCAACCGCATTGAACTATGTGCGGGCCCGACAGGTCACCACCGAAACCAACGGCGACTACGGCCGCATCAAACGCCAACAGTTGTTCCTGTCATCGCTGTTGCGGTCGCTGATCTCCGAGGACACGCTGTTCGACCTCAACAAGCTCAACAACGTCGTCAACATGTTCATCGGCGACACCTACGTCGACAACGTCAAGACCAAAGATCTTGTCCAGCTCGGTCAGTCGTTGCAGGGCATGGCGGCCGGGCACATCACGTTCGTCACCATCCCGACCGGCGTGACGGACCAGAACGGCGATGAGCCACCGCGGATGACCGATATGCGGGCGCTTTTCGATGCCATCATCACCGACGATCCGCTGCCCGAGGAAAACGACAACAACGCCCAGAATTTGAGCGCGGCCCCAACCTCGGGGCCCGGCTCCGGGTCCGGCAAGGCGCCCACCACCAAGAAGTCGCCGACGCCCGCCGCGACGCCCGAGGCTCAGCACCAGCAGGTGACGACGACCTCGCCGCAAGACGTCACGGTGCGGGTCTCCAACGCGACCACGCAGAGCGGGCTGGCGGCCACCGCGACCAGCCAGCTCAAGCGGAACGGCTTCAACGTGATGACACCCGACGACTACCCGAGTTCGGTGAACGCGACGACGGTGTTGTTTTCGCCCGGCAACGAGCAGGCCGCGGCCACCGTGGCGTCGGCGTTCGCCAACGCAAAGCTCCAGCGGGTTTCGGGCTATGGGCAGGTCGTTCAGGTGGTGCTCGGCCCGGACTTCAACTCGGTCACCACGCCGGCGCCCAGCGGCTCGTCGATCAGCATGCAGATAGAACGCGGCTCGGGCAACGCGCCGACCAAGTTGCCGGACGACCTGACGGTCACCAACGCGGCCGACACCACCTGCGAGTAAAGATTTTTGGTGGCACTGCGTCGCCGTTTCCGTGGTCGAGAACGTAGGCTTGGCAGCATGCGGACCGCCTACCATGAGCAACTCTCGGAGTTATCCGAGCGGCTCGGCGAGATGTGCGGACTGGCGGGGATCGCCATGGAGCGGGCAACCCAGGCCCTGCTGCAGGCCGATCTGGTGCTGGCCGAACAGGTGATCTCCGACCACGAAAAGATCGCGACGCTGAGCGCCCAGGCCGAGGAGAGCGCCTTCGTGCTGCTGGCCCTACAGGCACCGGTCGCCGGCGATCTCAGGTCGATCGTGAGCGCCATCCAGATGGTGGCCGACATCGACCGGATGGGCGCGCTCGCCCTGCACGTGGCCAAGATCGCCCGCCGACGGCACCCCCTGCACGCGCTGCCCGAGGAGGTCAACGGGTATTTTGCCGAGATGGGCAGGGTCGCAGTCGAATTGGGCAACAGCGCGCAAGAGGTGGTGTTATCGCGCGACCCGGAGAAGGCGGCCCGGATCCGCGAAGAAGACGACGCCATGGACGACCTGCACCGGCATCTGTTCTCGGTGCTCATGGACCGGGAATGGAAACACGGCGTGGCGGCGGCCGTCGACGTGACGTTGCTCGGCCGCTTCTACGAGCGCTTCGCCGACCACGCCGTGGAGGTGGCGCGGCGCGTCATCTTCCAGGCGACCGGCAGCCTTCCGGAAGACGACACGAAACCCGTCTCCGGCTAGCGGGCTGGAACCGATGGGCCCGACTCGCGGTCGGGTCAGCCGAACCGGCCGGAGATGTAGTCCTCGGTCGCCTTCTGGGTCGGATTGGAGAAGATCTTTTCGGTGTCGTCGATCTCCACCAGCCGGCCGGGCCTCCCGACGGCTTCCAGGTTGAAGAACGCCGTCAGATCGCTCACCCGGGCGGCCTGTTGCATGTTGTGGGTGACGATGACGATGGTGTAGTCCTGCTTCAACTCGCTGATCAGCTCCTCGATGGCCATCGTCGAGATCGGGTCCAGCGCCGAGCACGGCTCGTCCATCAGCAACACGTCGGGTTGCACGGCGATGGCCCGCGCGATGCACAAGCGCTGCTGCTGGCCGCCGGACAATCCGCCGCCGGGCTTGTCCAACCGATCCTTGACCTCGTCCCACAGGTTCGCGCCGCGCAGCGAGTACTCGGCCGTCTCGTTGAGCAGCTTCCGATTGCGCACACCCTGCAGCTTCAGGCCGGCGACCACGTTGTCGCGAATCGACATGGCGGGGAACGGGTTTGGCCGCTGGAACACCATCCCGATCGCCCGGCGCACACCGACCGGGTCGATGCCGGGACCGTAGATGTCCTGGTCGTCGAGCAGCACGCTGCCCTCGACCCGGGCGCCGGGGATCACCTCATGCATCCGGTTCAGCGTGCGCAGCACGGTCGTCTTGCCGCAGCCCGACGGCCCAATGAACGCTGTCACGCTGCGGGGCAGCACCGACAGCGTCACATCGGCGACCGCCTTGAACGACCCGTAATAGATGTTGACGGCTTTGAGGTCCAACCGCTTGGCCACTGACGCTCCTGCCTACGACTTCCTGGGGGCATAGATCCTCGCGATCACCCTGGCCCCGATGTTGATGACCGCGATCACCAGAATGAGGGTTAGCGCCGCGCCCCACAACCGCTCCGTGGGCACGGGGTTGACGCCCGCGCCGGCCGACGTCTGGTTGTACATCATGCCGGGCAGCGACCCCATGAACCCGCGGAAGATGTCGAAGTTCATCGACTGCGAATAACCGACGAGGATCAGCAGCGGGGCCGTCTCACCCATCACTCTGGCCACCGCCAGCATGATCCCGGTGACGATGCCGGACAGCCCGGTGGGAATCACGACCCTGGCGATGGTCTTCCACTTCGGGATCCCCAGCGCGTAGCTGGCCTCACGCAGGTCCACCGGGACAATCCGCAGCATCTCCTCGGTGGCCCGCACGATCACCGGCAGCATCAACAAGACCAGCGCCAACGACACCGCGAACTCGGAACGGGGAAACCCCAGCGTCGCCACCCACGCCGCGTAGACGAACAACGCCGCCACGATCGAGGGCACACCGGACAGGATGTCCACCATGAACGTGGCCAACCTGCCCAGCGGGGTGCCGCCGCCGTATTCGACCAGATAGATCGCCACCATGATGCCGAAGGGGACCGAGAGAGCGGCGCACACCAGTCCCTGCAGCAACGTGCCGACGATCGCGTGGTAAGCGCCGCCGCCCGCCACGAAGGCCATCATACCGGCTTGCGAGTGCGTCCACCACGTGGTTGAAGCAATCGCCTTGAATCCCTTGGCAACTACCGAGCACAGCACCCACAGCAAGGGCGCCACGGCGATCACCATCGACGCCATCACCAACGCGGTCGCCGCGTTGTTCGCGACCCGACGACGCCGGCCCACCCCCGAGAACGCCCGCGCCTTGAGCGGACGGTCCAGCATCGAGGTCATCGGCTGCTCCCGCTCCCGGCTCCAACGACAACGCCACGCGCCAGCGCGTCGACCAGAAAGGTCAGCAGGAAAAGCACCAATCCCGCGGCGAGGTACGCGCCGGCCTTGAATTGATCCTCGAATTCCGCCGCGGTGGCCGCGATTTTGGTCGCGAAGGTGGAACCGCCGTCGAACAACGACCAGCCGAACGCGGCCTGGGTGCCCCGCAAAATGATCAGCAGCGCGACCGTCTCGCCCATGGCACGGCCCAGGCCCAGCATCGCGCCGCTGAGGTAGCCGGATCGCCCGAACGGCAGCACGGTTGTCTTGACGACTTCCCAACGCGTGGCGCCGAGCGCCAGCGCGGCCTCGATCTGGTCGTGCGGTGTCTGCACGAACACTTCGCGAGTCACCGCGGTGATGATCGGCAGGATCATCACCGCCAGAACGATCCCGCCGGTGAAGATGGTGCCGCCACCGGCCACCGACGCATTGCCGGTGGCGAACAGGAAGCACCACCCCAGGGTCTGATTCAGCCAGGTGGCGACGGGTCTCAGTTGCGGCGCCACTACGTACAGGCCCCACGCGCCATAGATGATCGAGGGGACCGCGGCCAGGAGATCGACCGCATAGGCCAGCGATCCGGCGACCCGCCGCGGGGCGTACTGCGTGATGAAGAGGGCAACGCCCAAGGCGACCGGCATGGCCAGGATCAACGCGAACAACGACACGAACGCCGTCACCTGCAGCAGGTCGAAGATCCCGAAGTGCATCGCCGAGGTGTCGGTGGTGACCCAATTGCCGCCGTAGCTGAAGAAGTTCTCCCGGTTGCGCTTCAGGGCCGGCAGTGCGCGCAGCAACAAGAATCCGCCGACCGCGGCGATCAGAACGACGACGAGGACACCCGAAGCCTGCGCCAGCCGGCGAAACACCCTGTCCCCCAGCCGCGGCTGGGCGCGCCCCCAGGGGCTGATCGGTACCACCGGCGACTCGGGCAGGGGCGCAGCAACCACCGCACCCGAACCCGCGGCGGACGGGTTTGGCTGTGTCACTGTGATCCCGTCACAGTTCTGCTTTCGCTCCTTGCGCCCATTGGTCACTGCAGGGCGTTGATCGCGGTAACCAATCGCTCCTTGACCTTATCGGGCAGCGGAACATAACCGGCGGACGCAAGCCCGGCCTGCCCGTTGTTGGCGGCCACGGTAAGGAACGACTTGATCGCGGTGGACGTGTCCGGGTCGTAGCCCTTCGAGCACACAATCTCGTAGGTGGCCAGCACCAACGGGTATGTGCCCGGCCGCTGCGAGGCATACATCGAGTTCAGGTCCAGCACCAGGTCGTTGCCATCGGCCACGAACCTGGCCGCTTGGATGGCGTTGCCGGCCGTGTCGTTCGTGAGCTGAACCACGCCGTTTCCGGTGTCGATCAGCGCGTAAGGCACACCCGCCTGATCGGCAAAGCCTTTCTCGACGTACCCGATGGCGCCCGGTGTGGTCCGCACGGCCTGGACCACACCGGCCGACTTTGTCGCCCCTTCGCCGACGCCGCCCTGAAATTCGGTGCCGACCCCGCGGGTCCAGCTCTGCGGCGCGGCGGCCGTCAGATATTTCTGGACGTTGTCGGTCGTGCCCGACGAATCCGCCCGGTAGATCGGCACGACTTTGGTATCGGGCAGGGCCACACCGGGATTCAGCGCCGCGAGTACCGGGTCATTCCAGGCCGTGATCCTGCCGCTGAAGACCTTGGCCAGGGCGTCACTGCTGACGACCAACCTCGGAACGCCCGGCAGGTTGTACACCAACGCGACCGGCCCGAACACCAGCGGCAGGTCCCACGCCGGGTTCCCGTCGCAGCGCTTGGCGGCGGGGCCGATCTGATCCGCAACCAGCGGCGAGTCCGCTCCCGCGAAGTCGACATGGCCGGCGACGAACTGCTCGCGGCCGGCGCCTGAACCGGTCGGGTTGTACGCGACGCCCTTGCCCGGGCAGTACTGGCCCCACACCTGGTTGAACAGCGCGATCGCGTTCTGTTGAGCGGTCGAGCCCTCCGCCGTCAGCCTGTTTTTGCCGCCGCATCCCGCGGTGCCGGCGGACCCCGGGATGGACGTCGCCACGGCGCCGCGACGGTTGTCGTCGCTGCCGCAGGCCGTCCCACCGCAAACCGCCGCCGCCAACGCCACCGCCGTCAGCGCCCTGCCCTTTCCGTCGAGCCTCACCGATCTCGCTTTCTGACTCACTTCGGACGCATCCGGGCGCCGCCGGCCATCTTCCAAAGAGAGGTTGCCAAGACACCGCGAAAGTATGCGCCGATCCGGCACACAGAAGCCCGTAGAGGTGAATGCGGGATGAATAATCGGCTTCGGTCAGCTGGTGATCGACGCGTAGGCGGTGTCGACGCTGTGGGTGGTGAAGCCCAAGCGCCGGTAGGTCCGCACCGCCGCGACGTTGTCCGACTCCACATAAAGCATCACGGCGGGGTCGGGGGAACCCGCCAGCCGGCGTGCCAGCCACTGAATTCCGGTGGCCGTCAACGCCTGACCGAGGCCGCGGCCCTGGGCCGACGGGTCAACGCCGACGACGTAGACCTCGCCCAGGCCCGGTTGGTCGAGGTGCACCTTCGTCCAATGGAAGCCCAGTAGCCGGCCCACTTGATCGCTATCGGGGGCGCCGAACGCCAGGAACAGGCCGGCGGGGTCGAACCACGGTTCGCCGCGCCGCTCCGCCAGCTCGACTTCGGTCCAGCCGCCCTGTTCGGGGTGGTGTGCGAACGCGGCGTTGTTGACGCGCAGCAGCTCCGCGTCGTCGGACGTGCCCTCGTAGGCGCGGATCCGCACCCCGGCCACCGGCGGCCCCGGATCGGGGGTGTCACGCAGGGTGCGCCGCATCTGGACGAGTTCTCGCACCGCGACCAGGCCGAGCGCGGAGGCGGTCGCCCGGGCCGGCGCCAGCGTGCCGTGCGCCCAGAACTGGTTGCGCCCGGCCGACCTGGCCAGCGCGGCGCGTCCCATCGCCGCGCCCACACCGCGCCGGCGGGCCCGCGGATGCACCACCAGCTCCGCCATCCCGGCGCCCCCGTCGCGCGGTGGGCTCAGATTGAGGTAACCGACGACCGTGCCGGCGGCGTCTTCCGCGGCGCCGGCAACCAGCAGATGCTCGGTGCGGTCCTGCCCAAGCTCGCGCAGCACCTGTTCACCCACGGGGGCTATCCCGTCGAATTCCGTTGCCGCCGTGACGAGTTCGCGCACTTGCCGCTGCTCGTCGGCGGTCAGCGTGAGGCGCCAGTCGGGCGTGGTCACTGACTGCGCAGCGGGTCGCCCAGCGGGTCTTGCAGATCCTCGGCGCCGGATTCGGCGCCGTCGGCGGCTTCGGCTTCGGTGGGGTCGGCGATCGGCGCCCGCCCCCGCGCCGGCCGAACGGCCTTGTAACCCACGTTGCGCACCGTGCCGATCAATGCCTCGTACTCGGGGCCGAGTTTGGCGCGCAGTCGACGCACATGCACATCGACGGTGCGGGTGCCGCCGAAGAAGTCGTATCCCCACACCTCGTGCAGCAGCTGCGCGCGGGTGAACACCCGGCCGGCGTGCTGCGCCAGGTACTTCAGCAGCTCGAACTCCTTGTAGGTGAGGTCGAGCGGGCGGCCCCGCAGCCTCGCGGTGTAGGTGCCCTCGTCGATCACCAGTTCGCCGAGGCTCACCTTGCCCGCGCTCTCCTGGTCGGCCAGGCCGCCACGGCGGCCGATGACCAGCCGTAGCCTGGCGTCGATCTCGGCTGGTCCGGTGCTGGGCAGCAGGATCTCGTCGAGCCCCCAGTCGGCGCTGACCGCCACCAGGCCGCCTTCGCTCACCACGGCCAGGACGGGGACCGAGCGGCCCGCGGTGCTCAACAGCCGGCACAGACCGCGCGCGGACGACAGGTCGGTGCGCGCGTCGACGAGCACGGCGTCCGCGGTCCCGGCCTCAAGCAACGAGGATGGTTCTGGCGGCGCCGTCCGGACGGTGTGGGGAAGCAGCGACAACGACGGCAGGACCGGGTCGGGGTGCAGCTCCGAGGTCAGCAGTAATAGCTCCAACAAGCCCCTCCAGCTCGTGGGAAAGGCATCTCCCAATTCGTCACGCCATCAGGCGTTAGTTGCCAGGCCATCTAACGATAACGTGCCACCTGGGCTTTGGCCCGGTGTAAAGGCGGTGTGAACCCTGCCACCGGGTGGTCCGGGGCAATGCGAACGCCGGGAGCTGCGCCACAATATGCGGATGCGCAAGGTGTTGATCGGTGTGACGGCAGCGGTGATCGCCGTGGCCGTGGTCGTCATCGGCGCCGTCGGCGTCGACTACGGAACCAGCATCTACGCCGAATACCGGCTGTCGTCCAACGTGCGCAAAGCGGCCCAGCTGGGCTCCGACCCGTTCGTCGCCATCCTGGCGTTCCCCTTCATCCCGCAGGCGTTGCGCGAGCACTACAACGAGCTGGAGATCAAGGCCAACGCCGTCGATCACGCGATGGTCGGCAAGGCCACCCTCGAGGCCACCATGCATTCGATCGACCTGACCTACGCGTCGTGGCTGATCAGGCCCGACGCGAAGCTGCCGGTGGGCAAGCTGGAGAGCCGCATCATCATCGACTCGATGCACCTGGGCCGGTACATGGGAATCGGCGACCTCATGGTCGAGGCGCCACCGCAGGAAACCAACGACGCCACCGGCGGCACCACCGAATCCGGGATCTCCGGCAGCCACGGGCTGGTGTTCAGCGGCACGCCGAAGTCGGCCAACTTCGACCACCGGGTCAGCGTTTCGGTGGACCTTTCCATCGCCGACGACGACCAGGCGACGCTGGTGTTCACCCCCACCGGCGTCCTCACCGGACCCGACACCGCCAATCAAACCGTTCCGGACGACAAGCGGGACGCGGTGCTTCATGCGTTCAGCGCCAGGCTGCCCGATCAGCGGCTTCCGTTCGGCGTGGCGCCCCAAACCGTGGGTGCGCGCGGCTCCGACGTCATCATCGAAGGCATCGCCCGGGGAGTAACGATCACGCTCGAGGGGTTTAAGCAGTCATGATGACCACCGTTATCGCCGCGACCGTAGCGGCGGTCGTCGTGGCAACCCTCGCGGGATGGTTGTTGACGCGCCGCTCGGGAAGCATCCGGGAGATTCATCCCGACCGGGGCGCCGGCCCCGACACCGCGGACCTGGGCCTGTCCCGCAGCGGGCCGACCGTCGTGCATTTCAGCGCCCCGTGGTGCGGCCCCTGCGATCGCGTCCGTCGAGTGGTCGGTCAGGTCTGCGAGGACCTGGGCGACGTGGCCCACGTCGAGATCGACCTCGATGCCAATCCGGGGACAGCCCGGCGGTTTTCGGTGCTGTCGCTGCCCACCACGTTGATCTTCGATGCCGACGGGCGACAGCGGTACCGGGCGTCCGGCGTGCCCAAGGCCGCCGATCTGCGGTCGGCGCTGCAACCGCTGTTGGCTTGAGCGCCGTGTCATTGGGTAAGCTGATCGACGTGTCAACCCGCCTCGAGCCCATGCTCACCAAGCGTCGCGCAGTTGATCTGTGCCGCATCGCGGGTTGTTGCTGTTGCTGTCGCTGTAGCTGCTGAATAGCCGCGCCCGCGCGCGCTCGGAGCAGCCCCGGAGCCCCCACCGCGGCGTGCCTCCCCCTTTTCGCGCCACAAGATTTTTTAGGAGTAGCACCGTGTCGAGCAGCAACACCGTCGTGCAGCCGGACCGCGTCGACGTCCGCGGACCCAGGTTCGCCGCCTGGGTCACCTCCGCAGCCCTGGTGCTCGCGCTCATCGCTTCGGCCGCCAGTCCGCTGGCGGCCGCTGTCATTCTCGGCGCGCAGGCCGTCGTCTTTGCGATCGGCGCCGTCGGCGGCCCGCGCCGGCACCCCTACGGGCGCGTGTTCGCCGGCGTCCTTGCGCCCCGGCTGGGACCCGTCACGGAGCGCGAACCGGTGGCGCCGCTGAAGTTCGCCCAACTCGTCGGGCTGACCTTCGCGGTCGTCGGCATCGTCGCGTTCGCCGCCGGCGCTTTCTTGGTGGGCGTCGTCGCCACCGCGGCCGCGCTGGTGGCCGCCTTCCTGAACGCGGCCTTCGGCATCTGCCTGGGCTGCCAGCTCTACCCGCTGGTCGCACGCTTCCGGCCCACTCCCGCTTAAACCATTCGTCAGAAGCAATCGAAAGGAATCCCCATGGCACGCTCCGACGTCCTGGTCTCCGCGGACTGGGCCGAGAGCAATCTCAACGCCCCGAACGTCGTCTTCGTCGAGGTCGACGAGGACACCAGCGCCTACGACACCGGCCACATCGCCGGCGCGATCAGGCTGGACTGGCGCACCGACTTGCAGGACCCGGTCAAACGTGACTTCGTCGACGCGCAGCAGTTCTCCAAGCTGCTGTCCGACCGCGGCATTTCCAACGACGACACCGTGATCCTCTACGGCGGCAACAACAACTGGTTCGCCGCCTACGCCTACTGGTACTTCAAGCTGTACGGCCACGTCGGCGTCAAGCTGCTCGACGGCGGCCGCAAGAAGTGGGAGCTCGATGGGCGCCCGCTGTCCACCGACACCGTCAGCAGACCGGCCACCTCCTACACCGCGGCCCCGCCGGACAACACCATCCGGGCCTTCCGTGACGAGGTCATCGCGGCCATCAACGTCAAGAACCTGGTCGACGTGCGTTCGCCCGACGAATTTTCGGGCAAGATCCTCGCGCCGGCGCACCTGCCGCAGGAGCAGAGCCAGCGGCCGGGTCACATCCCCGGCGCGCTCAACGTTCCGTGGAGCAAGGCCGCCAACGAGGACGGCACCTTCAAGTCCGACGAGGAGTTGGCCAAGCTGTACGCCAACGCCGGACTGGACGGCACGAAAGAAACCATCGCGTACTGCCGGATCGGGGAGCGTTCGTCGCACACCTGGTTCGTCCTGCAGGAATTGCTCGGGCATAAGAACGTCAAGAACTACGACGGCAGTTGGACGGAATACGGCTCCCTGGTGGGTGCCCCGATCGAGTTGGGAAGCTGATATGTGCTCTGGACCGAAGCAAGGACAGACGTTGCCCGCCGGCGTCGATCTGGAGAAGGAAACGGTGATCACCGGCCGCGTCGTGGACCGCGACGGCCAAACAGTGGGTGGGGCGTTCGTCCGCTTGCTGGACTCGTCGGACGAGTTCACCGCCGAGGTGGTCGCGTCGGCCACCGGTGACTTCCGCTTCTTCGCCGCGCCGGGATCCTGGACGCTGCGCGCGCTGTCCCCGGTCGGCAACGGCGACGCCGTGGTGACGCCGTCCGGCGCGGGCATCCACGAGGTGGACGTCAAGATCGCCTGACGGACCGGCCGCCGACCGGGTTGTCCCCCGGGGAGCCCAGGGAAGAATAGACTCGTCGCCGTGGTGCTCTTCTTCGAGATCATGCTGGTCGTGTCAGTCGTGGTCATTTCGTGGTTCGCGCTGTACACGCTCTACCGGCTCATCACTGACGAATCGTGACCCGTGCCGGCGACGATGCAGAGCGCAGCGATGCTGAGGAGCGGCGCACGACCTCCGGCGAGGGCCCCGACGGGCCGGCGGGTTCCGGTGACCGCGCCGTGGCCGCCGCTGCCGAGCGCGCCAAGGTCACCGCGTCCCGCAACATCCCCGCCTTCGACGATCTGCCGGTTCCCGCCGACACGGCGAACCTGCGCGAAGGCGCCAACCTCAACGACGCGCTGCTGGCGTTGCTGCCGCTGGTCGGCGTGTGGCGCGGCGAGGGCGAGGGCCGCGGAAACGACGGGGACTACCGGTTCGGTCAACAGATCGTCGTCTCGCATGACGGCGGCGACTACCTCAATTGGGAAGCCCGGTCCTGGCGGCTCGACGACAAGGGCGACTACCAGGAACCTGGCCTGCGCGAGACGGGCTTTTGGCGCTTTGTGCGCGACCCCTACGACCCGAGCGAATCCCAGGCCATCGAGTTGTTGCTGGCTCATTCGGCCGGCTACATCGAATTGTTCTACGGCCGGCCGCGCACCCAGTCGTCGTGGGAGTTGGCGACCGATGCGCTGGCCCGCAGCCGGTCGGGCCTGCTGGTCGGCGGCGCCAAGCGGCTCTACGGCATCGTCGAAGGCGGTGACCTGGCCTACGTCGAGGAACGGGTGGACGCCGACGGCGGCCTGGTGCCGCACCTTTCGGCGCGACTGTCGCGCTTCGCCGGATAGCTATCCGCGCGGTGTCATGACATGGAGCGGCCCCCGAGCAAGGCTCTCGGTTGGACAGACCGGAACTCGGGGGCCGGGTGGCTACGGGGAATTCGCCAGCGTGCATTGCGCCGACTTTTCCGAGCCAATGCAGCTAACTCGTAGCCACCTCACATGTCCATGAAGCTATCAATTTCGCGGACCACCTCCTTCCCTGTGTACGGCCGACCGTACCGGCCATTCCGCTAGCCGACAACAGAATTCAGCGCTTAGCGATCGCTGACGATCGCGGCGTCGACGAGTTCGGCGAATTCGGCGGCCATCGGGGACGGGGGCAGTCGCCGGCCGTCGAGCGTGTGCACGCGAGCGGCCAGGGTCATGCTGGAGACTAACCAAATCCCTTGGGCTGCAAGCAGATCAGGGACGCGCAGCGCGCGATAGTCGCAGTCGTAGCCCTTGGCCCTGGCCACCTCGAAGAGGGCCTGCTGCGTGGTGCCGCGCAGGATCGGATACCACGGTGGCGGTGTCAGCAGGCACGGATTCCCCGCTGCGCCCGCTTCGGATTCGGTCGCGATCACCACCGTCGAGCGCGGGCCTTCCAGGATGTAGCCGTCGGAGCTGACGAAGATGACATCGCCGGCGCCCCGTCGGGTGGCATGACGCAGGACGGCCATGTTGACCGCATACGACAACGTCTTGGCGCCGGCCAGCAGCCACGGCATGGCGTCGATGCCGGTGGCGGGCAATCCGCGGTTCAGCGTGATCGCCGCGACCCCCTCGCGGCGAACCGCGGTCACCCTCTCCGGGACGGCGTTGACCATCACGTAGGCCGTCGGCGCCGAACCGCCCTCGCGGCCGCGGCTGTAGATCAAGCGCATCGCGCCTTCGTCGGCGGAGCCCGCGACCCACCGCCGTGTCGCCTCCCCGATGGCATGCCGCCAGCTCGCGAGCTCCGGCTCGGGCAGGTCCATCGATTTGGCCGACTGGGTCAACCGCTGCAGGTGCGACTCGACCAGGCACGCCCGGCCGTCGCGCACCAGCAGCGTCTCGAAGATGCCGTCGCCGCGAACCGCGGCCAGGTCGTCGGCGTGCAGCAGCGGGGCACCCGGCGGATGTGTCTGCCCGTCCAGCGTGACGATCACACCCATCACCATGGGCGACAAGCCTAACCGGCGCCGGCCCGTAGAGTTGACCTGTGACCGCAGTTCCCGCACCAGATCCCGGCCCCGACGCGGGCGCCGTCTGGCATTACGGCGATCCCCTGGGCGAGCAGCGAGCGGCCGAAACCGACGCGGTGTTGATCGACCGCTCGCACCGCGCGGTGCTCACCCTGACCGGCAAAGACCGGCAGGCCTGGCTGCACAGCATCTCCACCCAGCACGTGAGCGAACTGCCCGAGGGCGCCAGCACGCAGAACCTGAGCCTCGACGGCCAGGGCCGGGTCGAGGACCACTGGATCCAGACGGAGCTGGGTGGCGTGACCTACCTCGACACCGAACCCTGGCGGGGTGACCCGCTGCTGGAGTACCTGCGCAAGATGGTGTTCTGGTCGGAGGTCACCCCGGGCGGCGCGGACATGGCGGTGCTGTCGCTGCTGGGTCCGCGGCTGGCTGACCGGGCGGTGCTCGACGCGCTCGGCCTGGACGCCCTGCCCGCCGAGCTGACCGCGGTTCCAGTCGCGGGCGGTGGCTTTGCGCGGCGGATGCCCGGCACGCTTGCCGACCCGATCGAACTGGACCTGGTGGTGCCGCGCAGCGAGTCGGCCGACTGGCGGGGGCGCTTGGCGCAGGCCGGCGTGCGGCCGGCCGGGGTGTGGGCCTTTGAAGCTCACCGGGTGGCAGCGCTGCGCCCGCGGCTCGGCGTCGACACCGATGAGCGCACGATCCCCCACGAGGTGGGGTGGATCGGTGGTCCCGGCGAGGGAGCCGTGCATCTGAACAAAGGTTGCTACCGCGGGCAGGAGACCGTCGCGCGGGTGCACAACTTGGGTAGACCGCCCCGGGTGCTGGTGTTGCTGCACCTCGATGGCTCGGTGGAACGGCCCTCGACGGGGGACGCGGTGCTCGCCGGCGGCCGCGCCGTCGGACGCCTCGGAACCGTGGTCGAGCATGTGGACCTTGGGCCGGTGGCGCTGGCACTGCTCAAGCGTGGGCTGCCGGCCGACGCCGAACTGGCGACCGGCCCGCAGGCCGCGGTCGCCGCCGCAATCGACGCCGATTCCCTACCCGGCACCGAACACATCGGAGCCGGACGGCTGGCCGTCGAGCGGTTGCGCGGCGGAACGAGATGATCGCCGCGACGTCCGCCACAGCGGGCAGGGGTCACCAACACCCGACCATGGGGCACGGTAAACTGTCGGCAGGACAATAACGAGACCAAGAGATCGGGGCCGCCTACTTGTTAGGCCGCTCCGTTATTGCGCGAGGGGGTTCCCCCATGGGCCGCGGCCGGGCTAAGGCAAAGCAGACCAAGGTTGCACGAGAACTTAAATACAGTTCCCCGCAGACCGACTTCGAGCGGCTTCAGCGCGAGCTGTCAGGAACCGGCGCCGAAGGGTCCACCGAGCTGGACGACGAAGGCTCAGACAATTCATGGAGCGACCAGGACGACTGGCACCGCTAAAACCTCGGGTGCTGCCCGACCAGCTTGGCCCGCGGGCCTTCTTTTCCGCCTTTGCCGACGGTGCCCAACACCCAGCAGTCCAGGTGCCGCGCGGTCAATATGGCCAAGGCGCGGTCGGTGTCTTCCGGAGCGACAACGGCGATCATGCCGACGCCCATGTTGAACGTCTTTTCCATCTCCTCACGCGCCACCCGGCCACGCTGGGCGATCATGGCGAACACCGGCGCGGGCGTCCAGGTGCCGCGGTCGACCTCGGCGACCAGCCCGGGCGGGATCACGCGTTGCAGGTTGCCGGCCAGCCCACCGCCGGTGACGTGGCAGAAGGTGCGGACATGGGTTTCGGCGGTCAGCGCCAGGCAGTCTTTGGCGTAAATCCGGGTGGGTTCCAACAGTTCTTCGCCCAGGGTGCGGCCGAACTCCTCCACGTAACCCGCCAGATTCATCCGGTCGATCTCGAGCAGGACCGTGCGGGCCAACGAGTATCCGTTGGAATGCAGGCCCGAAGAGCCCAGCGCGATGATGACGTCGCCGGGCTTGACGCGGTCGGGCCCCAGGATGTCGTCGGCCTCGACGACGCCGACGCCGGTGGCCGAGATGTCGTAGTGGTCCGGTTCCATCAGGCCGGGGTGTTCGGCGGTTTCGCCGCCCAGTAGCGCGCAGCCGGCCCGCACACATCCCTCGGCGATGCCGCTGACGATCGCGCTCAGGCGTTCCGGCACGGTCCGGCCGACCGCGATGTAGTCCTGCAGGAACAGCGGCTCGGCGCCGCAGACGACGAGGTCGTCGACCACCATCGCGACCAGGTCGAGGCCGACGGTGTCGTGCTTGTCCATCGCCTGCGCGACCGCCAGCTTGGTGCCGACGCCATCGGTGGAGGCGGCCAGCACCGGCTCCCGGTAGTCGCCGCGCAGAGCGAACAGGCCGGCGAATCCGCCGAGCCCGCCGCGCACCTCGGGCCTGGTGGCCTTGGTGGCCAGCGGCTTGAACAAGTCGACGGCGCGTTCACCGGCTTCAATGTCCACCCCAGCGGACGCGTATGTAATGCCCTGGCTGCCCGGTTCTCGTCCGGGGCTTTTTCCGGGATCCGTCATCGCGGTAAAGGCTACCGGGCGGCGCTCACCGCCGGTATCAAACGTCTTTGAAGTGCTGCGAGCGGATTTCGTCAGCGGACGACCGGCACTTCGTCGGGCGTCAGATCGTCGAGCCCGGCCCCGCGCGCGGCGTTGGCGAGCATGTGCTCGATGACGTTCTTGCCCAGCGCGGTCTCGTCGGGCAGCTCGATCGGATACTTGCCGTCGAAGCAGGCGGTGCACAGCCGTGACGCGGGCTGCTCGGAGGCCGCGACCAGTCCCCGCAGCGAGATGTAGCCCAGCGTGTCCGCCCCGATGGCGTGCCGTACCGCCTCGAGCATCTCCTCCTTGTCTTCGACGGCGTTGGCGATCAACTCGGCCGGCGACGGGAAGTCGATGCCGTAGAAACAGGGCCATTTCACCGGGGGCGAGGCGATGCGCACGTGCACTTCGACGGCGCCGGCTTCGCGCAGCATGCGCAGCAGCGCGCGCTGGGTGTTTCCCCGCACGATCGAGTCATCGACGACGATGAGCCGCTTGCCGCGGATCACCTCTTTGAGCGGATTGAGCTTCAGCCGGATGCCGAGCTGGCGGATGGTCTGCGACGGCTGGATGAAGGTGCGCCCGACGTAAGCGTTCTTCATCAGGCCCTGCCCGTACGGAATGCCGGACTCCTGCGCGTATCCGACGGCGGCGGGGGTGCCCGATTCCGGCACGCCGATCACCAGGTCGGCGTCAACCGGGCATTCGCGCGCCAGCCGGCGGCCGATATCCACCCGGGTGGCGTGCACGGACCGGCCGGCGATCGTGCTGTCCGGCCGCGCCAGGTAGACGTATTCAAAGACGCAGCCCTTGGGCTCCGGGTTGGCGAAACGCGTCGAACGCACACCGTCGGCGTCGATCGCCAGCAGTTCGCCCGGCTCGATGTCGCGGACGAACGAGGCGCCGACGATGTCGAGCGCGGCCGTTTCGGAGGCCACCACCCAGCCGCGATCGAGCCGCCCGAGCGAAAGCGGCCGCACCCCATGCGGATCGCGGCACGCATACAGCGTGTTCTCGTCCATGAACGTCAGGCAGAACGCGCCGCGCACGGTCGGCAGCAGCTCCAGCGCCGCCCGCTCCAGGGTGGAATCGGCCGCGCCGTGGGCGAGCAACGCGCCCAGGATGTCGGAGTCCGTCGTGGCGGGGGCCGGGCATCGGGTGCCGATCAACCCCGCGGCGCGGGCACGCGCGGCAAGGTCGGCGGTGTTGACCAGATTCCCGTTGTGGCCCAACGCAACCCCGGTGCCGGCCGCGGTGTTGCGGAAGACCGGCTGGGCGTTTTCCCACGTGGTGTCGCCCGTGGTGGAGTAGCGGCAGTGCCCGATGGCGACGTGGCCGTGCATCGCGGCCAGCGTCTGCTCGTCGAACACCTGGCTGACCAGGCCCAGGTCTTTGAAGACCAGCACCTGGGATCCGTCGGCGACCGCGATACCCGCGGCTTCCTGCCCGCGATGCTGCAGCGCGTACAGGCCGTAGTAGGTGAGTTTGGCGACTTCCTCGCCCGGGGCCCAGACCCCGAATACGCCACACTCTTCACGGGGGGAGTTCAGGTCGTGCTCGGGTGCTTCTGGTCCAGCGACGGTCACGGTTCGGCGGCTCCCTGGCGAACGATTGGTGACGTAACGGAGTCTACGGGCACGATGGCCCGAGCGCCGAATCCGGTGCGCGTGTTGAGCGCCGAAAAGCCCTCCGATAACCCTAAAGGTGCAGTTCAGGGTTATCTTCAGCCCACGTCGAACAGGGGCAGCCAGTGGTCGATTTCACCCGCCCGGGCACCCGACAGCGTCAACGCCCCGGTGGCCTGCGCCTCCCCGAGCGCCAACAGCCCGGTGGCCAGCAGCAGCCAGGTCCGGGGATCGGTCTCCACCACATTCGGTGGCGTGCCGCGGGTGTGCCTGGGGCCGGGGATGCATTGCACCGCGGCGAACGGCGGGACCCGGAGCTCGACGCTGGCGCCCGGCGCCAGCGCGGCCAGCGTGCGTGCGGTGAGCCGAACCGCCGTCGCCACAGCGTCCCGGTCGGGCGCCGGGCGAGATTCGTCACGCAACCAGTCCTCGACGGCCAACACGGCGTGCCGAGTCTGTGCCGGATCGGCTCGTTGACGGGCGGCCATACCTTAGGGTCTCAGAACCATGGAGCCTCGTCGCCTGGGGGCGCGGCCACCGTACAAGACCGTCGGGCTCGTGACCATCGTGGTCATGGGGCTGGTCGGGTTGGTCCTGTACTTGCAATTCCGGGGCGATCTCGCGCCGAACACGAGGCTGACGATGGTGGCCCCGCGGGCGGGGCTGGTGATGGACCCCGGTTCCAAGGTCACCTACAACGGCGTCCAGATCGGGCGAGTGGCCGGCATCTCCGAGATCACCCGTGACGGCAAGCCGGCGGCGAAGGTGACGCTGGATGTCACTCCGAAATACGTCAAGCTGATTCCGGCCAACGTGGCCGCCGCCGTCAAGGCGACCACGGTGTTCGGCAACAAGTACGTCGCGTTGACCTCGCCGAAACACCCTGCGGCCCAATCCATCACGCCGTCGACCGTCATCGACGCGACGTCGGTGACGACCGAGTTCAACACGCTGTTCGAGACGCTGACCTCGATCGCCGAGAAGGTCGATCCGGTCAAGGTCAACCTGACGCTCAGCGCGGCCGCGCAGGCGCTGACGGGGTTGGGCCAAAAGTTCGGCGGCTCGCTGATCGACGGCAACGCCATCCTCGACGACCTGAACCCGCGGATGCCCGCAATCCGCACCGACATTCAGCGGTTGGCAGCCCTGAGTGACGTCTACGCCGACGCCGCACCGGACCTGTGGGAGGCGCTCGACCACGCGGTGACCACGGCGCGCACGCTCGACCGCCAGCAAGGCGACCTCGACGCGGCGCTGCTGGCGGCCGCCGGGCTGGGCAACACCGCCGCGGACGTCTTCGGGCGGGGCGGACCCTACCTGGCGCGCGGGGCCGCCGATCTGGTCACCTTCAGCCAGCTGCTGGACAAGTACAGCCCCGAAATCTTTTGCACCATCCGCAATTACCACGACGTCGCGCCCAAGGTCTACGCCGACCTCAGCAACAACGGCTACTCGCTGGGGGCGCACTCGGGCGGCGCCATCGCCGGGGCGCCCAACCCGTACATTTATCCGGAGAACCTGCCGCGGACCAACGCCAGAGGGGGACCGGGCGGACGGCCGGGTTGTTGGCAGCCGATCACTCGACAACTATGGCCGGCGCCGCTTCTGGTGATGGACGTCGGCGCGAGCCTTGCCCCCTACAACCACATCGAAATCGGCTCACCGTTCGCCGTCGACTACGTGTGGGGCCGCCAAGTGGGCGACTACACCATCAACCCCTAACGAGACGCGCCCGGCGCTCCGGTGCGCGCTCGTGGTTGCGCTCATCCAAAGAATCGCGGCAGCACCGCCTCGGAGGTCTCGCGCAGCTCCGCCAGCGACACCGTGAACAAGCCCTGCACCTCCACCGCGTCCGAGGCCTGATCGACGACGCCGATGCGGACCGCGGGCAGCCCCCGCGCCTCGCACATCGAACGGAACCGGCTCTCCTCGGTGCGTGGCACCGCCACCAGCACCCGGCCCGCCGACTCGGAAAACAGCATCACAAATGGGTCTGTGCCCTCGGGAAGCACGATGCGGCAACCGGTTTCGCCCGCCAGCGCGGATTCGACGACGGCCTGCGCGAGGCCGCCCTCGGACAGGTCGTGCGCGGCGGACACCAGCCCGTCGCGCGACGCCGAGGTCAGCACCTCGGCCAGCAGCTTCTCGCGTGGCAGGTCCACGGCGGGCGGGAGCCCACCCAGGTGGTCGGCGGTCACCTGGGCCCAGACGGAACCGTCGAACTCGTCGCGCGTATCGCCCAGCAGCAGCAGGGTTTCGCCCGGTTCGGTGCCGAAAAACACGGGGACACGTTGGCTGACGTCCTCCAAGACGCCGAGCACGCCGACCACCGGCGTGGGCAGGATCGCCGCCGACCCGGTCTGGTTGTAGAAGCTCACGTTGCCGCCGGTCACCGGAATCCCCAGGGCCGCACAGCCATCGGCCAGGCCCCGCACCGCCTGCGAGAACTGCCACATCACCCCGGGGTCCTCGGGCGAGCCGAAGTTGAGACAGTTGGTCACCGCGACCGGTGTCGCACCGGTGACGGCGACGTTGCGGTACGCCTCGGCCAGCGCCAGCTGCGCACCGGCGTAGGGATCAAGCAGCGTATAGCGGCCCGACGCGTCGGTCGACACCGCGATGCCGCGGCCGGTGGACTCGTCGACGCGCAGCACGCCGCCGTCGGCGTGCTCGGCCAGCACGGTGTTGCCGCGCACGTAGCGGTCGTACTGCTCGGTGATGAACGCTCGGCTGCACAGGTGCGGACTGCCCAGCAGCGCAAGCAAAGTCGCGCGCAGCTCGTCGCCGGTGGCCGGCCGCGGCAGGCTCGTTGACCGGTCCGCATTGAGGGCGTCCTGCGATTCGGGGCGCGCGACCGCACGCTGGTATACCGGCCCCTCGTGGGCGACGGTGCGCGGCGGCACGTCGACGACCGTCTCGCCGTGCCAGGTGATCCGCAACCGGTCGCCGTCGGTGACCTCGCCGATCACGGTGGCCAGCACGTCCCATTTGCGGCACACCGCCAGGAAGGCGTCCACGTTTTCCGGTGCGACCACCGCGCACATGCGCTCCTGCGACTCGCTGCAGAGCACCTCCGCGGGGGTCATCTGCGTGGTCCGCAGCGGGACGGTGTCGAGTTGGATCGCCATCCCACCGTCCCCGGCCGACGCCAATTCCGAGGTGGCACAGGACAATCCGGCGCCTCCGAGGTCCTGGATGCCGATCACCAGCCCGCCCACGTACAGCTCGAGGCAGCACTCGATGAGCACCTTCTCCATGAAGGGGTCGCCCACTTGAACCGAGGGCAGCTTCTTGCGGGAGTTTTCGGCATCGAACGTGTCCGACGCCAGCACCGACACGCCGCCGATGCCGTCCAGCCCCGTCCGCGCGCCGAACAGGATGATCTTGTTGCCCACCCCCGAGGCGAACGCCAAATGCAGGTCCTCCTGGCGCAATACGCCCACGCACATCGCGTTCACCAACGGGTTGCCGGCGTAGCACGCGTCGAAGACGGTCTCGCCGCCGATGTTGGGCAGGCCCAGCGAGTTGCCGTAGCCGCCGATGCCGCGGACGACGCCGTCGACCACGCGGCGGGTGTCCGGCGCGTCGGCGGCGCCGAACCGGAGCTGGTCCATCACGGCGACCGGCCTGGCACCCATGGCCATGATGTCGCGGACGATCCCGCCGACGCCGGTGGCGGCACCCTGGTAGGGCTCGACGTAGGACGGGTGGTTGTGCGACTCCACCTTGAAGGTGACGGCCCAACCGTCGCCGATGTCGACGACGCCGGCGTTTTCGCCGATGCCGGCGAGCATGCCGGCGCGCATCTCGTCGGTCGTCGTCTCGCCGAAGTAGCGCAGGTGGACCTTCGAGGACTTGTAGGAACAGTGCTCACTCCACATGACCGAGTACATCGCCAGCTCGGTGTCGGTTGGCCTGCGGCCCAGAATCTCGCGAATCCGCTGGTACTCGTCGTCTTTGAGGCCCAGCTCGTGAAAGGGTTGCGGGTGGTCGGGGGTGGTGGCGGCGTGCTCGACGGTGTCCATCAGGTGGGTGTGCGCGCTCGTCTCGGAGACAGTCACGCAGATAGTCTAGAGTCCCGGGCCGCTCCGCCCCGGGCTCGCCGGATTATCGTCAGATCGGCATGCGGTAGCCGTAGAATTCGTGGTCTTCGTTGTAGCCGCCATGCCCCAGCCCCAGGTGGGCGAAGGTCTCGACGAACTCGATCGCTTCGATCCATTTGACCTGTTTGAAGCCGAGTTCGCGTTCATTGCGCAGCCGCAGCGGCGCACCGTGGGTTTCGGTGAGCGGCTGGCCGTTCATGTCGTACGCCAACAGCGTTGTCGGCGCGGACATTTGCTCGATCTTGTGGCAGTCGTAGTAACGGCCTTTGCCGGGTCCATCGGCTCCGTAGGCGAAGGAGTAAAACACCACCCAGCGAGCCGACGGCAGTGGGCGCACGATGTCGAGGATGTCCGACATGCGAACGCCTCCCCATTTGGCCACGCCGGACCAGCCCTGAATGCAGTAGTGCTGGGTGATTTGTTCGTGCTTGGGTAGCCCCCGCAATTCGTCGTAGGTCAGACTGACGGGGTTCTCGACAAGCCCTTCGATGCGCAGCGAATACTGCGACCACCCGGTGGCCTGAAGCTGACGATAGCGGTCCGAGTCGGGGATGGTGCCGTTCGGCCAAAAATAGGGCGAAATGTCCTTTTCGGAATAGTTCGCGTTGGGATGCGGCAATTCCAGCAGCTCCTTGGCCCACCCCACCAATGCGCGCCCGCACCCGCGGACAACGGCGGGATACCGAGCCGTGATGGGAGAGGCGAGCAACCACAACGTCGCGATGACGGCCATGGCCACGACGTAAACCACCACCGCCCAATACGATTGGGTATCGGTGCCGAGCACAATATGGTTCACGTTGCCCACAAACCCGGTGATGAACACCATCACGGTGTGGACCGCGATGAAAAAGATCATCCACACCAGGATCGCAAAGTGCACCGTCCGCGCCACCTGCCGATTAAATGGACCCCGGCCGAAACCGAGGCGCGCCGCGATCGCCGGCCCCTGCAAAAGGCCGGTGACAAACGCCAGCGGCGCAGCGACGAACACGGTCGTGAAGTAGGCGATGATCTGCAAGCCGTTGTAGCTCGTGAAGCCGTGATTGGCCGGGAAGTCCAGCGAGGCGTATTGGACCGCCGTGGACAGCATGTTGGGGAAAACATCGACCGATCGGGGCACGATCCGGCGCCACTGTCCCGTGGCGAAAAGCAGAATGTAAAAAACCAGCCCATTGGCCAGCCACAGAAGGTCGAAACTGAAATGCCACCAACGGGCAAGCCCGATCGAGTGCCGAAAGCCGGGTATCCCGAGCCACCTCGGAATGGCCACCGAATCGTCCTTGGCCGTCCAAATATGGGCTGCGTCGCTTTTGTCCTGGCGATCGGTGGGGACCGGACCACGCAACCGCAGCCATTCGGTTCCCGGCCGACACCCAGCGTTCAGATACAACCGCGGATGGTCGGCGAGAATCTGCATCCCCGCCCGGATGATAAACATCATGAAGACGATGTTGAACAGGTGTTGCCAGCGCAACCACACCGGAAATCCCGAGTGCACCGCGGGCGCGAAACTTGCCGACGTCCCGGGGTAACGCTCGATAAAGCTCTGCATCCATTCGTATTGACGCAACTGCTGCGCCAGCGCGACCGCCACCAGCATTCCGACCACACCGAGCGGCAGCAACCACAACGAGCTAAACCAGCGTCGACCGATCCGAACTACCGGCACCTGCACCTTTTCCTGCTGCGACAACCCCCCGGCCCATTCATCGAGATTTATGCGTTGATCCAGCACCCGCTGGCGGGCATGCTGATCGAGCAACGACTCAAGACGGGCGCGCGCAACCGTGTCGGCGCCATCGTTCACTGAATAGTCAGCCATGTGACACCTTCTCCCGGTCGCCAACTCCGTGAGCCCTCGCGCCGACACAAAAGATCGTGCAGGAACTTAAGTTACGCCAATTCGCCGGTCCGCCGACAGTATTAACCGCCGAGCTGTCGTTCAACGGCGAAAGCCAGATTGCGTGCGGCTACCGCGGGGAAAGAAAGGCGCGCATGGCGGCCGAATAGGCGGCCACGTCGTGTGCGCCCATCAACTCGCGTGCGGAGTGCATCGCGAGCTGGGCGGCGCCGACGTCGACGGTGGGAATGCCCGTCCGCGCCGACGCCAACGGCCCGATCGTCGAACCGCACGGCAGGTCGGCGCGGTGCTCGTAGCGCTGCAATCCGACCCCGGCCTGGCGGCAGGCCAGCTCGAACGCGGCGGCGGTGCGTGAATCGGTGGCGTACCGCAGATTGGGGTGCACCTTGAGCACCGGGCCGGCGTTGACCTCGATCGGGTGGCCGGGTTCGTGACGCTCCGGGTAGTTGGGGTGGGTGGCGTGGGCCATGTCCGCCGAGGCCAGGAGCGACGCGGGCAGCCGGCGCAGGAAGTCTTCCCGGTCGCCGCCGGCCCCGAGCACGATCCGTTCCAGGACGGTACCCAGCAGGTCGGATTGCGCGCCGTGGTCGGACGACGAACCGACCTCCTCGTGATCGAAGAGGACCAATACGGGCAGGAAGCCGCTCGGCGCCGAGGCCGGTTCCACGGCCAACAATGCCTCCAGACCCGCATAGCAACTGGCCTGGTTGTCCAGCCTGGGCGCGCTCAGCAGGCTGGCGTCGGCGCCGACTACCCTCGACGGGGTCAGATCGTGCGTCATCAGGTCGGCGGCCAGCACGTCGGTCGGCGCGACGCCGGCGCGCTGCGCCACGTGGTCCACGAATGAACCCGCCTGTTCCGCAACGCCCCAAACCGCGTTGACGTGTCGCTGCGGGTCCAGCGTCAGCGACTTGCGATCCTCGGCCAGGTGGATGGCCAGCTGGGGCACCCGCAGGATCGGGTCGTCGATCCGGACGAGCCGGTGGATGATGCCGGCGCCGTCCCGGACGGACAGCCGCCCACTGATGCCGAGGTCTCGGTCCAGCCACGAGTTGAGCCACGCGCCGCCGTAGGGCTCCAGCGCCACCACGCGCCAACCGGCGACCAGCCGGTCCGGATGCTGCTTGACCCTCAGGTTGGGGCTGTCGGTGTGCGCGCCGACGATGCGAAACGGCCCGTCGGGCCCGTCGGAATTCCACGCGACCAGCGAGCCGGCGCGCACGGTGAAGTAGCGGCCGGGGCTGTCCGGCCATCGATCGGTTTCGCTGAGCTCGGCATACCCCGCCTCGACAAGCCGGGCGGCCACCGTGGCGCAGACGTGAAACGGCGACGGCGACGCGTCGATGAAATCGCAGAGGCCCGCGGCGCTTGCCGACATGTTCAACATCATGGCTGTTCGCGACGGCGCAGTTGACGCTAGGGTCAATTGCGCGGCTCCTTGCTCGCACCGCTTCCGGTGCTCGCCGTCGCCACGCTAGGGTCGGCAGAGTGCCTCCGGTTCAGCCGCAACCCATCCTCGAGCCGCTGACGCCCGCGGCGATCTTCCTCGTGGTCACGATCGACGACGGCGGAGAGGCGACCGTGCACGACGCGCTGCCGGACATCTCCGGCCTGGTGCGCGCGATCGGTTTCCGGGAGCCGCCGAAACGGTTGTCGACGATCGTCTCGATCGGCTCCGACGCCTGGGACCGCTTGTTTTCCGGACCGCGTCCCGCCGAGCTGCATCCGTTCGTCGAGCTGAAGGGACCGCGGCACACCGCCCCGGCGACGCCTGGGGATCTGTTGTTCCACATCCGGGCCGAAAGCCTCGACGTGTGTTTCGAGCTCGCGGACCGCATCCTGCAGGCGATGGCCGGGGCGGTGACCGTGGTCGACGAGGTGCACGGGTTTCGCTACTTCGACAACCGTGACCTGCTGGGCTTTGTCGACGGCACCGAGAACCCCGATGGCCCACTGGCCGTCAGCGCCACCGCGGTCGGCGATGAGGACCCCGCGTTCGAGGGCTCGTGCTACGTCCACGTGCAGAAGTACGTGCACGACATGTCGTCGTGGAATTCGCTGTCGGTCACCGAACAGGAGCGGGTCATCGGGCGCACGAAACTGGACAACATTGAGATGGACGACGACGTCAAACCGCCCAACGCCCACATCGCATTGAACGTGATCACCGACGACGACGGCACCGAGCTGAAGATCGTGCGGCACAACATGCCCTTCGGCGAACTCGGCAGGGGCGAGTACGGCACCTACTTCATTGGGTATTCGCGGACACCGCGGGTCACCGAGCAGATGCTGGACAACATGTTCCTCGGCGATCCGCCCGGCAACACCGACCGCATCCTGGATTTTTCCACCGCGGTCACCGGCGGACTGTTCTTCTCCCCCACCGTCGACTTCCTCGACGATCCCCCGCCCCTGCCCGCACCCATGGCCACGGCGCGGCCCGCCACACCAGCTCCTCACGACGGCTCACTTGGGATCGGCAGCCTGAAAGGAACCCCTTGATGAACAACCTTTACCGCGATCTGGCACCGGTCACCGAAGTCGCTTGGGCCGAAATCGAATTGGAGGCCACGCGGACGTTCAAGCGCCACATTGCCGGGCGCCGCGTGGTCGACGTCAGCGAGCCGGGCGGACCGGTCGCCGCGGCGGTTGGCACGGGTCGGCTGGTCGACGTCGACGCACCCACCGACGGCGTGGTGGCCCACCTGCGGGCGAGCAAACCGCTTGTCCGGCTGCGGGTTCCGTTTACCCTGTCGCGTTCCGAGATCGACGACGTCGAGCGCGGCTCCAACGACTCCGACTGGGACCCGGTCAAGGCCGCGGCCAAGAAGCTGGCGTTCGTCGAGGACCGCGTCATCTTCGAGGGCTACGCCGCCGCGTCGATCGAGGGCATCCGCAGCTGCAGCTCCAACCCGGCGCTGACGTTGCCCGAGGACCCCCGCGATATGCCCGATGCCATCTCGCATGCGTTGACCGGGCTGCGGCTGGCGGGTGTCGACGGCCCGTACTCGGTGCTGTTGTCCGCCGAGGTCTACACGAAAGTCAGCGAGACCACCGAACACGGATATCCCATCCGCGAGCACCTGAACCGGTTGGTCGACGGGGACATCATCTGGGCGCCGGCGATCGATGGCGCCTTCGTGTTGACCACGCGCGGCGGCGACTTCGACCTACAGCTCGGGACCGACGTCGCCATCGGGTACCTCAGCCATGACGCCGAGACCGTGCAGCTGTATCTGCAGGAGACACTGACGTTTTTGTGCTACACCGCCGAGGCGTCGGTCTGCCTGGCGCCGTGACGGTGCCGGTCGGCGTCAACCGCCGTTGGGCCGGTGTCCCCTAACGCTCAAAGATCCAGGACGAGGTCGCTGCGCGGCGCGGCAGAGCAGATGAGCACTTCGCAACGTGTTACCCACCGTGCGCCTGCTCCTTTGGTCCGGTAGGCGGCACGCCCGAGACCGGACCTTAAATTGGGTTGGCTGGCCCAGAATATGCCACGCCGGCGCGGAGGGCAACACATCCCGTTCCGAGACTGTTGCGCGCCGCCCGTTTTGGTGCATACTGGGTCAGACAACCCAGAACTGCGGGGTGCTGGGTTGGGTGGACTTTCGTCGAACGCCACGACGGCGTTCGCTTGTGAATTCGCGCGTGCGCTCAGGAGGAATGTCATGCCGAACGTTCATCATCGATACGCCACCGTCGACGGCCATCGGCTGTTCTTCCGCGAGGCCGGCGATCCGAATGCGCCGGCGCTGGTGCTCCTGCACGGGTTTCCCACCAGCTCCTACATGTTCCGGGATCTGGTTCCGGCGCTCGCGGACCGTTACCACGTGATCGCACCGGACCACCTGGGCTTCGGGCTCTCCGACGCACCGCCCGTCGAGGAGTTCGACTACACCTTCGACGCGTTGACCGACTTCACCGCGGGGCTGCTGCGCGCGCTCGGCGCCGACAGATACGCCCTCTACGTACAGGACTACGGCGCGCCGATCGGCTGGCGGCTGGCGCTGCGCGACCCTTCCGCGATCACCGCGATCATCAGTCAGAACGGGAACGGCTATGACGCGGGATTCGTCGAAAGCTTCTGGAAGGTCGTGGGCGCCTACCAAAATGAGCAGACGCCGGACACCGAGGCAGCGGTACGGCAGTTCCTCACGCTGGACGCCACCCGCTGGCAATACCTCACCGGCGTCGCCGACGAGACGCTGGTCGACCCCGAGTCCTGGTATCACGACTACGCGCTGATATCCCGTCCCGGCAATGACAAAGTCCAGCTGAAACTGCTGCGGGACTACGCCACCAACGCGGCGCTGTACCCGCGCCTGCACGAATACTTCCGCGCCACCCGGGTACCGCTGCTGGCGGTGTGGGGCCGCGGCGATGAAATCTTCGGCCCGGCCGGCGCCGAAGCGTTCGCCGACGACCTACCCGATGCCGAGATCCATCTGCTCGACGGCGGGCACTTCCTGCTCGAGTCCGCGCTGGACGAGGTCGCCGGGCTGATCCGTGACTTTCTCGCCAAGGTCCACGTGCCCGACTGACGCGGCCCGCGGGCGCCACACGCGTCAATGGGTTGAATATCCCATAGTTTGCGGCGCCTGCGGGTTAGCCTGACGCGATGGCCAATCCCGATGTTCAGGACGAACAACGGTTGACCGCCAAGGGGCGTGCCACCCGCGACAGGATCGTGCAGGCCGCCGCCCGGCTGATCGTCACCGAAGGCATGGCGGCGTTCAACATGGACAATGTCCGCAGAGCCGCGTCGGTCAGTGGTTCTCAGCTCGCTCACTATTTCGCCGATAAAGGTGCGCTGGTTCGCGCGGTCATCCGACGCCAAATCGGCGTGGTTTTGGACTTTCACCGACAGCCCAAGCTCCAGGACCTGGCTACGTTCGACGACTTCGAGCGCTGGATCGACCTCAATATGCGCTACCTCAGACGCATCGGATACTTCGGGACGCCCACCTACCATGCGCTCGCCGCGCAGCTGGCGAAGTCCGACGATGCCACGCGCGAAACGCTCGCGGCGGGCTACTGGCAGTGGGTCGACCTGCTGCAGCGGGCGATTCAGCGGATGAAGGACGACGGCGTTCTGGTCGCGGACGCCGACCCGCGGCGGCTGGCGCTGGCCATCGTCTGCGCTCATCAGGGAGGCGCCACCTTGGCCTTCACCTATCGGGCGCAATGGCCACACGCCGACGCGGTCCGTTTCGCGGTCAACTACCTTCGCATGTTCGCCACCGATACCGCCGAGCGCGTTCCGCGGCCGCCACCTCGTTCGCGGGGCCGGCGCCCGACAAGGAAAGCCAGCTGACTCATCTGCCAAAGGTGGCAACGTGTCCGACCACACCACATCGCGGTTCACCCACAAGGGACTGGCGACTCGTGCGCGCATCATCGACGTCGCCGCCCGGCTCATGTTTGAACGCGGGGTCGCCAACACCAGCATCGACCAGGTTCGGCGCACCGCCGGGGTGGGCGGATCGCAGATCTCGCACTACTTCCGCGACAAGCGCGACCTGACCCGTCACGTCGTCGCCGCGCGCCGCGACGGCGTGCGGGCCTTTCACGCCCAACCGCGGCTGGGCGCGCTGGACAGCCTCGATGCCCTACAGGCCTGGGCCGATGCCTGCGTGTCGGACATAGACGCCGTGTACCGCGTCGGCGGCTGCGTCTACGGTTCCCTGGCCGGTGAGCTGATCGAGGCCGACGACGAAATACACGACGACCTCTCCGCCGGCTACGACCAGTGGATTGAGCTGTTTCGGGCGGGCCTCACGGCGATGCAGCGCCGCGGCGATCTGAGTCCCGATGCCGACCCGCGGCACTTGGCGGTGTCGCTGGTTGTCGCGCACCAGGGCGGGGCGATGATCACGCACGCCACCGGTGACCCGGAACCGCTGCGGGTCGCCGTCAACGCCGCCGTCGATTACGTGCGCTCCTTTGCGCCACGTCCCGCGCGTCGCAAAAGCCGACCCACCCCGACCCCACGCAGGGGCACATCGTGACGGGCGGGCTTCGCCCTGGACATATTTGGGTTCGTTAGCCCATAATAATGGGTCAGCTAGCCCATTTAGTTGACAGGGGCGGCTGGGTATCATTGCCGTAGCCCGGCTTCGCATATCGATATCCAAAGGCGTGCTAACGATTTGGGAGGGACAACACGTGTCCGCCACCGGTTCATCGCAACCGCCCACCGCGCCGGCGGTCCTACGCGAACAAGCCGGCGGGGAAACCATGCGGGCGATCATCCTGAAGGGGTTCGGCGGCCTCGACAGCCTGGTCCACACCGAAATCCCCAAGCCGCTGCCCAAGGACGGCGAAGTGGTGATCGAAATAAGGGGATTCGGAATCAACCACGCCGAGATGCACATGCGCCGGGGTGAATGGGCCGAAGCCGCGGAAGTCAGCGGCATCGAATGCGTCGGCATCGTCGATTCGTGTCCGGGAGGCGAGTTCCCGGTCGGCGCCAAGGTGGCCGCACTCATGGGCGGGCTGGGCAGAACCATCAACGGCAGCTACGCGGAGTACACGCGCGTGCGCGCGGCCAACGTCGCCCTCATCGAGTCCGACCTGCCCTGGTCGGATCTGGCGGCGCTGCCCGAAACCTATGCCGTCGCCTGGACATGCCTGTTCCGCAACCTCACGCTGGGCGCCGGGCAGACGTTGGTGCTGCGCGGCGCGACGTCGTCGCTCGGCCAGGCCGCGCTCAAGATGGCTATCGCCGCTGGAGCGCGCGTCATCGCCACCACGCGGAGCAGCGCCCGCTTTCCGATGCTCGAAAGGCTGGGCGCGTCGCGTGTCGAGTTGGAGAGGCGCGACCTGGCCGCCCACATCGCCGAGGCCAAACAGGTTGACGCCGTCCTGGACCTGGTCGGCAACAGCACCATCCTCGACTCCCTCGATATGCTGCGCCGAGGCGGCACTGCCTGCCTCGCGGGATGGCTGGGCGGGCTTGACCCCATCGGTGACTTCAACCCGTTGCTGCGCATGGCCAGCGGCGTGAACTGGAACTTCTTCGGCAGCTTCGTGTTTGGGAGTCCCGGTTTCCCGCTGTCCGACGTGCCCCTGCAAGACATCGCACGCCAGGTCGCCGAGGGCAAGCTCGACGCAAAGCCGTCTCGCGTCTTCTCGTTCGACCAGATTCGTGAAGCGCACCGAACGATGGAAGCCGAAGAATCCGGCGGCAAGATGGTCGTCGTGATGGAGTGATGCGCGGCCGTAACGGCCGTTGCCGGAATGGGTTTCGAGGAAGGACACAACGATGGGGCTCGCATGGCAACAAGGTCCACTGGCGACCGGATCGGTGGGCCACTTCCTCACTGAGCAGCCGCTGCCACCGCGACTGCTGTTCGCCGAGCCGTTGCGGCGGCGCATGAGAGTGCACTTCGCGGACCGGTGGATCGCTGACAGCGAGGACGTCATCCTGTTGCACGAGCCGGGCCGCTACCCGGTTGCCTACTTCCCGCTCGGCGACATCGAGGCGGGGATCTTGACCGCCGAGGGCCGGGTGACTCAGCACCAGGATCTCGGTGACACGCAGTGGTTCACCGTCAAAACCGCGGCACGCGAAGCCAATCACAGCGCCTGGCAACACACCGAGTTGCCGCCCCACGCGGCGATTCTCGAGGGGCGGCTGGCGTTCGCCTGGCGCGCCATGGACGCCTTCTACGAGGAAAACGAACGCATCGTCGGGCATGCCGCCGACGCCTATCATCGCATCGACATCCGCTCCACTTCACGCCATCTCGTCGTGCGAGACGGCGAGCGGGTGGTCGCCGACACGAAGCATCCGTTGGCGCTGTACGAATCGGGCTTCGCGCCCCGCTGGTATGTGCCGCGCGAGGACATCGACGAGACCGCGTTCAAACTCGTTGAGCTGCAGACCTTCTGCCCATACAAGGGAATATGTTCGTATTACGACGTCGGCGGTCACCAGCGCGCCGCTTGGTCCTACATCAACGCCTGGCCCGAGGTGGGGCGGGTAACCAATCTGGTGTCCTTCGAGCCCGACAAGATCGACGTATACCTCGACGACCGACAGCTGCGGCTCGAGCCCGGCCAAACCGTCCTACCCCATGGTGTCGACCGAGGACTCGACCCCGACGAGGTGTTGCGGAAAACGCCCACCGGGAGGGTTTCGCAGGAACGCAACCACGGGCGAGGTTAGCGATGGTGCTGATCTGCCTGTGCCTGATCTGGTACCTGCGGCCGGGTATTCCTGCGCCCAGGAAGGTCGCACCGTGACCCTGGTGAAGCCGTCGGTCCTCGTTTTCGACGTGAACGAGACGCTGGTCGATATCGACTCGCTGGCACCGCTTTTCGGCGAGCGCTTCGGCGACGAGCGGGTGCTGCGGGACTGGTTTGCGCAGCTCATCATGTACTCGATGACCGTCACCCTGGCGGGAAATTACGTCGACTTCCCCACCCTCGCCCGGGGGGTGCTGCGCATGCTCGGCGATGCCTATCGTGTCGACATCGCCGACGACGACCTGAGCCGCCTGACGACGGGGCTGCTCACGATGCCGGCACACCCGGACGCCGCCGACGGACTCGCCGCGCTGCGCGACAACGGGTTTCGTCTGGTCACCCTCACCAACTCGCCGCCCAACCCGAACGGGCCGACGGCCCTGCAGAATTCGGGACTGGGCGGCTTTTTCGAACACCAATTGAGCGTCGATGCCTGCCGCGCCTTCAAGCCGTCCCGGGCGGTGTACCACTACGTGTGCGAGATCCTGGAGGTCTCGCCCGCCGATTGCATGATGGTGGCGGCCCACGCGTGGGACACCCTCGGCGCGCAGCACGCCGGCTTCAGCGCCGCCCTCATCACCCGTCCCGGCAACCCACCGCTGCCGGTGGACGGGCTGCCCCAACCGACGCTCGTGGTGAGCGACCTGCGAGAGCTGGCCGAGCGCCTCATTCGGATAGACAACTGATCAACGGCAACGACAGGATTTTCGACTATGGCAGCAGACATCGAGCAGGACTACGACGTCATCGTCCTGGGCGCCGGGCCGATCGGCCAGAACGTCGCCGACCGCGCCCGGGCGGCGGGCCTGAGCGTCGCGGTGGTCGAACGCGAACTCGTCGGGGGCGAATGCTCCTACTGGGCCTGCGTGCCGAGTAAAGCCTTGCTGCGTCCGGTGATTGCCGTCTCCGACGCCCGCCGGGTCGACGGCGCCCGCGAGGCGGTCAGCGGTTCCCTCAGCGCCGCGGGCGCCTTCGGCCGCCGCAATCGCTATGTCAGCGACTGGGACGACAGCGGCCAGGCCGACTGGGTGAGCGGAATCGGCGCCACCCTGGTACGCGGCCATGGCCGGCTGGACGGTCCGCGGCGGGTCGCGGTCACCACGCCCGGCGGCGAGCGCCCGGTGCTGGCCGCGCGGCACGCGGTCGTGGTCTGCACGGGAAGCAGGCCCGCCCTGCCCCGCCTGCCCGGCATCGACGAGGCCAGGCCGTGGACCAACCGCCAAGCCACCGACAGCAGCTACGTTCCCGAGCGGCTTGCCGTTGTCGGTGCCGGCGGGGTGGGCGTCGAAATGGCGACAGCCTGGCAAGGATTGGGCTCCAAGGTGACCCTGCTGGCTCGGGGATCCGGCCTGTTGCCCCGGATGGAGCCGTTCGTCGGCGAACTGATCGGACGCGGACTCGCCGACGCCGGCGTGGACGTGCGTGTCGGAGTAGCGGTCCGCGCGCTGCGCCGACCCGACGGCGGGCGGGTGGTCCTCGAACTGGACGACGGGTCCGAATTGAGCGTCAGCGAAGTACTTTTCGCCACGGGCCGGGCACCGCTCACCGACGACATCGGCTTGGACACTGTAGGTCTGACGCCGGGCAGCTGGCTCGACGTCGACGACACCTGCCGGGTGCGGGCCATCGACGATGGCTGGCTGTATGCGGCGGGCGACGTCAATCACCGGGCCCTGCTGACCCATCAGGGCAAGTACCAGGGACGCATCGCCGGTGCGGCGATCGGGGCCCGCGCGACGGGAGCCCCGCTGGACACCGCGCCGTGGGGCGTGCACGCGACGACCGCCGACCATCACGCCGTGCCCCAGGCCTTCTTCACCGACCCCGAGGCCGCCGCGGTCGGGCTGACGGCCCAGCAGGCCGAGCGGGCCGGACGCCGCGTGCGCACGGTCGACGTCGAAATCGGCGAGGCCGTGATGGGGGCCAAGCTCTACGCGGACGGGTATACCGGCCGGGCCCGGATGGTGGTCGATGTCGATGGTGGCCACCTGCTCGGTGTCACGCTGGTCGGGGCCGGCGTTACCGAGATGCTCCACTCCGCCACCATCGCCGTCGCCGGTCAGGTGCGCATCGACCGGTTGTGGCACGCCGTGCCGTGCTTTCCGACGATCAGCGAACTGTGGCTGAGACTTCTTGAAGCTTACCGTGATTCGTCAGCGGAAGGCGTTCAGTAGACGGCGATTTCGACGAGATTTCCGTCGATGTCACGGCAGTAGTGCGACGTCATCGGGCCCAACGCGCCGATCCTGGCCACCGGCCCGCAGACAACGTCCACGCCGCACGCGGCAAGCTGTGCCCGCACCTCGTCGGGCGTGGAGCGGGTGATGAAACACAAATCTTCCAATCCGAATGCGTGGCCGATGACGGCCTTTACTAGCCGGTAACAAGACGTTTTAATACGTCTTATGGCCAGTAGGGTCCTGGACCTCGACGCCCTGAATCTGCGGATATCGCGCGGCAGCGTGCCCGCGAGCACCCAGCTCGCCGAGGCCCTCAAAGCGGGGATCATCAAACAGCGCCTGCCCCGCGGCGGACGCTTGCCCAGCGAGCGGGAGTTGATCGATCGCTCTGGGTTGAGCCGGGTGACCGTCCGTGCGGCGGTCGGGCTCCTCGAACGTCAGGGGTGGCTGATTCGCCGGCAAGGTCTGGGCACATTCGTCGCCAACCCGGTGAAACAGGAACTGGGCTCCGGCGTCCGCACGATCACCGAGGTGCTGGCAAGCTCCGGCATCACCCCCCTCGTCGACGTGCTGTCCCATCGCGTCGACGAGGCGCCGCAACAGATCGCCGAAACGCTGGGCCTGCCCAAGGCCCTGTGCATTCACCGGCGTTTTCGCGACGGCGACCTACCCCTGGCCCTGATGATCGCTTATCTTCCGCCGGGATTGGGTAAAGCCGTTGAGCCACTGCTGTCGAGCGCGTCACACGGACAGCCCGGGGCCGCGATGGAAAGCACCTACACGATGTGGGAGCGACTGGGCGTTCAGATCGCCAGGGCGACCCACGAGATTCATGCGGCCGGCGCCTCCCTCGAGGTGGCCGGCGCGTTGGCCGTGCCGTTGGGGTCACCCGTGTTGGTCCTCGAGCGCACCAGCTACACCGACGACGGCAAGCCCCTCGAAGTGGTGGAATTCCACTATCGCCCCGAGCGGTACCGGTTCTCGGTCACCCTGCCAAGGACAATGCCCGGGCCCGGCGCCGGAATCGTCGAGCGGCGCGAGCCGACATAAATCGAGCCCGACGTAAACGGGCTGACGGCCGCTCAGCCGATTCTCAACGATTTCTTCGGCGCCGGCTAGCTCGGCTCCAAGGATCCGCAAAGCCGCCGACCTCAGCATGAATCTCATGACCGGCGAGCCGCTTTGCGCGAACCTGTTTGGTCAGTTGCCCCCGGTTGCCGAGTTGCCGCCGACGGCACAACCATTGGTGCGCGACGCCGGCTGACGTTCGACAGCCCACCCCAATTGTAACGAATTGCCTAGTACTGCAGTGATTTTCGGTCAAGCGGTTAGCACGGCGTCCAGCGCCGAATAGAACAGGCCCAGCCCGTCGTCGGAGGGACCCGTCAGCGCTTCGGTGGCGTGCTCCGGATGTGGCATCAGCCCGACGACTCGGCCGTTGGCGGAACTGACGCCGGCGATATCGCGCAGCGAGCCGTTGGGGTTGTCGTGGTAGCGGAACACCACCCGGCACTCGCCCTCCAGCTCGTCGAGCACGTTCGCCGGGGCCACGTAGCGTCCTTCGCCGGACTTCAGCGGCACCAGCAGATCCGCGTCGGGCTCGAAGCGCGACGTCCAGGCCGTCGACGTCGATGCGACCCGCAGCCACACGTCGCGGCAGATGAAGTGCAGACCCGCGTTGCGAGTCAGGGCGCCGGGCAGCAGGCCGGCCTCGCAGAGCACCTGAAAGCCGTTGCAAATTCCCAAGACCGGCATGCCGCGCCGGGCAGCGTCGACCACTTCGGTCATCACCGGGGCGAACCTGGCGATCGCGCCGGCCCGCAGGTAGTCACCGTAGGAGAAACCGCCGGGGACCACCACGGCGTCGACCCCCTTGAGGTCGGCGTCGGCGTGCCACAGGCTGACCGCCTCGGCGCCGACGCGACGCGCCGCGCGGGAGGCGTCCACGTCGTCGAGCGTCCCGGGAAAGGTGATGACGCCGATCCGGGCCGTCATGGCGTCTCCCTGCTGATCGTCCAGTCCTCGATCACGGTGTTCGCCAGCAGGGATTCGGCGATCTCGGCAAGCGTGGAGTCGTCAACAGTATCGTCCACTTCAAGCTCAAACCTCTTGCCCTGCCTGACATTCGAGATTCCGGGGTGGCCTAGCCGGCCCAGTGCGCCGACAATCGCCTGACCCTGCGGGTCAAGAATCTCAGCTTTGGGCATCACATGAACGACCACCCGGCTCACCTGCGTTCCTCCTCAGATCCGTCCCGGCGCCAACTCTACCGGCGACGGCGGCGCGCGCGGGTCATGGGCACGAGGCGATGTAGGCGTCGCACAACGGGGCGGTCATGGAGTTCAGCACGGGATCGTCCGCCATCGCCGGCCAGGGAACCTGTGGGGGGCCCTGGGACCACAGCGTGAGCTCGCTGATCGTGCTGCTGGCGACGTGGGCGACCAGGTAGGTGTGCATGACGACGGGACCGCTGATCACCGCGGCCATCCGGTTCGGCTCGTCGCTGGTGATCGATGGCGACTGCGCCGGTGCCCGCTGTTGGCAGCCGCGCAGCGCGGCGACGGCGTTGCTGAACACCGAAGCCGCGGTCGGGCCGCCGCGGGCCGTGTCACCGCGCCAGTGCAGGATCTGCGCCTGCAACTGCCACTGACCGTCGGGGTGTACGACCGTCACGCGGGCCGCGACCGCCGAGTCGCGAGCGTCCTGCCGTGCCGCCGGTGTGGCGCACACATCCTCGAACCGGAAACGCGGCCCGGACGCCGCCCCCGTCGTCTGCACCGCGAGGGAGGCGAGCGCGGGCCAGTTGTAGACCGGGTTCAGCGGCACGGCGTAGCGGGGGATCCACGCGGTGTTCGGGATCTGGTCGCAAACGGGCGGACAAGTCTCTGGGTCTGCCTGGGCGGGTACCGCGACGGTCAGCGCCACGGCGAAACTGCCGACAACCATGATCGTCGCCAGGATCACCCGCATCGGCATCACCCCCGTCAGGGCACAATCGTAGACATGCAGCTGACGCATTTCGGCCATTCCTGCCTACTTGCCGAGTTCGACAACACCCGTATGCTTTTTGATCCCGGTACCTTTGCCCACGGTTTCGAGGGAATCACCGGCCTGTCCGCCATCCTGATCACCCATCAGCATCCCGACCACGTCGACGTCACGCGGCTGCCGTCGCTGCTGGAGGGCAATCCGGACGCCGCACTGTACGCCGATCCGCAGACCACCGCTCAGCTGGGCGACCCGTGCCGGGCGGTGCACGTCGGCGACGAGCTGCGGATCGAGGAGCTGACCGTGCGCGCCGTCGGCGGCCGGCACGCCGTGATCCATCCGGAAATCCCTGTGATAGAGAACATTTCGTATCTGGTGGGCGACGGAGGGCACGCCGCCAGGTTGATGCATCCCGGCGATGCGTTGTTCGTGCCCGACGAACCGGTGGACGTCTTGGCCGCGCCGGCGGCGGCCCCGTGGATGAGGATCGCCGAGGCCGTCGATTACCTGCGCGCGGTCGCACCGGCACGCGCAATACCCATTCACCAGGGCATCATCGCACCGGACGCGAGGGGCATCTACTACGGCCGGCTCGGCGAGATGACCAGCACCGACTTCCAGGTGTTGCCCGAAGAAAGCGCGGTCGCCTTCTGACCGCGAGCAGACGCAGAATCGCACGCGGGCGGCACGCGCAGTGCGATTCTGCGTCTGCTCGGCATCAAGAAATGTCATCGCCGGCGCCGCGGCCGGCGGCGCGCCCGGAGAAGATGCAGCCACCCAGGAAGGTCCCCTCCAACGCCCGGTAGCCATGCACGCCTCCCCCGCCGAACCCGGCCACCTCGCCGGCCGCGTACAGCCCGGCAAGCGGGGTGCCGTCGCCGGTGAGCACCCGCCCGGCCAGGTCGGTCTCGATGCCGCCCAACGTCTTTCGGGTCAGGATGTGCAGCTTGACGGCGATCATCGGCCCCGCCTTGGGATCGGTCAGCCGATGCGGTGCGACCACCCGGCCCAGCCGGTCGCCCAGATAACCGCGGGCGGCGCGAATCGCGGTGATCTGCCCGTCTTTGCTGAACTTGTTGGCCACCTCGCGATCGCGGGCGGTGACCTCGGCCTCGACCGTGGCGTAGTCCAGGTGCTCCACGTCGGGCAGCTTGTTCATCGCGTTCACCAGCTCGCGCAGCGAGTGCGCGCTGACGAAGTCCACGCCCCGGTCGATGAAGGCCCGCACCGGTCGCGGCGGTCCGGGACTGACGCGGTTCCGCAGCAGCTCGCGGACGCTCCGCCCGGTCAGATCCGGGTTCTGCTCTTGGCCCGACAGCGCGAATTCCTTCTCAATGATCTTGGCATTCAACACGAACCAGGTGTAGTCGTACCCGGACTTGGTGATGTATTCCAGTGTGCCGAGGGTGTCGAATCCCGGGTACAGCGGGATCGGCAACCGCTTGCCCGACGCATCCAGCCACAGCGACGACGGACCCGGAATGATCCGGATGCCGTGCAGCGGCCAGATCGGGTCGTAATTCGTGATGCCTTCGGTGTAGTGCCACATCCGGTCGGGGTTGATCACCCGCGCGCCGGCCTTTTGCGAAATGGCAATCATCCTGCCGTCGACATGCGCGGGCACCCCGCTGAGCAGTTGCTCGGGGACGCGGCCCATCCGCTTCGGCCAGTTCTTTCGCACCAAGTCGTGGTTACCGCCGATGCCGCCGCTGGTCACAATGACCGCAGAAGCACGAAACTCAAATTCCCCCACTGACTTTCGTGACGACGCCACACCGCGCGGCGCCGCGGTGGGCTCCAGCACGGTGCCCCGGACGCCGGTCACCGCGTCACCCGCGCTGCCCTCCAGGATCAACTCGTCCACCCGGTGGCGATGCGCGAAGCGCACCGTCGAGCGGTCGCGCAGCCGACGCGCGAAGATTTCGACCAAGGCCGGCCCGGTACCCCACGTGATGTGAAAGCGGGGCACCGAGTTGCCGTGTCCCCGTGCGTCGTAGCCGCCACGCTCGGCCCAGCCCACCAGCGGAAAGATCTCGAGCCCCCGGGCGCGCAGCCAGCTGCGTTTCTCCCCGGCCGCGAAATCGACGTAGGCATGCGCCCATTGGCGCGGCCAGTAGTCCTCGGGCCGGTCGAAGGCCGCTGTACCGAGCCAATCCTGTAAGGCGAGTTCGTGGCTGTCGCGGATGCCCAGGCGGCGCTGTTCCGGGCTGTCGACGAAGAACAGGCCGCCGAACGACCAGAAGGCCTGCCCGCCCAGGTTGGCGCTGTTCTCCTGGTCGAGGATCAGCACCCGCAAGCCGCGGTCCACCAATTCGCAGGCGGCCACCAGGCCCGACAGCCCGGCGCCGACGATAATCGCGTCGGCGGCGAACCCTGCGGCCGAAGAATCAGTCATACGAGAACAGGGTAATGCCCCCCGGCCATCGGGTTAATCGGAAGCGTGACGTCAGGCGGCGTCAAGAATCGCCTTGTCGGCCCGCCACCGGTACACCGTCGGCGTGCAGCCGTGCATCAAGGCCAGGTCGACGGCGTCCAGCATCGCCTGCAGCGGGCCGGGCTTGCGCAGTTGACGGGCCGCCACCGCCACCCGCACGACGCCGCCGCGGCGGGCGATCCGCTCGGCGGACAGCACGACCATGCGGCACCACCACGGCTCGGTCAGGAAGCCCTCCCCGATACCGAGGACCCGGGCGCGGACGGTGGTGTGCCGGACCAGGTCGGTCACCCCGTGCAGGTCGGCAAGCAGCCGAAAGCCGTTCTGCGGCAACGCCTTGACGACGCCCGGCGACACCACCCAGCCCGGTGCGGCGAACAGCCGGGTGCGCAGCCCGAGGTGCTCGAGGACGCGGTCGGCGGCCATCAGCCGCAGGTTGGCTTCGTGTGCGCGCAGAATCGCGAATTCGCCGCGGCGCTTCTTGGTGGCCGGATCGTCGTAGCCGTGCAGCACGATGGCGTCGCCACCGGCCCGCCGGGCGGTCAGCCACTCGACGGTGTGCGGGTAGCGGTCGAGCCGGTAGTCGCCGGACAGGCGCGGAGCCACCAGCAACGACACCGGCACCTTGCGGGCATCCATCTGCCCGCAGAACGCCTCGACGTCGGCCAGGGTGCGTTCCCCTATGCCCGAGACCGAGACGATCAATTTTCCAGACACACCAGCAGTTTGCCGATCCCAAGTGTCGGGATGGTGAAGGACACGCGGACGGCAGGCGTATATCGACTGGTACCGGGGCGCCGGTTGGGCACCGCACCGGCCACGTCAGCGTCGATCAGCAAACGCCTACCGGCGTCGGCGGAGATGATCGGTTCGATATGCTAAGCAACGCCATGGAAAAGGCCCGTCCAGCAGCGGCCGACATCCCGCCGCTCATCGCCGTCACTCAGCATCCGGGCGCGCACGTTGGTCCCGACAAGCTGGACGCCGCGCTTCTCCGGATCTCCGGCGTGTGCATCCTGGCCACGGTGATGGCGATCCTGGATGTCACCGTCGTCAGCGTCGCGCAACGAACCTTCATCGACCAATTCAGCTCATCCCAGGCCGTCGTCGCGTGGACCATGACCGGCTACACGCTCGCGTTAGCGACCGTGATCCCACTGACCGGGTGGGCGGCCGACCGATTCGGCACCAAACGGCTGTTCATGGGCTCCGTGCTGGCCTTCATGCTCGGCTCGCTGCTGTGCGCGATGGCGTCAAACATTCTGCAGCTGATCATATTTCGCGTCGTGCAGGGCGTCGGTGGCGGCATGTTGCTGCCCGTGAGCTTCATGATCCTGACCCGCGAAGCGGGCCCCGGGCGGCTCGGCCGCCTGATGTCCATCCTGAGCATCCCCATGCTGCTCGCCCCGATCTGCGGGCCAGTCGTGGGCGGCTGGCTCATCGACACCTCCAGTTGGAGATGGATCTTCCTGATCAACCTGCCGATCGGGCTCGTCACCGTCGCCCTTGCGGCCATCGTGTTCCCCAGGGATCACCCGGCGCGGTCCGAGACCTTCGACGTCATCGGCTGCCTGCTGCTCTCGCCCGGCCTGGCGACGTTCCTGTTCGCCGTGTCGTCCATCCCGGGCCGCGGCACCGTGGCCGATCGGCACGTGCTGATACCGGCGACCATCGGCCTGGCGTTGATCGCCGCGTTCGTCGTGCACGCGTGGCACCGCGCGGATCACCCGCTCATCGATCTGCGGCTGTTCTCCAACCCCGTGCTTACCCAGGCCAACGTCACGATGCTGGTATTCGCCACCGCCTTTTTCGGCGCCGGCCTGCTGCTCCCGAGCTACTTCCAGCAGGTGCTGCACCACACGCCGATGCAAGCCGGCGTGCACATGATCCCCCAGGGGCTCGGTGCCATGCTGACCATGCGGCTGACCGGACCGATGGTCGACAGGCGCGGACCGGGCAAGATCGTGCTGGTCGGCATTGCGCTGATCACCGCCGGCCTGGGCACTTTCGCCTTCGGGGTGGCCAGGCAGGCCGATTACCAACCCACCCTGCTGGTCGGCCTGACGGTCATGGGACTGGGCATGGGTTGCACCATGATGCCGCTGTCGGTGGCGTCGGTGCAGGCACTGGCCCCGCACCAGATTGCCCGCGGTACAACGGTGATGAGCGTCAGCCATCAGGTGGGCGGCTCGATGGGAACCGCACTGATGTCGATGATCCTGACCAACCAGTTCAATCGAAGCGAAAACATCACCGCCGCAAAAACACTCGTGTCGCTACAACAGAAGGCCGCCGCCAGCGGACTGCCGGTTGACCGGTCCGCAATACCCCGGCAGTCACTCGTCCCCGGCTTCTCGGGCAATGTGCTGCACGACCTTTCCCATGCCTATACGGCGGTATTCGTGATCGCGGTCGTGTTGGTGATCGCGACCATCATCCCGGCCTCGTTTCTGCCGAAGAGACCGGCGAGCGAAACGGCCGGCGAAGTAGCGCGGCTACCCGTCGAATAGCATCGTCGCTATCCGCGCGACGGTGGCCATCGGATCGGCCTGCCTGACTTGATCGTTGACCGCGCCGTTGAGCCACAGCATCGAAAACCCGTGTACCAGTGACCATGCCGCCAGCTGGGCACCCGTGGGGTCGGCCTGCGCGCCGGGATCCCGCAACGTCGCCACCCCACAGGACAGTTCCGCCCCGGCGGCGGCCTCGGCGGCGGCCAGTTCGGTGTCGGTCGCGTCGAGGAGCGACTTGTCGAACATCACCCGGTAATGGCCGGGGTGCTCGAGGGCGAACCCCACGTAGGCCAGGGCCGCGTCGGCGAAGCGGCCCCGGGCATCGATCAGCGCCCGGGCCAGCAGCTGGAATCCCTGGGTGGCCAGCGCGGTGAACAGCCCTCGCCGATCGGTGAAGTGGTGAGCCGGTGCCGCATGTGACACACCGGCGCTGCGGGCCAACTCGCGCAACGAAACTCCGTCCGCGCCGCGCTCGGCCACCAATCGCGCGGCCTCGGTGAGGATCGCCGCGCGCAGGTCGCCATGGTGGTAGTTCGGGCGCTTCACGCCATCAGCATACCCACCAAACTTGACAGCGACTAGATGACCGCCTACTTTGAGAGACCAGAAACTTGTCATTGCCTAGATCGGAGGGTCGAGATGGCTCCGTTGATCACCCTGCTATTGAGCACCATCGCCGCCCGGAGCATCGGCTGGCTCGGCGTCGGCTATGTCAACAGCTGGACCGCGGCGATCGCCGTCGGGCTGGCGGCGATGTTCGTGCTGACCGGCTTCAGCCACTTCGCGCTGCCGCTGCGCCGCGACCTGATCGCGATCGTGCCGCCCCGGTTGCCCGCCCCCGGCCTGCTGGTCACCGTTACCGGCCTGCTCGAACTCCTGGGTGCCGTGGGGCTGTTGGTTCCCGCGACCCGGATGGCGGCGGCCGTCTGCCTGCTGGTGCTGATGCTGGCCATGTTCCCGGCCAACGTTTACGCCTCCCGGATGCCCGACCCGCCCAAGTCGATGACGACACGGCTACCCCTGCGGATGGCCATCGAGGTCGTCTTCCTGGCCGCCGCCATAGCGGTCGCAATCGGCAGCGGCTAGCAGCCACGCGTATTGGTACGCGGTTTCCTGCCAGGCCTTGTAGCGACCACTGACACCACCGTGTCCCGCGTTCATCTGGGTCTTCAACAGGACCGGCTTGCCGTCGGTGTTCGCGTGCCGCAGCGCCGCAACCCATTTGGCCGGCTCGACATAGTAGACCCTGGTGTCGTTGAGGGACGTCATCGCCAGAATGGCCGGGTACCGTCTGGCCCCGACGTTCTCATAGGGCGAATACGACTTCATGTACGAGTAAACATCGCCGTCGCTCAAGGGATTTCCCCATTCATCCCATTCGGTGACGGTCAGCGGCAGCGAGGGGTCGAGGATCGTGGTCAGCGGGTCGACGAAGGGGACCTGCGCAAGGATTCCGGCAAAGAGTTCCGGCGCCAAGTTGGCCACAGCACCCATCAGCAGACCGCCTGCGCTGCCACCCAGGGCCACCAGCTGATGCGGTCTGGTCAGGCCAGAATCCACCAAATGCCTTGCCACCGCGACGAAGTCGGTGAAGGTGTTCTTCTTCTCCAGGAGCTTGCCGTGTTCGTACCATGGCCGACCCATCTCACCGCCACCGCGGACGTGGGCGATGACGAACGTCATCCCGCGGTCCAGCAGCGACAGCCGCGCGATGGAAAAGCTTGGATCGGTGCACAATTCGTAGGCGCCGTACCCGTAGAGCAGCGCCGGCGCCGGAAATTCGACGTCGGCGCGGTGCACGATCGACACGGGGATCCGGGTGCCGTCGTCCGCCAGCGCCCAGTCGCGCCTTTCGACGTAGTCCTCGGGGCGATAGCCGCCGAGGACCGGTTGCTCGCGCAGCAAGGTGCGCTCGCCGGTGGCGAGGTCGATGTCGTAGACCCGCGCCGGAGTGATCAACGATCCCGCCCTGATCCGCAGCTTGGGCGAATCCCAGGTCGGATTGCCTGCCAGGCCGCACGACATCAGCTCGGAGTCGAAGGAAACCTCTTCGGGCCCGCCGTAGCCGCCGTCGGGGTCGATGGGCCACAACTGGATCCGGGGCAACGCCTCACGCCGGTAGCTGACCACCAGGTGCCGGGCAAAGGCATCCACTCCGTCGAGCCGGACATCGTCGCGGTGCGCGATCAGGGTGCGTTGCTGGGTTGGATCGCTGACCGGGGCGTCGGTGAGCGTGAAGTTGACCGCGCCGTCGTTGTGCAGGATTAAAAACCGGTCTTGCCCGCCGACGACCGCGTGCTCCACCGAATACTCGACGCCCTCACGCCGCGGCAGCACGACGGTGAACGGTGCGTGCGGATCGCCGGAGTCCGCGTAGCGTACCTCCGAGGTGATGGACGACCCCGAGGCGATGAGCACGTACTTCTCGCTTCGGGTGAGCCCGGCGCCCAGCCAAAACCGTTCGTCGGCTTCGTGGTACACCAACTCCGCCGGCTCCCCGGAGCCGAGTCGATACCGCCACACCTTGTCCGGACGGTGGGCCGCGTCCAGGGTCAGGTAGTACACGGTGCGGTTGTCTGCCGACCACGTGACTCCCGCGGCGATGTCGGCGATCTCGTCGGGGAGCCGCTCGCCGCCGCGTAAATCCTTGAACCGCAGCGTGTAGCGCTCGTCGCCGACGATGTCGACGGAGTATGCCAGCAGGTTCCCGTCCAGGCTCACCAGCGCGGCGCCGAGTGCGAAGAATTCGTGGCCTTCGGCTTCGGCGTTCGAGTCGAGCAAAATCTGTTCGCCGGGGATTTCGGTGTCCTCGTCTAGGACCGGGGGATCCCAGTCGTCGGGATCGGTTACCGGGCAACGACACTGGACCCGGTACTGCTTTCCCTCGAAGGTGCGGGCGTAGTACCACCACTCGCCTTGTCGAGTCGGCACCGACAGGTCGGTCTCTTTGGTGCGCGCCTTGATCTCGTCGAAAATCCGCTGCCGCAACGGTTTCAGGTGGGCGGTCATCCGGTCGGCGTAGTCGTTTTCGGCCTCCAGGTAAGCGATCACCCCGGGGTCGGCCTTGTCGCGCAGCCATTCGTACGGGTCGATGAAGATGTCGCCGTGGTGTTCGCGCCGGGTCTCGACCCGCCTGGCTATGGGCGGTAGGGGCGCCAAAGGTGCGTCATGGGAGGTATCCGTCATGCGCCCGGGCCGATCCAGTCGTCGAAGCGCAAACCGGAAATCCGTTCGTAGGCATCGATGTAACGGGCGCGAGTGGCATCGATGATGTCATCCGGAAGCGGAGGGGGTGGCTCCGAGCCGTACCGATCCCAACCGGACTCGGGGCCGGTGAGCCAGTTGCGGACGAACTGCTTGTCGAAACTGGCCTGGACCACACCGGACCGGTAATCCGCGGCAGGCCAGTACCGCGAGGAATCCGGGGTGAAGATTTCGTCGGCCAGCAGCAGGTTGCCGTCGCGGTCGGTGCCGAACTCGAACTTGGTGTCGGCGATGATGATTCCCCTCGTCAGGGCGTGATCGGCCGCCTGGACATAAATCTGCAGCGTGCGGTCGCGCAGCTGGTTGGCGCGCACCGCACCCACCATCTCGATGACCCGGGCGAACGAGATGTTCTCATCGTGATCCCCCAGTGCCGCCTTGGTCGCGGGGGTGAACAGCGGTGTGGAAAACTTGCTGGCTTCCACCAGACCCGGCGGCAGCGCGATGCCGCAGACCTTGCCGGTCGCCTGGTAGTCCAGCAGTCCCGAGCCGGTCAGGTAACCACGAGCCACGCATTCGACGGGAAGCATTTCGAGCTTCCGCACGACCAGGGCGCGGCCAAGCACCTCGTCGGGGATGCGGGGGTCGTCCGGCGGGCCCGTCAGGTGGTTGGGGACTCCAGTACGCTCCGAGACCAGGCCGAAGAAGAACACGCTCATCGCGGTCAGGATGCGGCCCTTGTCCGGGATCGTGCTGTCCAGGATGTAGTCGTACGCGGAGATCCGGTCGGTCGCCACCAGCAGCAGGTGCTCGTCATCCACGCGGTAGATCTCCCGGACCTTGCCGCTGGCCAGGTGCTGATAATCGGACAGTGCTGGACGCATCGGGTCAGCCTATCGGGCGCCGCGCCGCCCGGCCTGTGCTGGTATTTAGGTATGACATCGCGGTTCTTGCCCTACTCCACTAGACCCGGCCGGCTGCTGGCACAACTTTTCAGCGATTTCGCCGTCTTCGTGTGGACGGCGATATGGCTGCTCGTCGGCACGGCCGTCTACGACGCCATCTCGACGATCGCCGACGCCGGCCGGCAGGTCGAGACCGGCGCGAACGGGATCGCCGGCAACCTGGCGTCGGCAGGCCATGGCGCGCAGCGCATTCCGGTGGTCGGCGACGCGGTCAGCAAGCCACTCGCCTCGGCCAGCGAGGCCGCCCTCGACATCGCGGGCGCCGGACACAGCCTCGACACCACGGCGAGCTGGCTCGCGGTGTTGCTGGCGCTGGCCGTCGTCGCCGTGCCGATCCTCATCGTGGGCGCGCCGTGGCTGTTCCTGCGTATGCGGTTCTTCCGGCGCAAATGGACCGTCACCGGCCTTGCCGCGACCCCGGCCGGCGAACAGCTGCTGGCGCTGCGGGCCTTGACGAACCAGGCGCCGCGCAAACTGATCGCCATCAGCGCGGATCCGGTCGGGGGGTGGCGACGCGAGGATCCCGCGATCGTCCGGGCGCTGGCCGCGCTGGAGCTACGGGCGGCCGGCATCACGATTCGCGCGGGCTGACGACACGACGCGCCACAAGCGCAACAGCCCGGCGACGACCACGATCAGCCACGCCGCCAACGCATCCCAGAAGAAGACCAGCGAGACGGTGATCAGCGAGCGCTGGCCAAGCTCCGCCGCCATGGCATAACTGGCCGCCGAATACATGCCCAGCGGAAAGACGAACGCCCACCACACACCGGCGAAGTGCAGCATTTCGGGGCGGCGGCTGATCCGGTGCAGGACGAAGTGGATCAGCGGCGGAATCCACAGCGTGGCCACCACCCAGGTCACCACGGTGACGACGAGCACCGGCCCGGCCAGCCAACGGGGAGCCAGGCCGTGGATGTTGTCGCCGGCCAGCGTCGCAATGGCCAAACCGCCCATGAGAATCCAGGTGTCGGGCTCGAAGCCGTCGCGGTCCTGCCGCTCGGCCACCGTGCGCCAGAGGATCAGCCAGGTCATCGCTCCGTAGATGCACAGCGCCGCCACCCAGACCGGCACGGCCGCCCAGAGCCACCAGTGCGCGGGCGTGTACCGGGCAACCTTGGTGACAACGATCGCCAGACCGGAGGTGCCGACGCTGGCCAGCTCCCATGCGCCGTGTGCTTGGTCCCGCAACACCGACCGGGGACCGGCCGCCATATTGCGCGCGCTGAGTGCGATCAGCAGCAGCCAAGACACCAATGCTGCTAGACCCAGCACCGCCACCAACACCGGCTGCGACGCCAGCCGACTGTCCAGCACCGCGCACGCGGCGACAAACGTGAACAATCGCAGCGTGACGTCGGGGTCCGTCAGATCCCACAGCGAAAGCCGGCGCGTAACGATCACCAGCGCAACAAGAACGACCAGGCCCGTCGATGCGAGAGCGCCCATCGTTTCACTGATTCCGGTGTAATGATGGTCGCGCGCGGCGATGGACAGGATCCCGGTCGCCATCACCGCGGCGAACGCATCCGGTGACGGCTCGACGTCGGCGAGCCGGATCGTCACGGTCCTTCGAGCAGCTCTACGACGAGATGCCTGATGCCGGTGTGCCGGTTGCTGCGGGTCCATTCGACGGGCCGCACGACCCGCACCGCGGAAAAGCGCGACAGCAGCTCCTCGAACAGCACCCGCAGCTCCAACCGGGCCAGGTTGGCGCCGAGGCAGTAGTGCACGCCCTGGCCGAAACCCAGGTGCGGGTTGGGCTTTCGGGCGATGTCGAACTCGTCGGCGCGGTCGAACACGCCGGCATCGCGGTTGGCCGAGCCCTCCCAGATCTGCACCTTCTGTCCCGCCTCGATCGACTGGCCACCGAGCGTGACGTCGCGCGTGGCGGTGCGCCGCTTCGACGGCGACGGCGACGTCCACCGCACCATCTCCTCGACCGCGGTCGGGAGCATGTCGAAATCCCGGCGAAGCTCGTGCAATTGCCGCGGATGATCGGCCAGCGCCAGCAGCCCACCGGCGACCGCGTTGCGGGTCGTCTCCGCGCCGGCGCTGAACAGCAGGCTGAAGAACAGGTACAGCTCGAGATCGGACAAGACCGGCGCCTCGGCGTCATCGAGCATCGCATTGGTGACGACGGACAGCATGTCATCGGTCGGCGTAGCGCGCTTCGACGCGATCAATTCCTGGCCGTAGGCGTACATCCGTGACCCGGCCTCCTCTAGCGAAAGCTGCGACAGGGACGCCTTGCGGGAGCCGCCGAAGTCGAACTGCGGCTCGATGGCCTCGAACAGCCAATGTCGTTCGGATTCGGGAACTCCGAGCAGGATGCAGATCATCTGCATGGGCAGCTCGGCGGCGATGTCGACGAGGAAGTCGAACGGTTCGCCCGGCACCACCGCGTCCAGCAGTCGGCGCGTCCGCGACCGCAGGTCGTCCTCGACCCGACGGATCATCCGTGGCGTCAGCCCGGAGCTGACGAGTCGCCGGATCTGGGAATGCCGCGGGTCGTCCATCATGTTGAGCACCTGGCCCGCGATGGCCAGGTCCTGCAACAGCGTGCCGCCGAAAGGTCGCTCGCCGCCGGTGACCGAGGAGAATGTCACCGGATCCCTCAGCACTGCAAGGGTTTCCGCGTAGGTGGCGACGGACCAGAAACCCTCCCCGTCGGGCGTGTTGTCGGTCGGCTGGTGCCAGTACACCGGTGCCTCGCGGCGGTGGACGGCGAACAGGTCATGCGGAAATCCGTTGGCGAAGTTGTCCAGATCGGTGAAGTCGATCCCCGAAAGGGCGCCGGCGAGAGTCACAGGATCGCCCCCGGGGTGTATTTGGCGGCGTCGGGGTAGCGGCCCACCAATTCCTCCACCATCGCGACCACCTCGTCGACCTGGTCACCGGCGGCACCGGTGAACGCCCTCTTGTCGGCCAGCGCGGCGTCCAGGGCCGCGCGGTCCAGCGGCAGCCGCTCGTCGGCGGCCAACCGCTCCACCAGGTCGGGCTCCGCGCCGCGTTCCCGCATGGCCAGCGCCGTCGCCACCGCGTGCTCCCGGATCACATGGTGGGCGGCCTCGCGACCCATGCCGGCGCGCACCGCGGCGATGAGCACCTTGGTGGTCGCCAGGAACGGCAGGTAGCGATCCAGCTCGCGGGCGATCACCGCCGGGTAGGCGCCGAACTCGTCGAGCACCGTCAGGACCGTCTCGATCTGCCCGTCGACGGCAAAGAAGCTGTCCGGCAACGCGACCCGGCGCACCACCGAGCAGAACACGTCGCCCTCGTTCCACTGCGCGCCCGCCAGCTCGGCGGCCATCGACGCGTAGCCGCGCAGCACCACCTGCAGCCCGTTGACGCGTTCACAACTGCGGGTGTTCATCTTGTGCGGCATCGCCGACGAGCCGACCTGTCCTTCGGTGAATCCCTCGGTGACCAGCTCGTGCCCGGCCATCAGCCGGATGGTGTGGGCCAGCGACGACGGTCCGGCGCCGAGCTGCACCAGCGCCGAGATCACGTCGTGGTCCAGCGAGCGCGGGTAGACCTGCCCGACGCTGATCAAAACCGTTGAGAAGCCTAAGAATTCAGCCACGCGCCTCTCGAGCTCGGCCAGCTTGGCCGCGTCCCCGCCCAGCAGGTCGAGCATGTCCTGCGCGGTGCCCATCGGACCCTTGATGCCGCGCAGCGGGTAGCGGTCGATCAGCTCCCGCAGCCTGGTCAACGCGATCAGCGTCTCCTGCGCCGCGGAGGCGAACCGCTTGCCCAGCGTGGTGGCCTGCGCGGCGACGTTGTGGCTGCGCCCGGCCATCACCAGGTCGCGATAGGCGACCGCCCGCTCGGCAAGCCGCGCCACCACCGCAACCCCATGCGAGAAAACCAATTCCAGCGAGCGCCGGATCTGCAGCTGCTCCACGTTCTCGGTGAGGTCGCGGCTGGTCATCCCCTTGTGCACGTGCTCGTGGCCGGCCAGCGCGTTGAATTCCTCGATGCGGGCCTTGACGTCGTGGCGCAGCACCCGTTCGCGGGCGGCGATCGAGGCCAGGTCGACGTCGTCGAGCACCCGCTCGTAGTCGGCGATCGCGTTCGCGGGAACGTGAGCTCCCAATTCCGCCTGGGCCCGCAGCACCGCCAGCCACAGCCGCCGCTCCGCGACGACCTTGGCCTCCGGCGACCAGATCGCGACCATCTCCGCGCTGGCGTACCGGGCGGCCAGGACGTTCGGAATGCTCACAAGCAGACAGCTTACGGTTCGGGGTGCCCCGATGGCCCGGCTCTCCCCCGGCATCGCAGTCGTCACAGCCGCCACAGCGGGCACCCCCTTCGCAGCGGAGGCCAGTATGGCGGATGCGACAGGTCGGCACCGTCGCCGTGGCCCGCCCCTAACCGCTCAGATCTGCACCGGTCGCGTGTCGATGGGCGCGAGCACGTCGACGAGGTCGACCACCGTCCCCAGCGCGACGGCGGCGGGATCTCGGCCCTCGACCAGGGCGGAGACCACCGAACCATCGACCGCGCAGATCAGCGTGCACACCAGCTCGATGCGCACCGATCGGCCGGATCGCTCGAGGGCCTCGGCCACGGCCTCGGCGCGCTGGCGCAGGCTGCGGCGCATCGTCTCGCGCAACGTGGGCAACCGGGTGCAGGCGATATGTCGCTCATATCGCGATATCAGCTGTTCGGCCAGCGCCGGATCGGACAGGTCCCCCACCAGCAGGTCAGCCAGCACCTCGGCGGTGGTCTCGGGCCCCCGGCGCCGCCGGGACAAGGCGGTCACCCGCGCGCGGAGTTGCGCCACCTCGATCATCGCGATGTGCTCGACGGCCCGCGCGATCAAATCGTCGAGAGACGAAAAGTAGTAAGTAGTAGAGGCCAACGGCAGGCCGGCCCGCCGAGCGACCGCCCGGTGCCGCACCGATTCGAACCCGCCTTCGGCAAGCAGCTCGGCGGCCGCGCTCACGAGCGCATACCGCCGACGTTCTCCTTTCGGAGTAACTGCTGCAGTCACGAGTAGCCATCGTGCCAGTCAAAGTGGTACTGCATTGCCATTTCGGCCAAACGGCCATGGCATGATGGCCCGCATGCCCGACCTGAGCCGCCGCACCCTGCTCGGTTTGGGTGTCAGCGCGGCCGCCGGCGCCGTCGGCGGATACGCCCTCGATGCCCTGTTCCAGCCCCGAACATCGCACGCCTCGCCCGGGCCGACGGGCGGCACCCGGGCGCCGTTGGCACCGGGTGAACCTGCCCCCTCGACTCAGCCGGCACCGACGATGGTGACCGGCTCCTTCGTGTCGGCTGCCCGCGGTGGCATATCGACCAATTGGGCGATCGCGCGTCCGCCGGGCCAGACCAAGCCGCTGCGACCGGTGATCGCGCTGCACGGCAAGGGCAGCGACGCATCGACCGTGATGGCCGGCGGCGTCGAGCAGGGTCTGGCCCAGGCGGTCGACGCCGGTCTGCCGCCGTTTGCGGTGGTCGCCGTTGACGGCGGCGGCAGCTATTGGCACAAGAGAGCGTCCGGCGAGGACGCCGGGGCCATGGTGCTGGACGAGCTCATCCCGATGCTGGGCGGCCAGAATCTGGACACTTCCCGCGTGGCGTTCTTGGGCTGGTCGATGGGTGGCTACGGTGCATTGCTGCTCGGCGGCCGGCTGGGACCCGCACGCACCGCGGCGATCTGCGCGGTGAGCCCGGCGTTGTGGCTGTCTTCCGGGGCGGCCGCACCCGGCGCGTTCGACGGGCCCGACGACTTCGCGGCGAACTCGGTGTTCGGAATGCCGGCGCTGGCGTCGATCCCGATTCGCGTGGATTGCGGTGACAGCGACCCGTTCTATGCGGCGACGAAGCAGTTCGTTGCCCAACTGCCAAACAGGCCCGCGGGCGGATTTTCGCCCGGCGGGCACAACGCAGAGTTCTGGAGCTCGCAGCTACCGGCCGAGCTGACCTGGATGGCGCCGCTGCTCACGGCGTAGTCTCGGGTCCGCCGGGTGGGGGCGCCGCCCGATTGAGGGGGAAACGCCACGGCGAAAAATCGCGCCAAAAATCGCGTCAGCGTTACGCTCGCAGGGGTGACCACACCGTTCGGTTGGAACTTGCCCTACGCCTGGCCGCGAAAGCCCGTGCTCGCGGAAAACGTTGTGTGCACGTCGCAGCCGCTTGCCGCGCAAGCCGGCCTGCGAATGCTCGCCGAGGGAGGCAACGCGGTGGACGCGGCGATCGCCACCGCCATCACACTCACGATCGTCGAGCCGGTGTCCAACGGCATCGGCTCGGACGCGTTCGCCATCGTCTGGGACGGCGCGCGATTGCACGGACTGAACGCGTCCGGCCGCTCGCCCGCTGGCTGGACGCCAGAGTACTTCGGCGGCAACCCCGTTCCCGCGCTGGGCTGGAATTCGGTGACCGTGCCCGGGGCGGTGTCGGCGTGGGCCGAGCTGCACGCCACGTTCGGACAGCTTCCCTTCACGACGCTGTTCAAGCCCGCGATAGCGTATGGCCGCAACGGCTTTCTGGTGTCGCCGACCGTCGCCGAGCAATGGGCGGCGCAGGCGCCGCTGTTCAAGGACCAGCCCGGCTTCGCCGAGACGTTCCTGCCCGCCAAGCGGGCACCCAAACCCGGTGAGCTGTTTAGGCTTCCCCATCACGCGGCCACGCTGGAACTGCTCGCCGAGACCAACGGCGAGGCGCTTTACCGCGGCGAGCTGGCCGACAGGCTCGAGGCGCACGCGGCGGCCCACGGCGGGGTCATGCGCGCCGATGACCTCGCCGCTCATCGCGCCGACTGGGTGGGCACGATCGACTCCACCTACCGCGGATACACGGTGCACGAAATACCGCCCAACAGCCAGGGGATCGTGGCGCTCATCGCTTTGGGCATCCTGGAGCACTTCGACATGCCCTCGCTGCCAGTCGATTCCGCCGACAGCGTGCATCTGCAGATCGAAGCGGTGAAGTTGGCGTTCGCCGACGCCCGGGCCCACGTTGCCGACATCGACCACATGGCGCTGGCGCCGCACCGCTTGTTGGACGGCGAATACCTGCGGCAGCGCGCGGCCTCGATCGATCCCAAGCGGGCGAAGCCGGCGTTCGCGGACACACCGAAGGGCGGCACCGTCTATCTGACCGCCGCCGACGCCGCGGGCGTGATGGTGTCGATGATCCAGTCCAACTACATGGGTTTCGGCTCCGGCGTGGTGGTGCCGGGCACCGGGATTTCGCTACAGAACAGGGGCGCGGATTTCGCTGTCGCTCAAGGCCATCCGAACCGGGTCGGGCCCAACAAGCGCCCGTACCACACGATCATCCCGGGTTTCGTCACCAAGAACGGCGCCCCGGTGATGAGCTTTGGAGTGATGGGCGGCACGATGCAACCCCAGGGCCACGTGCAGATGATGGTGCGCATCGCCGACCACGGGCAGAATCCGCAGGCCGCGTGTGACGGCCCGCGGTTCCGGTGGGTGCACGGCCTGCAGGTCAGCTGCGAAAGGGGTTTCCCGCCCTCGACCCTCGACGAGCTGCAGCGGCGCGGACACGACCTGATCACCGTGGACGACTACAACCAATTCGGCAGCTGCCAGGCGATCTGGCGCCTCGACGACGGGTATCTTGCGGCGAGCGATCCGCGCCGCGACGGACAAGCCGCCGCCTTCTGAACTTCCAGGTGCCCAACGGTCTTTGGCCGTACCCCTTGACCAGACGCGGCCGGCGAGCGAGACTACCAATAAATAAACCAACCGTCGGTCTAATAATGGGGTGCGGTGGCCAGGACGATCAACATCGCCGAACACGCCGCGCGGCGTGACGAAATCCTCGACGCCGCGCAGCGGTTGATCCTGTCCACCGGATACGAGCGCCTGACGGTCCAAGACATCCTCGACGACCTGCACATTTCCAAGGGGGCTTTCTACCACTACTTCGACTCCAAGCCGGCGGTGATCGACGCCCTCACCACGCGCCTGGTCGGCGAGTCCGAGCGGGCTCTTGCAGCGGTTGTCGAGAATCCCGAACTGGGGGCCGTCAAGAAATTGCAGGCCTTCTTCGGCGAGATCATCCGCTGGAAATCGGAGCGCCAGGACCTCTTCGTGGCGATGCTGCCGGTGTGGTATTCGGCCGATAACCTCGCCTTTCGGCTGCTGGTGGATCGAGAGAGCGCGAAGCGATTAGCGCCCCTGCTGACCGCGGTCGTCCGTCAGGGGGTCGACGAGGGCCGGTTCGCGACCGCTTATCCCGATCAGGCCGGGGCGATCATCATCGCCATCATCCAGGCGCTCCAAGACGATATGGTCCGGCGGCTGCTGGCCGTGCCGCACCGGTCACCGTCGCCAACGAGCGTCAAGGAGATGGTGAACACCCATGGGGCACACATGGAAGCGATCGAGCGGTACCTGGGTGTGCCGGCCGGCGCGCTGAACCGTGTTGACGCCCGCGCGGTGAGGAGCTGGATCGCGGCGTTACACCGCACCACCATCGCGCCGGACGGAAAGCGGTAGAGCCATGGATCGTTGGCGGACGACGTGCCTGGTGGCCGGCGGCGGCCCGGCCGGGATAATGCTCGGCTATCTGCTGGCGCGGTCGGGTGTGCCGACCATCCTGGTGGAGAAGCACGGCGACTTTCTCCGCGACTTCCGCGGGGACACGGTTCATCCATCGACCACAGAGCTGATGCATGAGCTCGGAATACTCGACGAGTTCCTGCACGAGGTCCCGCACCACAAGCTGGAACAGCTGGGCATTGGATTCAACGGCCAGGCTTTCGATCTCGTCGACTTCCGCCATCTGCCAACCGCCTGCAAGTACGTCGTGTTGGCACCGCAGTGGGACTTCCTGAACTTCCTGGCGGCCAAGGCCAAGCGGTACCCGTCCTTCCGACTCGAGATGAACACCGAAGTCACCGGACTGCTCTGGGAGGACGATCGGGTGGTCGGCGTCACCGCCCAGGCCGCGGGTCGACCCGTCGAGATTCGCGCCGATGTGACGGTCGCCTGCGACGGACGATGGTCGATAATCCGGGAGCAGTCTGGACTGCCGGTCACCGAGTTTCCGATGCCGATCGACGTGCTCTGGTTCCGGCTTCCGCGTGCTGATTCCGCACCCGAGACTCTCGGATACCTCGGTAGCGGCCAGATCATCATCGCGATCGATCGTGGCGACTACTGGCAGTGTGGAACCATCATCGACAAGGACGGCTTCGAACGAGTCCAGGCGGCAGGGCTACCGGAGTTCCGATCCAAGATCGCTTCGGCCGCACCATTTTTAGCCACCAGCCTCGACTCGCTGACCGATTGGGACCAGGTCAAACTGCTATCCGTGCGCGCCAACGGATTGCGACGCTGGTGGCTGCCGGGATTGTTGTGTATCGGGGATGCCGCACACGCGATGTCCCCGGTCGGCGGGATAGGCGTGAACTATGCCATCGCCGACGCGGTGGCCGCCGCCAATTCACTTGCCGGACCGTTGCGAAACGACCGGGTGGGTAACGACGATCTGCGCGCGGTGCAGAAACGTCGCGAGACCCCGACACGGATCGCGCAGCGGCTGCAGGGCGCTCAGACGGCCAACCTCGCTCGATTGAGCAAAGCTGCCCCGCCGCTGTGGACGTTGCGATTACTGAGCCACTCCCCGCCCGTCAAACGGCTACTGGGCCGGATAATGGGGCTTGGTTTCCGTCGCGAACACATCCGCACCGTCGAGCATGTCTAGACGTGGACCTTGCCCTCCGCCGCCGACAGGGCGATGTCGCTTCGAAAATGGCTACCGGGCAGCTTGATTGAACTCATAATGTCGTACGCGTGGGCGCGCGCGGCGGATAGGTCGGCGCCGGTGCCCACCACCGACAGCACCCGACCTCCCGACGAGATAATCGCGCCGTCATCGCGCCGCGCCGTTCCGGCGTGCAGCACCCCCTCTGCTTCGGAGCCGGCGACGACGTCCCCGACCCGGGGGCGACCCGGATAGTTTTCCGCCGCCAGCACCACGGTGACCGCGGCGCCGGGACGCCAGCGCAGCTCGCCGAACTCGGCCAGCGTGCCCGACCCCGCCGCATAGAGCAGCTGGCCGAGCGGTGAGTCCAGCAGAGCCAGCACGGCCTGCGTCTCGGGATCACCGAAGCGGCAATTGAATTCGACCACCGCGGGCCCTTTCGCGGTGATCGCCAGACCGACGTACAGCAATCCGGAAAACGGACTGCCCCGCTGAACCAGTTCGGCAGCAACGGGTTCGACGATTCCGCTGACGATTTCCCGATATACATCCTCGCGCAACCAGGGCAGCGGCGCATAGGCGCCCATGCCCCCGGTGTTGGGTCCGGTATCACCGTCTCCGACACGCTTGAAGTCCTGCGCCGGCAGCAGCGGCACCACGGTGCGGCCGTCGACGATGCAGAACAGCGACACCTCGGGGCCGTCGAGGAAAGACTCCAGCAGCACCGGGTGCCCCGCCTCCAGCAGCCCGGCGGCGTGCGCGCGCGCCACCTCGCGGTCGGGGGTCACGACCACACCCTTGCCGGCGGCCAGACGGTCGTCTTTCACCACCCAGGCCGGGTCACCTGCCGGGGGTCCGAAACGGTCCAGGGTGGCGTCCAAACGCGCTGGACTGTCGATGGTTTCGCTGGTCGCGGTGCGCACGCCCGCGGCGGCCATGACCTCCTTGGCGAACGCCTTGGAGCCCTCGATGCGGGCGGCGTCCTTGCTGGGTCCGAAGCAGACGATGCCGGCGGCGCGCACGGCGTCGGCCACCCCGAGCACCAGCGGCACCTCGGGACCGATGACCACCAAGTCCGCCCGGACCTCGCGCGCCAGGGCGACGACGTCCTCTCCGGACGTGATGTCGACGTCGTGCTGCTCGGCCACGCGGGCGGTGCCGGCGTTGCCCGGGGCCACGGCCAGGCCGGTGACCTGCGGGTCACGGCGAAGCGCCAGCAGCAGCGCATGCTCACGGGCACCGGAACCGATCACCAGGACGCGCACGGAACGTCACTTTAGCGGCCGGTCAGGCACTGATGCCGAGCAGACGCGGAATCGCACGTCTCGGTACTGAAATATGCGAGTCTGCGTCTGCTCGGCAAACTTAGTCGCGCGCCTTGCCCGAGTGCATCTTCAGCGCGGCGTCCACGTTGGCCTTCTTGTCCTCCCCGGCGCCCTTTGCCGCGGCCTTCTTGCGCTTGGCCACGACGGTCTCGACCGCGCCGTTGAGCGCCGAACCCAGGGGGAACCCGAGATAGTGGGTAAGGAAGACCGCCATTTCCTTCAATTCGGTCTCGGTGAGTTCCCCGTTGAGCAGTGCGGCGTTGATCTGGATCTCGGCCAGGTCGCGATTTCCGACCGCGGTCACCGCCGTCAGCGTCATGATGCGCTTGTCGCGCATCGACAGCCCCGGTCGGGTCCAGATGCTGCCGAACAGGTGATCGACGGTCAGGTCGAAGTACGCGTCGCCCTCGATGTTGGGCATCTCCCAGCCGTAGACCTCGTTCATCTTCTCGAGGCCCTTGCGGCGCAGCTCGTCCATTTACGCCTCTTTCTGTGTGTGCGGAACCCCGAGGCCGGCGGCCAGCCGGTCGAATGCCGCCCGGGCGAGCGGCAGCTCGACCGACACCGCCTCACCCAGAGCCAGCGCCAGGCTCAGATCCTTCTCGCCCAGGCCCCGGGTGTGCAGGAAGGGCTGGTACAGGAAGTGTTCCGGCTCAAGGTCTTTCATGTCGTCGCGCACCATGATCGCCCCCGGCCCGCCGGTGAGCGCATCGGTGTGACGCACCACCCGGCCCAGCGCCTGCAGGTCCAGCCCGGCGGCCTCGGCCAGCTTCATGGCTTCGCACGCCGCGGCGTAGGAGGTGAACGTCAACATGTTGCGGGCCAGCTTCATTCGAGTCCCCGCGCCCGGCTCGCCGGCGTGAATGACCACCGACGCCCATTGCTTGAACGCCGGCTTGATCTTCTCGTAGACCTCGCGCTCGGCGCCCACCATGGTGGCGAGCTCGCCCTTCTCGGCGGCACCGGCGCCCCCACTGACCGGCGCGTCGACGACGTGAATGCCTTGCTGTTTGAATTGGGCCGCCAGCTCCACCGCGGTTGTGTCGCTGATGGTGGAGTGGATCGCGATGATCGTGCCGGGTTTTGCGTTGGCCGCCAGCTCGGCGACGACCTCACGAACCTGCGCGTCGTCGAGGACGGTGACGCTGATGATGTCGGCGGCGGCCACGTCGGCGACGCTGTCGGCCAGCGTGGCGCCGACCTCGGCCAGCGGTGTCATCGCCTCGGCGCGGATGTCGTAAACGATTACCCCGCCGGGCCAGTCGACCAGCCGTTTGGCCATGGGCGCACCCATGTTGCCCAGGCCGATGTATCCGAGCTTCACGTCGTGGGTCATGACCTGATTATCTGCCCGCCGTCGACGTTGAAAATCTGCCCGGTGATCCACGACGCCTCGTCGGACAGCAGGAACAGGCACAGGCCGACCAGATCCTCGGGAGTTCCCATGCGCGACAACGGCAGTCCCCTAACGATATCGTCGACGATCTCCTTCGGGGTGGTGGTCCGGTTGGCCTCGGTGTCGATGGGGCCGGGTGCTATCGCGTTGATCCGGATCTTCTGGCCGCCCAGTTCACGCGAGAGCTGTTGGGTCAGGCCGTTGATGCCCACCTTGGCCAGGCCGTAGTAGTTAGCGTAGAGCCAGGCGGCGGTGGACGACTGGTTGACGATCGCCCCGCCGCCGCGCTTGGCCATCTTCCTGTACACCGCGCGCGTGCACCACAGCGCCCCGTCGAGGTTCACGCTCATGAACCTCTTGTAGTACTCGGGGTCGACGGTGAGCAAGAAGTCCAGCTTCATGCCCCCGAAGATGGCGGCGTTGTTGACCAGGTAGTCGATACCGCCGAATTCGGCCAGCGTGCGGTCGGCCATCGCCTTGGCCGACGCGGGATCGGAAACGTCGACCGGAATGCTGATGGCCGTTCCGCCGTCCACCACGATCTGCTTGGCCACCGCCTCGGCCGCCTCGGCGTTGATATCGGCGACCACCACCGCCGCGCCCTCCCGGGCCAGCGCCTCGGCGTACGCCTGTCCGATGCCGCCACCGGACCCGGTGACGATGCCGACTTTATTCTCGAATCGCATGTTTTCCTCTCGGTCGCCCACGTGGCGCGGTCACTGGACTGCTGTGGCAATGGTTTTGACTTCCAGGTACTCCTCGAAGCCGGCCAGTCCCATCTCGCGTCCGTTGCCGGATTGCTTGTATCCGCCGAACGGCGCATCGGCGGAATACCACACACCGCCATTGACATTGACGGTGCCCACCCTCATCCGCGCGGCGAACGTGGCGGCGCGTTCCGGGTCGGCACCGAACACGGTGCCCGACAAGCCATATGGCGAGTCGTTGGCGATGCGCAGCGCGTCGTCTTCGCCGTCGTAGGCGATCACGGTGAGCACCGGCCCGAAGATCTCCTCACGGGCGGGCCGGGCGTCATTGGTCAGGCCCGCGATCACGGTGGGCTCGACGAAGAAGCCGGCGTCCTTGTCCGCCGGGCGGCCGCCGCCGCAGGCGAACGTCCCGCCCTCGGCGATCGCCAGGTCGAGGTAGCCCTGCACCCGATCCCGCTGCCGAGCGGAAATCACCGGCCCGCAAACGGTTCCGGAGTCGTTGGGATCGCCGGGCTTGATCGAGCCCATGGTGCCCGCCGCGAAGGCGACGGCCTCGTCGTAGCGGGCCCGCGGCACCACCAGCCTGGTCGTGATCGCGCAGCCCTGCCCGGCGTGCATGGACGCCGTGAACGCCGACATCGAGCACGCCCCGCGCAGGTCGGCATCGTCGAGCACGACGAACGCCGACTTGCCCCCCAGCTCCAGGAACACCCGCTTGATCGTCGCGGCGGCATCGCCCATCACACTGCGGCCGGTGGCGGTCGAGCCGGTGAACGAAACCATGTCCACCCGGGGGTCTTTCGACAGCAGCGCTCCCACACCGTGGTCGTTGGAGGTGACGATGTTGACGACGCCGGGCGGGAAATCGGTGTGCTCGGCGATGATTTCCCCGAGCACCGCCGCACACCACGGGGTGTCCGGCGCCGGCTTCAACACCACGGTGTTGCCGGCGGCCAGCGCGGGACCCAGTTTGGCGAGATTGATCTGGTGCGGGAAATTCCACGGGGTGATGGCGCCGACGACGCCGACGGCTTCGCGCGCGATGGTGCGCCGGGTGGGGATGCCCATCGGCGACGCCTGGCCGAGATCCTGATTCCACTCGTAGGACTCGGCGGTGTCGGCCGCAAAGCTCAGGTCGCCGACCGGTCCCTCCAGCTGGGCAGCCGAGGTGAGCATCCGCGGCGCACCGGCCTCGGCGATGGTGATGTCACGTAATTCCTCAATGTGTTCGCGCATCGCGTCGCGCAGTTGCCGCACGCAACGCACCCGCAATTCGGTGTTGCGGGACCAGTCCGTTTCGTCGAAGGCACGCCGCGCGGCATCGATGGCGCGGTCCATGTCCCCGGCGTCGGCGTTGGCGGCGACGCCCAGTACCTCTTCGGTCGCCGGATTGATGGTCGGGAAGGTACCGGCGCTGCCGGCCGACATCTTGCCGTCGATGAAGAGTTCGCTAACGCCATCGGCCAACAAGGCCATGTCCCACTCCCGTCTCTGCGCGGCCAAACGCAGCATGCCAATCCAGTGGACAGTTGTCCGATATTGCCCGATCGAACAATAGCCGCCCCGCCCTCAGCGGTGCAAGAGCCGATCGCCAAGGCCGCGCGATTGCGTCGAGAAAAAGCGCATTAAACAGGAGATTCTTGGATCGGGCTTGCCTCGTGCCGAAGCTATCCGATAGCCTGGACATGTGTCCAGCGATGCACTGGTTACGATCACATCCCAAGCCGAGCAGCAGACCGGTCAGCCGCCGCGCAACCGCCGCCAAGAGGAGACCTTCCGCAAGGTGCTCGTGGCCGGCATCGAAACGCTGCGCGAGAAGTCCTACGCCGACCTGACGGTGCGCGCGGTGGCCGCCCGCGCCAAAGTCGCCCCGGCCACCGCGTACACGTACTTCTCGTCGAAGAATCACCTGATCGCCGAGGTCTACCTGGACCTGGTGCGGCAGGTCCCCTACTTCACCGACGTCAACGACCCCATGCCCGCCCGGGTGGAGCGGGTGTTGCGCCATCTGGCTTTGGTGGTCGCTGATGAACCCGAGGTCAGCGCGGCCTGCACGACGGCGTTGCTCAGCGGCGGCGCCGATCCCGCGGTGCGTGCCGCGCGCGACCGGATCGGTGTGGAAATTCACCGCCGCATCACGTCCGCGATGGGACCCAACGCCGATCCCACCACGGTGTCCGCGTTGGAGATGTCGTTCTTCGGCGCGCTGGTTCAGGGCGGCAGCGGTGAATTCAGCTACCGCGAGATCGCCGACCGGCTGGCCTATGTGGTGCGGCTCATCCTCACCGGCACCGGAGAGACAAATCAGGAGACGAGAGCCGAATGACCGTCCATGTCCGCGACCGCGAACCGGTCCTCGATCCCTACGATTACGACTTCCACGAAGATCCGTACCCGTACTACAAGCGGTTGCGTGACGAGGCTCCGCTGTATCGCAATGAGGAGCTGAAGTTCTGGGCGCTGTCGCGCCACCAGGACGTGCTGCAGGGATTTCGCAACAGCACGACCCTGTCCAACAAGTACGGCGTCTCGCTGGATCCGGCGTCGCGCGGCCCGCACGCCAGCAAGACGATGTCGTTTCTGGCGATGGACGATCCGGCCCATCTGCGGCTGCGGACGCTGGTCTCGAAAGGCTTCACCCCGCGCCGGATTCGGGAACTCGAGCCTCGCGTCACCGAGATCGCGACACAGCACCTCGACGCCATGCTGGAAAAGGCGAAGGACGGCCCCGGCAACTATGTCGACTATGTCGACGAGTTCGCCGGGAAGCTGCCCATGGACGTGATCTCCGAGCTGATGGGCGTCCCCGAGCCGGATCGAGTTCGAGTCCGGGCCTGGGCCGACGGCGTGATGCACCGCGAGGAGGGCATCACCGACGTGCCGCCGGAGGCCATCGAGGCCTCCCTCAACCTGATCGTCTACTACCAGGAGATGGTGGCCGAGCGGCGCAAGAAACTGACGGATGACCTGACCTCGGCGCTGTTGGAAGCCGAGATCGACGGCGACCGGCTCACCGACGAGGAAGTCCTGGGCTTCATGTTCCTCATGGTGATCGCCGGGAACGAGACCACCACCAAACTCCTTGCGAATGCGGCATTTTGGGGCCACAAGAACCCCGATCAGCTGGCACCGGTCTACGCCGACCTGTCGCGGGTGCCGCTGTGGGTCGAGGAGACACTGCGCTACGACACCTCCAGCCAGATCCTCGCGCGCACCGTGTCCGGCGAGCTCACCCTCTACGACACCACCATTCCCGAGGGCGATGTCCTGCTGCTGTTGCCCGGTTCGGGGCATCGCGATGAGCGGGTCTTCGACAATCCTGACGACTACCTGATCGGGCGCGAGATCGGGCCCAAACTATTGAGTTTCGGTAGCGGCGCACACTTCTGCCTGGGCGCGCATCTGGCGCGGATGGAAGCCCGGGTCGCGCTCACCGAGCTGTTCAAGCGAATCCGCGGTTACGAAGTGGACGAGGCCAACGCCGTCCGCGTCCACTCGAGCAATGTCCGCGGATTCGCTCACCTACCAATGAGCGTGGAGGTCCGCTGAATGCCCCGCTTTGACCCCCTGCCCGAACGCCGGCCGGCGATCGTGGCCGGCGCCTCCTCCGGCATCGGAGAGGCCACCGCCATCCAGCTCGCCGCGCACGGCTTCCCGGTCGCCCTGGGCGCCCGCCGGGTCGAGAAGCTCGACGACATCGTCGGCAAGATCAACGCCGACGGCGGTGAGGCGGTCGGATTCCACCTTGACGTCACCGACCCGAACTCGGTGAAATCCTTTGTCGCACAGTCGGTCGACGCGCTCGGCGACATCGAGGTGCTGGTGGCCGGTGCGGGCGACACCTATTTCGGCAAGCTCGCCGAGATCACCACCGACGAGTTCGAGTCGCAGCTGCAGATTCACCTCGTCGGCGCCAACCGGCTGGCCACCGCGGTGCTGCCGGGCATGCTCGACCGGCAGCGTGGCGACCTGATTTTCGTGGGTTCCGATGTCGCGCTGCGCCAGCGGCCGCACATGGGCGCCTACGGCGCGGCCAAGGCCGCGCTGGTCGCGATGGTCACCAACTTCCAGATGGAGCTCGAGGGCACCGGCGTGCGGGCCTCGATCGTGCACCCCGGCCCGACGAAGACGTCGATGGGCTGGAGCCTGCCGGCCGAGAAGATCGGCCCCGCGCTTGAGGATTGGGCCAAGTGGGGCCAGGCCCGCCACGACTACTTCCTGCGGGCGGCGGACCTGGCACGAGCCATCACGTTCGTCGCCGAGACACCGCGCGGTGGCTTCATCGCGAACATGGAGCTTCAGCCCGAAGCCCCGTTGGCCGACAAGAAAGATCGCCAGAAGCTCGCACTCGGCGAAGAGGGGATGCCGTCATGACTTCGCGAATCGACGATGCGGCGCGAGGCACCAGCCGAGGTGGGGGCACCTCCCGCTTGCGGGGGAGAGTGAGCAAATGACCACTGCCATCGTGCCGCGGGTTTCCGGCGGCGAGGAGGAGCACGGTCACCTCGAGGAATTCCGCACCGACCCAATCGGTTTGATGAAACGCGTCCGCGAGGAGTGCGGTGACGTCGGCTGGTTCCAGCTGGTCGACAAACACGTCATCCTGTTGTCCGGTGCGGAGGCCAACGAGTTCTTCTTCCGCTCCGCGGACGAGGATCTCGACCAGGCCGAGGCCTACCCGTTCATGACGCCGATCTTCGGCAAGGGCGTGGTATTTGACGCCAGCCCCGAGCGGCGCAAGGAGATGCTGCACAACTCGGCGCTGCGCGGCGAGCAGATGAAGGGCCACGCCGCCACCATCGAGGGCGAAGTCAAGAAGATGATCGCCAACTGGGGCGAGGAGGGCGAGATCGAGCTGCTCGACTTCTTCGCCGAGCTGACTATCTACACCTCGACGGCCTGCCTTATCGGGCTGAAGTTCCGCGAGCAGCTCGACCACCGGTTCGCCGAGTACTACCACATGCTGGAACGGGGCACCGACCCCTTGTGCTACGTCGACCCGTACCTGCCGATCGAGAGCTTCCGTCTTCGCGACGAGGCGCGCGTCAAGCTCGTCGCGCTGGTGCAGGAGATCATGGACCAGCGGCTGGCCAATCCGCCGAAGGACAAGGCCGACCGCGACATGCTCGACGTGCTGGTCTCGATCAGGGACGAGGAGGGCAACCCCCGATTCTCGGCCGACGAGGTCACCGGGATGTTCATCTCGCTGATGTTCGCGGGGCACCACACCAGTTCGGGGACCTCGGCGTGGACGCTGATCGAGTTGATCCGCCATCCCGATGTCTACGCCGAGGTGCTGGCCGAGCTCGAGGAGCTCTACGCCGACGGCCAGGAGGTGAGTTTCCATGCGCTGCGCTCGATTCCGAAGCTGGACAACGTGGTCAAGGAGACCCTGCGCCTGCATCCCCCGCTGATCATCCTGATGCGGGTCGCCAAGGGGGAGTTCGAGGTTGAGGGCTTCCCGATTCACGCCGGTGACTACGTCGCGGCCTCCCCCGCGATCTCGAACCGGATTCCCGAGGACTTTCCCGACCCGGACGCGTTCAAGCCCGATCGCTACAACAAGCCCGAGCAGGCCGACATCGTCAACCGGTGGACCTGGATTCCGTTCGGTGCGGGCCGGCACCGTTGCGTCGGCGCCGCTTTCGCGCAGATGCAGATCAAGGCAATCTTCTCGGTTCTGTTGCGCGAGTACGATTTTGAGATGGCGCAGCCGGCCGATAGCTATCACAACGACCACTCCAAGATGGTGGTGCAGCTCGCCAGGCCGGCGAAGGTGCGCTACCGCAAGCGCAGCGCGTAAGGAGTTGAGGCCCATGGGCCGGGAAACCTCGGGTGGATTCAGAATCGAAGCGGATCTCGATCTGTGCCAGGGCCACGCCATGTGCGAACTGGAGGCGCCGGACTACTTTCGGGTGCCCAAGCGGGGCAAGGTCGAGATCATCGACCCCGAACCGCCCGACGACGCCCGCGATGAAGTCGAGCGCGCGGTCGATATGTGCCCAACCCATGCACTGTTCATCAAAGAGAAAGAAGACTGACCCATGAATGCACAGGCGTCACACTCCCGTGAGCAACTCGAGGCATGGGTCGACCGCTGGCTGCAGGCCAACAAGGACTGCGAAAAGGCCGGTGACTGGCGGCCACTGGCAGATTTCTACACCAAAGACGCCACCTACGGCTGGAACATCGGCCCCAAGGAAGATGTGATGTGCGTCGGCGTCGACGAGATCCGCGACATCGCCCTCGGCCTGGAAATGGAGGGCCTGGAGAACTGGGTGTACGAGTACCAGAAGGTGCTCATCGACGAGAAGCAGGGCGAGATCGTCGGCTTCTGGAAGCAGATCGTCAACAAGTCCGACGGCACCCGGGGCGAGATCTACGGGATCGGCGGCAGCTGGTTCCGCCTCAACGGCGACCAGCTCATCGAGTGGCAGCGTGACTTCTTCGACTTCGGTCACGTCGCAAAGATGTTCGGGGCGCTGATCGAATCCGGCGATCTCAGCTCCGGCATGCAGAAGCGGATCGAGCGCAGCCTCGCCGGCGAGAAGCTGCCCGGCTACTACCCGCTCGGCGAGGCACCCGTCCCGATCTGGTGAGCGAGCCAATGGCGGCGGGACCAACCAAGCATTTGATTTGTGGCACGCGCTATGCTGACGCCACGGGAGTGCCCTGTGGCACTCGTCACTACCGCTGCCAGGCAAGACGGGTCAGGCAGTCTCAATTCAAAGGCGAAATGGGGTCAGGACCATCGTGAAGACAAAAGGCGCACTGATCTGGGAGTTCAACCAGCCGTGGTCCATCGAGGACATCGAGATCGGCGACCCGCAAGCGCACGAGGTCAAGATCCAGATGGAAGCGGCGGGCATGTGCCACTCCGACCATCACCTGGTCACCGGCGGCATCCCGATGGCGGGCTTCCCGGTGCTCGGCGGGCACGAGGGCGCGGGCATCGTCACCGAAGTTGGGCCGGGCGTGGAAGACATCGCGCCGGGCGATCATGTCGTGCTGTCGTTCATCCCGTCCTGTGGGACCTGTCCGACATGTCAGGCGGGCCTGCGCAACCTGTGCGACCTGGGGGCCGGCCTGCTGGGTGGTGCGGCGGTTTCCGACGGCACGTTCCGCGTCCAGGCCCGCGGCCAAAACGTCTACCCCATGACGCTGCTGGGCACGTTCTCGCCGTACATGGTGGTGCACCGCAGCTCGGTGGTGAAGATCGATCCGTCGGTGCCCTTCGAGGTGGCCGCGCTGGTGGGTTGCGGCGTCACCACCGGCTACGGTTCGGCGGTCCGCACCGCCGACATCCGGCCGGGTAACGACGTGGCCATCGTCGGTGTCGGCGGGGTCGGCATGGCGGCGCTGCAGGGTGCCGTGAACGCCGGCGCCCGCTACGTCTTCGCGATCGACCCGATCGAGTGGAAGCGCGATCAGGCCCTGAAGTTCGGCGCCACCCACGTCTACCCCGACATCAACGCCGCGCTGGCGGGCATCGCCGAGGTCACCTACGGCCTGATGGCCCACAAGGTGGTGGTCACGGTCGGCGAGCTGCAGGGCGCCGACGTCGACAGCTACCTCAACATCACCCAAAAGGGCGGCACCTGCGTGCTGACCGCCATCGGCAGCCTGCTCGACACCAACGTGACCCTGAACCTGGCGATGCTGACCCTGATGCAGAAGAACCTGCAGGGCACCATCTTCGGCGGCGGCAACCCGCAGTACGACATCCCGCAACTGCTGTCGATGTACAAGGCGGGCAAGCTCAACCTGGACGACATGATCACTCGCCAATACCGGCTCGAGCAGATCAACGACGGCTACCAGGACATGTTGGAGGGCAAGAACATTCGCGGCGTCATCCGCTACACGGACGCCGATCGGTAAGCCGACCATAGGTCTGCCGGTGGCCGCCGGCTTCCCACATCTGTTGGCGCCGGGGGGCCGCCATGCCCGGCGCCGCGTGTGCAATCTAGGGACAGGAGAAAATCATGACCGAAACCTCGGAATCTCAGGCGACTCAGGCCTCCCCGGCGCTGACCGCGTCACAATCCTCGTGGCGGTGCGTGCAGGCCCATGATCGCGAGGGCTGGCTGGCGCTGATGGCCGACGACGTCGTCATCGAGGACCCGATCGGCAAGTCCGTCACGAATCCGGACGGCACCGGGGTGCGGGGCAAGGAGGCCGTCGGCGCCTTTTTCGACTCCAACATCGCGGCCAATCAGCTCAGGATCACCTGCGAGGAGACGTTCCCGTCCAGCTCGCCCGACGAGATCGCCCATATCCTGGTGCTGCACAGCAAGTTTGAGGGCGGGTTCACCAGCACGGTGCGGGGCGTGTTCACGTACAAGGTCAACGACGCGGGCCTGATCACCAACATGCGCGGCTACTGGAACCTCGACGCCATGGAGTTCGGCAAGGAGGAGTGACGCGGGATCGTTTGACCGCCGAACCTATGCTGGGGCCATGGCGTCGATCTTCACCAAGATCATCAACCGTGAACTGCCTGGCCGTTTCGTCTACGAGGACGACGACATCGTCGCGTTCCTGACGATCGAGCCGATGACGCAGGGCCACACGCTCGTGGTGCCGCGCGCCGAGATCGATCAATGGCAGGACGTCGACGGCGCGGTGTTCGCGCGCGTCATGGCGGTGAGCCAGCTGATCGGCAGGGCCGTCTGCAAGGCGTTCAGGACCGAGCGTGCCGGGATGATCATCGCCGGTCTCGAAGTGCCCCACCTGCACGTCCACGTCTTCCCCACCCGCAGCCTGAGCGACTTCGGTTTTGCCAACGTGGACCGCAATCCCTCGCCGGAATCACTCGACGCGGCGCAAGCCAAGATCAAGGCAGCGCTGGCGCAACTGGCGTGAGTCTTAGACGGCCGCCGGGACGTCGCTGACGCGGGGCAGCGTGACGCGGAAGCAGCACCCCGCGCCGGGCGCGGTCGTCACGCTGACGGCACCGCCGTGCGCGCGCACCAACGAGTCGACGATGGACAACCCCAGTCCGGTCCCACCGCTGGCCCGCGCCCGCGACGAGTCGGTGCGGTAGAACCGCTCGAACACCCGCGACGCGTCCTGCTGACTCATGCCGGGACCCGTGTCGGCCACTTCGAGCACCGCGTCGGCGCCTTCGGTGCCGACCCGAACGATGACGTCGGCGCTTGCGGGCGTGTGCTGCAGGGCATTGGCGACGAGGTTGCTCAGCACCTGCCGAATCCGCGGTTCGTCACCGAGCACCTCCGGGGTGCCCGGGCCGTCGAGAACCTCCATCGTGGTGGTGCGCCTGGGGTCGATCGCCTGCGCGTCGTGCACCGCATCGCTGGCCAGCGCCAGCAGGTCCACCCGGTTGTGTTCGAGCGGTCGTTGCACATCCAGCCGGGCCAGCAGCAGCAAGTCGTCCACGAGCAGGCCCATCCGGCCGGCTTCGCTTTCGATCCGCGACAACAGCATGGACACGTCGCGCGCGGCGCCCTGGCGATACAGTTCCGCGAAGCCGCGGATGGTCGTCAGCGGCGTGCGCAGTTCGTGGCTGGCGTCGGTGATGAACCGTCGCATCCGCTCCTCGGAACTGCGGGCCTTCTCCGCCGAGGATTCCGAGGAAGCCAACGCCTGCTGGATTTGGGCGAGCATCCCGTTGAGCGCCAACGAAAGTCGGCCGACCTCGGTTCGGGGATCGCGTTCGGGAACCCGGCGATCCAGCTGGCCCGCGGCGATCGCCGCGGCGGTTTGTTCGACCTCGCCCAACGGCCGCAAGCTGCGGTGCACCACCACGAAACTGGCGATCCCGACGACGACCAGCACGGCCACCCCGATGCCGATCTGCAGCCAGACCAGGGAGTTGACGGTGTGCTGGACGTCGGACAGGTCGATCGCGACCGTTGTCAGGCCGTGTGGGCCGCGCACCGATACGGCTCGCCAATGGATGTTGGAGCCGTTGATCGAGGGCAGCGTCGTCGGATTGGGGCCCACGTCATTGTCCGGCGGCAGTGCCGGTTCGGCGTTGCGGTCGTTGATGGCGGTAAACGGGGTGCCGTCGGTGCCGACGCCCCGCACGTAGAACTTTGACGGCGGCCGGCCCGGGTCGGGGCCTTCGTACGGGGGCGGTGACTGCCGCCGCGGCGCCTGTGCCCAGCCGCGGGAGGCGTCGAGCAGTGTCTGATCGATCCGGCTGATCAGACTGTGGCGCAGGATCGAGGTGACGGCGACCCCCGAAACCGCCAGACCACAGGCCACCAGTATCAGGGTGGCGGCCACGAGGCCTACCCGTAGCGGCAATCCGCGTCGAACCTGTTTGGCCATCCTCGTCTTCTCGCTACTTTTCCGGGCAACTCAGCTTTTCCGGGCAACTCAGCGCGGCTCCCGCAATACATAGCCCACCCCGCGCAGGGTGTGCAACAGCCGCTTCTCCCCCGTGTCGATCTTGCGGCGCAGATACGACACGTAGGACTCGACGACGTTGACGTCGCCACCGAAGTCGTAGCGCCAGACGTGATCAAGGATCTTCGGTTTGCTCAGCACCGTGCCCGCGTTGATCACGAAGTAGCGCAGCAACGTGAACTCGGTCGGCGACAGCGACACGGGTTGCCCGGCCTTCCACACCTCGTGGGTCTCTTCGTCGAGTTCGATGTCGGCGAACGTCAGGCGGGCGTTGCGCGGTTCGGCCCCGCCCTTGCCGGCGCGCCGCAATATGACCCGCAGCCGGGCGACGACCTCCTCCAGGCTGAACGGTTTCGTCACGTAGTCGTCGCCGCCCAGGGTCAGGCCCGCGATCTTGTCCTGCAGGGAGTCGCGGGCCGTCAGGAACAACGCCGGGGCATCGATGCCGTCGGCGCGCAGCCGCCGCAGTACCCCGAAGCCGTCCATCCCGGGCATCATCACGTCGAGGATCACCGCGTCGGGGCGGGCGTCACGGGCGCGATCGAGAGCCTGGGCGCCGTTGGTTGCGGTGTACACCTCAAAGCCCTGGAACTTGAGGCTGACTGAGAGCAGTTCGACGATGTTGGCCTCGTCGTCGACCACGAGGACACGAGCCTCCGGTTTGGTTTCGCCTGGGGTAGCCGCTGTCATGAGGTACTTCCGTCCTTTGTTTGAACGTTGCCTTCCCGATTATTGTGTAGTTCCTGAAAGCTAGATGCCAGTCATCTGCTAACAGTCTGCCAGGAATCATCGCATCGGCTTGGAACCATGCGGGTTTACCGGGGCGCGTCACGAATAGACTCTGCAGACATGGACTTCGCCAAAGGCATCGTGTCGCTTGCGACCGCGCCGGCGCGCGTCGGGCTTGCCGCGGCGGACGCGAGCTTGAACGTCGCTTCGGCGGCCGTGGGTGTGGCGAAGCGCGTCTTGGGCGACGCCGAAGGCGGCTCCGGGACGAATGCGGTGGCGTCCATGCTCGGCATCGACGACGCGATCCTTCGCGCCAACCGGCTGGCCCGGCTGCTGGACGATGACGCGCCGCTGGGGCGCGCCGTGGCGCCCGACGGGCCGTTGGACCGATTGCTGCGCCCCGGCGGGGTCGTCGACCTGCTGACGTCGGAGGGCGGCTTGCTCGACCGCCTCACCGCGGAGGGCGGCGGGTTGCAGCGCGCGCTGCAGCCCGGCGGACTGGCCGATCAGCTGCTCGCCGAAGACGGGTTGATCGATCGGGTGCTGTCCGAGGACGGGCTGGCCGAGCGGCTGCTCGCCGAGGGCGGACTGATCGACAAGTTGACCACCAAGCATGGTCCGCTGGACCAGCTCGCGGACGTCGCCGACACCCTGGCCCGGCTGACACCGGGGATGGAGGCCTTGGAGCCCGCGATTGCCACCCTGCAAGATGCGGTCGTCTCGCTCACGATGGTGGTGAACCCGCTGAGCTCCATCGCCGACCGCATCCCGCTGCCCGGCCGGCGCCCGGGACGGCGCCCGTCGTCACGGTCGGTGCGCTCAACGCGCATCATCGACAGAGACGAATGACCGGATAGGCTTGCACCCGATTTACCGGCCTCCTTAGCTCAGTGGTAGAGCACTCGCCTTGTAAGCGAGCGGTCGTCAGTTCAATCCTGACAGGGGGCTCACCTTCTCAGGGCTCGTCGTTGCTGGCGACGGCGGTCTCGTAGCAGGTGTAGCACGTGTTCAAGCGCGCTACACTTGCTACATGCGTTCCGCAGACTACGTCATCACCGAGCGCCGCAATCACCTTGAGATTCGGGGCCTGAGCCGCCGCGAACTCGATGAGACATTAGAGCAACTCGAACTGGTCCGGAGCTTGCAAGCTGAATACGTCGTGAGCCGCGGTGTCGAACTTGAGCGGCTCACCGAGGCGCTAGGGCAGCTACTCGAATTGGTCCACGCCCTCCAGGCTGAACATGTTGAGGCTATTCGAGGTGACTTGCTACAAGTCTTGATGAGCAGGGAAGTCACGCTCACCCCGCCCGCCACGCTTACGCAAGCGCAGCGATTGGCAACTCATCGCGATGCCCTCCTCGCGACACCTGTTCTTACGTACGAAACGCTGAGCGAGCTGCGAGGGGACAAGAGTGTGTCAAGCACTAGAACTTGGCTAGCCAGACGCAGGGACGATCATGCTTTATTTACCGTCAACTACACGGGCAGGACGCTGATCCCGGCTTTCCAATTGGATGCGCGGGGAGAGCCGCGCCCCGAGCTGCGGCCAATCCTGTCGGCACTCCACCAGGGCGGCGTCCAGGGATGGTCACTTTGGACGTGGCTTACCAAGCCCACCAGCTTCCTATCCGGCAGTGTTCCGGAGGAAGTGGCACGGACCGATCCGGCACGAGCATTGCGCGCCGCTGAACGCTTCGCCGCAGGGCCCATTGCGTAGGGCAACCGACGGCCCATAATGCTTCTCCCACCGCAGGTCATCGATTGCCCCGGCCCCCGCGGTTGCGGCGCGGCCGCGGTACTGCCAAATCTGCAGACATTCAGGTTGACGAGGGGTACGCCCCTCTATCGCGTTTATGACGGGACGTGGGGCTACGACGAACACAACCCTGGATTAGGCGACACGCGGTTCGCTCCGATTGACGACCCCACGACCGGGAGAAGGCTGCCGAGCATGTATTTAGGTGAGACGCCGCCCACCGTTTTGCTCGAAACGATCTTCCATGACGTCCATCCATCCGGAAGTAACGTTATCTACGAACACCATTTGAGCGAAAAGCTCCTCGCCCACGTTCGAGTACCGGTTGATGCGACGCTTGGAGACCTTCGCGATTCACAGCTAGCGGCCCTCGGTTTACAACGCGCCGAGATCGTATCGAGTCCAGCGGAGCACTACCCCTGCACACGCCGATTAGCAATCGCAGCCCTTGCGCAGTCGCACACCGCACCGTTGCAGGGACTTATTTGGCACTCCCGACAAGCGGAGCTCGCGGGGAAAGGGCCACAGGAAGTCATCGTCCTATTTGGCGAGCGATATCAATCGGAGCGAGGTAGCTGGGAGCGCTTCCCGCCGGGTTCGCAGAATCTTTACCAGGGTCCAGGTCGACTGCTCGTGGACGAGATCGCCGTCGAGTTGGGCGCAGTAATCGAGACTGGAAGACCTTAGCGTGCGGATCGCCAGTGTCATCTACTTGTCGTCGGTTCAGTCCGTATCGGTCGTTGAACAGCAATCGCTGGGGCGCCGCGATATTCCTGCACGGTGCGACTCCCACGTGCAGAAAGTGGCAGAACGCCGACTTTTTATAAAGTTGCCGAACGGCTACACTTTGAAAAGTTGCCGAACGACTACAAGAGGTGCCCAAGATGCAGATCAAGACGATGGGCGATCTCGGTGTACTCGTTCGTTCCGCACGAACTGCCCGCGGGATGACGCAAGCCGACCTCGCCGCACAACTGAAAACAGGCCGTGACTGGGTCGTTCGCCTCGAGAAGGGGCACCCACGACTCGAGGCGCAACGGGTACTCGATGCACTGCGGGTCCTGGGGGTGAACCTCGAAGCGACTGCGCCCGAGGCTCAATCGAATGATCGCGCCAAACGTCAGCGAGAGGCTGCGCCCGAAAAGTCTGAGTCCACGCGGACGACTGATCCATTCGTCGCGCTGTTCGGAACGAAGGACGCCTGATGGCGAGCAGGGAGCTGCAGGTCTACCTCGACGGGACGCCGGCTGGAACGGTGACTCAATCCAGTCAGGGCACTCTGGGATTCTCCTACGACGACACGTACGTCGGCGCGGTCGAGCCGACCCCGCTGTCGCTGTCGTTACCCATCCAAGCGAATCGGCACCGCGACAAGGCAATTCGGACGTACCTCGAAGGCTTGCTCCCGGATAGTGAAGGCGTGCGACAGCGGTGGGGACGTCAGTACCACGCGTCCCCCAACAATCCCTTCGCCCTGCTTGCTCATGTCGGCCGGGACGCAGCGGGTGCGGTCCAGATACTGCCACCGGACGTCGACGCTACCGACGCGCGGTCTCGAAGCGGCGATATCCAGTGGCTGAGTGAGGCCGATTTGGCGGACCTCGTCGAGGAGCTCGCCGTCCATCAAAACGATTGGGATCCCGGCAGGTTCGGGGGCCAGTGGAGCCTCGCGGGCGCGCAACCGAAGGTCGCATTGTTCCGCGATCCTGCATCCGGACAGTTCGGAATCCCGCGTGACTCCACACCGACAACCGTCATCCTCAAGCCCGCCCTTGTCCGCTACGCACAGCACCACATCAACGAGGCGCTGTGCCTGCATGCCGCTCGTGAGGCTGGTCTGCTCGCCGCTGAATCCGAGCTGATGCAGATCGGTGACACCCAGGTGTTGGTATCGACTCGTTACGACCGTCTCCACGACGAGACGGGATGGCACCGAGTCCACCAAGAGGACATGTGTCAGTCGCTACCGGTACACCCGAGCCTGAAATATCAATCCGATGGCCGGCCCGGGGTCGGCGATATCGCAGATTTGCTGAACAGGCTGCCGATTGAGGACCGAGACGTCAACGCCAAGCGCTTTTTCAAGGCCCTGGCCTACAACGTCCTCATCGGCGGAACGGACGCCCATGCGAAGAACTATTCGCTCGTCCTCATCGGGTCGCGCGCGCAGGTATCGCCTTTGTATGACGTCGCCTCCGCTGCGCCGTACGACCACCATGAGCGCCTTGGGTCCTCGATGAAGATCGGCGATCACTGGAAAATGCTGGACGTCACCAGTTCCGATTGGCGCAAGATTGGACGCCGGCTGGGGATACCAGGGGATGAAGGAGTGGCCTGGGTGGACGAACTCCGGGCCGAGCTCCCCGGCGCGTTCGAACGCGCCGTACGGTCGCTGCCGTCGACTGTCGAGGTTGAGGCGGCGCGGATGGCCGAGCGGATTGTTCAGCATGTGGTCGGTACATGGAAACCTAACGTGGATCGCGTAGTAACGCGGGCCAATCAATCGATGTGTGATCTGCCCCCAGACGCGACATCAACTGCTTTCGTGTGAGTCACGGCCTGCGCCCAGAACGCGGGTATCTGCCGCGGCGCGCGGCCGGACGCTCAGTTTTCAAGTTTGAGGTCATGATTCGTTTCGGGCATGTACGCAGCGGGAAGCTCGCAGGCGGGACTGATCCACACGAAGGCTGAGCTGAGACACGGGCGGGCGAACTCCGAGGGCACGCGACCGGTACCGCGTCCGCTCGATTGAGCATCCGTGTATTCGCAGGTGGCGGGCCCGGTCGATGGTTTGGATGATGTGAATGTCTATGTTGTGCAATGTCTTTCACAATGGCGGCGGGGCGGGTGGCTGGCCGGGCGACGCGATGGCGTTCCTCAACAGCGCCGCCGCGTTCGGCATCAACGGGATCGCACTGCTGGTGGACTACGGGCACATCATGGCGTCACTCAGCGGGGCATACCCGCCGGGTAAGCGATCATCGATCTGATCACGGGTGGCGTCTCGCTGAGCTAGACACCACCGGCCACGGAAAGCCAATCCCCGTGCGCGACAACCGAAATCACCAACAATTGGCCCCCTCCGCCCGATAACGTGCGGAGGGGGCCAATTGCCGTTTGGTGGTCACCGGCTCGCATCGGCGACCGCCACCGGTCTCAGAGCAGCCCGAGGAGCCTGATGATGACCGTCCCGACCTGGGATGCGACATTGCCTAAGATCGACGGGAGGTTCGACAACACCGAGGGGAGGTTTTGCAGCAGTTGAGTCAATCCAGCACTAATGTCGCCGATGACCGGACTCAGCGATGGCCAGCCGTTAATCAGCTGATTGGCGAACCCTTGGAACGCGCCCGCTAAACTCCCGCCGGTCGCAATATTGGCCGCGTTGGGAGCAACGATGTCCTTCGCGAAGCCCGGGCTGAACGTGTTCAACAACCAATTCAGCAGGCCAGTGGCGTTCTTAGCGATGTAGGGGCTGCTGAACAGACCTCCACCAGATGGCTTTGATCCGTTGAGGAACAAGTTCGTCACCGCGCCGGGGGTGTTGAGCAAGTTGGTCACCGCACCGAGCGTGTCCCCGGCATTCCACGCGTTGTACACCGCTTGCAGGCTTGTACCGAGGGCCCCCGCCGCAGCGGCGGAGGTGTTGATCAAACCATAAAGACCAGCACCGTTCACAAACGTACTTGTTAGTTGACTAGTCGCGTTCGCGAAGTTCTGCGTTATGTAGGCAGGAATATTCAAAATCTTTTCCATCGGCAACGCGATATTTTCGAGCGGCAAGTAATACAGCGCTTCCCACAGTAGAGTCACCCCGGTCGAGATCTTGCCGGTCGAGAAGTCGTTCACCGCCATTTGCAGGAGGGGCTGAAAGTTATTGCCAGTAGCCGATGTGAAGTACTTAACCGCGGCGTTTGCGGCGGTTTGGTACGTCGACACGTAGAGATTGCCGTAGGAGATCCCGTTGGCGGCGACCTGCTGCAGGGCCGGCACAGGGAGCTGGCTCCAAGTGTTGAAAATCGTTTGTAGGTTGGCGCCAGCGGTCTGGAACGTGTTGATCCAGGTCTGGGCGATGAGGTTTTGCGTTGGGTCGAAGGCTGCGCTGGCCAAGCTGGCGGGCACCGTGGCCGCGGCTGCCCCGCTGGCCAGGGAGGCGAGTTCGTTTTCCACGCCGGAGAACAAGTCCAACACGCTGTCGGCGCCGGTGAGATTGATGTTCGACACGCTCACCTGGGGGAGGTGTTGGGCCAGGTGAAGGTTGGGTAGGTGCTGGGCCATGGGGCCGGCGGCGAGGATAGCGGCGCTGGCCAGGGCGACTCCAGCGGTGATGTGGGGGCGGGCTGCGAGGTCCACGACCATCTCCTTTATACAATTCTGGATAACGACGCGTTAAACGTACCCGTGGAATATGGTGGACGAATTGTGACAATGGAATAGGCAATTCACTGTGGCGATATATCCATGCAGCAAAACCCGCCGCGACATGCGCAGAAAAATGATGACCGGCTCAACACATTGACGTCCACTCCAAAATCATTTATGGGCGGCATCCGAATTAGTCAACAAGAGCGTGACACAACGTGGTCGCTGGGTGTCGACAACGCCATGATGCGAGCGTCTCGATCCGCTCACATCAGGCAGGTCACTCCCCTCAACGTGCCGGCGGATTTCACCGCGCAGCACCCAGCAGGAGAACGCGAGCGGGCCGCGAAAACGGTCGTGCGGCATGTCCGGTACCGCGACGACACGAGGAGATCACCGTCGGTGGAAGTCAGAGGCAACCAACAAGCGGTCGGCGCACACCGAGGCCGGATGGCGTCGTTGTGCGCTTGTGGCGCAAGCCAATACCGATCATGCCGGTGACTCACCACAAGCGCTCCGCTTCCGACAAGGCCGGGCACACCCCTTGTGGGTGGATGGGTAAAACCGCGCGCACGAAGGTGGCCACGGGCGGTGACGGCGAGGTGATCACCGCATGGGTCTGCCACCTCAAAGCAGCGGTGGGCCCAGCGGGTGCGGGAGGGGTTCTCCTCCCCGGCTGACACCGGGCGCAGACCATGGGGGGCCGCAGATCGAGGGGCATCGCGATGTCGTCGTGCGCTGCGTGCCGCTGCAGACCACAGCGGCTCGGCGACGAGCATGGCTTGGCTGCGGCGGCGGTGGTGAAGCACTATCGCTCAGCAAATACGATATCATCCTGTACGACCTGGCGAACAATTGTATTGCCGGAGCGATAGCTATCGTAAGTGCGCGTGCGAATGCAGGCCTTACGCTACCGACAAGTAATTTCGATTTCAAGTATTATGCCGGTGGTTGTCGTTTGCTAAGCTGGATCTTAGCAGGCATCTACCAGGAGATTTCCAAGCCGATATCAGTTGCGGGGCCACGCGTTCCTGAAGCGATCCCCCAAGGCCCCTCGAAAACGCCGCGGGCTTAAGTTCTCCACGGGTATGTCCAGCTCACCGGCCTGCCCGACCTCGACTCCACACCGGGCTCGCATCGCATGCCCAGCCGCCCGGGCACCCCCTCCACCGCGAACCACAGGTGCTCGACGAACCACGCGAAGACGACGAACCAACTCACGTAGCGTCGGGGATACGGCACGCATCGTCATCGGCGGCCACGGTCGGGCCAACGATGTCCGCACCCTGCAAGTGGCGTGACCACTAACGACCACCCACTCACAACGGCGCCCACATGACAGCCACCCGGTGGCGCTTACGACGCCGCACGCAGGGATTTCCGCGGCGTTAGGCATACCGGCCGCAGGGCTCCGCGGGATAGTCGCCCCCAAAACCCGACTATTCAGCTCTCCATAAGCTGCTTTTTCCCAGCTTTCTCTATTCTTCGCATTCGTGCCGCCGTGGACCCGGACACTGACGGCGCCGTCAACGAAAGGAAGCGCCTCAAATGCCCTCACCTCACTGGCTGGCCAGACTGACCATCCCCATTGCGGCTGGCGCTGCCCTGCTTACCAGCGCTGCGGTCGCGACCGCCGATCCCGCCGATGACGCATACCTCGCTCAACTGCGCACCCTCGGCTTCGCCTGGCAGCCGGACCACGACGCCGCCCTGACCGGGATGGCGCGCCTCATCTGCGACGATCTCGGATGGGGTTGGACGTATGACCAGATCGCCCAGCACATCCATTCCACCCTGGACCCCAGAAACGTCACGTTCGGAGAGGTCGGGTCGATGGTGAGCCTCGCACATTCGACCTATTGCCCCAACCAGCGGTGCTGGGCCGCTCACTGCTGAGCGGCACGTCAAGGACCGCCGGTTACCGCCAGGCAGTCGGTAGGTCGGTGATGTGATTAGGGCAGTAGTCCTGGGTCGCCAGAGCAATGACATTTCTCGCGTCCTCGGCCGACATCTTGGCGCGCAACTGCATGAAGGCGTATCCGACCGGCTCGTAGCCCAGGTCGCGCCCCGCTGGATCATCCATCAGCTGGCATGCCTCCTTTTCCTGGTTTGCGTCGGCATGGGCGATGCCCGAGCCGAGTAGCGCTACGCTCGCCAGGCCGCCCGCGACGATGGCCGTGACAGTCCTCATGGGCTTCCTCCTCTGTGGCTCCCTATGCCGCCAAGGCGCCTCGCGCCCGCCCCAAGGGAATCAGCTGCGCCGAGTCCGCAGCTGCGATGGCACCATCCTGGCGGCGGCCGCCGACCCGTGGGAGGACCGAGATTTACAAGGTAGCCGAGGAAGCTAGTGAAAGCCGCCCCGGGCGAACCGGGGCGGCTTTCACAAAGGGCTCAACAGCGGATCGTTGTCAGTAAAGCGGGACCCACACACCGAAGAACCAGTAACCCCAACCGCCGAACTGCCAGTTGAAGACCGGGAGGACGGTGAAGGTGTTGTAGTTGAAGGGGCCGAAATCTGCCCGGGCCACTGCCACGTCACGCGGCGGCCCGCTCCACGGGCGGTTCCACCCACCTGCGGGTGGCGGGCCGCCCCACCCACCCGGAGGCGGCGGGCCGACCCAGTGGGGTGGCGGATGGCCAGGAGCCGGGCCGTCGTTCCAACCGAACCCACGCGGTGGCGGCGGAGGTGGCGCGCCGTGGCCCACGATGCTGAAGCCCGTAGTCACATCCCCGGGACCGCCTATTTGCGCGTTGGCACTGACGTACGTTCCACGCGGAATGTAGGGCGGGTGAGGGGGCTGGGTGGCCGGCGGATTGAGGGCCGGGCGCGCCCCGGGATTGGACGGCGGGGTGTGGCCGTTCGCCGGCGCGGTGGTTTGGGCACTCGGCGGCGTGGTTTGCGCGCCCGGTGCGGTGGTTTCCGTCCTCGACGGCTCGCTGCCCCGTGTCCACGACGGCTGGGTGGTCTGGGTGACCGGCGGCTGCGTGCTATGGGTGGCCGGCGGCTGCGTGCTTTGGGTCGCCGGCGGCGCCGTGCTCTGGGTCGCCGGCGGCTGCGTGCTGTGCGTCGCGGGCGGCGCCGTGCTTTGGGTCGCCGGGGGCGCCGTGCTTTGGGTACTCGGCGGCTCGTGGGTCTGCGGGGGGCTTTGCGGGGCCTGCGATCCGCCTCCCGGCGCGCCGCCGGGACTGCCCGGGTTGCCACCGCCACCGCCACCGCCGCCGTGGCAGTTCGGGCACGGCGGCGGTGGGTCCAGCGGGGCGGAGTTGGCGAAGCCCGGGTTCAGCGTCATTGCCGAGATGCCCACGCCCGCCGCGACCGCCGCCGCACCGACGACACGTTTCATAGACATAGCTGTGTCCCCTCTCTCGGGTATCGATCGCCTGCGCTACGGGCAGGTCACGTCCATCTCGAACGACTTGGTCACCGGTTGCGGCTGCTGCGGATTGCTCATGTCGACACCCGACGCGGTGCCCTTGATCGCGTAGGACTTGCCGTTGACCGCGGCCCCTGCGTTGCTGCCCTGGTTGGGAGCGGCGTCGGAGAAACCGAGCGTGACTCCGTTGACGCCGCCCAGTCCGACCGAATGGACGATGGGCGGGTTGTCGTTGCTGACCACGGCCCCGATTCCGGCCGTCGCGTCACCGATGCCAATGGTGGTGACGCCGTTGGCCGAGTTGCAAGTGACCTGGCCGGTGACGTTCTGGCTCTGACCGTCGACGATGATCTGCGGGCCGGCCGGCGCCGGCGCCGAACTCGACGCGCCCGTGTTGGATTTGTTGCTCGAACAGCCGGCACAAGCCGCGACCATGACGGCCACGCCCGCCACGCCGACCACGATCCCACGCTTCACTGCTTGCTCTCCTTCGTGTCGCTGGTGCCGCGCTACCTCTACAGCTTGGCCTCGTCAACGCAGCGCGACCCCACCGGCCTCAGGGCGGACGCTCACAACGCCGCTCGGCCGGATACCCGTTATAGCAATTCGCAAACGTCGGTTCTCGAGCGGCCGGCGGGACGTGGGTTTGCTGACCGGCGGTCTGCGTGCCTCAGGGCAGAATGCGCAAGCCCCACCTGCCGAGCAGTGGGTTCACCAGCGCGAAATACGTCGTGTTGTCGTCACCATCAGGCGAAGACATCAACAGGCCGACCGCGCTCACGGTTCCGTCCGGATTCTTCACAAACCCGGGGCTGCCGCTGTCACCGTTGAGGCTTAACACGCTGGCTTCGACGACGTCTCCCTCCACGTCCTTGACGACGCCACAGGTCTCGCCGGTGACCGCACCGATCTTGCAGAACGGCATGCCGAGCTGAATCTGTGTGGCGCTCAACACATCCCGGACCAAATATTTGCCACCGATGTGGCCCGTGGGCGCGCCGACGCTCGGGTCGAGGAGGATGATCGCGGCGTCCCTCGCATCACCCTCCTGCTCGCTGGCGGTGATCCTCCCGAGGGGGACGTTGTTCCCGTAGGTCCAGGCCGAGTCGTCATGCGGGTCGCAGTGTCCGCTGGTCATGAGGTAGTAGCTGCCGTCGTCGCCTTGGGCGGCGAAACCCGCTGTGCACGCGCTCTTTTCGGCCTCGACCTTGATGCCCGGCGTAACGCCCGGATGCGCCTGCACCGGGTTCGCTAACGCCGTCGCGGCCATGACCACGGCACCGACCAGCCCCGACCCCTGCAACCAACGCATGGTCACGCCGCCTCTCTTCTTGTGTCGGGCAGCATGGTAACAGCGCGACCACCTGTCGGGTAAAACGACGTGGCGGCTCGACGAATTCTCGATGATGCACCCGCCGCTACGAATGTGGTTGGTCGGCAGGCGCTTCCGCTGTCCACACGGGCAAGCGGGTCACCGGCCGTCGACGTGCCGGGCGAGGAAATCCAGGACGGCCTCGGCGAAAATGTCGTTGCGATCGCCGGCGACCATGTGCCCCGCGCCACGCACGTCGGCGAACTCGACCTGCGGGAATAGCGCGAGAAACTCGTCGGCGCGCTGTTGGCTGACGAGGTCACTCATCTGACCCCGGATCAAAAGCATCGGCACGCCGCTACGCAGTATCGCGTCGACGGCCGCGTGCATGCGATGGGCGTCGGTGACCTCGAGAGGGGGAAGCGCCGCGGTGCCGCTGATGAACTGCGGATCCCAATGCCAGTACCAGCGATCCCCGCGGCGGCGCAGGTTGGTGGTCAGACCTTCCAGATCGGTGGGTCGGGGCCGATGCGGGTTGTATTCGGCGATCGCGTCGGCGACCTCTTCCAGTGAACCGAACCCCGACTCCACCCGGTCGGCCATGAAGGCATGGATCCGATTCGCGCCGGACTGCTCCATGTTCGGCACGATGTCGACCAAAACGACGGCGCTGGCAATGCCCGGCGCGAGTTCCCCCGCCAGCAGCATCGAGGTGAATCCACCCAGGGACGCGCCCACCAGCACGGGTCGCGCGGGTAGGTTGCGCAGCACGTCTTGGACGTCACCGGCGAAGCTGACGACGCGGTAGTCGCCGTCGCTGGACCAGTCGGATTCTCCATGACCGCGCAGGTCGATCGTCACGGCCTGCCACCCGCGCCGAGCGACGGCGGCCGCGGCCTTGGCCCACGAGCGGCGGGTCTGCCCGCCGCCATGCAGGAACACCACGGCGCGCGCTTCCGGATCGCCCAGGCGGTCGGCGACGATGCGAACGCCACCGGTCACCTGGGTCGAGAACGTTTCCGGTGCCGTCGGCGTCGAGGTCATCAGGAGATCGTAAGACGCCCCGAAGCCGATCCGGGTCCCGTCGACACCGAGGCGAGCGTGAGCGACGCCCCCGGCGATGCGTCCAATCCCTGGGCGGCAGCCCTTCCGTGGCGGTTGACCAGCCAGACCGTCAACCAGATCACGCAGGCGACGGTGACGATGGGGAAGCTTGGTGGCAGGTTCAGCATCGCCGACGCACCAAGCCCAAGCCACACCGCGCTCAAGCTGATCGCCGTCGAGACCACCATGGCCACGACGGGGCGGGGAGTCAGCATGATTGCGGTCGCGGCGGGAGTGACCACCAGGGCGAACAACAGCAACGTGCCGACGGCTTGGACGGCCATGGTGACGGTAAGTCCGAGCAGCGCCATGAAGATCATGGATAACGCGCGAACGGGCACGCCTTTGGCCTCGGCGACCACGGCGTTGACCGAGCTGAACAGAAGGGGCCGGTAGATGATCCCGACGCCGAGCCCCAACACCGCCAGCAGGATCGCGAAGCTGACCAGTTGATCGTGAGAGACAGCGAGCAGATTGCCGAACAACACGTTGGTGATGGTGCTCGAGCTCTTGGTGGCCAGCGAGTTGAAGAACAAGCCGAGACCGCTCGCCATGGCCAAGACGGTGCCGGTGACCACCTCCCGATCGGCGGCACGCTTGCCCAATACTCCGATCACCAGCGCCCCGCCGATGCAGAACACGCCGAGCCCGGCGACGACGGGCACGCCCAACAGGACCGCGCCCGTCGCGCCGGGAAATCCGATGTGCGCCAAGGCATGCGCGGCGAAGGCGGTGTGCCGCACCACGACGAAGTAGCCGATCAACCCCGCCGCCAGCGCCACGATGGTACCGCCCACCAGCGCGTTGCCCATGAACGCCGACGTGAGAATCGGCCACCAATTGGGTTGGTAGGCAAGCGCTTCCAAGTGAGTGGTCACAATGTGCTCCTCATATACCGCTCCCCGCGCAGGTTATGCGCGACTTGGATCGGAATGCCGTACAAATGGGTGAGCAGCGCATCGTCCACCACATCGTCGATGGGTGCGTAGCGCGGCTGCCCGTCGAGCAGATAGATCGCGCTGTCGAGGATGGGCAGCAGTGGGTTGAGGTCGTGGGCCACCACCAGGATCGTCACCCCCAGCTGCGCGTGCAGCCGGGCCAGCAGGGCGACGATGTCACGCTGGCTATGCAGATCCAACGACGCCAGCGGTTCGTCGAGGATCAGCATTTGTGGTTCCGCCACCAGAGCCGCGGCGAGCGCGACGCGTTGGCGCTGCCCCCCGGAGAGCGTCGACAGGCGCCGGCCGGCGATGTCGGTGGCCTCGACGGCGGCCAACGCCCGGTCGACCTGCCTGCGTTGGGCCTCGGTGCTGCGCCCGAACGCCCACCGCCGCCCGGTGAGTCCGAGCAGCACCACATCGATCGCGCGGACGGCCTCCCCCGAGGTTTCGGCATAGTGCTGCGGCACGTAGCCGATGCGGTCATTGGCCTGGCCGGGGCGGCCGCCGAACACCTCGATCTTGCCGCGGGCGGCCGGGATCAGGCCGAGGACCATCTGCAAGAGGGTGGTCTTGCCCGATCCGTTGGATCCGATGACGGCAACGATGCCGCCGGCGGGCACGGTGAAGGTGGCGTGTGACCAGACGAGCCGTCCGCCGCGGATCGCACTGACGTCGGTGAACGCCAGCGCGGCGGGAGTGGCGGCGACCTCAGGCGGGGACACCGAGCGCCTTGCCCAATGCGACGAGCTGGGTGTACTGCCAGCCCTCGAACGAGGTCTGCCCGGGAGCGACGGTCTCGGTCACGTCGACGACGGGCACCCCCGCCTGTTCGGCGGCCGTGCGAATCTGCTCGGGGATCGAACCCTCGGTCTGGGTGTTGTAGATCAAGACGTCGATCCGCCGGCCGGCCAGCGCGCTGCGGAAGGAATCGATGTCGCCCGGCGACGGGTCGGACTCGCTGGCGGAGGCCCGCCGGTAACCCTCCGGGGTCTTGTTGACCAGGCCCAGTGCCTGCGCCTGGTAGTCAAAGATCGTTTCGGTGGCCGCGTAGGACTTGCCCGCCGCCCCGGCCTTGATCTTGGCGATCAGCCCGGTATACGGGGCTATCGCGGCGGCGAACTGGGCCCGGCGCTGCGTGAAGTAGTCAGTGGCCTGCGGGTCGAGCTTGCTGAACTCTCCGGTCACCGCGTCGGCGACCTCGGTCACGGCCGACGGCAGGTACCACAGGTGCGGGTTGGCACCATCCGGTGTCTTCGTGACCGCCGCGGCGCTCACCAGGTGGGCGCCGACGGCGGAGCTGGCGGCCAGCTTGGATGCCCACGCGTCGTAGCCGGCGCCGTTGACCACGACAAGCCTGGCGCCCGTGAAGCAAGCCGCATCGGCCGGCGACGGCTCGTAGTCGTGCGGGTCGACGGACGAGCCGGCCAGCACGGTTTTGACGTTCGCGCACGCGCCGCCGAGCTCGGACACGATGTCGCCCCACTGATCGACGCTGACCACGGCGGCTACCGGGCCGGTCGGGCAGGACGCCGCGGCGGCGCCGCCGGTGGGTGCCGACCGGGTGGCGGCACCGGAAGCCGTCGGGTTCCCGGTCCGGCTCGTAGAACAGCCCGCCACGGCGAGTGCCAGCGCGGCGGCCGCCGCGATGGATGCCCGGTAAACGTCGGGGCGCAGCACACTCACGCGGAGAACGATAACCGTTTTCAACATAACTAGGCGAGGGGTCCGTCTCACTCAGCCGCGTCGTCACCGCGCTCGAGCGCGGGTCCTCGGCGGCTGCCGTAGCGGCGGTGGAATTTCTCCACTTGCCCGGCGGTGTCGACGATCCGGCGTCCGCCGGTCCAGAACGGGTGTGAATCGGACGTGACATCGACGACGACAAGCGGATAGCTCCGTACGCCGTGCGGCGTCTGCCACTCGATGGTGCGCGAACTTTGTATGGTCGATCGGGTCAAGAACGTGGCGCCGGTCGCCGCATCCTGGAAGACGACGGGGTGGTAATCGGGGTGGATGCCGGGCTTCATCAGCGGTCCTTGTCCTGGGCTTGGTGGGCGGGCGCGTTCTGGGAGGTTTCCGCGAGGGCGGCGCAGGGGTCTTCGTGCCAGTCGCCGAACGGATCGTCGTAGCGAATCCAGCCCCGGGGATCGCGAAGCTCCTCGTCGGTGAGCAACGCGCCGTCCAGGGCGTCGAGGACTTCGGCGGTGTCGGCGCCGCACGCCAGGACGGTCATCGCCGTATGCCGATCCCCGTATTCGTCGTCCCAGGCGAGCTCGGCGAAGGCGCGTCGCTCCACGTCGATGCCGGCCAGCTCCGAGGCCGTCAGCGCGGCCAGCCACTTGCCCGCCGAACTGACCCGCAGCCCGCCGCCGGCCGATTCCAACCACATCGCCTGCTCGGGCTGGCTGGCGAGCCAAAGCCGTCCCCTGGTGCGGATGACGCCCTCCAACAGCAGGTCCAGGCACGCGTGCAAACGGGCGGGATGGAAAGGGCGTCGGGCATTGAACTCGACCAGGTTGATCGGGCCCCGAGACTCCAGGGGCGGCTGTCCGGCCAGCAGCGGACCGTGCGGATCGTCGCTCCGGCCGCACCGCGCGTCGCGGACCAGGTTGTCCAGAGCGTGCTCGATGCCGTCGGCGCCCACGATCACACGCGCCCGCGGTGACAGGCGGCGCAGCACCGCGGCCACGAACGGGTCGGCGCGGTTCAACACGGCCATGTCGGCGAATTCGGCCTGCCCGACCACCACCTGGGCCTGGGTGCGCCCGTCGTCGAGCCCGGCGTCACCGAGCGCCTGGCCGAGCCACACCGATGAATCGACACAGGTCACCACCGCAGCGATCGACACATCGAGGGCCGCGGGACCATCGACGTAGCCGGGGGCCACGCGCACCCGAACCCCGTTGATGGCCAGGCAAATCGGCTCGGGTTCCAGCCATGGCGCCAGATGCACCACGACGCGGTCGACGTCGTCGCGGCGGTGCAGCTGACGCAACAGCACCAACAGGTCGTTGCGGATGGTGCACGACACGCACCCGTGCGCGAGTTCGAGGCCCGCCTCCGCGGTCGTCACCACCCCGCGTTGCAGGATCATCATCGTCCGCCGCACCACGTGACCGTCGAAGCGGTGCTCGACGACCAGCGTCCCGGGTGCGCGTAGCAATGCCCCCACGACCGGGGCGGTGTCGTTCTGGCCGGCCACCAGGATGACGGGCGTCCGCATCGCGCTCCTTATCGGCAATCATTTTCATTAGAGCTGTCGCTACGGTACCGTCTTCGGCGAAGCTTGTCGAAAATGATTTTCAATAAGCGCGAGCGCGCGGAGGAGTGTGCATAGTGTCTGCCCAGTGCCAAGTCACCGGCCGCGCGCCGGGTTTCGGTAACGCGGTGTCGCATTCGCATCGCCGGACCGCTCGGCGCTGGTCGCCCAACATCCAGCTCAAGACGTACTACCTGCCGTCGGAGGGCCGCCGCATTCGGCTGCGGGTCAGCGCCAAGGGGATCAAGGTCATCGACCGCGACGGCATCGAGGCCGTCGTGGCACGGCTGCGCCGCGAAGGGCAGCGAATCTGATGGCGCGCAACGAAATCCGCCTCATCGTCAAACTCCGGTCGACGGCGGGCACCGGCTACACCTACGTGACCCGCAAGAACCGGCGCAACGACCCCGACCGGCTGGTGCTGCGCAAATACGACCCGGTGATTCGCCGCCACGTCGACTTCCGGGAGGAGCGCTGAACATGGCGAAGAAGTCCAAGATCGTCAAGAACGACCGCCGCCGCGTGATCGTGGCGCGCTACGCCCAACGCCGCGCCGAGCTCAAAGAGATCATCCGGTCACCGTCGAGCACCGGTGAGCAACGGGCGGCGGCGCAACGGGAGTTGGCGCGCCAGCCTCGCGATGCCAGCGCCGTGCGGTTGCGCAACCGCGACGCGGTCGACGGGCGTCCGCGCGGGCACCTGCGCAAGTTCGGGGTGTCGAGGGTGCGGCTTCGCGAATTGGCGCACGCCGGCCAGCTACCCGGCGTTCGGAAGGCCAGCTGGTGACGGCCGACAAAACCCGGCGGGCTCGGCATGCCGCCCAACCAGGCGTCAGGTCCGCCAAGAAGAAGAACCTTCTCGCCAGCCTCGGGCTCACCGTCGTCGACTACAAGGACACCGCGGCGCTGCGGGTGTTCATCTCCGAGCGCGGCAAAATTCGCTCCCGTCACGTCACCGGTCTGACGGTCCAACAGCAGCGGCAGGTCGAAACGGCGATCAAGAACGCGCGCGAAATGGCGCTGCTGCCCTATCCCGGACAGTCCGCCGGCCATCGATAGGCGTCGAGCCTTGAGGCGCAACACGATTGGAACGCAGGAATGAGGGTGGCACCCGGCCCGGCCCGGAGCACGGCGCGGTGACGTCCCGGCCCGGCGGTACCGACCGCCCGTTCACCGTCGTCGTCTGTGCGGCCTGCGCGGCCGACCATGACCTCTCGGTGATCGACGAGCTACGTCCGACGATCCGGCGCTGCCCGCATTCCATGCTCGTGGCCACCGCGTGCATGCTCGGACCACTCACCTGCGCGTCCCGCCCGACCGGGTGCGGCGTGATGGCCGTGGTCCAGCCGTGCACGAACGACCGGGTCGCCTGCGGACCGCCCCATTGGGTCGGGCCCATCATCGACGACGGCGACGCCGCGGCCCTGCGTGATTGGCTCGAGCTCGGGCAGTGGGAAAACGCGCCATTGCCAAGACAACTCGGCCGGCATCAGCTCTGGACCCGCGGCGCCAGTCGAAGCAATTGAGAGAAGGAAGCGGCCCCGTCAATGGGGGTAGGCGTAGGGGTTCGCGGGCGCATCGATGCGGGCGACGGTGGTGGCCTGCAACGTCGGAGTTGCACCGGAATTAGGTTGCGCGGGTATAACTTTGCCCTCGACCCGCAGCCACGTGTTGTCCGGCAGGCCGGCGGCCTGGTCCGCGGCCGGGCCACCGACATGGATGCGGGCCAGTTGGGCGTCGGCCGCGCAGCAGATGATGACGATGCGGCCAAGGTCCACGCCGTGCGCCTCGTTGAGGACAAAGCCGGTCATGGTGATCGGCCGATTGGTCAACGAACCGGTGGTGTCGTGAGCCTCGCGCATCAGCACGTCGGGCAGCGACACTTCGGGGGCCCGCCCGGGCGGCAGCGGCGGAAATGCCCGGTTCAGAACGTCGTTGGATACCGACGTCACCGAGGGCGCGGCGGCCGAGGACCGCAGTGCCGGCGGAGCCACGAAGCACAGCACCAGGATCGGGATGACGAGCAGCCACGCTATGCCGGCCCTGTGCGAGTGCTCGTCGCCGTGATCATCCGCCCGATCGGTGACCCGCGGTCCGCCCCTGCGAATGTCGCCGACGATCACAAATAGCGCAAAGGCGACGAGCAGCACCGCGGACGCGACCAGCCAGGGCAGCAGCCCAGGCTTGACGTATCGGGTGAACGCACCTGACCACACGATCATGGCGACGCTGATGCCGACCAGCAGCAAAACCGTGTTCTCGGTTTCGCGGCTCAACTGCCACCGCCGAGAAGAAGCAGCCCGACCGCGCAGGCGCTCGCCGTCGCGACCAGGAACGTGCCGGGGGCGAAGCGCGCCGCGAAAGCCCGGCCGAACATGCCGGCCTGCATCGCGAAGAGTTTCACATCGACGGCCGGGCCCACGACCAGGAACACGAGCCGGGGCAGCAGCGGCACCATCGTCATGCTGGCGGCCACGAACGCGTCGGCCTCCGAACACAAGGCCAGCACCACCGCCAGGGCGGCCATCAGGGCGACGCTGAGGATCGGGTCCGCCGCCAGGTGCGCGAACACCCACCGCGGCACCACCACATGGAGCATCGCCGCCGCGGCGGCGCCCAACACCAGGTAGGACCCCGCTTGAAGGAAGTCGTGCCGGACCGCCTCGGTGAACACCACCCGCCGCGACCCGGTCCGGGCGCCCGCAGGGGGCAGCCGGCGGGTAACCCACTCCGCGCGGCCCCACCGCGCCCACGCCCAACCCATGATCACCGCGGTCAGCAGCGACGCGCCCATCCGGGCAAGGACCATCCGGGGGGCACCGGGAAAGGCCACCGCGGTGGCCACCAGCACCACCGGGTTGATCGCCGGCGCGGCCAGCATGAACGTCAACGCCGCGGCCCCCGTGGCCCCTCCTTCGCCGAACAAGCGCCGCGCCACCGGCACCGACGCGCACTCACAACCCGGCAGCGCCGCCCCGCCCACGCCCGCGGCCAATACCGCCACCGCGGGACGTCGCGGCAGCCAGCGCGCCAACCGGTCGGGCGAGACGAAGACCGCGATCAACCCGCTGACCACCACCCCGAGCACGAGGAAGGGAACCGCCTGCACGAACACCCCACAGAACACGGTGCCCGCCGTCGACAACGCCGCACTGTCGAAGACCGCGTTGCGCAGCACCGTCGCCGACAACGCGCAAGCCACCAGGACCCCCACCAGAACTTCCATCGACCCGACGCGCAGCCAGGGCTTGGTCCTCAGTGTGGCCACCGTCCCAGTATGTCAGCGCGCCGGGCCCGCTCCGGAAATGCGACACGACACTCAACGACCGCCGAACGTGACCGCGACGGGTCCACGATCGGGCGGCCGGTACCACCCCGTCCGCGTGCCCGGCCGTGGCCAAAGCCACTGGTAGCCAGCGGTTCGGGCCCGTCGCGTTCGGCCCTTCGAGCGCGTGAACCTGCTTACATCGACACGCTTGATTGGAGGCTTCACAGCAAGCTGCCGCATACTTGACGGCATGCCGCAAGCGACATCACCGCAAACCTCTATTGCGGCAATGGGTGGTGCGCTGGTACGGGGACCAGGCCTTTGATGGCACGTTCTGGCGGTGCACATCATCGCCATCGCGCCGTTCGGCGGTCATCGCGTCTGCACAAGGGGCTGACGCGCGGCTTCATGGCGCTGGTCTCGTTGGCGGCGGTGTTGATGACCGGCGGGGGCTATTACGTGGCCCACGGCGCGCTGGGCGGCATCACCGTTTCGCAGGCGCTGTCGCCGGAGGACCCGCGATCCAGCGGCGACAACATGAACATCCTGCTGATAGGCCTGGACTCGCGCAAAGACCAGGACGGCAACGACCTGCCGTGGTCGATCCTGAAGCATTTGCACGCCGGCGATTCCGACGACGGCGGCTACAACACCAACACCCTGATACTCGTGCACGTCGGGGCCGACGAGAAGGTCGTCGCCTTTTCGATTCCCCGCGACGACTGGGTGCCCTTCAACGGCGTTCCCGGATACAACCACATCAAGATCAAAGAGGCATACGGGCTCACCAAGCAATACGTCGCCCAGAAACTCGCCAACCAGGGCGCCAGCAGCCAAAAAGAACTCGAGACGAAGGGCCGGGAAGCGGGCCGGGCCGCGACCTTGCGCGCGGTGCGAAGCCTGACCGGCGTCCCGATCGACTACTTCGCCGAGATCAACCTGGCCGGTTTCTACGACCTGGCCCAGACCTTGGGCGGCGTGGAGGTGTGCCTGAATCACCCCGTGTACGACTCGTATTCGGGCGCCGACTTCCCGGCCGGGCGCCAGCGGCTGGATGCGTCGCAGGCGCTGTCCTTTGTCCGGCAGCGTCACGAGCTGGATAACGGGGACCTGGACCGCACGCACCGGCAGCAAGCATTCATTTCGTCGGTCATGCAGGAACTGCAGGCTTCCGGCACCTTCACCAACCTGGACAAGCTCAAGAGCCTGATGGCGGTGGCGCGTAAGGATGTCGTGCTGTCATCCGGATGGGACGAGGACCTGATCCAACGGCTCGGCGCGCTGGCCGGCGGTAACGTCGAGTTCCGGACGCTGCCCGTGGTGCGCTACGACAACATCGACGGCCAGGACGTCAACATCATCGACCCGGCGGCGATCAAGGCCGAGGTGGCCGCGGCGATCGGCGCCCCGCCGCCGACGACCACGCCCGCGACCACGGCCGCCAAACCGAGTCCGTCCACCGTCGTCGACGTGGTCAACGCCGGCAGCATGAGTGGGCTGGCCACCGAGGTATCCCGCGCCCTGAAAAAGCGTGGCTACACCGCGGGGCAGGTCCGTGACCGCGATTCGGGCGAGCCGACCGCGACCACGGTCCAATACGGCGTCGGCGCGGAAACCGACGCGCACAACGTCGCCAGCCTGCTCGGCCTCGACGCCCCCAGCCAACCCGACCCCAGCATCTCACCCGGACACATCCGGGTGACCGTGGATACCAACTTCTCGATGCCCGCACCGGACGAAACCACCATGGACGAAACGACGACCACGACGACGTCCAGCAAGTCCAACACGCATTACTACAACGGCACCACGACCACCTATCCGACGCCTGACCAAGGGAAACCGATCGACGGCGGCGGCGTGCCGTGCGTTAACTAGGCGCGCAAGCGGGTAGTGCGCCAGTTTGAAAGACATTGCCCGCGAATGACCTTCGCAAATCGTCCAACGTTTTGGGTGGTCGCTCCGGGAGGTCATCCCGCGTCATCGTGCCGCGCAGCAGTTCAACGGTCCGGGCCGCCGTTAGTCGACCCGAGGTGTAGCCCTCGATGCATGCCGCAGCGAAGCTGGGGGAAAGGTAGGGGCTCTCGGGTTCTCTTGCCCAAGTTAGCTTGAGGTGAACATAGTCGCCTGTTCGCGGCTCTTGATGGAGTAGCGTCTCGGCATCTCTCCAGTCGATCAAGCCAAGATTACGCAGTTGGTTCACAGCCGCTGACCAGCTCAGGTGGTACGTCGCGGCCACCTCAAGCGCTCGGTCACGGTTATTCCAATCGCGGTGGTTGTACCACACGCTCGTCACGCCGGAGCGTGGGGCGAGGAAGTGAATGGCGAACGAGAAAAGCATCTTCTCGCACTCCACCCCGGCCATCGCGTCGTAGGCGTCACCACAAAGCCAGTGGCCCAATTCGTGAGCAAGCGTCATTCGACGGCGACCTGATTCCATGTCGCCGTTGATCACGGCAACAGCGATGCTTTCCACATCACTAGTGACCTCGACGCATCCACCGTCTGGGCCATTGACTCCTAAGGGGGCGGCGTAGGTATACAGCCCGAGCTGCTCGCAAGCCGCCCCAAGATTGAGTATTGGCTCATTCGCTGAACCCAGACGGTGACGGGTTGCGGCCGCCAAATGTTCGGCCTCGTCGTGGTTTTGCGGTGTCCTAGCGTCCTGGTCGCGTTTCACCGGTGCGATGAGATCCATCTCTAAAAGCATGAGGGCATCGGATGCGAACAACTCGATTTCGGCATCAAGCGCCTGGGTCGTATCGTGACGTGCATCGTCAGGTGCGTTAACGAGGTCCCTTCTTCGATTGACGACGGCCGGAAGCGGATCGTTGACGAAGAATCCAAGTGGGCGCTCCAAGGCTTCGGCAATCGCGACCATCTCGGTCATGGTGAGCTTGCGGTCACCGCTTTCGGCACGATTGATGGCCGTGCGGTCGAGGCCCACGAGTTCCCCCAACCTTCCTTGAGAGATGCCCTCTTCCTCACGCGCCTGGGCAACCCGACGTCCAAGCGTTGCGTGGTCCATGTGTGTGATTTTCGCACAGGCACGGTGAAGGTGTCGAGGTACATGCCCCTGAACTGGCTTTTATCCACTCGACAGAGAGTGTGACGACCAGGCAATGAGCACGAAGCGATCCATGTGAATGTGAATGATGGGCCCCAAGGCTCACGCCCGAGCAGCGCTTGGAGATCGCCATCGCGGCTCAAATTGATTGATTCAAATCGGACCCATTACCCGTAAGCGCACCGAGTCGACTCAGGCGTGCGTGCCGCCGTCGATGCGGATTTCGGTGCCGGTGATCCAGGCCCCGTCGTCGGACACCAGCATGGCGATGACACCGGCGATCGCGCTGGGCTCGGCCATCCCGGCTCCGCTGGACTCGACGGTCGTGGGCAGGATCGGCATGAGCCTGGGGAACAACGACCAGTCGGCGTCTTTCGGGATGTATCCGCCTGTGGCATCGGTGATTCCGGACTTGATGCTGCCGGGCGCCACGCACGCCGCGCGCAGGCCCTCCTTGGCGTACTCGAGTGCCAGCGAATGGGTGAAGGCCTGGATTCCGCCCTTGCTCGCCGCGTAGGCCGCCATGTAGGGGTGGGCGAAGGACGCCGACGTGGAGCTGAAGTTGACGATCGCGCTGCGCGGATTCGCCAACAGCGATGGGAGCGCCTCGCGCACCACCAGAAACGTTCCGGTCAGGTTGATGCCGACGATCCGGTTCCACAGTTCGAGGCTGGTCTCGTGGGTGTGGGCGGCGCGCAGAATGCCGGCCGCGTTGACCAGGGAATCCAGGCCGCCGAGCGTCTCGACGGCCCCGCGCACGCCGTCGATCACCGAATCCTCGTCGCCGACGTCCATCGGCATCGTGGCGAGGCGGTCGGCCGTCGCGGCCTCCTGCGCCCGCGCCCGGGTAGCGGCCAGGCCGTCTTCCGCGACGTCGGACGCCACCACGGTGGCGCCCTCGTCGAGCAACCGCAGCGCGGTGGCCTGGCCGATCCCCGAAGCGGCGCCCGTCACCAGGATCCGCTTGCCCTCGAGTCGCTTCATCTGCCGCTCCTGTGCTCCTAAACCACCCCGCGTAGCCCGTCGGCACCGAACGCGGGTTCCAGCATCGCCGAGAAGTCGGGGCCGCGCCGCAAGATGTGGCCGCCGTCGACGTTGATGCACTGTCCGGTGATCCAGCTGGCCGCATCGCTGAGCAAAAACATCGCCAGGTTGGCGACGTCCTCCACCTCACCCGGCCGCGGCAGCGGCGTGCAATGGCGGTAGTCCGCGCTCAGCTCCGGCGACTCCGTAATGGGCACAACGAGATCCGTCCGAATCAGGCCCGGGCGGATGCTGTTGACCCGAACCCACGAGGGGCCGAGCTCGTCGGCGGCCAACATCATCATGTGGTCGACGGCCGACTTGGTGACCCCGTAGGCGCCGAACCAGCGGTGGGTGTTGCTGGCCGCGATCGACGAGATCCCGACGAACGAGCCGCCGCCGCCCCGCACCAGTTCACGCGCGGCGTGCTTGAGCACGTACATGGTGCCGTTGACGTTGAGGTCGACCGTGCGTCGCCAGGCGTCGGAGTCGATCTGGGTGATCGGGCCGATGGTCTCCGAGCCACCCGCGCAGTGCACCACGCCGTGCAGCCGCCCGTGCCACGCCGTCGCGGCGTCCACGGCGCGGGCTGCCTCCTCCTCGTTGGTGATGTCGGCGGGCTCATAGCGGATCGAGCCGTCGGCCTTGAGCACCTCGATGTCTTTGACGGCGGTCGCCAGCCGGTCGGGATTGCGGCCGACGATCATCACGGCGGCCCCGGCCGCGACCAGCCCGGTGGCCACACCCTTGCCGATCCCGCTGCCGCCACCGGTGACCAGGTACGTCCGGTCTTCGAAAGAAAGCTGCACCCCGAGCCCCTTACGCCGAAACTGAAACGGGCTCTAGTGTAGGCCAGCGGTCACACCAGCCACATTGGCCTCTGCCGAGAAGGGGTTTGGTCGCCGCGGACGTGCCCGGCGGGACGGCAGGTGTTAGGGCGTGTCGCGGCGGGCCAGCTTCGTCGGCTTGGCGTTGCGCCAGTCCTCGACGTCGGGCGGCAGGCCGATCGGGTATCTGTTCTCGTTGTGGGCCGCCCAGTGTGCGTGCCCCAGCTCGTGAATGTGGAACGCGTGCCGCAGCGCCTCGGTGAATCCCATCGCGTCGGAGGCGGCGTTGACCGAGTCCTTGATCAACAGGGCCGCCATCGTGGGACGCTCGGCGATGCGCCGCGCGAACTCCAGCGTCTTGTCGGCCAGCTCGTCAACCGGGAAAACCTTGGACACCATGCCAAGCCGGTAGGCCTCCTCGGCATCGAGCGCATCACCGGTCAACAACAGCTCCTTGGCCTTGCGGGGCCCGAATTCCCAAGGGTGAGCGTAGTATTCGACGCCCGGCATCCCCATGCGCACGCCCACCACGTCGCTGAACTTGGCATTGTCGGCGGCGACGATCAGGTCGCACGCCCAGATCAGCATCAGGCCCGCCGAGATCGCGTTGCCCTGCACCTGGGCGATGGTGATCTTGCGCAAATCACGCCAGCGGCAAGTGTTTTGGAAGAAGTAATGCCACTCCTGCAGATAGGTCTTCTCCGCGACCGGATCGCGGGTCGCGCCGTTGATGCGAAAGCTCGGGAGCTGCCCCGGTCCGGGCTGCCGCTCCGCGAGCGCCAGCTCCGAGCCCAGGTCGTGACCGGCGGAGAAGTTCTTGCCGCGCGCCGCCAGGATCACCACGCGCACCGTGTCGTCGGCCTCGGCGCGCAAGAACGCCTCGTCGAGCTGGACCAGCAGACCGCGGTTTTGCGCGTTATGGGCCTCGGGCCGATTGAGCCAGATCCGGGCGATACGGCCCTCATCGAGGGTTTCGTAGGCCACCAGCTCGTCGGCGTCGGTCGACTTGGAACCGGCCCGGGCGCCGGCTTGGTCGGAGAGTGTCATTCCGCCCACCTCGTTTGTTGTCGGATCCGCCGTGTTTACACATTACGGCGAGTGTGTAAGCGGGTCGCCGGTGGGTTGTCCGCCGAGAGCCGAACTATGGCCGATCCAATGCGGCCGCCAGGACGGCCGCGGCCGATTTGATCAGGGCCCCGATCGCGGAGTTCGGCGTACAGATTGCGAAGTCGGGTGTCCTCCGCGATGTGCCGAAGCAGCTCTTGTTCGACCAGGTCGATGAAGAGATCGACCTCTTGCTCGTCATAACCACGCTTGCCGATTCGCGGCCTCGAAAACGCGACATTGTGGACATCAGCCGGAGTGAGAGCCATTGTTCCTGTCCCGGAGTCTCGGACGTCAGGGGAATGCCAAAAAAGGCCGTCGGCCCAGGATAATGCCTTTGTTGTGACGACGCCTTACTTTGCCCTTGCGCAACTGAATCAGCCGAGCATCAGCAACGTGGCGAGGTTTTACCACGTCGCGGGGGTGATCGGTGCCGCCGCGGCGCGCCGGTGGCCCCGTCCGGCCGCCGATCCGGATTGCGCAAACTTCGGCGGGCGCGCCGAGGTAATCGGGCTCTAATTCTGCTGAAATTATCTCCTTCCCGGCGGCCGGGATATTTGACATTTCGTGAACAAATTCGGACGCGTGCATGAACGCCGGCCGCCGTTCAGGTGCGGGATCGCACACCGCTGACAGTTTGGGCCGGCCCATGCCCATCGTCGCCCGCAAGTCCCAGACGGCTGCGGGCCAATAGAAGCGTCGCCTACAGTTAAGTCATGCCTACGAAATCTGAACCTGGCGAAATCGGTGACGTGGAGCCGCTGGCCGACAGCACCGCAAGCCAGGCCAGGCGGGTCGTCGCCGCGTACGCGAACGACGCCGACGAGTGCCGCGTTTTCTTGTCCATGCTCGGTATTGGACCGGCCAAACTCGACACCTAAATGGCTCCCAGCCGAGGCCAGTCGTCGAAGAAGACGTCCAAGCCCGAGCACTTCGGTAATTCCGACTTTGTGGTGGTTGCCAATCGGCTGCCGGTCGATCTCGAGCGGCTTCCCGACGGCACCACGGCCTGGAAGCGCAGCCCCGGAGGGTTGGTCACGGCCCTGGAACCGCTGTTGCGTCGCCGGCGCGGGGCGTGGGTCGGCTGGCCGGGCGTCATCGACGACGGGTCCGATGACGACGCGGTAGACGTGGACGCCGAACCCATCGTCGAGGATGACCTAGAGCTTCGTCCGGTGCGGCTCAGCTCCGACGACGTCGCCGAGTACTACGAGGGATTTTCCAACGCCACGCTGTGGCCGCTGTACCACGACGTCATCGTCAAACCGATCTACCACCGCGAATGGTGGGAGCGCTACGTCGACGTCAACCGCCGCTTCGCCGAGGCCACCTCCAGCGCCGCGGCCCGCGGCGCGACCGTGTGGGTGCAGGACTACCAGCTGCAACTGGTCCCCAAGATGCTGCGCGAACTACGGCCGGACCTGACCATCGGCTTCTTCTTGCATATTCCGTTCCCGCCGGTCGAGTTGTTCATGCAGATGCCGTGGCGCACCGAGATCGTCGAGGGTCTACTCGGTGCCGATTTGGTGGGCTTCCATCTGGCCGGGGGTGCCCAGAACTTCCTGTTTTTGTCCCGGCAGTTGATCGGCGTCAACACATCTCGGGGATCGGTCGGGGTGCGGTCGCGGTTCGGTGAGGTGGAGCTCGGGTCCCGCACCGTTCGGGTCGGCGCCTTTCCCATCTCCATCGACTCCACCGCCCTCGACCACGCTGCCCGCCATCGCGACGTCAGGCGTCGCGCCCGGGAGATCCGGGCCGAGCTGGGCAACCCCCGCAAGATCCTGCTCGGCGTCGACCGGCTCGACTACACCAAGGGCATCGACGTTCGGCTGAAAGCCTTTTCCGAGTTGCTCGCCGAGGGCCGCGCGAAACGGGATGACACCGTGCTGGTGCAGCTGGCCACACCCAGTCGCGAACGCGTGGAGAGCTACCAGATTCTGCGCAACGACATCGAACGCCAGGTCGGCCACATCAATGGCGAGTACGCCGAGGTCGGTCACCCGGTGGTGCATTACCTGCACCGTCCGGTTCCGCGCGAAGAACTCGTCGCGTTCTTCGTGGCGAGCGACGTCATGCTGGTCACCCCGCTGCGCGACGGGATGAACCTGGTGGCCAAGGAGTATGTGGCCTGCCGCAGCGACCTCGGCGGCGCGCTGGTCCTGTCCGAATTCACCGGGGCCGCAGCCGAACTCCGACAGGCCTATCTGGTCAACCCCCACGACCTCGAGGGGGTCAAGGACGCGATCGAGGCGGCGCTCAACCAATCCGCCGAGGAGGGGCGTCGCCGGATGCGCGCGCTGCGGCGCCAGGTGCTCGCCCATGACGTCGACCGCTGGGCGCGGTCATTTCTCGATGCGCTCGCCGAGTCGCATCCGCGCGACTCGATTTAGCTCGGATTTAGCTCTGCAAATCCCATGGTATTCCGGGCGAAACGCTGTGATACTCATTGCAGCATGAATGGAGGAATGTCGTGAATCTTCGTCGGGGACTGGCCGCGGGCGCCGGCATCTTCTCGGTGGTCGCAGTGGGTATCGCGCTGGAATCCGGTAGCCCGGCGAATGCGGTCGCACCGCCGGCGGACGGCAATTACTCCTTTAACCAGGCAGGCGTGTCCGGGGTCACCTGGCAGGTCACGGCGCTCTGCGATCAGGTAAACGGAAGCCGCTACTACAAGGACTATTCCAACCCCGATATCATGGCGGACTTTTGTGCCTTGAATGTGGTGAGCGCGACATCCGAACAGATCGGCCACCAGGACAAGGTGCAGAACTTCAGCGGCAGGGCCCGGCTGGTGAGCGGGCTTTGGACCTTCCAGGCGAAGATTCCCGAGGGCGTTTCATGCCCAGGCGGCGGCACCGCCGCATCCACCGAAACCTACGCTTTCGACAACGAGACGCTCAGTGGCACGCACACCAGCCTGCACGGCGCCGAATGCGGTCTGGAACCCTCGATGACCAAGCAACCGTTCTCGCTGGTACTCGTTGGGCCCGCGCCCAGCCCCGTCCAGCGTTACCCGTTGCAATGCAACGACATTGCGATTTGCTACTGAGCTTGGCGTGCGGCCGGTGTGACTACCGGTTTAGGGCTTCATGGGGCCGGGGCTAGATCGGTGTGATGTAGGCGATCAGCCACTTGTCGCCGATCTTCTTGAAGTCCACCCGCAACCGGCTGCCGTCGTAGAGCGGCTGCCGCGACTTGTCCGTCACGGTGCGGTTCAAGTAGACCATCACCGAGGCCGAATTCCGCGTGGCGGACATGACCGCGGCACCAACGACATTGGCCTGCACGACCACCTCGCGCTTCTTGGCCTCCGGGATGATCTGCGCATTGGCGCTCTTCTGGAACTCCTGGCGATAGTCGGGCGTCAGCAGCGGATACGCCCCGGCGAGGCTGCGTTCGACGGTCTGGTAGTCGTAGGCGAAAACCGCGGGTATCTCCACGACAGCCAGCCGCGGTAACACCGCCCGCGCCGATTGCTCGCCGCGGGCCTGCACCCGATCCCAGTAGAACCAGCCCGCCGCCGCGGACAACCCGACGATGCCCGCCACCACCAGGCAGCCCGTGACGGCGATCAGCCACCTCGGAAATCGGGGCCAGCGCATCAGTTACCCCCGTCCGGATATTTGATGTCGTAGCCGGTCATGTGCCCAGCGTCATCCTCGTGCACGATGACCCGCATCCGGTACGGCATGGACGGCTTGTTGACCCCATCGATGTCGGCCACCGTCACCCGCACCGACACCAGCACTGACGCGTTGTCGGTAACCGAATCGATGCCCTCGAGAGCGGCACCGTTGACGACTGCCTCCGATGTCGCGTTGGTGGAGCGGAACAGGGCCTTGAGATTCTCGATGTTGTTGTTGGCGCCGAGCATGCCGCGCAGCGGACCGCTGGTGCCGTTATAGAACCGGTTCACGCTGTCGTCGATGTTGTCCTGCTTGTAGCTGAACATGTTGACGACCGTCTGGGTGGCGGTGTCGACGAAGCGCTGATCGCGGGCTTGTTCGGCCTCGGCGTGGCGGTGCTGGGTGACCAGGAAGGTCAGGCACCCGGCCAGCGCGCCAATTGCCAACAGCGCGGCGGCAAATGAGATCCACCCGACCAGAGCCCGGTGGGCGGGCCGCCGTGGCGGCGGCTTGACGGGCTTGAGGGCCGTGACGGTTTTCGCCGGCTGCTTCGGCTCGGCCGCAACGTCGACCTGAACCGTCACGGCCTCGCTCGAGCTACTCGCCGGGCCCACCGCACGTGATGCCCGCCGACGAACGCGCGGTGGCGTCGCTCGGTCGTCCGCCACTACATCGGCCTCGGATCACGCATCAGGTCGACCCAATTCTCGGCACTCGAGGCCCCGCTGGCGCCGGGCGCGAAAACACCAGTGCCACCTGCCGGATCCACGAAGGCTCCGGTGTGCTGGTCATAGGTTGTGTAGGCCGGACCGCTGGCCTGTGGCTGCGGGCCGGGCGGCGGCCCCCACGACTTCTCCGGGCCCGGGCCCGCCGGCGGAGGATTGATCCCCTCCGGTGGCGCTGGCGGAGGCAACCACTTCGGATATGGAAGAAGCGGCGGCGCCGGCGGGAGTCCCGGCGGCATCCACGACGGGTTGCCCGGCGGCGGCCCGCTGTCGTTGGGCGGTGGAACAACATACGCCGGCTGACGCGGCACCGGACCCGGGCCGGGTATCACACCGGGCGGGGGCGGCCCAACGATCGGGGTGCCCGGGTCGGGATCAGCGCCCGGGGGGATGTACGGGAACTTGTTGGGCGGCAATATATTCAGCCCATTCGTCACCGGTGTGTCGTAGGGGACCGGTGGACCGCGCCAGGGGTTACGGCCAACCGGCACGTAGCCCTTCGGGTCACGACACAGCTGAATCGTCGGCGCACGCTTGCCGGGGAACTCCTGGCACGGATAGTTGCGGGCACCGCGAACATCGCTGGGATCGTTCTGAGCGGTCTTGCAGTACATGTCTTTCGGGAGCTCGCGCAGCGTCTCGTCGGCCGGCGTGCGCATCAGCGGCGGGGGCACGAAGCCGACAGAGCACGGCAGCGGGTCGCCGAGGTCGATCTTGAAGTCCAGCTTGACGCCCTCGTCCTGGGGAGAGCCGCCCGCCGCCGTGATGATCGCGGCGAATAGCGCCGGCAAGACCACCAGCAGCTGTTCGATCGACTTGTGATAGATGACGCCCACCCGGCCCAGGTTGGCCATGCTCGCCGCCAACGCCGGAAAGGAGGGACGGATGCCGGAAAACGCGGTATCGGCCTCGTCGATCGCGTCCGGGGCGGTCGCCAGCGTCGAACGAAGCTGGGGGTCGGCCTGGTGCACCTCGGAGGTGAACCGCGCCAGCCCATCGGACAGCGACTTGATGTCGGCGCCGGCGCGAATCTGGGCTTGCAGGAACGGACCCGCCTGATCGATCAACTGCGAGACTTGCGGATAGTTGGCGTTGGCCTCGTCCACCAGCAAGCGGGCCGATTCGATAAGCCGGGCGAGCTCGGGACCGGATCCGTTGGCCGCGATGAACGTCTCGTGCAACAGTTCCCGCAGCCGGGTGTCACCGAGGCTGTTGACCAGCGTCTCGGACTTCTTCAACAGGTCGGCGACGTCCTGGCCGATCCGGGTGTTCTGCCGGTCGATCCGGGATCCGTTGTGCAGCTTGGCCGATGACGGGTCGCTCGGCGGCACGAGGTCGATGTATTGCTCGCCGACGGCCGACACGCTCTTCACCGAGGCGGTGACGTTCGACGGAATGGGAGTCCCGCTGTTCAGCCGCATTTCGGCGATAACGCCGCTGGGGCTCAGTCCCACCGACTCGACCCGGCCGACGGCCACACCGCGGTACGTGACATTGGCGTTCTTATAGAGGCCACCACCGGCGACGAAGTCGGCGCTGACGCCGTAGGTCCCGAGCCCGAACGTCGCGGGCAGCCGCAGGTAGAAGATCGCCATCACAATCAGCGTCACGGCGGTGATCACCGCGAAGATGCTGAGCTGGATCTTGGTCAGTCTGTCTAGCATTCGCGCGGCCCCCTATTGTCCCGACGCCGTGCCGGGCGGGATCTTGAACGGATCGGCCGCCTGTCCGGACAGGTTGGCCAGCTCACCCGTCAAGAAATCGGGCGGGTTGAGGATCTCGTTCATGTGCATCATGTTCGGATCGAGCGCATACGACGTGGTGAAGAACGTCTCGCCGAGCCGGCGCAAGGTGAGATCGAAGGTGGTGAACACGTTGAGGTAGTCACCACGCACCAACTGCTTGATGCCGAAGTTGGGGAACGGGAATGTCAGCAATATCTGCAGCGAGGTGACGAAATTCTTTCGGTTGTCGTTGAGAGCCTTGGCGACCGAATACAGGCCCTTAAGGTCTTCGGCGAAGTCCACCTTGGTTTTCGAGAGCACGTGCGACGTCACGTTGGCCAGCTTCTTCAGCGCGGCGAACGCGTCGACGATGTGCTGCCGGTTCTTGTTGAGCACGCGAATCGCCTCGGGCAGCGTGTCCAACGCCCGACCCAGGTTGTCCTTGTCGTGCGCCAGGCTCGCCGAGAATCGGTCCAACCCGTCGACCGCGTCGATGATGTCGTCGACCTGCCGGTTGAGCCCCGCCGTCAATTCCGCCAGTCTTGGCACCAAGTCGACGAACTGGCTCTGCCGGCCCGCCATGGCCTGGTATGTCTCATTAGTAATGTCTTCCAGCGCACCGAGGTTGCCCTTGTTGACCACCACCCCGAGGGCCGAAAGCACCTCTTCGGTGGTGGGAAATCGGCCGGTGCTGGACTGGGTGATTCTCGACCCGTTGACCAGCCTGCCGGTCGCCGTCTTTTCCTTCGGGGCAGCCAGGTCGATATGCAGCGAGCCCAGCAGCGACGTCTGGGCAACGGTCGCCGTCGCGTTGGCCGGCAGCACCACATTCTTGTCCAGCGCCAACTTGACTGCGGCATAGAAGGTTCCGTCGGGTCGCTGCTCGGCTTGGATGCCGGAGACGCTGCCGACGGTGACGTCGTCGACCATCACTGGCGAGTTCTGCGGCAGGGTCGCCACATCGGGCATCTCGGCGGTGACCGTGTATGCACCGCCGCCGTGGCCGGCGGTGCCGGGCAACGCCAGCGAGTTCAGCCCGCTGAATTGACACCCGGCGAGCAGCGCGCTGCCTGCCGCTAAAGCGCTGCCACGCAACCAGATTCGCTTCATCCGCCGCTCCCCTCCTCGGCCGGCGCCGACGGGCCTGGCGCTGCGGCCGGCGGGGGTCCCGGCGGGGGACCGAAGGCGGAGCCCGGGATGGGACCTGGCGCGGGACCGGGGCTCGCGCCAGCCGGCGCCGGGCTTGAAGCGGGGCTAGCTCCCGGGGGAGGCGGGACGAGCAGGCTCTGCAAATCCGTTGTGTTCTGCGTTGGCGGCGTGCCTTTGGCCGGTATCCAGGTCAGCTGTGGAATCGGTGTCTGCGCCTTGGCCTGGGTGGCCGGGGTGTCGTAAATCACCTGACCCTTATACGCCGTAATGGTGTTGAGCGGGTGGAACATGATCGGCGGATAGTTGACGGTGAGCCGGCGCAGCACTGGCCCCAGTCGCTCACGACAGATCTCGGCGCGCTTGAAATAGTCGGGAGCACGTGGCCCCCCGGCGCCGGCGGTGTCGAAGGTCCCACCGCAGATGAACTGCACGGGGTTGGCGAATTCGGGTAGCGATAGCAGGCCGTTCAGCGTGCCCTGCGCGGGGTCGTAGATGTTGTAGAAGTTGGCGATACCCGGGCCCGCCACATGCAGCACCTGCTCGATGTTCTCGCTCTGGTCACTCAACGTCTGGGCGAAGTCGTTGAGCTTGTCGACCGTACCCACCAGCGTCGAGTTGTTTTCGTGCAGGAACCCTCGGATGTCCGAGAGTGCCTTGTTCAGCGTGCCCAGGGTGGTGTCCAAGTGGCGCGAGCTGTCGGCGAGCACCTGCGATACCGATGCGACGTTTCCGGCGAATTGCACGATCTGTTCGTTGCTCTTCGACAGCGCGTCGACCAGGACCTGCAGGTTCTTGACCGTGCCGAAGATGTCGCTGCGCGAATCCCCAAGCCGCCCAGCGGCTTGCGAAAGCTCGCGCAGCGCGTTGTGGAACGATTCGCCCTTGCCGTTAAGGGTGTCGGCGGCCTGGTTGATCGCCGCGCCCAGCGGCCCCTGCATTTTTCCGGCCGCCGGACTCAGCTGGACGGCCAGTTGGGTCAGCGACTCCTTGACCTCGTCCCATTCCACCGGGACCGCGGTGCGAGCCAGGTCGATGCTTGCCCCGGCGGGCAGCACCGCCCCGCCGGTGTAGGCCGGGGTGAGCTGAATGAATCGGGCCGCCACCAGGTTCGGCGACATGACGACGGCCTTGACGTCATTGGGGATCTTCACGTCCCTGGATACCGACATGGTGATCTTGACGTCGGAAGGCCGCGGCTCGATCGTGTCGATCGAGCCCACCGGGACTCCGAGAATGCGGACCTGATCTCCGGGATAGAGCCCGACAGCAGATGTGAAGTAGCCGACGATCTTTCGGCCGTTGCCGCCGGACGAGAACAGCATGTAGACGCCCCCCAGCAACACCGCGACCAGCGCGATGATGGTGACGTTACGCAGCCGTCGGCTGTCAAAAGTCTGTGTGATCATGGCGACTTCGGCCTGATGATCCAGCGTTCTTGGATATTCCCGCGCAGGTAGTCGGCGATGCTCGCCGGCAGCTTGCCGGGCTGGTAGAAGAAGTCGAACATCGCCGCAACCAGCGGCGCCGGTATCGCACCGAAGACGTTGACGTTGAATCCGGGTCCGGAGCCAACCACCTCGCCCAGCTCGGTGGCGTAGGAGGGCAGCCGCTTGAGGGCCTCGGTGATGTAGTCGCGGTGCTCGTTGAGGTTGTCCAGCACCAGGTTGAGCTTGCTCAGGGCCGGGCCGAACTCCTTGCGGTTGTCGGCGACGAAGCCGGAAATCTGGGCCGAGACATCGTTGACGCCCGAGATCAGCCGACCCAGTGCGGCGCGGCGCTCGTCGAGCGCGGCGAACAACTGGTCGCCGTCGTCGACCAGCTTGTTGACCTGCTCGGCGCGCTGCGACAACACCGATGTCACCGACTTCGCGTGTGCCAGCAGGCCTTGCAGCGCCTCGTCACGCCGATTCAGGGTGCGCGACAACGACGTCACCCCGTCCAACGCGCCGCGCAGCTCCGGGGTGGCGTCGTGCAGCGTGTCGGTGAGAACGTTCAAGGCCTGTTCGAATTGCGGCTTGTTCAGATTGCTCGCGTTTTGACCAAGGTCCTCGAGCGCGCCGGCGAGCGTGTACGGCGTGGTCGTCCGGCTCAGCGGAATGGTGGTCGCCCTGCCGCCGCCGGCCGGGCTCACCGCGATGGAGCGCTCACCGAGGATGGTATCGGTACGGATCGCGGCCAACGACTGGTCACCGACGGTGACGTGCCGATCGACAGAAAAGGTCACCTTGGCGCTGTCTCCGGCCAGACCCACCGACCGCACCTTGCCGACCTTGAAGCCCGACACGTAAACGGGGTTGCCGGGCGTTATGCCGCCGGCGTCGGTGAAGTACGCGTCGTACGTTTTGCCCTGCGGCCAGAACGGCAACCCCGCGTAGCCGAATGCCAGCAGTACCACGCAGACCACCAGCACCAGACCGAAGACGCCGGTGCGGAGCGGATCGCGTTCACGCCGTTGCGTACTTGGCACTTCTCCTGTATTCGGCACTTCTCCTTTATTTGGCAAAAGTGCACCTCCCCTTGCTGGGATCCACCGGGCCACCGAGCGGCAGCAGGATGTCGCCGCCGGCCGGTCCATTGATCTTGATCGTCACGGAGCAGAAGTAGATGTTGAAGAACGACCCGTAGGCGCCGAGCGCGGACAACCGCAGGTAGTCTTCGCCCAGTTGCTCGATGTCGTTGTTGACCTCGGCCTTGCGGTCATCCAGCTCGGTGGCCAGCGGCCGCGTGTTTTCCAAGATGCCCTGCAGCGGTCGGCGCGAGTTCTTCAGCAGCTCGGTCAGATCCGTCGTCGTCGATGCCAGCGGCGGGATGGCGCCGGCAACCGCGTCCTTGTTCTTCGCCAACCCGGTGATCAGTTGCTGCAGCTGGTCAACGCTGGTGGAGAATTGCGCGCTCCTCTGGTCGATGGTGCCCAGCACCGTGTTGAGGCTGGTGATCGCGTCACCGATGAGCTGATCGCGCTGGCCCAGCGCCGACGAGAACGACCTGGTGTCGGCCAGCACGTTTGACAACGCACCACCCTGGCCCTGCAGCAGCTGGATGACAGCGCTGCTGATGGTGTTGACCTTGTCGGCGTCCAGACCCTTGATCACCGGCTTCAAGCCGCCCAGCAGCGCATCGAGATCCAAGGCGGGCTGGGTGTGCTGAGAATTGATCGTCCCGCCCGGCGGCAGCTTCCGCAGCTCCCCCGGGCCCGACGTGATCTCCAGGAACCGGTCGCCGACCAGGTTCTCGTACCGGATCACCGCGCGCGTCGACGAGTACAACGTGTAGCGGCGGTCGACTCCGAACTTCACGTCGACGCTATTGTCCGGGTTGAGCTTGACGCCCTCTACCGAACCCACCGGTACCCCCGCGATGCGAACCTTTTGGCCCGCCTTCAACCGCGACGCGTCGATAAAGGTTGCATGGTAAGTGCTTTCGGGACCGAACCGGAAGTCACCGAAGACCACCACCAAACCGGCGGCCACGATCAGCATGGCTACCGCGAAAATGCTGACCTTGGTCACCATCGACCGGTGCGAGGGCATCCCCGAGGCCGCCATCAGAAGTCGTCCCGTTCCGCGAAAGCGCCGTGGAACAAGAACTGCAGCGTCGAGGGCGCGTCAAACTGCACCTCTGTGAACGGCTCGTAGGGGATGTAGGCGTTGTCGGTGACCAGGAACGGCGGGCGGTAGAACGATCCGCCGTTCTGCTTGCTCGGGATGTCCGGCAATCCACGACAGTTCGGGCCGCCCGAGGCGTTGACGATCGGCAGGCTCCCCGGATACGTGTACGACGGCGAGCCCAACACGAAGCTCGACGACGTGAATAGGCCCGCCTTGCGGATACCGAGCGACGGACCGAACTCCTTGATGCCTCGGTCGATGCCCGCGAACAGGCAGCCGAACTCGGGTGAGTAGTCGGCGGCCACCTTGATCGGCGCCCGCAGCCTGTTGATGGCGTCGATGAAATTCTGCTCGCCCGGCTCCAACGTCTCATAGGCGTTGTTGGCGAGGCCGATGGTGGCCAACAGCGTGGTGTTGAGATTCTTCTGCTGGTCCGCGACCGTCTTGTTGATCGTCGGCAAATTATCGAAAACGGTATTCAAATTGGAGGCGGAGTCGGCGTATATGTTGGTGACGACCCCGGTCTTGCGGAAGTCCTCCTGCAGGGCGGGCAGCTTCGGATTGGTCTGCTGCGTCAGGGTATTCAGTCCCGACAGCAGCGAGCCCAAATCATCCCCATGGCCACGGAGACCTTCGGCGAATGCGCTCAGCGTCCCGTTCAACTCGACCGGGTCGACCTTGTGCAGCAGGTCGACGAGCGACTGGAACAGCGTGTTGACTTCCAGCTGCACCGCCGAGGCCTGCACAAGAGCATCCGGGCGAAGCGACGTCGGCGAAGGCGCCTGGGGCGGAATGAATTCCACCGACTTGGCGCCGAAGATGGTGTTGCCCCCGATGTGGACCGTCGAGTTGGAGGGAATGAAGTGCATCTCATCGCTGTCGATGGCCAGCGTCAGGCGGGCCCGGTCGTTGCTGTAGCTGATGTCGGTGACTTTGCCGATCTGGATGCCTCGGTACTTGACCTTGGCGCCCGTGTCCATCACCAGCCCGGCCCGCGGCGCGGAGACCGTGACGGTGTCGATCGAGGCGAAAGCCGCCGTGTAGGAAAGGTATGTCAGGACGGCGAATGCCACCATCAAAGCGGCCAGCAGCGCTGCTGCCAGCCGGACAGTTGACCGTCGCGATACGCCTTGTGACATCGTCCCCTTACCCAGAGAGATTGAAGTTACCGGACGCGCCGTAAACGGCGAGTGAGATGAACAAGGTGATGACGACGACGACGATCAGCGAGGTCCGCACGGCTTGGCCGACCGCGATGCCGACTCCGACCGGACCACCAGATGCGTTGTAGCCGTAGTAAGTATGGACGAGCATCACCGCGATCGACATCACGATGGCCTGTAGGAACGACCACAGGAGGTCCGACGGGATGAGGAATGTATTGAAGTAGTGGTCGTACAGGCCCGCCGACTGGCCGTTGACGAAGACCGTGATGAACCGGGCGGCGAAGAACGCGGCCAGCACCGACAGCGAATACAGCGGGATGATCGCGATGAGCCCCGCGATCAGTCGGGTTGACACCAGATACGACACCGAGTGCACCGCCATGCTTTCGACGGCGTCGATTTCCTCGGAAACCCGCATGGCGCCCAGCTGGGCGGTCGCGCCGGCACCGATGGTGGCCGCCAACGCGATACCCGCAATCACCGGCGCCACGATACGGACGTTCAGAAACGCCGACAGGAACCCGGTCAGCGCCTCGATACCGATGTTGCCCAGCGAGGAGTAACCCTGCACGGCGATGACTCCACCGGAGGCCAGGGTCAAAAAGGCCGCAACGCCGACCGTGCCACCGATCATGATGAGCGCCCCTGCGCCCAGCGTCATCTCGGCCACCAGCCGGATCGTCTCCCGCCGGTACCGGGTAAGCGCGTTGGGGACATAGCGCATGGTCTGGCCGTAGAACAGCGCCTGCTCACCGAAGTCGTCAACCGGCCCCTGCAGCCTCGACGCGAGGTTACGGAGCCGATAGGTGACGTCGTAGCTCATCGGGTACTCATCCGCCTCATCACTTGGCCGAGATCCGCACGCCGATGGCGGTCATCACCACGTTGATGACGAACAGGCAGATGAATGCGTAGACGACGGTTTCGTTGACCGCGTTGCCGACGCCCTTGGGCCCACCCTTGACGGTCAGGCCGAGGTAACACCCGACCAGCCCGGCCATCACACCGAACAGCAGCGCCTTGACTTCGGCGAGAACCAGCTCGCGCAGTCCGGTAAGCACCGTCAACCCGTTGATGAACGCACCCGGGTTGACACCCTGCAGGAAGACCGAGAACACGTAGCCGCCGGACAAACCGATGGCGCACACCAAACCGTTCAGCAGCAGCGCGACCACCGTGGAGGCCAAAACCCGTGGCACGACGAGCCGGTGGATCGGGTCGATGCCGAGCACCCGCATCGCGTCGATCTCTTCGCGGATGGTGCGGGCACCCAGGTCGGCGCAGATCGCGGTGGCGCCGGCGCCCGCGACGACGAGCACGGTCACCACCGGGCCCAGCTGGGTGATGGTGCCGAATGCCGTTCCGGCGCCGGACAAGTCGGCGGCCCCGATTTCGCGGAGCAGGATGTTGAGGGTGAACGCGACCAGGACGGTGAACGGGATCGACACCAGCAGCGTCGGAACCAGCGACACGCGAGCGATCATCCAGGTCTGTTCGAGGAACTCACCCAATTGGAACGGCCGTCGGAAAGTCGCACGGCCGGTATCGATCATCATCTCGAAGAACCCGCCGACGGCGCGGGCGGGAACCGTAAGTTGTTCGATCAACTTGGTGCCCCCCTTCGCTGCTCGCGGCGAATCCTGTACGTCGCCTCTACGCGGTCTTCAGTCACAAGCGGCTCGGTGTGAGCCGGACCATATTAACCCAGATAAAGTACACCGTGTCAATGAACAGCATTTCTGTGTCGAAAGCGTTAATTTGGCCAGCTCACCGGTACCGCTTTGCTTCAAACTGACACAAGTTCTACTTGGCGATTCCTGGTTGTCAAGTAGCTTTATCCGGCTATTGCTCCATCAGTCCGACCGCGGAAAAGCCCCGCTCTGGATCACGTCCAGCAAAGTATTCATACAGCGTGTCGCTGAGCCGGCCCGGCTCCCAAGCCGGCCCGTCGGCCGTGAATTTATGCTCCGCCGTGGGCGCGGAGACCAGTGTCACCTGAGGGCCGTAAACGATGAACACCTGACCGTTGACCTCCGCGGCGGCCGGCGATGACAAGAACTTGACCAGACTCACCACGTGCTCCGGCGACAGGGGGTCGACGTCGCCTTCCGTGTCCGGTGCCGCGCCGAAGACGTCGGCGGTCATCGCCGTGCGGGCCCGGGGACAGATCGCGTTGGCGCACACGCCATAGCGGCCCAGCGCCCGCGCGGCCGACATGGTGAGTGCGATGATGCCGGCCTTGGCCGCACCGTAGTTGGCCTGCCCCACCGGGCCCACCAGTCCCGCCTCCGACGAGGTGTTGACGAGCCGGCCGAAGATCTTTCCCTCGCCGTCCTTGGCGTCTTTGGCTTTGGCGCGCCAGTACGTGGCCGCGTTGCGCGTCAGCAGGAAATGGCCGCGCAGGTGCACCGCGATAACAAGGTCCCATTCCTCGTCGGACATGTTGAACAGCATCCGGTCGCGAGTGATCCCGGCGTTGTTCACGACGATGTCCAAGCCCCCGAGGCCGTCGGCGCAGGCGATCAGTTCGTCGGCGGTCGCGCGTTGGCTGATGTCGCCGGCCACCGCGACGGCTTTGGAGCCGGCGTCCGAACAAACCGAGTTGATCTCGTCGATGACGTCGGAGGCATCCAGCGCGGCGGCGATGTCATTGACGACGATGGTGGCGCCGAGCCGGGCTAAGCCGAGCGCTTCGGCTCGTCCCAGCCCCGCGGCGGCACCGGTCACCACCGCGACCTTCCCGGACAGATCGGTCACGTTTGTGCTGCTAGTCAATTTATGAATACCTCTAGTCTGTGTTTAGTCGCTGCGCAACAGGGCTGCGCGCGGGCATTCGGCGATCGCCTGTTCGGCCAGCTGCTCTCGGTCGGATGGAATCGGATCGATCTTCACGACGGCATAGTCCTCATCGTCCAGGTCGAAGATGTCCGGTGCGATTCCCAAGCACACCGCGTTACCTTCGCACCGGTCACGATCCACGATCACCCGCACGGCACCCTCCTCGCCTGGCCTTCGACCTGAGCACACGCCCCGTCAGTATGTAGCTACACCATAGGGCCCCGATGTCTCAGGGGAAACGGTCGCTGGATTCCCAGACTAGAACGTGTTACAACCGGGAAGGCGAATGGGTATCCGTTGGTCGAGCCGCGGCCCGTGACGCGGCCTCTTATTTAGACAGACGTTTAAGCGAAGGACGGCTTGGAATGCGCATCAGTTACACCCCTGAACAGGAGGAGCTGCGTCGCGAGCTGCGGTCGTACTTCACCACGCTGATGACCCCCGAGCGTCGCGAGGCACTGAGCTCGACGCAGGGCGAGGTCGGGACCGGCACCGCGTATCGCGACACCGTCGCGCAGATGGGCAAGGACGGGTGGCTCACCCTGAACTGGCCCAAGGAGTACGGCGGCCAGGACCGTTCCCCGATGGACTCCCTGATCTTCACCGACGAGGCCGCGGTCGCCGGCGTGCCGGTACCGTTCCTGACGATCAACAGCGTGGCGCCGACGATCATGGCGTTCGGCACCGAGGAACAGAAGAAGTTCTTCCTGCCGCGCATTGCTGCGGGGGAATTGCACTTCTCGATCGGCTACTCCGAGCCCGGCGCCGGCACCGACCTGGCCAACCTGCGCACCACCGCGGTCCGCGACGGCGACGACTACGTGATCAACGGCCAGAAGATGTGGACCAGCCTGATCGCCTATGCGGACTGGGTGTGGCTGGCGGTGCGCACCAACCCGGACGCCAAGAAGCACCGCGGCATTTCGATGCTGACCGTGCCGACGACCGCCGAAGGCTTCTCCTGGACGCCGGTGCACACCATGGCCGGCGTGGACACCAGCGCCACCTATTACTCCGACGTGCGGGTCCCGGTGAGCAACCTGATCGGCGAGGAGAACGGCGGCTGGAAACTGGTGACCAACCAGCTCAACCACGAGCGGGTCGCCCTGGTGTCGCCGCAGCCGATCTTTTTGGCCCTGCGCGAGGTGCGCGAGTGGGCGCAGAACACCAAGGACTCCAGCGGGGCCCGGCTCGTCGACTCGGAATGGGTGCAGTTGAACCTGGCCCGGGTGCACGCCAAGGCCGAGGTGCTCAAGCTGATCAACTGGGAGCTCGCGTCGTCTTCGAGTGAAGCCCTCTCGCCCGCCGATGCATCGGCCGCCAAGGTGTTCGGGACCGAGCTGGCCACCGAGGCCTACCGGCTGCTGATGGAGGTGCTGGGCACCGCCGCGACGCTGCGCCAGGATTCACCGGGCGCGCTGCTGCGCGGCCGGGTCGAGCGGATGCATCGTGCGTGCCTGATCCTGACCTTCGGCGGCGGCACCAACGAAGTCCAGCGCGACATCATCGGCATGGTCGCGCTCGGACTGCCGCGCAACCGCTGACCCCACTGTTTATTTTCAAAAGGACAACATTCTATGGACTTCACGACAACCGAAGCGGCCATCGACCTCGGTGGGCTGGTCGACACCATCGTGGACTCGGTGTGCACACCGGAGCATCAACGCGAACTGGACGGGCTCGATCAACGGTTCGACAAGAAGTTGTGGCGCAAGCTGATCGACTCCGACATCCTGTCCAGCGCGGCGGCGTCGGCGGTGGGCGGCGACGGTTTCGGCGTGCTCGAGCAGGTGGCGATTCTGGTCGCGCTCGGTCATCAGATGGCCGCCGTGCCCTACCTGGAATCGGTGATGCTGGGCTCTGGCGCACTGGCCCGGTTCGGCTCCGAGCAACTGCAGCAGGACTGGGGCGTGCCGGCGGTCAAGGGCGAGAAGATCCTCACCGTCGCTTTGGACGGCGAGATGGGTGAGGGTCCGGTTCAGGCGGTCGGCGGTGACGACGGCTATCGACTGACCGGCACCCGCACGCTGGTCGGCTATGCCCCGGTGGCCGACGGCTTTTTGGTCCCCGCCGAAACCGATTCGGGCACCGCCGTTTTCCTGGTCGCGGCCGACGACCCCGGGGTGACGGTGACGGCTTTGGACACCACCGGACTGGGCAGCGTCGGACACCTGGCGCTGGATGGTGTCGCGGTGGACGGCTCGCGGCGGGTCGGCGGGGGTGAAGTGGCCGCGTGGCTCGGCACGCTTTCCACCCTGGGCCGCAGCGCGTTTCAGCTCGGGGTGTTGGAGCGGGGGCTGCAGATGACCGCCGAATACGCCCGCGAACGCGAGCAATTCGATCGCCCGATCGGGAGCTTCCAGGCCGTTTCGCAGCGGTTGGCCGACGGCTACATCGACGTCAAGGGGCTGCGGCTCACCCTCATCCAGGCGGCCTGGAAGGTGTCCGAGGACATCGCCGCCGAAATCGACGTGGCCAGCGCGGCGTTCTGGGCCGCCGACGCCGGGCACCGGGTGGCGCACACCATCGTGCACGTGCACGGCGGCGTCGGCGTCGACACCGACCACCCGGCGCACCGTTATTTCCTGTCCGCCAAGGAAACCGAGTTCGTGTTGGGCGGTGCGACGGGACAGCTGCGCCGGATCGGCCGTGAACTTGCGGAAACCCCTGCTTGAGGTTGCTGCCCGCCGGCGGAGCTGGGGGTACTCCCCCGCGAGCGGGAGGTGCCCCCACCCGCTTGCGAGCGTCACGCCAGCGTGGCGCTCGCACCCGCGAGCCACGCTGGCGTGACGCTCGGCGCAGGGTAAAGGGGACCAAACTTTGACGAGCAACCCCACCGTCACCGAACTTCTGGTGCCGCTGGCCGAGATCGACGACCGGGGCGTCTACTTCGAAGACTCGTTCACCGGCTGGCGCGACCACGTCCGGCACGGTGCCGCGATCGCCGCGGCGCTGCGCGAGCGCCTCGACCCGACGCGGCCGCCGCACGTCGGCGTGCTGCTGGAGAACACCCCGTTCTTCTCGGCGATGCTGGTGGCGGCGGGGATGTCGGGGATCGTGCCGGTGGGGCTCAACCCGGTGCGCCGCGGCGAAGCGCTGGCCCGCGACATCGCCCACGCCGACTGCCAGTTGGTGCTGGCCGACTCGAATTCGGCCGTGTCGCTGGGCGATATCGGTCACGTGAACGTCGATTCCCCCGAGTGGGCCGACGAGGTGGCCGCACATGGGGACGCCGAGCCGCGTTTTCGGCGCGCCTCACCCGAGGATCTGTTCATGCTGATCTTCACGTCGGGCACCAGTGGCGATCCGAAGGCGGTCAAGTGCAGCCACGGCAAGGTGGCGATCGCCGGCGTGACGATGACGCAGCGGTTCGACCTCGGGCCCGACGACGTCTGCTATGTGTCGATGCCGCTGTTTCATTCCAACGCGGTGCTGGTCGGGTGGTCGGTGGCCGTGGCATGCCGGGGGTCAATGGCCTTGCGGCGCAAGTTCTCTGCGTCCGGGTTTCTGCCGGACGTGCGCCGCTACGGCGCCACCTACGCCAACTACGTGGGAAAGCCGTTGTCGTATGTGCTTGCCACGCCCGAGCGGCCCGACGATGCGGACAACCCGCTGCGCGCCGTGTACGGCAACGAGGGCGTGCCCGCCGACATCGAGCGCTTCGGCCGCAGGTTCGGGTGTGTCGTGCAGGACGGGTTCGGTTCGACCGAAGGCGGCGTGGCGATCGCCCGCACGCCGGACACCCCGCCGGGTTCGTTGGGGCCGCTGCTCGCGGGGGTCGAGATCGTCGACCCCGACACCGGCGAGCCCTGCCCGGTCGGAGTGGTCGGCGAGCTCGTGAACACCGCCGGGCCGGGCCGTTTCGAGGGCTACTACAACGACGCGGCGGCCGAGGCCGAGCGGATGGCCGGCGGCGTCTACCACAGCGGCGATCTGGCCTATCGCGATGCGGACGGCTATGCGTATTTCGCCGGGCGGCTTGGCGATTGGATGCGGGTCGACGGCGAAAACCTCGGCGCGGCCCCGATCGAGCGGGTGCTGCTGCGCTACCCTGACGCGACCGAGGTGGCGGTGTACGCGGTGCCCGATCCCATCGTCGGCGACCGGGTGATGGCCGCGTTGGTGCTGGCGCCTGGGGTCGAGTTCGATCCCGAAAGGTTCCGGGCCTTCCTGGCCGATCAGCCCGACCTGGGGCCCAAGCAGTGGCCGTCGTACGTGCGGGTCTGCGCCGAGCTGCCGCGGACGGCGACGTTCAAGGTGGTCAAGCGGCAGTTGTCGGCCCAGGGTGTCGAGTGCGATGATCCGGTGTGGCCGATTCGCCGATAGCCGCATGACTTCGCGACCTCTTGAGCTTGCGCTTGAGGCGAGCTTCGAACGGCTTTCCGCTGCGGTGCCGGCCAACATCGGTCTCTCGATCGCCCGTCCGGACCGGACGTTTTCGCTGGGCGGGTGGTCGTCCGGTGTCGCCTGGTCGACGATCAAGGTGCCCCTGGCGATAGCGGCCTTGCGTCACGATCGGCGACGCGCTCAGGATTTGATCGTCAAGGCCATCACCGAATCCGACAACGGCGCGTCCGAGCGGTTGTGGTCGCTACTGGGCGAGCCGGCGGACGCGGCCCGGCAGGTACAGGGCATCATCTCCGAAGGCGGAGACAGCGCAACGGTGGTCGAATCGCGTCGACTTCGGCGTGGCTTCACCGCCTTTGGCCAAACGCGGTGGGCCTTGCGACGGCAGGCGGAATTTGCAGCGCGGCTACCGTACGTCGATGACGCGGCGGACGTCATCGACCTGATGCGCCGCCTCACGCCCGGCCAGCGATGGGGACTGGCCGCCAATGGTTTTGCCGCAAAGGGCGGTTGGGGACCGGGGGAAGATGGTGAGTACCTGGTCCGGCAATTCGGGATCCTGCCCACACCGTCGGGGCAGTGGGGCGTGGCACTGGCGGCCGAAGCCCACGATGGAGTGTTCGAAACGGGAACCGCGGCCGTCAACACGCTGACGGACTGGCTCGTCAGCCGGCTTCCCGGGTTAGCCCGTTATTGACGGCACGACGGCGTCGATCAGGTGCGGTCCGGGTTCGGCGAACGCCGCGCGCAACGCGTCGGCGAGCTCCTCGACGGTGGTGGCGCGGCGGGCCGAAACCCCCATGCCCTCGGCGATCTTGACGAAATCCATTGTGGGACGCGATAAATCGAGTAGGCCGAGCGCCTTGGGCCCGGGCGTGGACCCGGCGCCGACGCGGGCCAGCTCGACCCGCAAGATGTCGTAGGCGCCGTTGTCGTAGAGCACGGTGGTCACGTTGAGGTTCTCGCGCGCCTGGGTCCACAATCCCGAAATCGTGTACATCGCCGACCCGTCGGATTCCAGGCACAGCACCGGACGGTCGGGGGCGGCGAGCGCGGCGCCCACCGCGGCCGGAATGCCGTAGCCGATCGCGCCGCCGGTCAGCGTCAGCCAATCGTGGGCGGGCGCGCCGGCGGTGGCCTGCGCGAGCAACAGGCCGGACGTGTTCGACTCGTCGACGACGATCGCCCGTTCGGGCATCAGCGCCCCGATCACGTCGGCCGCCGACGCGGACGTCAGGGCGCCCGTCGGCAGCCGCGGGCGCGACGCGGACACCACCGGTGCGACCGTCCCGGGCGCCACCTCGTCGGCCAGCGCGGCGAGCGCCGCCGCCGCGCCGCCGTGCTCGGCGAGCGGGTGCACCTCGCAGCCGGCCGGCACCAGGTCGCTGGGCATGCCCGGGTAGGCGAAGAACGACACCGGCGACTTGGCGCCGGCCAGCACCAGGTGCTTGGCGCCGTTGAGCTGGGCCGCGGCGCCCTCGGCGAAGTAGGCGAGCCGCTCGACGGCGGGGACGCCCGCGCCGCGCTCCAGCCGGGTCGGGAACGTCTCGCACAGCAACCGGGCCCCCGTCGCCTGGGCGATCCGCGCGGCCGCGGCCAGGCCCGGCGCGCGGGTGGCGTCCCCGCCCACCAGGATCACCGTGGGTTCCCCCGAGCGCAGCACCTCGAGCACCTCCGGCGCCAGCAGCGGGTCGGCGCCCGCCGGATGCGCGGGCGGCGTGGCGGCGGGTTGCGCCCCGCCGGACCAGGACACGTCGGCGGGCAGGATCAGGGTCGCGATCTGCGAGCCGGTCCGGCTGGCGGCGATCGCCTCGGCGGCGTCGGAGGCGACGTCGGCGCTGTGTTGGCTGCGGCGCAGCCATCCCGAGACGGTTCCGGCCAGCGCGTCGATGTCGGATTCCAGTGGGGCGTCGTACTTTTTGTGATAGGTGGCGTGGTCGCCGACGATGACGACCATCGGCACCCGGGCGCGCCGCGCGTTGTGCAGGTTGGCCAGGCCGTTCCCCAATCCCGGGCCCAGGTGCAGCAGCACCGCGGCCGGCCGGCCGGCGATGCGGGCGTAGCCGTCGGCCGCGCCGGTGGCCACGCCCTCGAAAAGGGCTAGCACGCCGCGCATTTGCGGGACGGTGTCCAGCGCGGACACGAAGTGCATCTCCGAGGTGCCGGGGTTGGCGAAGCACACGTCGACGCCGCCGTCGACCAGGGTGTTGATCAGGGCCTGAGCGCCGTTCACGTGATCCCCTCCAGTCCGAAGACGCGCTCGGCGTTGCCGCGCAAAAAGTCTCGGCGGCCCCCGTCGCTGAGCCCGAGTTCGCCCAACCCCGCCGGGGCGTGGATCATCCGCACGTCGATCGTCATCGCGATTCGACTTTAGACCTCGCCTGAAATCAGGCGACCAGCATGCCGCCGGGTGCGGGTCAGGTCGTCACGTGGCTCGCATGCACGTCGTCGGCCGGGCGCGCCTCGGTTTGTTCCTTGGCCCAGCGGTAGTCGGGCTTGCCCGCAGGCGAACGCTTTACCTCGTCGACCAGCCAAAGGCTGCGTGGCACTTTGTATCCCGCGATCTCGGTACGCACGAAGCTGTCCAGCTCCGCCAGCGACGGGCGGCAGCCCGGCCGGGCCTGCACGACGGCGGCCACGTGCTGGCCGTACCGCGGATCGGGCACACCGACCACCAGAGCGTCGAAGACGTCGGGATGGCCCTTCAGCGCGGCCTCGACCTCCTCGGGGTAGATCTTCTCGCCGCCGCTGTTGATCGACACCGAGCCGCGGCCCAGCATGGTGACCGAGCCGTCCTCCTCGACCAGGGCCCAGTCACCCGGTATGGCGTAGCGCACACCGTTGATGGTCCTAAACGTTTCGGCCGTCTTCTTCTCGTCCTTGTAGTAACCGACCGGGATGTTGCCCTTCTTGGCGATGAAGCCGCGTACGCCGGAACCGGGCTTCACCTCGTTGCCGTCCTCGTCGAGCACGACGGTGCGGTGGTCGATGGTCACGCGTGGGCCGCCGCTGTGTGGCGCACCCGCGGCGACGATGCTGGTGCCGCCGAACCCGGTCTCCGAGGAGCCGATCGAGTCGGTGATGACGCGGTTGGGCAGCAGCTCCAGTAGCTTCTCCTTGATGCTCGGCGAGAACAGCGCCGCGGTGCTGGCGAGCAGGAACAGCGACGACAGGTCGTAATCGTTGTTCTTGTTCAGCGCGTCGAGCAACGGTCGGGCCATGGCGTCGCCGGTGAAGAACAGCAGGTTCACCTTGTGGTCATGGATGGCGCGCCAGACCTCGTCCGCATTGAATTCCGGTGCGAGAACGGTGGTTTGGCCCGAGAAGATCGACATCCAGGTGGCCGACTGGGTGGCGCCGTGGATCATCGGCGGGATCGGGTAGTGGATCATCGGCGGGTTGGCGGCGGCGGCCTTGGCCAAGTCGTACTCGTCCTTGACGAATTCGCCTGTGGCGAAGTCGGTTCCGCCGAAGAGCACCCGGTAGATGTCCTCGTGGCGCCACATCACGCCCTTCGGGAAACCGGTGGTGCCACCGGTGTAGAGCAGGTAGATGTCGTCGCCGCTGCGTTCACCGAAGTCACGCTCGGGTGAGCTGTCGGCGATCGCCGAGTAGAACTCGACGCCGCCGTAGCGCTGAAAAGCGTTGTCCGGAAGATCCGAGCCGTCGTCGACGACGAGAATCGTCTTGACGTTGGGGGTGTCCGGCAGGACGTTGGCGACCCGATCCGAGTACTGGCGCTCGTGCACCAGCGCGACCATGTCGGAGTTGTCGAACAGGTAGCGCAGCTCGCCCTCGACGTAGCGATAGTTGACGTTCACCAGGATGGCGCCCGCCTTGACGATGCCCAGCATCGCGATGACGATCTCGATGCGGTTGCGGCAGTACAGTCCGACCTTGTCGTCCTTCTTGACGCCCTGATCGATCAGGTAGTGGGCGAGGCGGTTGGCCTTCTCCTCCAGTTCGGCGTAAGTCAGCTTGTCGTCGCCGCAGATCAGGGCAACACGGTCAGGCACAGCGTCGATGGCGTGCTCGGCGAGGTCGGCGATATTCAGGGCCACGGCCACCAAATTAGAACGTGTTACATTTCTTGACAAGCTCGCCCCCAACGTCGACCGAAAGGCGGTAGCCGTGACCGAGGCTGCAGCAAACGAACAAACGGGACCCGACGCCCTGGTGGAGCAGCGGGGTCACACCCTGATCGTCACCTTGAACCGGCCGCACGCCCGCAACGCTCTGAGCACCGAAATGATGGAAATCATGGTGCAGGCGTGGGACCGCGTCGACAACGACGACGACATCCGGTGCTGCATCCTCACCGGGGCCGGTGGCTACTTCTGCGCCGGTATGGACCTCAAAGCGGCGACCAAGAAGCCACCGGGCGAGTCGTTCAAGGACGGCAGCTACGACCCGTCACGGATCGACGCTTTGCTGAAGGGTCGCCGGCTGACCAAACCGCTGATCGCGGCCGTCGAGGGACCCGCAATCGCCGGCGGCACCGAGATCCTGCAGGGCACCGACATCCGGGTCGCCGGCGAGAGCGCCAAATTCGGCATCTCGGAGGCCAAGTGGAGCCTGTACCCGATGGGCGGTTCGGCCGTGCGGCTGGTGCGGCAGATCCCCTACACGGTGGCGTGCGACCTGCTGCTGACCGGCCGGCACATCACCGCCGCCGAGGCCAAGGAGATCGGCCTGATCGGCTATCTGGTGCCCGACGGCCAGGCGCTGACCAAGGCGCTGGAGATCGCGGAGATCATCGAGAACAACGGGCCTTTGGCCGTGCAGGCCATCCTGCGGGCGATCCGCGAGACCGAGGGCCTGCACGAGAACGAGGCCTTCAAGATCGACACCCAGATCGGCATCAAGGTGTTCCTGTCCGATGACGCCAAGGAAGGCCCGCGCGCGTTCGCCGAGAAACGCAAGCCCAACTTCCAGAACCGCTAACGCCGCTTCGCCGAACGTGCTCTGAGGGCGGGTTTTTCGCCAAATTTGCGCCCTGACTTCACGCTCGGCGCGGCTGTCGGTGGCCCGAGGCACACTGCCCGCGTGGGAGAGGCGTTCATCGGAAGCGAAGCCATCAAATCGGGCACCCTGACGCGACACCAGCTGCGCAGCCGGTATGTCGCGCTCCATCCCGACGTGTACGTCCCTCCCGAGACAAACCTCACTGCGGCGATGCGCGCCCGCGCCGCCTGGCTGTGGTCGCGGCGGCGCGGGGTCGTTGCGGGGCACTCCGCGTCGGCGCTGCACGGCGCCAAGTGGGTCGACGATCGGGCGCCGGCGCAGTTGCTGTACGAACACCGTCGTCCCCCGACCGGCATCCACACCTGGTCGGACACCATCGCGGACGACGAGATCCAGCTGATCGGCGAGGTGCCCGCGACGACCCCGGCCCGTACCGCGTTCGACCTCGCCTGTCGCAATCCCGTGGGCAAAACCGTCGCCGCTATCGATGCCCTGGCTCGAGCAACCAGACTGAAGGTCGCCGACGCCGAACTGATCGCCGACCGCTACAAAGGCCACCGAAACATCAGGCGGGCGAGACGCGCGTTGGCGCTCGTTGATGCCGGCGCGGAGTCTCCCCGCGAGACCTGGCTGCGTCTGCTGGTCATCGAGGCCGGTTACCCGCCGCCGCAGACCCAGATACCGGTCTACGGCGAATACGGAGAGCTCGTCGCCGTGGTCGACATGGGTTGGGAGGAAAAGAAAATCGCGCTCGAGTACGAGGGTGTCCATCACTGGACCAATCCCGAGCAATTTCGCAAGGATGTCGCGCGTTTCGAAGCGCTATCCGAACTTGGTTGGATCACCATCCGGGTCACGGCCGGAAACACGCGGGGCGGTATCCTGGGAAGGCTGGCGGCGGCGTGGGCCCGCCGAACGTGAAGTCACGGTGAGATTTTCGGCGATTTCTCGCCCTGAGAACACGCTCGGCGAGGCGGCGGGGTCGGGGTGCAAGCGGCGAGGCGGCGGGGTCGGGGTGGAAGCGACGAAGCGGCGGGGCTCGGCGCGGAAGCTACGAGAGCGGCGCGGTCGGCGTGAACACCACCGGCATCGATTCCAGGCCGCTGACGAAGTTCGCCGGCCGCAGCGGCAGCGCCGCGTCGTCAGAGGCCAACCGCAGGTCGGGCAGCCGTTTCAGCACCCGACCCGTCATCAGCGACAGCTCCAAGCGCGCCAGCTGATTGCCCAGGCAGAAATGGGTGCCGAACCCGAATGCCAAGTGACTGTTGGGATTTCGCCGGATATCAAACTTGTCCGGCTGGTCGAATACCGCTTCATCGAAGTTCGCGGACTCGAAGAGCAGCATGATCTTCTCGTCCTTGTGCAGCGCGGTGCCGTGAAACTCGGTGTCGGCGGTCAAGATCCGGCACATGTTCTTCACCGGCGCTGTCCACCGCAGCATCTCCTCGATGGCGCCCGGCAGCAACGAAGGGTCGCGCTGCAGCAGCTCCCACTGGTCGCGGTTGCGCAACAGCTGTTCGGTGCCGCCGCTCAGCGTGTGCCGAGTGGTCTCGTCGCCGCCGATGAGGATGAGCAGCGTTTCCATGACGAGTTCGTCGTCGGTGAGCCGTTCCCCGTCGACTTCGGAGCTCACCAGCACGCTGACCAAGTCGTCGGTGGGCTCTTCGCGGCGTGCGGCGATGGTGGCCCGGGTGAATTCGTTGTAGGCCGCGAACGCATCCATGGTGACCTGGAAATCGTCTTCGGACACATGCGAACTCAAGAACGTCACCAGGTCGTCTGACCACTTGAGGAACATGCCGCGCTGCTCCGGACGCACCCCGAGCATGTCGCCGATGACGGCCATCGGCAGCGGCGCGGCCAGGTCACGGACGAAGTCGCATTCGCCGCGCTCACATACGGCGTCGATCAGCGCGTCGCACAAGGCCTCGATCGAGGCCTCTTTGTCCTTGACTCGCTTGCGGGTGAAGCCGGCGTTGACCAGCTTGCGCCGCAACAGATGTGCCGGGTCGTCCATATCGATCATCATCGGCATGGCGGGCTGGTCGGGCCTGATGCCGCCGGCGTTGGAGAACAGCTCGGGCTGCCGTTCGGCGTCGATGACGGCCTGGTACGTCGACGCCGCCGCCAACCCGTTGCGGTCCCGAAAGACCGGCTGATTGGCCCGCATCCACCGATACGCCTCACGCGCCTCGCGGCTGCCGTAGAACGTGCCGTCGGTCAGGTCGACATCTGGTGTGGTGATCGAGGTCATGGGATCTCCTGGGCGTCGCCGAATGACATGTGTACGTTGTCGACAGAGCTGGACAGCATCGCGCGCTTCGGAAGGCCCAGCGCCGCCAACTCTTTCGCGTAGGGGTGATCGCCGAGCCGGACGCGCACCCCGCCGAATCGGGTGCGCACACCGCTGAGCGTGTGTTCGAAGGAGGTCTCGCGCGTGACGCCGTCGCGGTGCGAGTAGGTGCGCTGCGCTTGGCGGCGCGGGGTTAGCCGAATCGGCAGACCACGGCGGAATTCCATGCCCACCACCAGTTGCCCGTCGACGCTGACGTCAAAACCGAACTGACGACCCTCTCGAATGATGAAGTCCGCCATCACTTTCGGGTAGCCCCAGATCTTGGTTCCCGCCTCCAGCGTGAACGGCTGATCGACGGGAAGGTGGTGAATGAAGGCGCCGGCCGACTGCAGGGCACGCGGTCCGTTTGCCGTCGAGCCGGGTGGGTTGACCATCACGCTGGTGCCGAATTCGTAGTACTGGCCCAGGTCGCCGTCGATGTAGTGCATCAACATCAGGACCACGATCGCGCGCCCGGGCAAATAACGGCAGACCCGCAGGCCGCTGTAGTCGATCAGCCGCTGCGCGGCGTCGGCGTCGACCGAGAACATCGCCATGTGCTGATTTGCCTTGCGGATCTGGACCGGCATCGTGATTACCGTGCCGGCGATGGTGTGCTGCGATGCTGTCATCGGGCCAATCTAGGACGCGTTCTATTCGTTCGGCAATATCCGGCTAAACCAGTGTCGCGAGCTCGCGGATCTGCTCGGCATTGCGGCCGTTCACGACCATCATCGTGACGCCCGCGGCCTCCCAGACCTTGACTTGCTTACGCACGTAGTCCGCGTCGCCGACAATGGCGGCGTCGTCGACGAGCTCATCGGGGATGATCTCGGCGGCCTTGTCTTTTTGGTTGCTGCGGAACAGCTTGGTCACGTCGTCGACGACCTCTGAGTACCCCATCCGGCGGTAGACGTCGGCGTGGAAGTTGGTGTCCTCGGCGCCCATGCCGCCCATGTACAGCGAGAGATAGGGCTTCATGGCCGCGAAGGCGGCGGCGCGGTCGGCGGTGATGACGATGGTGGCCGTCGCGCAGATCTCGAAGTCCTCGCGGCCGCGGCGCGCGCCGGGGCGGGCGAACCCCTCGTCGAGCCATTCGTTGTACATGTCGGCCAGCCGCGGGGTGTAGAAAATCGGCAGCCAGCCGTCACAGATCTCGGCGGCCAGCGCGACGTTCTTCGGCCCCTCGGCGCCCAGCATGACCGGGATGTCGGCGCGCAGCGGATGGGTGATGGGCTTGAGCGCCTTGCCCAGGCCGGTCACCGGTCGCCCGCCCCCCTCCCTCAGCGGCAGCGGGTAGTGGGGGCCGTCGCTGGTCACCGGCTTTTCCCGGGCCCACACCTGCCGGAGGATGTCGATGTACTCGCGGGTGCGGGCCAGCGGCTTGGGGAACGGCTGCCCGTACCAGCCCTCGACCACCTGCGGGCCGGACACGCCCAGCCCGAGGATGTGCCGCCCGCCGGACAGGTGGTCGAGCGTCAGCGCGGCCATCGCGCACGCCGTCGGGGTGCGCGCGGACAGCTGGACCACCGAGGTGCCCAGCCGCACCCGGTGCGTCGACGATCCCCACCAGGCGAGCGGTGTGTAGGCGTCGGACCCCCACGCCTCGGCGGTGAAGACGGCATCGAATCCGGCGTCCTCGGCCGCGGCCACGAGCTCCCCGGCGTTCTCCGGCGGCTGTGCGCCCCAATAGCCCAGTTGCAGCCCCAGCTTCATAGTGTCCGCCTTTCGCCCACCCGATGTTGAATCCGTTCTTAGAACCTGTTCTACTCGAAGGCGTGACAGCCAGTTCGAGCAGCCCGACCCTGATCGATCACCCTGAGCCACCGCTTTCCGCGCCGCTGACGTTGTCCTTCGACTACACCCGTTCGGTGGGCCCCACGCTGAGCGAGTTCTTCACCGCGCTGTGTGACCGCCGCATCCTGGGGGTGCGCGGATCGGATGGCCGGGTGCACGTGCCGCCGGCGGAATATGACCCGGTTACCTATGAGCCGCTGGGCGAGATGGTACCGGTATCCAGTGTCGGCACCGTCGCGTCCTGGACATGGCAGGCCGAGCCGCTGGAAGGCCAGCCGCTGGACCGGCCGTTCGCCTGGGCGCTGATCAAGCTCGACGGCGCCGACACCGCCCTGATGCACGCCGTGGACGTGGGCGAACCCGCGGCCATCCGGACCGGGGCGCGGGTGCACGCACACTGGGCCGACGAGACCGTGGGCGCGATCACCGACATCGCCTACTTCAAGCTGGGTGACCTGGAAGATCGAGCCGAACCGGTCCCGGAGCAGCCCGAGGGCGACCGGGAACCGGTCAAAATGATCGTCACGCCGATCGAGCTGACGATCCAGCACACCGCCTCGCACGAGGAAAGCGCCTACCTGCGCGCCATCGCCGAGGGGAAGCTGTTGGGCGCGCGAACCGGGAAAACAGGAAAGGTCTACTTCCCGCCGCACGGGGCCGATCCCGCCACCGGCCAGCCGACCACCGAGTTCGTCGAACTGCCCGACAAGGGCACGGTGACGACGTTCGCGATCATCAACATCCCGTTCCAGGGCCAGCGCATCAAACCGCCCTACGTGGCGGCCTATGTGCTGCTCGACGGCGCCGACATTCCGTTCCTGCACCTGGTCGCCGACATCGACGCGCACGACGTGCGGATGGGCATGCGCGTCGAGGCGGTGTGGAAGCCCCGCGAGGAGTGGGGATTTGGCATCGACAACATCGAGTACTTCCGGCCCACCGGGGAACCCGACGCCGACTACGACACCTACAAGCACCACCTGTAAAGGGCTTATCTATCAATGAGCGAACGCAGCGTCGCGGTTGTCGGCTTTGCCCACGCACCGCATGTCCGCCGCACCGACGGCACCACCAACGGCGTCGAAATGTTGATGCCGTGCTTCGCCCAGCTCTACGGCGAGCTGGGCATCACCCAGACCGACATCGGCTTCTGGTGTTCGGGTTCGTCGGATTACCTTGCCGGACGGGCGTTTTCGTTCATCTCGGCGATCGACTCCATCGGTGCCGTTCCGCCGATCAACGAATCGCACGTCGAGATGGACGGGGCCTGGGCACTCTACGAGGCCTACATCAAAATCCTGGCCGGCGAGGTCGACACCGCGCTGGTCTACGGCTTCGGCAAGTCCTCGGCGGGCAACCTGCGTCGCATCCTGTCGCGCCAGACCGATCCCTACACGGTCGCGCCGCTGTGGCCGGACTCGGTGTCGATGGCCGGACTGCAGGCCCGCATCGGGCTCGACAACGGCAAGTGGAACGAAGCGCAAATGGCGCGTGTGGCGCTCGACTCCTTCTCGCACGCCAAGCGGGTGGACTCCGAACAGCCCGCGATCAGCATCGATGAACTGCTCGAGCGGCCGTTCTTCGCCGACCCGCTGCGCCGCCACGACATCGCGCCGATCACCGATGGCGCCGCCGCGGTCGTGCTCGCGGCCGGTGACCGCGCCCGCGAGTTGCGGGAAAACCCGGCCTGGATCACCGGAATCGAGCACCGCATCGAGTCTCCGGCCCTGGGCCTGCGCAACCTCATCGAATCGCCGTCGACCAAGGCGGCGGCCCGGGCGGCCACCGGCGGAAACACCCGCAACCTGGATGTGGCCGAGATTCATGCGCCCTTCACTCACCAGCACCTGATCCTCGCGGAAGCGATAAACATCCCGGGGAAGACAAAAGTCAATCCCTCCGGCGGCGCGCTGGCGGCCAACCCCATGTTCGTCGCCGGCCTCGAGCGCATCGGCTTTGCCGCGCAACACATCTGGAACGGTTCGGCCGGCCGGGTGCTGGCGCATGCCACCAGCGGGCCTGCCCTGCAACAGAACCTGGTCGCGGTCATGGAAGGGAAGAACTGATGGCCGGTGCAGGGGCACACCTCGCCGCGGTGCTCGGTACCGGGCAGACCAAGTATGTCGCCAAGCGCCAAGACGTTTCGATGAACGGCCTGGTGCGCGAGGCCATCGACCGGGCGCTGGCCGACTCCGGTTCCACCTTCGACGACATCGACGCCATCGTGGTCGGCAAGGCGCCCGACTTCTTCGAGGGCGTCATGATGCCGGAGCTGTTCATGGCCGATGCCATGGGAGCCACCGGCAAGCCGCTGATCCGGGTGCACACCGCGGGTTCGGTCGGTGGGTCCACCGGGGTGGTGGCCGCCAGCCTGGTGCAGTCCGGAAAATATCGGCGCGTGCTGGCGATGGCGTGGGAGAAGCAGTCGGAATCGAATGCCATGTGGGCGTTGTCGATTCCGATCCCGTTCATCAAGCCCGTGGGCGCCGGCGCCGGCGGCTATTTCGCCCCGCACGTGCGGGCCTACATCCGCCGCTCGGGCGCGCCGATGAACATCGGCGCCATGGTCGCCGTCAAGGATCGGCTCAACGGCAGCCGCAACCCGCTGGCGCACCTGCACCAGCCCGACATCACGCTGGAGAAGGTGATGTCCTCGCCCATGCTGTGGGACCCGATCCGCTACGACGAGACGTGCCCGTCCTCCGATGGCGCCTGCGCCGTCGTGATCGGCAACGAGGAGATCGCCGACGCCCGGCTGGCCGACGGGCATCCGGTGGCGTGGATCCATGCCACCGCGTTGCGCACCGAGCCGCTGGCGTTCGCCGGACGCGACCAGGTCAGCCCGCAGGCCGGTCGCGACGCGGCCGCCGCGCTGTGGAAGGCGGCCGGCATCACCAGCCCGATCGACGAGATCGACGCGGCCGAAATCTACGTGCCGTTCTCCTGGTTCGAGCCAATGTGGTTGGAAAACCTCGGGTTTGCCCCCGAGGGCGAGGGCTGGAAACTCACCGAGGCCGGCGAGACCAAGATCGGCGGGCGGCTCCCGGTAAACGCGTCGGGCGGGGTGCTGTCGTCGAACCCGATCGGCGCCTCGGGCCTGATTCGCTTCGCCGAGGCCGCGATCCAGGTGATGGGCAAGGGCGGCGACCACCAGGTGCCCGGGGCGCGAAAGGCCTTGGGGCACGCCTACGGCGGCGGCTCGCAGTACTACTCGATGTGGGTGGTCGGGGCCGACAAGCCCGACGCGAAGGCCAACGCATGACTGAGAACCTCAAGCATCCCGCCCACGAGGCGGGCCGCCGATCCCGCGAGGCGGTCATGGCCCGGGACAAGGAGGCGTGGCTGGCGGTGTTCGCCGACGACGCCGTCGTCGAAGACCCCATCGGCCCATCGGTTTTCGACCCCGAGGGCAAGGGGCACCGGGGGCGCGCCGCGATCTCGGCCTTCTGGGACAAGGCCATCGCCAACACCACCAGGATCGAGTTCTTCTTCCGCGACACCTACCAGTGCGGCAACGAGGAAGCCAACGTCGGGCACATCCTCATCACGACGGGCGATCATCAGATCACGGCGGAAGGCGTGTTCACCTACAAGGCCAACGACGAAGGCCAGATGGTGGCGCTACGCGCGTACTGGGAGATGGACCGCGCGGCCGCGACCGTCCGAAAGGTCTAGCCGAGCCGATCGCCGATCACCGTCGCGGCTCCCACGAATCCTCAATCGGCTCTAGCCCGGCCACATGCCGCTGCGCCAGGTCGCGGTAGGCCTGCGGATTGAGGTTGACCCACATTTCCGCACCCGTTCCGGCGATCGGGCCCTTCACCTGCGCCGGCGCCCCGAGCGCCAGCACCCCCGCCGGAATCTGGGTGCCGGCCACCACCAGCGAATGGGCGGCAACCAGGCTGCGCGCGCCGATCACCGCGCCATCGAGCACGGTGGCGTGGTTGGCGATCAGCGCCTCGGGTCCGACGTGAGCACCGTGGATGACGCACACGTGCGCCACCGTCGCGCCCGGGCCGATGTCGACGGGGATTCCCGGCGGCGCGTGCAGCACCGACCCGTCCTGGACATTGGCGCCTTCCCGCACCACGATCGGCCCGTAGTCGCCGCGCAGCACGGCGTTGAACCAGACTGACGCCCCCGCCTCCACGGTGACGTCGCCGATCAGGGTCGCCGTCGGGGCCACAAACGCGGTGGGATCGATCCGTGGCGACCGGCCCTCGAAAGCAAACAGCGGCATCGTCTAGATATACCCCAGTGTGAATATCGCCACGGATAACGCAGCCATACCCAGCGTCATTGCGCCAGCCAGTCGGAAAACTGTAACGTGTTCTAGTTAGAGACGAGTTGGAGGTGACAGGTGAGTACCGACACCAGCACGGTCGGGATCCGGGAAATCGATTCCGGCACCTTGCCGACCAGGTACGCCCGCGGCTGGCACTGCCTAGGCGTCGCAAAGGACTTCCAGGACGGAAAGCCGCACGCGGTGCAGGCGTTCGGCACCAAGCTGGTCGTCTTCGCCGACTCGCGCGGGGACCTGAAGGTGCTCGACGGCTACTGCCGGCACATGGGCGGCGACCTGTCGGAGGGCACCATCAAGGGCGACGAGGTCGCCTGCCCGTTCCACGACTGGCGCTGGGGCGGCGACGGACGCTGCAAGCTGGTGCCGTATGCCAAGCGCACCCCCAAGACGGCGCGCACCCGGTCGTGGACCACCGACGTGCGCGGCGGCCTGCTGTTCGTCTGGCACGACCACGAAGGCAATCCGCCGGATCCCGCGGTCAGGATTCCCGAGATTCCCGAAGCCCACAGTGACGAATGGACCGAGTGGCGGTGGAACCGCATCCTCATCGAAGGGTCCAACTGCCGCGACATCATCGACAACGTCACCGATATGGCGCACTTCTTCTACATCCACTTCGGGTTGCCGACGTACTTCAAGAACGTCTTCGAGGGCCACATCGCCTCGCAGTACCTGCACAACGTGGGGCGGCCCGACGTGGACGATCTGGGGACCTCGTACGGCGAAGCGCACCTCGATTCGGAGGCGTCCTATTTCGGGCCGTCGTTCATGATCAACTGGCTGCACAACAGCTACGGCGACTACAAGGCCGAGTCGATCCTGATCAACTGCCATTACCCGGTGACGCAGAACTCGTTCGTGTTGCAGTGGGGTGTCGTCGTCGAAAAGCCCAAGGGCATGGACGAAGAGATGACCGACAAGCTGTCGCGGGTGTTCACCGAGGGCGTCAGCAAGGGCTTCCTGCAGGACGTCGAGATCTGGAACCACAAGACCCGAATCGACAATCCACTGCTGGTCGAGGAGGACGGCGCCGTCTACCAGCTGCGTCGCTGGTACGAGCAGTTCTATGTCGACGTAGCCGACGTCAAGCCGGAAATGGTGGAGCGCTTCGAGGTCGAGGTGGACACCACGCGCGCCAACGAGTATTGGAATGCCCAGGTCCAAGAGAACCTGAAGGCAAGGGAACTCGAATCCGATCTCGAACGCGGCGAGGTACCCGCCGAACAACACTAGGACCATGACCGACGATCAACCAGCGGTGCCCGACGTCGATCGCCTGGTCCGCTCGATGCTGTTGCTGCACGGTGATTATCACGATCACGACGAGCGACCCACCGGGACCGACGGCGGCGGTGACTCCTGGTCGAAGTCAAGGGATTTCGCCAACGACCCGCTACGCGCCGCCGCGGTCGCCGAGGCCTCGCGCGCCGATCGTGAGCGCTACCTCACGTCCGGGCTGCGTCCGGTGGATTGCCGGTTTTGCCACGTCACGGTTGCGGTCAAGAGGCTGGGACCGGGTTACACCGCGGTGCAATGGAATACCGAAGCGGCCCAGCGTTGCGCGTACTTCACCGAAGTCCGTGAGTCGGGCGGGGATACCGCACGCGCGCGCGCCTGCCCGAAACTGGGCGACAGCATCGAACACGCGGCCGCGGAGGGCTACCTGGATTCGATGCCGGGCGACGACTGATCACAGCCCGGCGAACCGCTCCTTGACAGCTTCGACGGTGAGCCCGTAGTCGGCCAGCGAGTACGTATGCTTGGGCGCGCGCTCACCGGATTGGCTTTCGGCGTGGCTCTTTTCCATGGCAACCCGCGCCTCGTCGGTCAGCGTCAGGCCGAAGTGCCGGTAGATGTCGGCCACCGTGCCCATCGGGTCGGCGATCAGGTCGCGGTAGTCGACGTCGTAGAACTGAGCGGAATCGTATTTGGCGCGTGCGGCGTTGAACCGCTCCAAGCCGCGCGACCAGGTTTCCATTGCGTCGGCGCCGATTTGGGCGCCGACGAACGTCGTCGACCAACCGTCGGCGGTGTGCTGCGCCAGCGAGCACATCGACGCCATGATCGTCTCGACCGGACGGTGGGTCTGGATCACCAGCGCGTCGGGATAGGTCGCCATCAAGGCGTCCAGCGCGAAGAGGTGGCTGGGATTCTTCAACACCCACCGCTTGTCGGCGTCGTTGAGCCCGATCAGCTGAAGGTTTCTGCGGTGCCGCCGATACGACGGCGTCCAGTCCTGCTGCGACAACCACTTCGAGTAGCCGGGTAGGTGCGCCAGGGTTTCGTAGGAGACCGAATGCAGCGACTGCCGCAACAGCTGCCAGCATTCCTCCAGCTCGTATGCCGCCATGAAGTGCAGGCCGGTATAGCCGGGATTTTCCTGGTGGTGCTGGGTGAATTGCGCGTCGAGCTGGCGATACAGCGGGTTGGATTCCCAGGTCTCGCGGGGCGGGCGTGGCTGCGGGAACTCGGCCAGCCACATGTGCAGACCCTGGTGTGCGGGGTCGGCGCCGAGCAGCCGGTGCAGCGCCGTCGTGCCGGTGCGCACCAGCCCGGTGACGAAGATCGGGCGTTCGATGGCGACGTCGGCGTGCTGCGGGTATTGCTTCCATGCGGATTCGGACAGCAGCCGGGCCACCAGCGCGCCGCGCAGGAAGAACCGATTCATCTTGCTGCCCAACACCGTGAGGCCCGCCTCCCGGCGGTATGAGCTCAGCAGCGTCTCCAGCGCCTCGAGGTAGTTGTCGTCGTTACCGCCGAAGTCGTCGAGCCCGACCAGCTTGGTCGCCGCGGCGTGCAGTTCTTCGACGGTGCCGACGTCGGTGCGGTCACCTCCCATCTCGCCATCTCCTCCTCATCGCTTCGCTCTGCATCGTCGACGACGGCATCAGGTGTGGTACTCCCCGCAGTTGACGTCCAGGGTCTGCCCGGTGATGCCACTGGACAAGTCGCCGGCCAGGAAGAGGATCGCCGAGGCCACCTCGTCCTCGGTGGGCAGCCGCTTGAGGTCGGAGTTCGCCGCGGTGGCCGCATAGATCTGGTCCACCGTGGTGCCGTACTTGCCGGCCTGGTGTTCGAAGTAGGACTGCAGCGTATCGCCCCAGATGTATCCGGGCGCAACGGAGTTGACGCGGATCCCCTTCTCGCCGAGTTCGGTGGCCAGCGACTGTGACATGGCGAGCAGGGCCGACTTGGCCATCTTGTACGCGCCGTACTTGGCCTGCGAGTGCCGCAGCACCATGGAGTTGACGTTGACGATGGACCCCGACGACTCCTCCAGCGCGGGCGTGAAAGCCTGGATGAGGCGCAACGCCCCCAGCGCGCTGAGCTCGATGGCGTCGCGGATGTGCTGAAAGCTCGTGCCGGCCAACGGCTTCATCGACGGCACCCGGAACGCGTTGTTGATCAGCACGTCGACCTTGCCGTAGGCCGCCATGGTGGTTTCGACGAGGTAGCCCACCTCCTCGTCGTCGGTGATGTCGGCGCGAACCGCCAGGGCCTTATGGCCGGTGTCGTTGATCTGCTTGGCGACGGCCTCCAGCCGTTCGACCGTGCGTGCCGCCAGCACCAGGTCGGCGCCGTCACGCGCGCATCGGTGCGCCAACGTGGTGCCGAGCCCCGGCCCGACGCCACTGATGACGACTACCTTTCGGTTGAGCATCCCTGACATCGTCACCCCAGCATCCTGGCCGCAATTTGTTGTTGGCGCAACGCGATTCGCGCCCGCCACTGGTCCTCGGAGATCTTATTATGCTCGAAATACGGCAGCGCGCCCGGTACCGCGTCGAAGTCGACGAGCTCGACGGTGGGGCCGTCGGCGTCGGTCAGCTCACGAGACACCCGCTGCCAGCGAAACTGCAAATAGCCACGCCGATGGCCGAGCGTTTCAACCCAATTGGTGACTCCGGGATTCTGGTCGGCCACCACGATGCGCACCTTGCCGTCCGGATCCGCTTGAGCCTGGGTGTTGTTCAGCGAGGTCTGGTGATTGATGTAGTCCAGCGAGATATACCACATGCTGCCCAATTGAAAACCGAGATAGGGGGCATCGGAGACCGGGATCGTAATCACCAGGGCCTGGTCGGCACCCAGATCGAAATGCCCGACCGAAGAGTACTGGGTCGCCAGGCCGCCGGGGGTCAGTCTGGGCGCAACCATGGTGTTGACCGGGATGTTGAGGTAGAACCACTGGGGGAACCGCAGCCACGTCCTTACCCGGTTCACCAGTTGCTTACCGGCTGTGGCGTAACGCTTTTCGATCGTCTGGCGGCTCAGCGGCGGCGGTGCGGTGCCCGCGGTGTCCAGCCTGGAGATGGTCACCGTGCCGCGCCGCGCCGCCCAGTCGGCGTATACCTCGCGAATCACCAATTGCCCGGGGCTGGTCGGTCGCACCCGCCACTCGAAGGTGCCGTCGGCGGCGATCTCGAGCTCGCGATCGTCGAAGGCGGCCTGGCTGGCGGGCACGTTGTCGTCGGTGTACTCACCGCCGAGCAGCTGGAAGCTCAGGTCCGTGGTGGTGCCGCGCCTGCCGGTGACGACGTAATCGCGGTCGGCCTGCACGCGGGCGCCGAAGTAGAGGGTGTCGGGGTTGTCCAGGCCCATCTTGGTGAATGGCCCCGTGCCCGACTGCAGGAACGGGTGGTCACGCTCGTGGTCGAAGGCCAGATGGATGCAGCCCGAGATGCAACCGGCGAGGTACTGCAGTCCTTCGAGCAGGTCGGCCTCGGTCGCTATGTGTGGAGCGGCGGCCACCAGCTTCTCGGCCTCGGCGATCGCGTCGGTAAGGGGGTCAGAAACGGGATGAGAGGGCACGCACTCGACGCTAGAACGTGTTCTCATTTTGAGTCAATGGCGAACATTCGCGCGCGTCGTTCGCGACGTTGGCACACGACGCCCGCTCACCGGCGGGCGGCGTCAGGCGTGGATGCCTACGACGTGCACTTGTTGGCCAAGTCGATCAGGTGCTGCCGCACGTCGGGATGCCTGTTGAGGTAGTCCAGCACGTTGTTGGAGCCCCCTTCCGCCTGAGATTTGGCGGTCAGCTCCTGCTTAACGTCGGGATGCTTGTCCAGGTACGACTGCAGGGTTTGGGACGTCGTTTGGCCGACGGTCGTGTTGCACTGTTGCGGGGGATCGGCGTTGGCCGCCGGCAGCGCGAGCATCACGGCGGCGGTCACGCCCAGCAGGCCGCCGGTGACCAGGCCGTACGCTCCACGCCGCAGCGGGCTGGAAATCACGGTCATGGGGCCGAGGTTACCCGCGTTGGCCCGAACCAACACGCGCTGGCCGGGGCGGTCCGCCCTTACGAAATTTGCTTGATCTGCGCTTCGGACTCCGACGCATCCGCCGGTGAGGTTTCCGAAACCGCGGGGCCCGTCGGCGGTGTGGGCAGGGCCAGCCTCTCGCCCGAACCCCGGGTTCTCGCCGGTGCGCGTTCGGCTGGCGACGTTGTCGCCGCCGGTCCTGCCGAAGCCGGTGTCGTGGACAGCGGTGTGGCCGCCGTTGGGGTTGGCGTCTCCTGCGTTTCCTCGGCCTGTGCTCCCGTTGTTTCCGCCGCCGGCGTGGCAGTGGCCGGGGTTTTCGCTGGTGAAGCCGCGGTGGGTGACGCCGCCGGTGAGGATCCGGAGGATCCCAACGATCCCATTGTCGCCGCGGCCATGGGCACCGCGGCCATGCCGCCGGCTCCCGCGAGGCCCGGGGTCGCGCCGCCAAGGCTGCCGCCAGCGGTGGTTCCGAAATCGGCGTGGGAATCGCCGACGTTGGCGCCGCCGACGTAATCGTCGCCCACGCCCGCCGGAGAAGCGACGTTAGCGCTTCCGCCGCTCACGTTGACGCCACCCGGGTTTGCGCTGCCCTGAGGGGTGGCGCCGCCGCTGCCGGCACCGACGCCGCCGGTGCTTCCGCCCGCCGCGTTCGAGTTGCCGGAGATACCGGAGATATTGCCCACGCCCGGCAGGCTGGGCACGATCGGCAAGCTGGCCTGCCCCGCCGTCAATTGCGCGGCGGCCGCCGAGGCCCCACCGTGATAACCCACCATCGCCGACACGTCCTGGGCCCACATCTGCTCGTAGTAGGACTCGGTCGCCGCGATCGCCGGCCAGTTCTGCCCGAACAGGTTGGACATCACCAGCTGCACCAGGTCGTTGCGATTGGCCTCTACCTGCAGCGGGTGCACCGTCGCCGCCAGCGCGGATTCGAAGGCACTGACGACCGCCTCGGCTTGAGCCGCCGCCCCGGACGCCTGAGACGCCGCCGCGCTCAACCACCCGGCGTACGGGGCGGCCGCGGCGGCCATCGCCGTCGCCGCCGCACCCTGCCATGCCTGCCCCGCCAAGGTCGACGTCACCGACGCAAACGACTCGGCCGCGGACGCCAACTCTGCGGCCAGCCCATTCCACGCCGTCGCGGCCTCGATCATCGGAGCCGAACCGGCACCCGCGTACATCAGCAGCGAATTGATCTCCGGCGGCAACGTCAAAAAGCTCATCGGTCCCCTCGCGGCCGAGCTAAGCCCGACGGAGGGTCACCGCCCTCCGCCGGATTCATAACGCTTTTAAGAATAATGCAGCGGCGCTCGGATCGACCACGCAGCCGGGCGAGGGGCCGGCCGCGCAGCGCCGGCGTCGTTAGTGCGTTACCGCGGCGCCGCTGGCTTGCTCGCGCTTGATTTCCAGGGCGATGTCGATGAGCTGGTCTTCCTGACCACCGATGAGCTTGCGCTGGCCGGCCCGGTGCAGCAGCTCGTGGGCCGGCACGCCGTAGCGCTCGCCCTGGCGCACCGCGTGCTTGAGGAAGCTGGAGTAAACCCCGGAGTAGCCCATGATCAGGGCGTTGCGGTCGAGCACGCATTCGGCCGGCATGGCCGGGCGCACCACGTCCTCGGCGGCGTCGGCGATGTCGAAGAAATCGATCCCGGTCTTCACGCCGATCTTGTCGAACACACCGATCAGGGCCTCGACGGGCGCGTTACCCGCACCGGCCCCGAAGCGGCGGCAGGAGCCGTCGATCTGCTTGGCGCCGGCGCGGACGGCCTCCACCGAGTTGGCCACCCCGAGGCCGAGGTTTTCGTGCCCGTGAAAACCAACCTGAGCGTCGTCACCGAGTTCGGCGACCAGCGCCGCCACCCGGTCGCGCACCCCTTCGAGGACCAGCGCCCCGGCGGAGTCGACCACGTAGACGCACTGGCAGCCGGCGTCGGCCATGATGCGGGCCTGGGCCGCGAGCTTCTCCGGCGGGATGGTGTGGGCCATCATCAAAAACCCGACCGTCTCCAGGCCGAGCTCGCGGGCCAGCCCGAAGTGCTGGATGGACACGTCGGCCTCGGTGCAGTGGGTGGCAATCCGGCAGATCGAGCCGCCGTTGTTCTGGGCCTCCTTGATGTCCTCCTTGGTGCCCACCCCGGGCAGCATCAGGAAGGCGATCTTGGCCTCCTTGGCGGTCTCCGCCGCGAGCTTGATCAGCTCCTGCTCGGGGGTCTTGGAGAACCCGTAGTTGAAGCTCGAGCCGCCCAGCCCGTCGCCGTGCGTCACCTCGATCACAGGGACGCCCGCGGCGTCCAACGCCGCCACGATGGCGCCGACCTCGTCGTTGGTGAACTGGTGACGCTTGTGGTGGGACCCGTCGCGCAGGGACGTGTCGGTCATCCGGACGTCCCAGATCGGGTTGAAGAAGACGTCGGTACTCATCGGCGCCACTCCTCCTCATCGCTTCGCTCTGCATCGTCGATGGCGCGGCTCATCGCGTACCTCCTGCGACCGACAGTGTTTCCTTGGCGATCTCCTCGCCGACCTTGGTGGCCGCCGCGGTCATGATGTCGAGGTTTCCCGCATACGGGGGCAGGTAATCGCCGGCCCCCTCGACCTCGATGAACGTGGTGACCAGGGCCTGGCCGCCGGAGTTGATCGACGGCTCGTCGAACTGCGGCTCGTTGAGCAGCCGGTATCCGGGCACATAGGTCTGCACCTCGGCCACCACGTCGTGGATGGATTTGGCGATCGCCTCGCGGTCGGCGTCCTCGGGGATGGCGCAGAAGATGGTGTCGCGCATGATCATCGGCGGGTCGGCCGGGTTCAGGATGATGATCGCCTTGCCACGCGCGGCCCCGCCGATGGTCGCGACGCCGTTGCTGGTGGTCTTGGTGAACTCGTCGATGTTGGCCCTGGTGCCCGGGCCGGCGGACACCGACGCCACCGACGCCACGATCTCGGCGTAGGGCACTTCCACCACCCGCGAGACCGCATACACGATCGGGATGGTCGCCTGTCCCCCGCAGGTGATCATGTTGACGTTCGGCGCATCCAGGTGCTCGCGCAGGTTCGCCGGCGGAATGACCGCCGGGCCTACCGCGGCCGGCGTCAGGTCGATGGCCCGGATCCCCGCGGCCGCGTACTTGGGCGCCGCGTCCCTGTGCACGTAGGCGCTGGTCGCCTCGAACACCAGGTCGGGCTTCTCGGGCTGCGCCAGCAGCCAGTCGACCCCTTCGTGGGTGGTCTCCAGACCGAGCTTGCGGGCCCGCGCCAGGCCCTCGCTTTGCGGGTCGATCCCCACCATCCAGCGAGGCTCCAGCCAGTCCGATCGCAGAAGTTTGTACAGCAGGTCGGTGCTGATGTTTCCCGACCCGACAATGGCCACACTCGCCTTGGACGGCATGATGCTCCCTATTCGGATATTTGGATCAATTCAAAACTAATCCGACACCTATTCGAACGACAACCGGACGGAACCCAGCCCCGTGAAGTCGGCGACGAACTGGTCACCGGCGCGGGCATCGATCGCCCGCGTGCACGATCCGGGAAGCACGACGTCACCCTTGCGGAGCCGCACCCCGAAGCTTTCCACCTTGCGAGCCAACCACGCCACCGCGGTCACCGGATTACCCAGCACCGCATCGCTGCGGCCCTCGGCGACCACCTCACCGTTGCGGGTCAGCACCGCGTCGATCGCCTTGACGTCGAGGTCCGCCGGCGACACCCGGGCGTCACCGAGGACGAAGCCCGCCGACGAGGCGTTGTCGGCGATGGTGTCGCACAACTGGATCTTCCAGTCGGTGATCCGGGTGTCGATCAGCTCGATGGACGGGGCCAGGGCCGCGGTGGCCGCCAGCACATCGTCCTCGGTGCAGTCGGCTCCCGGCAGGTCCGCGGCCAGGATGAAACCGACTTCGACCTCGACCCGCGGATACAGATAGCGGCCCGCCTTGACCGGGGTGTCTTCGAACACCTGCATCTCGTCGAGCAGATGCCCGTAGTCCGGTTCGTCGACCCCCATCATCTGCTGCATCGCCAGCGACGACAGGCCCACTTTGTGCCCCAGCACCCTGGCCCCTTCGGCCACCCGCTGACGGATGTTGATCAGCTGGATCTCGTAGGCGTCGACGACGTCAATATCGGGGTAGGCGGACGTCAGCGGGGCGATCGGCTCCCGGCTCCGCTCCGCCTGCGCCAGGTCGGCGGCCAGCTCGTCGCGGATCGCAACACTGAGCATTTCCCGGAAGTCCCCTTGTCGTGAAGTTATCGGTGTGACCGGGCCGGTAGCGCCCAGCCCTGGCAATTCTATAACGTGTTCTATATGACAGCGCAGGAGTACGACGTCGTCGTGGTCGGGAGCGGCGGAGCCGGCATGGTGGCTGCCTTAACCGCCGGGCACCGGGGTCTATCGACAGTAGTCATCGAGAAGGCCCCGCATTTCGGCGGCTCCACCGCGCGGTCGGGCGGCGGCGTCTGGATTCCGAACAACGAGGTGCTCGAGCGCGACGGCGTGCGCGACACCCCGGAGGCGGCCCGCACCTACCTGCACGGCATCATCGGCGACGTCGTCGAGCCGGAGCGCATCGACGTCTACCTCGGCCGCGGGCCCGAGATGCTGTCGTTCGTGCTCAAGCACACGCCGTTGAAGATGTGCTGGGTGCCGCGCTACGCCGACTACTACCCCGAGGCGCCGGGCGGCCGCGCCGGCGGCCGGTCGATCGAGCCCAAGCCGTTCAACGCGCGCAAGCTCGGTGCCGACGAGGCCGGGCTGGAGCCGGCTTACGGCAAGGTGCCGCTCAACGTGGTTGTCATGCAACAGGATTACGTGCGCCTTAACCAACTGAAGAGGCATCCGCGGGGCGTGCTGCGCAGCCTGAGGGTGGGCGCGCGCACGATGTGGGCCAAGGCGAGCGGCAAGAACCTGGTGGGCATGGGGCGGGCGCTGATCGGGCCGTTGCGGATCGGGTTGCAGCGGGCCGGCGTGCCGGTCGTGCTCAACACCGCGCTCACCGACCTCTACGTCGAGGACGGCGCGGTGCGCGGAGTCTACGTCCGCGACGCCACTGAGTCGGAATCGGCTGAGCCGCGGTTGATCCGGGCCCGGCGCGGTGTGATCCTGGCCTGCGGCGGGTTCGAGCACAACGAACAGATGCGGGTGAAGTACCAGCGTGCGCCCATCACCACCGAGTGGACCGTCGGCGCCAAGGCCAACACCGGCGACGGCATCGTCGCTGGCGAAAAGCTCGGCGCCGCATTGGATCTGATGGAGGACGCCTGGTGGGGGCCGACGGTGCCGCTGGTGGGCGCGCCCTGGTTCGCGCTGTCGGAGCGCAACTCGCCGGGGTCGATCATCGTGAACATGTCCGGCAAGCGGTTCATGAACGAGTCGATGCCCTACGTCGAAGCCTGCCACCACATGTACGGCGGGGAATACGGCCAGGGGCCCGGTCCGGGCGAGAACATTCCCGCGTGGCTGGTGTTCGACCAGCGGTACCGGGACCGCTACATCTTCGCGGGATTGAATCCCGGACAACGCATTCCGAGCAAGTGGCTGGATTCCGGCGTGATCATCCGGGCGGACACCCTGGATCAACTGGCCGAGAAGGCCGGGCTTCCGGTCGGCGAATTCGTGGCCACCGTGCGGCGATTCAACGGCTTCGCGCGATCGGGCGTCGACGAGGACTACCACCGCGGGGAAAGCGCCTATGACCGCTACTACGGCGACCCCACCAACAAGCCCAATCCCAACCTTGGCGAGGTCAGCCACGCGCCCTACTACGCCGCCAGGATGGTGCCCGGCGACCTCGGGACCAAGGGTGGCATCCGCACCGATGTGCACGGCCGCGCGCTACGCGACGACGGCAGCATCATCGAAGGGCTTTACGCCGCAGGCAATGTCAGCGCACCGGTGATGGGGCACACCTACCCGGGTCCGGGCGGCACGATCGGGCCGGCGATGACATTCGGCTACCTCGCCGCCCTGCACATCGCGGGAGAACGCTGACATGCCGATCGATGTGGAAGTCGCGCTGGGCGCCGAGCTGGATCCGATCGAATTCTCTTGGGAGAGCAGCGATATCCAGCTCTACCACCTTGGGCTGGGCGCCGGCGCGGATCCGATGGATCCGCGCGAGCTGCGCTACCTGGCCGACGACACCCCGCAGGTGCTGCCGACGTTCGGCAATGTCGCCGCCAGCTTCCACATGACCACACCGCCGACGGTGCAGTTTCCCGGGATCGACATCGAGCTGGCTAAGGTGTTGCACGCGTCTGAGCGCGTGGAAGTGCCGGCGCCGCTGCCGCCTTCGGGCTCCGCCAAGGCCGTCACCCGGTTCACCGACATCTGGGACAAGGGCAAGGCCGCGGTGATCTGGAGCGAGACGACGGTCAGCGCCCCGGACGGCACCCTGCTGTGGACGCAGAAGCGGTCGATCTTCGCCCGCGGCGAAGGCGGCTTCGGCGGGTCCCGCGGGCCGTCCACGTCGGACACGGCGCCGGACCGCGCGCCCGATCTGGAGGTCGAGGTCCCGATTCTGCCGCAGCAGGCGCTGCTGTACCGGCTCTGCGGTGACCGCAACCCGCTGCACTCCGATCCCGACTTTGCCGCCGCGGCAGGCTTTCCCATGCCCATTCTGCACGGGCTGTGCACCTACGGCATGACCTGCAAGGCGATCACCGACGCGCTGCTGGATGGCGATGCCGGTGCGGTAGCCGCGTATGGCGCACGCTTCGCCGGTGTGGCCTTTCCCGGCGAGACGCTCAAGGTCGGCATCTGGAAGGACTCGACGTCTTCCCAAGGCCGGTTCTTGGCCAGCGTTGTCGCGCCTTCGCGCGACAACGCCGTGGTGCTCAGCGGCGTCGAGCTCGTCCCGGTCTAGAGGGCATCGCCGGCCTCTTTTGCGCCGGCCTCTTTGCGCCTCGCCCGCCTCCTTTGCGCCGAGCGTCACGCTAGCGTGGCGCCGGCCTGCGAGCGTCACGCTAGTGTCCTGAGTCATTAATTCTGGTGCAGTAGTTGCCGATGCTGGTCAGGATTTGGTCGGCGGTCTTGGTCCAGACGTAGGGGCGGGGGTTGTCGTTCCAGGTTTGGATCCAGGCGCGGATGTCGGTGTTGAGTTGTCTTACCGAGGTGTGGGTGGCGCGACGCAGCTTTTTGGTGGTCAGCTCGGAAAACCAGCGTTCGACAAGGTTGAGCCATGACGAGCTGGTCGGGGTGAAGTGCAGCACGAACCGGGGATGGTTGGTCAGCCACCGCTTCACCGCCGGTGTCTTGTGTGTGGAGGCGTTGTCGAGCACGACGTGGCAGTCCAGGTCAGCGGGGACTTCGGCGTCGATCTTTTTGAGGAACGCCAGGAACTCCCGGCTGCGGTGGCGAGCGTGCAGGGATCCGATGACTTTGCCTGTGGCCAGGTCCAGGGCGGCGTACAGACTTGAGGTGCCATGTCGGATGTAGTCGTGGCTGGCCCGCGCCGGAGTGCCAGGCAGCATCGGAAACACCGGTTGGGTGCGGTTGAGGGCCTGGATCTGGGTCTTCTCGTCGACGCAGAGCACGACCGCGCGTTCGGGTGGGTCCAGGTAGAGCCCGACCACGTCGCGGACCTTCTCGACGAACAGTGGATCCTTGGACAATTTCCACGAATCTTGTCTGTGCGGAGCCAATCCGAATGCCCGCCAGACCCGCGAGACCATCGACTGGCTCAAGCCCAGATGCTCGGCCATCGACCGGGTCGACCAGTGCGTGGCATCAGGTGGAGTGGTCTCCAACGTCGCGGTGATCAAGTCTTTGATCCGCTCGTCGCCGATGACCCGGGGCCGGCCAGGACGCGGCTCGTCGAGCAAGCCGTCACAACGGTCAACGACGAACCGATTGCGCCACCGGCGCACCGTCGTGATCGACAATCCCAACCGTTGGGCCAGTTCGGTATTCGTCCCGCCCTCGGCGGCCGCCAACACAATTCGCGACCGCATCGCCAACCCCGCCGCACTGCTGCGCCGTCGTGCCCACCCCTCCAACTCGGTCCGCTCGTCGGCGGTCAACACGATCTCGGCAGCACGGGGAGCAGGCACAACCCAGTCTAACAGCTAGATCATAATTAATGACTCACAACACTAGCGTGACGCTCGGCCAGCCCATGCGGCGCGAACGCGGCTAACGATCTCGGCGGGCCGATCCCCCGCGACCACCCGGATCACGATCCAGCCGAGCCGGTCGAGCTTTTCCCGTCGCCGAATATCCCACCTGTATCGCCACCCATCGGTTCGATGCTGCTCGCCGTCGTATTCGGCGGCCACTTTCAGCTCTTCCCAACCCATGTCGAGATACGCGAAGACCTCGCCAAACTCGTCATAGACGTGAATCTGTGTCTGCGGCCGCGGAAAGCCCGCGTCAATCAGCAACAATCGAAGCCACGTCTCCTTTGGCGACTGCGATCCGCCGTCCGCCAACACGACCGCCTTGCGCGCGCCACGGATTCCACGCCGCCCGGGATACCGCTCAAAGAGGAGCTCGACCTCCGCTATCTTCACGTCCGCGGCCGCCAGTAGAGCATCGATAGCCGCCACCGCTTCGTCCCTGGGGTACCAGCACGCCAAATCGAGCGCCGTCCGGGCCGGGGTGGTCACCGGTATACCTTCAATCAACACGACCTCATCATCGTCAATGCTGTTCCCGCGAACTCGTATGCCCGGCAGCGGATTTCGATTTGTGTGCAGGATCTCGAGCGGAGCGGAAGGGTCGATCCACTTGGAGCCATATAACGCTGAGGCCGAGAGTCCCGCGACAATGCCTCGCCGTCGCGACCAGAGCCATCCCGCCCTCGCCCGCACGAGCGGACTTCTCTCGAGTCCGAGGATGACGTACACGTCCCGGAACAACTTGGTATAGCGCGTCCGCAGCGCGCTCTTGACGACGTTTCCGTTCGCGACGGCCTCGCTACCGATGAATGGCTCCGCCATGACGGCAGCGTTCCACGAGTCGCGCCAAGCGTCACGTCAGCGTGCGGCATCTATCCACAGCGTCACGCTAGCGTGACGTTCGACGCTGACGGCCACGCTGGCGTGACGCTCGGCGCGGGCCGGCGCGGGTAGCGCCGCTCGGCGCGGGCCGGCGCGGGCCGGCGCGGGTCAGCCGAGGATCAGGCCGGAGGTCGGCACGCCGGTACCCGCGGTGACGAGCACATGCTCCACGTTGGGCACCGGGTTCACCGAGGTGCCACGCAGTTGCCGAACCCCCTCCGCGATGCCGTTCATGCCGTGGATGTAGGCCTCGCCGAGTTGACCCCCGTGCGTGTTGATGGGAAGCCGCCCGCCCACCTCGATGGCGCCGTCGGCGATGAAGTCCTTGGCCTCGCCCTTGCCGCAGAAGCCCAACTCCTCCAACTGAATCAGGGTGAACGGCGTGAAGTGGTCGTACAAGACCGCGGTCTGGATGTCGGCCGGCGACAGCCCGGACTGCGCCCAGAGCTGCCGACCCACCAGACCCATCTCGGGCAGGCCGAGCTCGGGCCGGTAGTAGCTGACCATCGTGTACTGGTCGGGGCTGGAGCCCTGCGACGCCGCCTCGATGATCGCCGGCCGCTGCTTGAGGTCCCGCGCGCGCTCCGCGGACGTCACCACGATCGCGACCGCGCCGTCGGTCTCCTGGCAGCAGTCCAGCAGCCGTAACGGCTCGGCGATCCACCGCGAATTCTGGTGGTCCTCAATGGTTATCGGCTTTTCGTAGAAGTACGCCTTCGGGTTCTTGGCGGCGTGCTTGCGGTCGGCCACCGAGATCGCACCGAAGTCCCGGCTGGTCGCGCCCGACAGGTGCATGTAGCGCTGGGCGATCATGGCGACCTGCGCGGCCGGCGTGGAAAGCCCGTGCGGATACGAGAAGGAGTTGTCGGCGGCCGTCGAATCGGCCTGTGCGCCAGCGTCTCCCACCAGCCGGGTCTGCACCTGGCCGAACCGCATCCCGGAGCGTTCGTTGAATGCCCGGTATGCGACCACGACGTCGGCGACTCCCGTCGCGACGGCCATCGCCGCCTGCTGGACGGTCGCGCACGCGGCGCCTCCGCCGTAGTGGATCTTGGAGAAGAACTTCAGCTCGCCGATGCCGGCCGCACGCGCGACCGCGATCTCGGTGTTGGTGTCCATCGTGAACGTCGTCAGCCCGTCGACGTCGGCCGGACTCAGGCCGGCGTCGTCCAGGGCGTCAAGCACCGCCTCGGCCGCCAGCCGGAGTTCGCTGCGGCCGGAGTCCTTTGAGAAGTCGGTGGCACCGATGCCGACGATCGCAGCCTTACCCGACAACATCAGGCATCCCCCATCGTCAGCGTCACGGTGGCGATGACGTGATCGCCAAGGCTGTTGCGGCCCACCACCTTTACGGTGATCAGTCCGTCGTCCACGGCGGTCACCTCGCCGGAGAATGTCACCGTGTCGTAGGCGTACCACGGCACCCCGAGCCGAAGGCCGATGGATTTGATCAGCGCCGACGGGCCGGCCCAGTCGGTGACGTAGCGCTGCACCAGACCGGTGTCGGTGAGGATGTTGACGAAGATGTCGTTCGACCCCTTGGCCTGCGCCAAATCGCGGTCATGGTGCACGTCCTGAAAGTCCCTGGTGGCCAGGGCCGTCGAGATGATGAACGTGGGATCTCCATACAGCTTCAGCTCGGGCAGCACCGTGCCCACGTCAACGACGGGCGCGCTCATGCTCGACCCTCCAAGGGCTCCCACGCGTAGAGGGTCCACTCGGGGCCGCTATCGCCGGCCGGGAAGTCGATATAGGTTGCGCGCACGCGCATTCCGATCTTCACCTCGGCCGGGTCCGCCCCGCGCAGCTCGCCCAGCATGCGCACACCCTCCTCCAGCTCGACCAAAGCGATGACGAAGGGCAGCGTGCGGCCGGGCACCTTCGGCGCATGGTGCACCACGAAGCTGAACACCGTGCCCCTGCCTGCGGCCACCACGTAGTCGATCGGCTCGGTTTTGTCCTGCCACACCGCCGGCACCGGCGGGTGCTGCAGGCCGCCGTCGGGACGGCGCTGAATCCGCAATTCGTGCGCCTTGACGCCCTCCCAGAAGAACGCGGTGTCCCGCGACGACGACGGGCGCATCATGGCGTCGGGGTCCAGGTCGGCGGGCACGGCCGGGCCAGAAGACTCGCGCGGCTTGAATTTGAGGATGCGCCAGTTCATCTCGGCGACATCCTCGTCACCGACCCGCCAGACGATGTGCTGGTTGACGAAGAAGCCTTCCCCGAGCGCGGTCTGCTTGGGCCCGACGATGTCGCCCATCTCGGAGGTGATGCTGACCTGCTCGCCGGGCCGCAGGTAACGGTGGTACGTCTGCTCGCAGTTGGTGGCGACGACGCCGACATAGCCGGCGTCGTCGAACAGCTGCATGATGGGCCCCATCGGATCGTCCTTGGGGCGCTCCCCGCCCAGGCCGAACATTGTCCACACCTGAATCATCGCCGGCGGGGCGACAATTCCCGGATGTCCGGCGGCGCGGGCCGCGGCCTCGTCCACGTAGATGGGATTGCGATCGCCGATCGCCTCCACCCAGTTGTTGATCGTCGGCCGGTTCACCGGGTCACGGCCGGCGCGCGGCTTGGGTCCACCGGCCGCCTTGATCTCGGCGAGGGCTTCCTGGATGTCGGTCATCGAGGCACCCGCGGCACCTTGAGGCCTGAGGCCGCGATCATTTCGCGCATGACTTCGTTCACGCCCCCACCGAAGGTGATCACCAGGTTGCGCTTGGTCTGGGAGTCCAGCCAGTTGAGCAGCTCGGCGGTGTCCGGCTCGGCGGGGTTACCGTACCTGCCGACGACTTCCTCGGCGAGCCGGCCGACGTACTGCACACGCTCGGTGCCAAAGACTTTCGTCGACGCGGCGTCGGCCACGTTGATGTCCTCACCCGCCGCGGCCACCTGCCAGTTGAGCAACTCGTTGATCCGCCACATCGCATGGATCTCGCCGAGCGCGCGCTTGACGTCGTCGTGGTCGATCGGGGTGACCCCATCGCCGCCCGGCTTGGACGCCCAGGCGTGCACCCGGTCGTAGATGGCGGCGAACCGACCCGCCGGACCGAGCATCACCCGCTCGTTGTTGAGCTGGGTGGTGATCAGCCGCCATCCGCCGTTCTCCTCGCCGACCAGCATGTCGGCGGGCACCCGCACGTCGTTGTAGTAGGTGGCGTTGGTGTGGTGGGCGCCGTCGGACAGGATGATCGGCGTCCAGGAATAACCGGGGTCCTTCGTGTCGACGATCAGGATCGAAATCCCCTTGTGCTTCACGGCTTCCGGGTCAGTGCGGCAGGCCAGCCAGATGTAGTCGGCGTCGTGTGCGCCGGTGGTGAAGATCTTCTGCCCGTTGACGATGTACTCGTCGCCCTGACGCACGGCGGTGGTGCGCAACGACGCCAGGTCGGTCCCCGCCTCCGGCTCGGTGTAGCCGATCGCGAAGTGCAACTCGCCGGCCAGGATCGCCGGCAGGAACTTCTTCTTCTGCAGCTCGCTGCCGTAGACCTGCAGCGTGGGCCCCACCGTCTGCAGGGTCACGGCCGGCAACGGCACGTCGGCCCGGTGGGCCTCGTTGACGAAGATCTGTTGCTCGATCGGGCCGAAACCGAGGCCGCCGAACTCCTTTGGCCACCCGACGCCGAGCTTGCCGTCCCGGCCCATCCGCCGGATCACGGCGCGGTAGGCGGCGTTGTGGCGGTCTTCCTCCATCGCCTTCATCTCGTCGGAGGAGATCAGATTCGAAAAGTATTGCCGTAGCTCGGCTTGCAGCTGGCGCTGCTCCGGGGTCAGGTCGATGAACATTGCGCTCCCACCAGGTCGAGTCGCAGCGATGGGCCGCCCAGCAGCCGGGTCAGGTCCTTGATCGTGGAGTAGTACCGGTGCATGGGATACGTGATGTCCATGCCCATGCCGCCGTGCAGATGATGGCAGGTCTGCATCGCCGGCGGCGCCTGCGACGCCACCCAGTACCCGAGGACATCCAGGTCGTCATCGGCGTCCCGTCCTTCGGTCAGCCGCCATACCACCGACTTCGCCGCCAAATCGATGGTGCGCGAGGCGATGTAGACCTCGGAGAGCTGCGCGGCCACGGTCTGGAACGTCGACAACGGCTTGCCGAACTGCTTGCGGTTGGCCACGTAGTCGGCGGTGAGGCGCAGCGCGCCGGCCACCAACCCGTCGGCATAAGCGCCGATCGCCGCCAGCGCGAGCTGGTTGACCCGGTGCGCCGCGCCCGCCAAGACGTCGGAATCGGGAACCGCCACACCACTGAACGTGACCGTGTACTCGTCGGAACCGTTCGACGTCGGCGTGCGCACCAGGCGCACACCGTCCGCCTTGGGTGACACCACCACGACCGCGCCGTCGGCGGTCACGACCATCCAATCCGCTTGTTCGGCATAGGCGACACCGATTTTGGTGCCCGACAACCGCCCGTTGGCCAGCGTGGTCGAGGGCCGGTCGGGCAGCGCCGCGCCCGGCTCGTTGAGCGCCGCGGTCAACACCCCGCCCTTGGCGACCCCGGCCAGGAAGCGGTCCTGCTGCTCCTCGGACGCCAGATCGAGCAACGTCACCACGCCCAGGCCCAGCGTGGCCAGCGCCGGCGTGATGGCACCGTGGCGACCGACCTCGGTCAGCACCGTGGCGACCTCGGGCAGGCCCACGCCGTCGCCGCCGAGGCGTTCGGGCACCGGCAGCGCCGTCACGCCACCGCTGACCAGCGCGTCCCAGCTCAACTCCCGGTCCAGCACCGACGTGACCACATCGGCGACGGCCTGCTGTGTGGCGGTGAGAGTGAAATCCATCTTGGGGTGTAAACCCGTCACCGCGCCACCGGGCACGTGCCGGTGTAATCGACCTGCCAATGCTTGATGCCGTTGAGCCAGCCCGACCGCAGCCGCTCCGGCTTCGACAGCGGCTTGAGGTCCGGCATGTGGTCGGCCACCGCGTTGAAGATCAGGCTGATCGTCATCCGGGCCAGGTTCGCGCCGATGCAGTAGTGGGCACCCGTGCCGCCAAAGCCGACGTGCGGGTTGGGATTCCGCAAGATGTTGAACGCGTACGGGTCGTCGAAGACCTCTTCGTCGAAGTTGGCCGACCGGTAGAACATCACCACCCGCTGGCCCTTCTTGATCTGCACGCCGGACAGCTCGTAGTCCTCCAGCGCGGTGCGCTGGAACGCGGTGACCGGGGTGGCCCAGCGGACGATCTCGTCGGGGGCGGTCTCCGGGCGTTCCCTCTTGAACAGCTCCCACTGGTCCGGGTTGTCCGCGAAGGCGATCATGCCGTGCGTGATGGAGTTACGCGTGGTCTCGTTGCCCGCAACCGCGAGCATCACCACGAAGAAGCCGAACTCGTCGTCGGAGAGCTTCTCGCCCTCGATGTCGGCCTGGATCAGCTGCGTGACGATGTCGTCGCCGGGGTTCTTGGCACGCTCCTCGGCCATCTTCATCGCGTACATGATCAGCTCAACCGACGACGCCGCCGGGTCGATGTGCGCGTATTCGGGATCCTCGTTGCCGGTCATCTCGTTGGACCAGCGGAAGATCTTGTCCCGGTCGTCCTGCGGAACACCCAGAAGACCGGCGATGGCCTGCAGCGGCAGCTCGCACGAGACCTGCTCGACGAAGTCGCCGGTGCCCGCCGCGGCGGCCGTCTTGGCGATGTTCTGCGCGCGGGCGGCCAGTTCCTCGCGCAGCCGTCCGATGGCGCGCGGGGTGAAACCACGGGCGATGATCTTGCGCAGCCGGGTGTGGTGCGGGGCGTCCATGTTGAGCATGACACTGCGCTGCAGGTCGATCTGTTCGCGCGTCATCTCCTGCGGCCAGACCGGGATCGCGCAGTCCTGCTGAGACGAGAAGACGTCGCTACGGACGGAGATCTCCTTGACGTCCTTGTGCTTCGTGATGGCCCAATAGCCCTTGTCGCCGAAGCCACCGGTTCCGCCCGGGACGTCCACCCAGAAGATCGGCTCGGACTTACGCACTTCGGCCAGTTCCGCAACCGGCAGGCCTTTGACTGATACATCCGGGTCGAGAAAATCGAACCCGGACGGAAGATTCGGGCTAGGCACGCTACTTCTCCTTACTGCTCGTCCCTATGCTGGTCTTGCGACTGGCTTGGTGGCTGGCCCAGTGACTGGTGATCCCAGGACACTAGCTCTCCTAGTAGAGCTCTGCTGCCAGTAAAACATGCCTCCACCGTAGAAAAAAGGCGATGACACATCCTCGCTTGTCATAGTAATGAAACGTGTTCTAGCCTGGCCCCATGGGTAACCCGGTAATCGTTGAAGCCACTCGTAGCCCCATCGGTAAGCGGAACGGTTGGCTGTCCGGTCTCCACGCCACCGAGTTGCTGGGGGCCACGCAGAAGGCTCTCGTAGAGAAGGCCGGCAGGAATTCCGGCTTTGAAGCCGGCATGGTCGAACAGGTCATCGGCGGTTGCGTCACGCAATTCGGCGAGCAATCCAACAACATCACCCGTGTCAGCTGGCTCGTCGCCGGGTTGCCCGAGCACGTCGGCGCGGCGACCGTCGACTGCCAGTGCGGCAGCAGCCAGCAGGCCAATGGCCTGATCGCGGGCCTGATCGCCGCCGGTGCCATCGACGTCGGCATCGCGTGCGGCATCGAGGCCATGAGCCGCGTCGGGCTGGGCGCCAACGCCGGCCCGGACCGCGGGATCCTGCGGCCCGCGTCGTGGGACATCGACCTGCCCGACCAGTTCACCGCCGCCGAGCGCATCGCCAAGCGCCGCGGCATCACCCGCGAGGACATCGACGCCTTCGGCCTCGAATCGCAACGCAAGGCCAAGCAGGCCTGGGCCGAGGGCCGGTTCGACCGCGAGATCAGCGGCATCGAAGCGCCGGTGCTCGACGAGAACAAGCAGCCGACCAGCGACCGCCACGTCGTCACCAAGGACCAGGGCCTGCGCGACACCACCCTGGAGGGCCTCGCGTCGCTCAAGCCGGTCATCGAGGGTGGCATCCACACCGCGGGTACGTCGTCGCAGATCTCCGACGGTGCCGCCGCGGTGCTGTGGATGGACGAGGACAAGGCCAGGGCGCTGGGCCTCAAGCCACGCGCGCGCATCGTCAGCCAGGCGCTCGTCGGCGCCGAGCCGTACTACCACCTGGACGGCCCGGTGCAGTCGACGGCGAAGGTGCTGGAGAAGGCCGGCATGAAGATGGGCGACATCGACATCACCGAGATCAACGAGGCCTTCGCGTCGGTCGTGCTGTCCTGGGCGCGGGTGCACGAGCCCGACATGGCCAAAGTGAACGTCAACGGCGGCGCGATCGCACTGGGCCACCCGGTGGGCTCCACCGGCAGCCGGCTGATCACCACCGCCCTGCACGAGCTGGAGCGCACCGACCAGAGCACCGCGCTGATCACCATGTGCGCCGGCGGCGCCCTGTCCACCGGCACGATCATCGAGCGCATCTGACCTAGTGCTCGTTTCCGACGACAGCCGCATCGCGGCGGCCCAAGCGTATATCGACGCGCTTGTCAGCCATGACGGCGACGCCGTTCCCTTCGCCGCCCGGTGCATCCGCATCGAGCAGGGGATCAAAACCGGCTTCTCCGGAAATCACCTGCGGCGCAGCCTCAATCGCGGTCCCCAGTACCGGCTCATCGCCGACACCACGCCGCCGGACTACCGCATCGCCGGCGACGAGGTGCACGCGGCGTACGACGTGCTGACCAAGGCGGCGTTCGGGGGCCGGCGGCTGGCCGCGCGGGTGAGCGAGACCTTTCTGATCCCGGGTGAAAGCCCAAGCGGGAAGGCCGAAATCCACCACATCACGGTTCGCTTCCACCCCTTCATTCGGCGGTAGCGCGGCCCTAGGATCAGTCACATGCCGAAATCACCCCCGCGGTTTCTGAACACGCCGTACACGGACTTCCTGATCAAGTGGATGTCACGCCTCAACACGTTCATGTACCGCCGCAACGGCGGCGAAGGCCTCGGCGGCACATTCCAGAAGATTCCCGTCGCCCTGCTGATCACCACCGGCCGCAAGACCGGCGAGCCCCGCGTCAGCCCGCTGTACTTCTTGCGCGACGGTGACCGGGTGATCGTCGCGGCCTCCAAGGGAGGCGCCGCCAAGAACCCGCAGTGGTACCTCAACCTCAAGGCCAATCCCAAGGTGCAGGTGCAGATCAAAAAAGAGGTGCTCGATCTGACCGCGCGGGACGCGACCGATGAGGAGCGCGCCCGGTACTGGCCGCAATTGGTGGACATGTACCCGTCCTACGACGACTACCAGTCCTGGACCGACCGGACCATCCCGATCGTCGTCTGCGACCCGTAGCCGAACCGCTTCGCCGAGCGTGCAATGGCGGCGAAAAAACGCCGAAAATATCGCCGTGAGTGCACGTTCGGCGCGGGCGGCTCGCTAAGCGCCGTAGACCGGGACAGACGGCCGCGCCTTGGCCAGCAGGTCGGCCACGACGGGCCCCAGCTCGGCGGGATCCCACCTCGCGCCCTTGTCGACCTGCGGGCCGTGCGCCCAGCCCTCGGCGACCCGGATGATGCCGCCCTCGACCTCGAACACCTTGCCGGTGACCTCACGAGATTCGGCGCTGCCCAGCCATACCACCAGCGGCGAGATGTTCTCCGGTGCCATCGCGTCGAAGCCTTCGTCGGGCTTGGCCATCATCTCGGCGAAGACGGTTTCGGTCATGCGGGTTCGGGCCGACGGGGCGATCGCGTTGACGGTCACGCCGTAGCGGCCCATTTCGGCGGCGCCGACCAGCGTCAGCGCCGCGATGCCCGCCTTCGCGGCGCTGTAGTTGGCCTGCCCGACGCTGCCCTGCAGGCCCGCACCGGAACTGGTGTTGATGATCCGCGCGTCAATGTCTTTCGGGGCTTTTCCCCCTTTGGACAGCCCGCGCCAATACGACCCGGCGTGCCGCATCGTGGCGAAGTGGCCCTTGAGGTGCACCGCGATGACGGCGTCGAATTCCTCTTCGCTGGTGTTGGCCAACATCCTGTCGCGCACGATGCCGGCGTTGTTCACCAAAACATCCAGGCCACCGAAGGTTTCGACGGCGGTCTGGATCAGACTGGCCGCCTGGTCCCAATCCGCGATGTTGGATCCGTTGGCGACGGCTTCCCCACCGGCGGCGATGATCTCGTCCACCACGCCCTGCGCGGCGCTGCCGCCGCCGGCCGGTGACCCGTCCAGGCCCACGCCGATGTCGTTGACCACTACGCGCGCGCCCTCGGCGGCGAAGGCCAAAGCGTGCGCGCGACCGATGCCGCCGCCCGCTCCGGTGACGATGACGACGCGGCCGTCAACCACTCCCATGATTATTTGTCTCCTCTACTTGATCGCGCTGGCGTTCGTGGTGGCCAGATAGTGCGGTGGCTCGCCGCCCCCGTGCACCTCCAACGAGGCTCCGCTGATGTAGGACGCCGCGTCGCAGGCCAAAAACGCTGCGGCCCAACCGACATCCTCAGGCTTGGCCAGCCGGCCCAGAGGCACGTTCTTCGAAATCGCGGCGATCGACTCGGCGTCACCGTAGAACAGTTCCGACTGTTCGGTCTCCACCATGCCGACCACGCACGCGTTCACCCGGACCTTCGGTCCCCACTCCACGGCCAGCGTCTGCGTGAGGCTCTCCAGGCCGGCCTTGGCCGCCCCGTAGGCGCCGGTGCCCGGGGACGGTCGCCGGCCGCTGAGACTGCAGATGTTGACGATCGATCCGCCGCGCCCCTGGTGTTGCATCCTGTCGTTGGCGTGCTGCGAAACCGACAGGGCCCCAATCAGGTTGAGCTCGATGATCTTGCGGTTGAACTTCGCGCTGGAATCCGCGGTCAGCACATACGGCGAACCCCCGGCGTTGTTGACGACGACATCGAGCCCGCCATGCCGGTCGACGATCGCCTCGACCAACGCCTTGACGGCGTCGTCGTCGCGGACGTCGCAGGGGTGAAACTCGTAGGGTGATCCCTCGACGGCTCGTCGCGCGCAGGTGATGACGGTGGCGCCCTGCCCGGCAAAAACCGAGCTGATACCGGCACCTACCCCACGAACCCCGCCGGTGACCAGAACCACCCGCCCGGCCAGTCCCAAGTTGATGGCTTCTCTAGTTAGGGGGCCTCCTTCGGCGCGGGTCACTGTGCTAGCGTACCAAGCAAGTGCTTGCTTAGGTAGCCACGCCCGCCTTTTCCAAAGGAAGTGCCAATTTGCCCATCACATCCACCCCCACCGAACCCGGCATAGTCTCGGTCACCGTCGACTACCCGCCGGTCAACGCCATCCCGTCGCGCGGCTGGTTCGAACTGGCCGAGGCGATTACGGCCGCGGGCCAGAATCCCGAAACCCACGCGGTGATCCTGCGGGCCGAGGGCCGCGGCTTCAACGCCGGCGTGGACATCAAAGAGATGCAGCGCACCGAGGGATTCACCGCCCTGATCGACGCCAACCGCGGCTGCTTCGCCGCGTTCCGCGCGGTCTACGAGTGCGCGGTGCCGGTGATCGCGGCGGTGAACGGATTCTGCGTCGGCGGCGGCATCGGACTGGTCGGCAACTCCGACGTGATCGTGGCCTCCGACGACGCCACCTTCGGGCTGCCGGAGGTGGAACGCGGCGCGCTCGGCGCGGCCACCCACCTGTCGCGGCTGGTGCCGCAGCACATGATGCGCCGGCTGTTCTTCACCGCGGCGACCGTGGACGCCGCCACCCTGCATCACTTCGGCTCGGTGCACGAGGTGGTGCCCCGCGACCAACTCGATGAGGCCGCTTTGAAGGTGGCCCGCGACATCGCCGCCAAGGACACCCGCGTCATCCGGGCCGCGAAGGAGGCGCTGAACTTGATCGACGTGCAACGGGTCAACTCCAGTTACCGCATGGAGCAAGGCTTTACGTTCGAGCTGAATCTCGCCGGCGTGTCCGACGAGCACCGCGACGCGTTCGCCGGCACCACGAAGGGCGACAAATCGTGAGCGACAAGCGAACCACCCTCGACGACGCCGTGGCCGGGCTGCGCAGCGGCATGACGATCGGCATCGGCGGCTGGGGGTCGCGGCGCAAACCGATGGCGTTCGTGCGGGCCATGCTGCGCACCGACGTCACAGACCTGACCGTGGTGACCTACGGCGGACCGGACCTGGGGCTGCTCTGCTCGGCCGGCAAGGTCAAGCGCGTCTACTACGGATTCGTCTCGCTGGATTCGCCACCCTTCTACGACCCGTGGTTCGCCAAGGCCCGCACCAGCGGGGCCATCGAAGCCCGCGAGATGGACGAGGGCATGCTGCGCTGCGGCCTGCAAGCCGCGGCGCAACGCCTGCCGTTCCTGCCGACCCGCGCCGGGCTGGGCAGTTCGGTCCCCGACTTCTGGGAGGGTGAATTGCAAACCGTCACTTCGCCGTACCCAACGGAGGGGGGGCGCGAGACGCTGATCGCCATGCCCGCGCTGCGGCTCGACGCGGCGTTTGTGCACCTCAATCTCGGTGACAGCCAAGGCAATGCCGCCTACACCGGGATCGACCCCTACTTCGACGACCTCTTCCTGATGGCCGCCGAGAAGCGCTATCTGTCGGTGGAGCGCGTCGTGTCGACCGAGGAGTTGGTCAAGGCGGTGCCGCCGCAGGCGCTGCTGGTGAACCGGATGATGGTCGACGCGGTCGTGGAGACGCCCGGCGGCGCGCACTTCACCACCGCCGCACCCGATTACGGCCGGGACGAGAAGTTCCAGCGGCACTACGCCGAGGCGGCCTCGACGGAGGAGGGCTGGCAGCAGTTCGTCCAGACTTACCTGTCGGGCGGCGAAGACGACTATCAGGCGGCCGTGCGCGCGTTCGGAGAGGAGGCCTCGAAATGAGCACCCGGGCCGAAGTCTGCGCGGTCGCCTGCGCCGAGTTGTTCAGGGACGCGGGCGAAATCATGATCAGCCCGATGGCGAACATGGCGTCGGTCGGCGCACGGCTGGCCCGGCTGACCTTCTCCCCCGACATCGTGCTGACCGACGGCGAGGCCCAGCTGCTGGCCGACACCCCGGCGCTGGGCGCCCCCGGAGCCGTCGAGGGATGGATGCCGTTCGGCCGGGTGTTCGAGACGCTGGCCTGGGGGCGCCGCCATGTGGTGATGGGCGCCAATCAGGTTGACCGCTTTGGCAATCAGAACATCTCGGCGTTCGGCCCGCTGCAGCGCCCGACCCGGCAGATGTTCGGCCTCCGGGGTGCGCCGGGCAACGCGGTCAACCACGCCACCAGCTACTGGGTCGGCAACCACTCGAAGCGGGTGTTCACCGAAGCCGTCGACGTGGTCTGCGGCATCGGCTGGGACAAGATCGACCCGGACAATCCAGCGTTCCGGTTCGCCAACCCATACCGCGTCGTATCCAACCTCGGGGTGTTTGACTTCGGCGGCCCCGATCGAACCATGCGGGCGGTGTCCCTGCATCCCGGGGTGTCGCCCGACGACGTCCGCGAAAACACCTCCTTCGAGGTGCACGGCCTCGACGAGGCCGAGGAGACGCGGCTGCCGACCGACGACGAGCTGCGCCTGATCCGCGAGGTCATCGACCCGAAGGGGCTGCGCGACAGAGAGATACGTTCGTGATTATTCCGCCTCCTCCTGCCTCTTTTCGATCGCACTGCTCCGTTTATCGTCGGCGGTGGCTATGAAGCTGCGCACGCCGCTGACCGAGCTGGTCGGCGTCGAGCATCCGGTGGTGCAGACCGGGATGGGCTGGGTGGCCGGGGCCCGGCTGGTGTCGGCCACGGCCAACGCGGGCGGGCTCGGCATCCTGGCGTCTGCGACCATGACGCTGGACGAGCTGGCGACGGCCATCGGCAAGGTCAAGGCGGCGACCGACAAGCCGTTCGGCGTCAACATCCGCGCCGACGCCGCCGACGCCGGCGACCGCGTCGAGTTGATGATCCGCGAGGGCGTGAAGGTGGCGTCGTTCGCGCTGGCGCCCAAGCAGGAACTGATCGCCCGGCTGAAAGACGCCGGGGCGGTGGTCATCCCGTCGATCGGGGCGGCCAAGCACGCGCGCAAGGTCGCGGCCTGGGGCGCCGACGCGATGATCGTGCAGGGCGGCGAGGGCGGCGGGCACACCGGGCCCGTCGCGACGACGCTGCTGCTGCCGTCGGTGCTGGACGCCGTGCAAGGCAGCGGGATTCCGGTGATCGCGGCGGGCGGATTCTTCGACGGGCGCGGGCTCGCGGCGGCGCTGTCCTACGGCGCCGCCGGCGTGGCGATGGGCACGCGGTTTTTGCTCACCTCCGATTCCACCGTGCCCGACGCGGTCAAGCGGCGCTACCTCGAGGCGGCGCTGGACGGCACTGTGGTCACCACGCGCGTCGACGGCATGCCGCACCGGGTGCTACGCACCGGCCTGGTCGAGAAGCTGGAAACCGGCTCGCCGGCAAGGGGTTTCGCTGCCGCCGTGCGCAACGCTGCGAAGTTCAAGAAGATGTCGCAGATGACCTGGCGGTCGATGATCACCGACGGCCTGGCGATGCGCCACGGCAAGGAGCTGACCTGGTCGCAGGTGGTGATGGCGGCCAACACCCCCATGCTGCTGAAAGCCGGTCTGGTAGAGGGCAACACCGAGGCCGGGGTCCTGGCCTCCGGCCAGGTGGCCGGCATCCTCGACGACCTGCCCTCGTGTGCGGAGCTGATCGAGTCGATCGTTCACGACGCGATCGAGCACCTGAAGGCCGCGGCGGCGCTGGTCGAGGAACGCTAAGCCGTCGACCAAAGACCCTCGCGACGGCTCGTAGCCGGGTTCATCCTGGGTTTATGAGTGTATTGACACCGGGATCGTGGCCCGGTCCTCTCCTGAATGCGGTTCGCGCCTCCAATAGGCACCTGCTCAACCCGCTGATGTTGCGGCTGGCCGGCCACAAGCACTGGTACGCAGCGGCCATCCACCACACCGGGCGAAAGTCGGGCAAGCAGTACACCACACCCGTGGTGGCCGAACGCGTGGCGGACGGCTTCGTCATACCCCTGCCCTATGGCAAGCAAGTGGACTGGTTGCTGAATGTCCTCGCCGCGGGGCGAGCGACCATCTCGTCGCAGGGCGAAAGCTACGACGTGGTCGAACCCGAGGTCATCGACGCGGCGACGGCCCTGCCGCTGCTATCGGCCGCGCGGCGGCGCATGTTTCGGCGAGTCGGCATAGAGCAGTACCTCAGGGTGCAGGACGGGCCGGCGACGGGCCAGCATTAAGCTTCTTGCTAACTATCACAGGAATAAAGCTATAATCTTTACATGTCGAAGGTGAAGGCCCAACCTTCACCGCGCGCCACGCTGATCGGCGATGTGGTGGGGTCCCGGCGTGCCGGCGACCGCCCCGCCCTGCATCGGCGCGTCGCCACCGCGCTGGGCCAGGTCGCCGACGGCGCGATCGACCCGCCGGCCTTCACCGTGGGCGACGAGTTTCAGGGCAGCTATCCCACTCTCGGGGCCGCCATCGACGCCGCTTTGACGGTGCGCCTACTGCTTGTCCCCGAGGTCGACGTCCGCTTCGGGCTCGGGTGGGGCGCGGTCACCATCCTCGATGCCGACGCGGGAATCCAGGATGGCCCGGGGTGGTGGACCGCTCGAGAGGCCATCGAACAGACGGCGCAGGCTCAGCGCCAGCCCGGCTTCACGCTGGTGCGCACAACGTTCCGGTCAGGCGACGACGCGCGGACCGACGTCGCCGCCGTCAACGCGGCCCTGATCTGTCGGGACCATCTGCTTGGATCGCTGGATGAAAGATCGTTGCGGATTGCGAGGGGCTTGATGACCGGTCGGACCAAACGGGACCTCGCCGCGGCCGAAGGCATCAGCCCGTCGGCGGTGTCGCAGCGCGCGAGCCGCGACGGCTTGGATCTGATTGTCCTTGCCAGCCAATATCTTCGGAGTCTGTCGTGAGCGCCGTAGCCGTACTGCTCTTGGCATTTGGGATCGCTGACCTGTCCCGGCGATCGATTCGTGCAGCATGGGTGCCGCTGGCGGTCGGCCCGATCGTAGTGGTGGCGTGCTTGGCGCTGGGAGCCCTCTGGCACGCCGGCGACGTCGCGTTGCTCGTTGTGGCGGCCGCCGCGGTGGTCGCCTGGGAGTGGCTATGCGCGCGCAGCGAACGCAGCGGCCGGCATCAAATCGCGGCGCTGGGGGTGTTCGTCACGGCGCTGGGGGTGTTGACGGTGTTGTCCGGATGGTCCTCGGCGGTCGACGGCGTCATCGCGCGGTGGTCGGCTTGGGTGCACCTGCCGCTCGGTCATGTCACGCCCACCCGGCTGCTGATGGTTGTCGGGGTGGTCCTCACACAGTTCGCGACCGCAAATCAGTTGGTGCGCTTGGTGCTCGGCTCCGTGGGTGCGGTACGGCCGACGGGTGAGCCGCAGCCGTCGGACCGGCTGAAGGGCGGCCGACTGCTCGGCCCGATGGAACGCCTGCTGATCCTGAGCCTCGGCGTGGACGGGCAAGTGGCCGCGGCCAGCGCCGTCGTCGCGGCCAAGGGCATCATCCGGTTTCCGGAGTTGAACGCCCAGAAGGGCCAAAACGGCGGCGTCGGCATCGACGAGCTGACCGAATACTTCCTGGTCGGTAGCTTCACGAGCTGGTTGCTGGCCCTCGGTGGGATCGGGCTCGTGCTGGCCGCCCGGTAATGCTTTGTCCGAGTGCGGAATATGCGACGCGGCCGAGCCCGGCGCTAGAGGCGCTCGATGATCGTCACGTTGGCCGTGCCGCCGCCCTCGCACATCGTCTGCAACCCGTAGCGGCCACCGACGCGTTCGAGCTCGTTGAGCATGGTGGTGAACAACTTGGCCCCGGTGGCACCCAGCGGATGACCGAGGGCGATCGCGCCGCCATTGGGGTTGACCTTCTCCGGATCGGCCTTGATCTCCTTGAGCCAGGCCATAACTACCGGCGCGAACGCCTCGTTGATCTCGACGGTGGCGATGTCGTCGATGGACAACCCGGTCTTTTCCAGCGCGTAGCGGGTGGCCGGGATGGGCCCGGTCAGCATGAACACCGGGTCGGCCGCGCGGGCGCTGATGTGGTGGATGCGGGCGCGCGGCGTCAGTCCATGGTCCTTGACGGCCCGCTCGGAAGCCAGCAGCACCGCGCTGGCACCGTCGGAGATCTGACTGGCCATCGCCGCCGTCAGCCGGCCGCCCTCGACCAGCGTCTTCAAGCCGGCCAACTTCTCCGGCGACGACTCGCGGGGGCCCTCGTCGACCCGGAACGGCCCGGATTCGGTTTCGACGGTGATGATTTCGTTGTCGAAGTGGCCGCCGCGTATGGCCGCGAACGCGCGCTCGTGGCTGGTCAGCGCGTACTGCTCCATCTCTTCGCGCGACAGGTTCCACTTCTCGGCGATCAGCTCCGAGCCGCGGAACTGCGAAATCTCCTGGTCGCCGTACCTGTGCCGCCACAGCTTGGACTCGTTGGTCGGCGAGGTGAACCCGAACTGCTCGCCGACCGTCATCGCCGACGAGATCGGGATCTGGCTCATGTTCTGCATGCCGCCGGCCACGATGAGGTCGGCCGTTCCGGACAGGATCGCCTGTGCGCCAAAGGAAATCGCCTGCTGACTGGAACCGCATTGCCGATCCACGGTGACGCCGGGAACCTCTTCGGGATAGCCCGCGGCCAGCCACGAGAGCCGGGCGATGTTGCCCGCCTGCGCCCCGATGGCGTCGACACAACCGGCGATCACGTCGTCGACGGCGGCGGGGTCGACATCGACCCGGTCGAACAGCCCGCGCCACCCCAGTGCCCCCAGATCGACGGGATGTACCCCGGCCAGCGCGCCATTGCGCTTGCCGACCGCGGTACGTACAGCGTCGATGACGTACGCCTCGGGCATTTCAGACTCCTTCTTCAATCTTTTGAAAATTCCGCCGTGATTCCGCCAAGCATGATGGCGAGATATTGCTGACCCACCTGCTCCGCGGTGAGTGGTCCACCCGGCTGGTACCAGCGCACCGACACCCAGGTGGTGTCGCGGATGAAACGGTAGACGAGGTCGACGTCGAGGTCGGGCCGGAAGTACCCCCCGTCGATGCCCTGGTTGAGCACCTCGACCCACATCTTGCGTTGCTGCCGGTTCATGTCCTCGATATAGGAGAACCGGGGCTGGGACAACAGCCGCTTAGCCTCGTCCTGATAGATGACGACCTGGGCGTGCCGATCCTCGATCGCCTCGAACGACGCCATGAACAGCCCCTTGAGCCGCTCCAGCGGGTTGGCCTCGGTGTCCATGATCTCGCGGTAGCGGGTGAACAGCCAGTCCAGGAAGCTGCGCAACAGCTCGTCGACCATCTCCTCCTTGGAGGAGAAATGGTGATACAGGCTGCCGGACAGGATGCCGGCACCGTCGGCGATGTCGCGCACGGTGGTCGCGCGCAATCCGCGCTCAGCGAACATCGCCGCGGCGAGCCCTAGCAGCTCGTTCCGCCGGCTATTGGCCTGACCGGTCACTCGGTCCACCCGGTCAGGATATCAACCAAGCGCTTGCTTGGCGAGCCGCGCTCACGGGTGCTGGCTCGAAACCGAGATGACCTCGCCGGTGAGGTAGCTCGAGTAATCGCTGGCCAGAAAGGCGATGGTGGCCGCGATTTCCCAGGGCTCGGCGGCGCGGCCGAACGCCTCGCCGGCGGACAGCCGGTCGAGCAGCTCGGCCGAGGTCGTCTTGTCCAGAAACTTATGCCGGGCGATGCTGGGGGACACCGCGTTGATGCGGACCCCGTACTCGACGGCTTCTATTGCGCTGCACCGGGTTAACGCCATCACCCCGGCCTTGGCCGCCGCGTAGTGCGACTGCGAGTGCTGCGCCCGCCAGCCCAAGACGCTGGCGTTGTTGACGATCACCCCGCCGTGCTTGGCCTCGCGGAAATACCGCAGCGCCGCGCGGGTGGCCCGAAACACCGACGTGAGCGTCACGTCCAGGACGCGGTCCCACTCGTCGTCGGTCATGTCGACCACCGGCGTCTGCCCGCCCAGCCCGGCGTTGTTGACCAGGACGTCGAGACGGCCCAGGCGCGCGGTGGTCGAGTCGATCAGGGCGTCGACCTGGGCGGTGGACGTCACGTCGCACACCACCTTCTCGACCCGGCCCAGTCCCAGCGCCGTCAGCTCGTCGGCGGTCTCGGTCAGTCGTCGTTCGTGGTGGTCGGACACCACCACGTCGGCGCCCTCGGCCAGCGCCCGCCGGGCGGTCGCCGAGCCGATGCCGGTGCCCGCGGCGGCGGTGACGATCACCACCTTGCCATCCAGAAGCCCGTGTCCGGCAACCTCTTTCGGCGCTTCGGAAAGCGTCAACCTTTTACCTCCCTGGGCAGGCCGAGCACCCGCTCGGCGATGATGTTGCGCTGGATCTCGTTGGATCCGCCATAGATCGTGTCGGCGCGGGTGAAGAGGAACAGCCGCTGCCATTCGTCGAATTCGCCGTCGGTCAGTGCGAGCCCTGGCCTGCCGATCACGTCCATGGCCAACTCGCCCAGATCGCGATGCCAGTTGGCCCACAACAACTTCGACACGTTGTCCTGGCCGGGCTGCTCGACATCCATGGTGGCCAGGGCATAACTGCGCATGGCCCGCAGGCCGGTCCAGGCCCGGGTCAGCCGCTCCCGGATGAACGGGTCGTCCGCGGCGCCGTTGCGTTGCGCGAGCTCGGCCAGGTTGGAAAGCTCACGCGCGTAACGGATTTGCTGCCCCAGCGTCGAAACGCCGCGCTCGAAGGTCAGCGTTCCCATCGCGACGCGCCAGCCGTCGCCCGGCTCGCCGACCACCAGGTTGGCGTCGGTGCGGGCGTCGTCGAAGAACACCTCGTTGAACTCCGCGGTGCCGGTGATCTGGACGATCGGCCGGATCTGCACGCCCGGCTGGTCCAGCGGCACCAGCAGATACGACAGGCCGGCGTGGCGCTTGGAGCCCTTCTCGGTGCGGGCCACCACGAAGCACCACTGCGACAGGTGCGCGAGCGACGTCCACACCTTCTGGCCATTGATGTGCCACTGCTCACCCTCGCCGTCGAGCTCGGCGGTAGTGGACACGTTGGCCAGGTCGCTGCCGGCGCCGGGCTCCGAATATCCCTGGCACCACAGCTCGGTGACGTCGAGGATGCGCGGCAGGAAGCGCTGCTGCTGCTCGGGTGTTCCGAACGCGATCAGCGTCGGCCCGAGCAGTTCCTCGCCGAAGTGGTTGACCTTGTCCGGCGCGTCGGCGCGGGCGTACTCCTCGTAGAACGCCACCCGGTGCGCGGTGGAAAGCCCACGGCCGCCGTGCTCGACCGGCCACCCCAGGCAGGTCAGCCCGGCCTCGGCGAGGTGCTGGTTCCAGGCCCGGCGTTCTTCGAAGGCCTCGTGCTCGCGTCCTGGTCCGCCGAGCCCCTTGAGCGCTGCGAATTCGCCGACGAGATTGTCGGCGAGCCACTGGCGGACCTCGGCCCGGAACTCCTCGACGTCCTGCATGCCCTGTAGGCTAACCTACCAAGCACTTGCTTTGTTAGCCTGGCGGCGAAGCCGCGTGAGGAGGAGCCGGGCCATCACCGACGAGCGTGCGCAGAATGCCAGCAACCACGGCGTGTCGCTGTACAAACACGCACGCTCGCAAGCGGGCGGTGCCCCCAGCTCGCGAACGATGCCGGCGGCGCTGGATCGTTTCGCGGGGCAGCTGCCCGACCACGACGCGCTGATCACCGACGACCGCAGCTTCACCGCGGCGGCGCTGCGCGACGAGGTGCACCGAGCCGCGGCCGCGCTGATCGCGCTCGGCGTCCAGCCCGGAGACCGGGTGGCCATCTGGTCGCCCAACACCTGGCATTGGGTGGTCGCCTGCCTGGCTATTCACCACGCCGGAGCGGCCATGGTGCCGCTGAACACCCGCTACACCGCCGAGGAGGCCGGCGACATCCTGGCCCGCACCGGTGCGCCGGTGTTGTTCGCGATGGGCCAGTTCCTCGGCCACGATCGCGTTGCCGAACTGGATCGCGGCGCGCTGCCCGCGCTGCGGCACATCGTGCGGATACCGATCGAGGCGCACGACGGGACGTGGGACGAGTTCATCGCGCGCGGTTCAGAATCCGGGGCCGCCGACGCGGCGGCCTCCCGCGCCGCCGCCGTCACACCCGACGACATCAGCGACATCCTGTTCACCTCCGGCACCACCGGCCGCAGCAAAGGCGTGCTGTGTGCCCATCGGCAATCGCTGTCGGCGTCGGCGTCGTGGGCGGCCAACGGCAAGATCACCAGCGACGACCGCTACCTGTGCATCAACCCGTTCTTCCACAACTTCGGCTACAAGGCCGGCATCCTGGCCTGCCTGCAGACCGGCGCGACGCTGATCCCGCACCTGACGTTCGACCCGCTGCGCGCACTGCAGGCCATCGAACAACACCGGATCACCGTATTGCCCGGGCCCCCAACGATTTACCAGATGCTGCTGGACCATCCGGCGCGCCACGACTACGACCTGAGCTCGCTGCGGTTCGCGGTCACCGGTGCGGCCACCGTCCCGGTCGTGCTGGTGGAACGCATGCAGTCCGAGCTCGACATCGACATCGTGCTGACCGCCTACGGCCTGACCGAGGCCAACGGCATGGGCACCATGTGCCGCGTCGACGACGACGCGGTGACCGTGGCCACCACCTGCGGGCGCCCGTTCGCCGGCTTCGAGTTGCGCATCGACGGGGCGGCTCCCGGCGAATCCGGCGAAGTCCTGCTGCGCGGGCCGAACGTGATGCTGGGCTACCTCGACGACCCGGAGGCCACCGCCGCGGCCATCGACGCCGACGGCTGGCTGCACACCGGAGACATCGGCGCCGTCGACGAGGCCGGCAACCTGCGCATCACCGACCGGCTCAAGGACATGTACATCTGCGGCGGGTTCAACGTCTACCCCGCCGAGGTCGAGCAGGTGCTGGCCCGGATGGAGGGGGTGGCCGACGCCGCGGTGATCGGGGTGCCCGACGAGCGGCTGGGCGAGGTCGGCCGGGCGTTCGTGGTCACCCGGCCCGGCGTCGATCTCGATGAGCAATCCGTGATCGCTTACACCCGTGAGCATTTGGCGAACTTCAAGGCACCGCGGTCGGTGCGGTTCGTCGACGCGCTGCCGCGCAATCCCGGCGGCAAGGTGCTCAAACCACAACTGCGAGAGTTGGCCTGAATTGGATTTCACATGGACCTAGCACTAGACGAAGAGACGCTGGCCTTCCAGGCCGAGGTGCGGGACTTCCTCTCGGCCAACGCCGAATCGATCCCGACGAAGTCCTACGACAACGCGGAAGGCTTTGCCCAGCACCGGCATTGGGACCGCGTGCTGTTCGACGCCGGACTGTCGGTGATCACCTGGCCGAAGAAGTACGGGGGCCGCGACGCGCCGCTGCTGCACTGGGTGGTGTTCGAGGAGGAGTACTTCCGCGCCGGGGCGCCGGGGCGGGCCAGCGCCAACGGCACGTCCATGCTGGCGCCGACGCTGTTCGCGCACGGCACCGAGGAGCAGCGGGACCGGATACTGCCCAAAATGGCCAGCGGCGAACAGATCTGGGCGCAGGCGTGGTCGGAGCCCGAATCCGGCAGCGACCTGGCGTCGCTGCGGTCCACCGCGACGAGGACCGACGGCGGCTGGCTGCTGAACGGGCAGAAGATCTGGAGCTCGCGGGCGCCGTTCGCCGAGAGGGGATTCGGGCTGTTCCGGTCCGACCCCGCGGCCGAGCGGCACAACGGCCTGACCTATCTCATGTTCGACCTGAACGCCAAGGGCGTCACCGTGCGACCGATCGTCCAGCTCGGCGGCGACACCGGCTTCGGCGAGATCTTCCTCGACGACGCCTTCGTGCCCGACGAGGACGTGATCGGCATACCCAACGACGGCTGGCGGGCCGCCATGAGCACGTCGAGCAACGAGCGCGGCATGTCGCTGCGCAGCCCGGCCCGCTTCCTGGCGGCCGCCGAGCGACTGGTGCGGCTGTGGAAGGACGGCGGCTCGCCGGAGGCATTCGCCGACCGGGTCGCCGACGCGTGGATCAAGGCGCAGGCCTACCGACTGCAGACCTTCGGCACGGTGACCAGGCTGGCCGCCGGCGGCGAACTCGGCGCCGAATCGTCGGTGACCAAGGTGTTCTGGTCCGACCTTGACGTGGCGATACACCAGACCGCGCTCGACGTTCTCGGCGCGGACGGCGAGCTCGCCGGCCCGTGGACCGAGGGCCTGCTGTTCGCGCTGGGCGGCCCGATCTACGCCGGTACCAACGAGATCCAGCGCAACATCATCTCCGAACGCCTGCTGGGCCTGCCGCGAGAGAAGAAGTGACCGTGGAATTCGAACTGGACGAACAGCAGCGCGACTTCGCGGCCAGCATCGACGCCGCGCTGGGCGCGGCGGACCTGCCGGGCGCCGTCCGCGCCTGGTCGGCGGGTGACCTCGCGCCCGGCCGCAAGGTATGGGAGCAGCTGGCCGACCTGGGCGTCACCGCGCTGGCCGTGCCGGAGAAATTCGACGGCATCGACGCCCATCCCGTCGATCTGGTGGTCGCCCTCGAACGGCTGGGCCGCTGGTGCGTTCCGGGCCCGGTTGCCGAATCCATCGCCGTCGCGCCGATCTTGTTGGTAGACGACGAGCGCAGCGTCGGGCTGGCTTCGGGCGAGCTGATCGCCACCGTCGCGCTGCCGCCGCATATGCCGCGCGCCGTCGACGCCGATGCGGCGGGGCTGGTGCTGCTGGCCACCGACAAAGACGTCACCGAAGCCCAAGTGGGCGAAAGGCACGCGTCCGTCGACCCCAGCCGCCGCCTCTACGACCTGACCGCGACGGGGAACGCCTGGCAAGCGGACGTCAAGCGCGCCTTCGAGTTCGGGGCGCTGGCCACCGCGGCGCAGCTGGTCGGGGCCACGGAGGCGCTGCTGAACGGCGCCGTCGACTACGCCAAGCAGCGGAGCCAGTTCGGCCGGGTGATCGGCTCGTATCAGGCGATCAAGCACAAGCTGGCCGACGTGCACATCGCCGTCGAACTGGCCCGCCCGCTGGTGTATGGCGCGGCCTTGTCGTTGGAGTCCCGCGATGTCAGCGCGGCCAAAGCCGCGGCGTCCGAGGCGGCCCTGCTGGCGGCGCGCGCGTCGTTGCAAACGCATGGCGCGATCGGGTTCACCCAGGAACACGACCTGTCCCTATGGCTGCTGCGCGTGCAGGCATTACGCTCGGCCTGGGGTACCCCCGAGGCACATCGGCGGCGGGTGCTGGAGGCGCTATGAGCATGACCGAAGAGCGAGAGCTGCTGCGCGAAACCGTCGCCGCCTTGGTGGCCAAGCACGCGGACCCGGCCGCGGTGCGTGCCGCGATGGAGTCCGACCGCGGCTACGACGAGTCGCTGTGGCGGCTGCTGTGTGAACAGGTCGGTGCCGCCGCGCTGGTGATACCCGAGGAGCTCGGCGGCGCGGGCGGCGAATTGGCCGACGCGGCAACGGTTTTGCGGGAACTGGGCCGCAACCTGGTGCCCTCCCCGCTGCTGGGGACCACGCTGGCGGAGCTGGCGCTGTTGGCCGCGCCGGAGCCGGACGCCGAGACCCTGGGCGGCCTTGCCGAGGGCAGCTCGATCGGCGCGCTGGTGCTCGATGCCGATTATGTGGTCAACGGCGACATCGCCGACGTCGTGGTCGCGGTCGAAGACGGACAGCTGATCCGGTGGACTCGATTCGCCGCGGAGCCCGTCACCACCATGGATCCGACCCGGCGCCTGGCGCGGGTCAAGGCGGAGGAGACCGAGCCGATCGGCCCCGACCCGGGCCTGGCCGACCTCGCGGCAATCCTGCTGGCGGCCGAGCAGATCGGCGCCGCCGAACGCTGCCTGGAACTGACCGTCGAATACACCAAGAGCCGAGTGCAATTCGGCCGTCCGATCGGCAGCTTCCAGGCACTCAAGCACCGGATGGCCGACCTGTACGTCGCGATCTCCGCTGCGAAGGCCGTCGTCAATGACGCGTGCGACGACCCCAGCCCCACCAACGCCGCCACCGCGCGCCTGGCCGCCAGCGAGGCGCTGTGCGCCGTGGCCGCCGAAGGCATCCAGCTACACGGCGGCATCGCCATCACCTGGGAACACGACATGCACCTGTACTTCAAACGCGCGCACGGCAGCGCACACCTGCTGAGATCATCGCGAGAACTGTTGCGCCAACTGGAATCTGAGGTGCTCGAAACGCCGTGACCGACCACGTCGCGCTGCGCGCCGGCATCCCACCCTTCTATGTGATGGATGTCTGGCTGGCCGCCGCGGAGCGCCAGCGCAGCCATGGCGACCTGGTGAACCTGTCGGCGGGCCAGCCCAGCGTGGGAGCGCCGGAGCCGGTGCGCGCGGCGGCGGCCGCCGCGCTGCGCATCAACCAGCTGGGTTACACCGTCGCGCTGGGCATCCCCGAGCTGCGCGCCGCCATCGCGGCCGACTACCAACGTCAACACGGAATCGACGTCGAGCCCGACGCCGTCGTCGTGACCACGGGCTCCTCGGGCGGGTTCCTCCTCGCCTTCCTGGCGTGCTTCGACGTGGGTGACCGGGTGGCGCTGGCCAGCCCCGGCTACCCCTGCTACCGAAATATCCTCTCGGCGCTGGGATGTGAGGTGGTGGACATCGCATGCGGACCGGAGACCCGCTTCCAGCCCACCGCGCAGCTGCTCGCCGAGCTCGACCCTCCGGTGCAAGGCGTCATCGTCGCCAGCCCGGCCAATCCCACCGGGACCGTCATACCACCGGCCGAGCTGGCCGCGATCGCGTCCTGGTGTGATGCCTCCGAGGCGCGGCTGATCAGCGACGAGGTCTACCACGGCCTGGTCTATCAGGGGGCGCCGCCGACCAGCTGCGCCTGGCAGACGTCACGAAACGCGGTGGTGGTCAACAGCTTTTCCAAGTACTACGCGATGACGGGCTGGCGACTGGGCTGGCTGCTGGTGCCCCCGGAGCTGCGCCGCGCGGTCGACTGCCTGACCGGCAATTTCACGATCTGCCCGCCGGTGCTGTCGCAGCTCGCCGCGGTGGCGGCGTTCACCCCGGAGGCGACCGCCGAAGCGGACGGCAACCTGCGGCACTACACGACCAATCGCTCGCTGCTGCTCGACGGGCTGCGCCGGATCGGCATCGAGCGGCTGGCACCCACCGACGGCGCGTTCTACGTCTACGCCGACGTCTCGGACTTTACCGACGACTCGCTGGCGTTCTGCTCAAAGTTACTGGCCGACACCGGCGTTGCGATCGCGCCGGGCATCGACTTCGACACCACGCGCGGCAATTCGTTCGTCCGGCTGTCGTTCGCCGGACCCACGACCGACATCGAGGAGGGCCTGCGTCGAATGGGGCCCTGGCTTGCCGCCCGAGAATAGAAGCGGGCGACGCGGACCTAGCCGCCGTCCTCGGCGGCGAGGATCGCGTCGATGCGGGCTTCGAGCGCGCCCCGCTCGCCGGTGTCGGCCACGTTGATGCCGAACCGGTCACCGAGGGCGTCGACGACCGCGCCCGCATCGCGCAGGTGGACTACCTCGCTGCCGTCGGCGCGGTGAATGCTCAGCTTGCGGCCGGCCAAGTTCACCCGGGCGTCGTCGGTGACCCGCGCGGCCATCAGGCCGGTCACGAAGTGCGACGAGGGATGGGTCGAGACGAACCAGCTACCCACTTTCAGGTCGATCTCCGGCGGGGTCCGCATGGTGAACTCGTAGAGAGGCACCCACTCGTTCCGGATCAGGGCCTGCAGGACCAGCCCGTCGCGGCGGTCCTCGAGCCGGTACGGCTCGTGCGCTGTCTGTTGGACGCTGCCGGTTTCGATGCGGAGGGGCGAGGTCGGTGTCTGGCCGCCGAAGCCGACGTCGACGAGGTATGACCCCTGCGATCCGGGGAACGTGACCGCCAGCACCGTGTGCGTCTGCGCCGGCGTCGGGGCGTCGGGTGGGCGCATCCAGATCACTCGGCCGGCCAGTCGCCGCACCCGGAACCCGACTTCGGAGAGCACGTAGCCCATCAGCCCGTTGTGCTCGTAGCAATAGCCGCCCCGGCGCCGGCGAACCAGCTTGTCGGCAAGGGCGTCGGGGCTCAGGTCGTCGACCGGCACCCCCATCACCGGATCGAGGTTCTCGAACGGAATCGCTTGCGTGTGAGCGGTCACCAGGTCTTGAAGGACGGCGAGGCTCGGCTCCGCGGCGCCGCGATGGTTGATGCGGTCGAAGTATCCGATCAGGTCCAAGGTCATGTAGCCATTCTGCATTCGCCGAAAAGTCATAGCCGCAAGGTCTCGAGCCGCTACCCTCAGTCGGGCCAGCGACCACACAACGACTACGGCACCGCGACGGGTGATTACGCATGACCGACTTCTCAGAGCTGCCGCCTGCGGATCAGGAAGCGATCGGCAGGACGCTGCTGACGTTGTTGAAGTCGTTCGACGATCGCGACGCCGAACCCCTGCGGGGCGTGTACTCCGACGACGCCGACTGGGTGAACGCCTTCGGCACCGTCAAACACGGACGCGACGAAATCGTCGATTACCTCACCGGCCTGTTCCGCGACGACAACTTCAACCGGGGCGAGCTCGCCGGCCCGCCGGAGACGAGTTTCCGGGTGCTCATGCCCGACGTGGTCCTCGTTTCGGCACATCTCAAGGTGAAGGGCCAGGGACTGGTCGGCGGCGGAACGATTGACCGCGACAACTTCTCGTTGCGCGCCCTTCAGCGGCAGGACGACGGATCCTGGCTCATCGTCTCGGAGATGTTCCAGGACGCCAACACCGAGACGACCTACGAGCACTAGCGATCCGTCGCTTGTTTGATATCTGTCTAATATGGGGAACCGGTGGAGACGGACCGACCCGATGGCCCGCCCCCTCAGCCGGCCATCGGGTCGGACCCCATCGTCGAACGGCAGCCGCGGCCGGTGAGCGCATGACACAACGCATTCCCGACAACGCGGGGCCGCCACACATTTGGCGCCGTCGCGCTCGGGGCGGAACTCAGAGCCAGGTGTCCTGGGTGGTCGTGGTCAGGAACGCCTCCAGGTCATCGCGCCACTGGGCCGGCGTGGTCTTGTCGGGTTCGATGCCGGTGTAGTCACCGCGATAGAACAGCAGCGGCCGTGGCTTGATCTTGGGGGCCTCCGACAGGCTTTGGACGGCGCCGAACACCACGAAGTGATCCCCGCCGTCGTGTACGGACGCCACCGTGCAGTCGATGTAGGCCAGCGAACCGTCGATGATCGGCGAACCGAGTCCTGAGGCATGCCAATCGATTCCGGCGAACTTGTCGGGTTCCTTCGACCCGAACCGCGCCGAGACGTGCTTCTGCTTCTCGGTCAGCACGTTCACGCAGAACCGGCCGCTGGCCTCGATGGCCTTCCAGGACCGCGACACCTTGGTGGGGCAGAACAACACCAGCGGTGGATCCAGCGACAGCGCCGCGAACGATTGGCACGCAAAGCCGATCGGCGCGTCGTCGTGCACGGTGGTGATGATGGTGATCCCGGTACAGAACTGACCCAGCACCTGCCGGAAGGCTCGCGGATCGATCTGCGACGACATGATCAGCCGGGCATGCCCACGGTGAAGTCGTGACCCCACAGGCTGACGGCGGTGCTTTCCCGGGCGATCCAGTCGTTGTCGTCGACTTTCCTGCCCTCGCAGCCGAATTCGATGTCGAACCCGCTCGGGGTCTTCATGTAGAACGACAGCATCAGGTCGTTGACGTGGCGGCCCAGGGTGGCCGACATCGGCACCTTGCGGCGCAACGCCCGGTCCAGGCACAGGCCGACGTCGTCGGCCTCTTCCACCTCGACCATCAGGTGCACGATCCCGCTGGGCGTCGGCAGCGGCAGAAACGCCAGGCTGTGGTGGCGCGGGTTGCAGCCGAAGAAGCGCAGCCACGCCGGCGGCCCGTCCGCCGGACGCCCGACCACCTGCGGTGGCATCCGCATCGAGTCACGCAGCGTGAAGCCGAGCACATCCCGGTAGAAGTGCAACGCCTCGGCGTCGTCGCGGGTGGTGAGCACCACGTGCCCCAGGCCCTGCTCGCCGGTGACGAACTTGTGCCCGTACGGGCTGACCACCCGACGGTGTTCCAGCGCGGCGCCGTGGAAGACAGCCAGACAGTTGCCCGACGGGTCGGAGAACTGAATCATCTCGTCGACGCGGCGTTCCGCCAGATCGGCGGCGGTGGCCTCCTTGTACGGTGTGCCCTCCACCTCGAGCCGATTCCGGATCTCCTGCAGGCCTTCGGCATTCGCGCATTCCCAACCCGCCTCAACGAGCCGGTCGTGCTCGCCCGGCACGATCACCAGGCGCGCCGGGAAATCGTCCATCCGCAGATACAGCGCACCCTCGGTGTTGCCCTTGCCCTCGACCATGCCGAGCACCTTCAGGCCGTACTCGCGCCAGGCGGCCATGTCGGTGGCCTCGATGCGCAGGTAGCCCAGCGACCGGATGCTCATCACGCACCTCCCAGGAAATCGATCGTCAGCTTGTTGAACTCGTCGAACTTCTCCACCTGCGCCCAGTGTCCACACTGCCCGAAAACGTGCAGCTGCGCACGCGGAATGGTCTTCAGCGCCACCAGCGCGCCGTCCAGCGGGTTGACCCGGTCCTCACGTCCCCAGATCAGCAGCACCGGTTGGCGCAGCTTGTACACCTCGCGCCACATCATGCCCAGCTCGAAGTCGGCCCCGGCGAACGACATTCCCATCGCCCGGGTCGCCGTCAGCGATTCCGGCGTGTTGGCCAGGGCGAAACGCTGGTCCACCAGCTCCGGGGTGATCAGGCTCTTGTCGTGGACCATCACCCGCAGGAAGGCCTCAAGGTTCTCGCGGGTGGGCGACATGGAGAACGTCGACAGCCGCTTGACACCCTCGGTCGGGTCGGGCGCGAACAGGTTGACGCTCAGCCCGCCGGGGCCCATCAACACCAGGCGCCCCGCTCGATCGGGATGGTCCAGAGCGAACCGGACCGCGGTGCCGCCGCCCAACGAATTGCCCACCAGCGGAACGCGTTTCAGACCAAGCTCGTCGAAGAGGCCCTTGAGCGCCCTGGCGGCGTAGCGGTTGAACTGCCCGTGCTCGGCACGCTTGTCGGAGTGGCCGTACCCCGGCTGATCGACGGCCAGCACGTGAAACTGCCGAGCCAGCACCGGGATGTTGCGCGAGAAATTCGTCCAGCTCGCCGCCCCGGGACCGCCGCCGTGCAGCAGCACCACCGTCTGCTCGTTGCCGACCCCGGCCTCGTGGTAGTGCAGCTTCAGCGGCCCGTCCACGTCCACCTCCACGAAACGCGAGGTGGATTCGAACGTCAATTCCTCTGTGGCGGTCATGAACTAGACCATGGTGTCGCCAGGCGGCAACCCGAACTCGTTGTTCCCGAAGATCACGTAGGCGCGCTCGGGGTCGTTGGCGGCATGCACCCGGCCGGCGTGCGCGTCCCGCCAAAACCGTTGAATGGGGGCGTCATTGGCGAGCGCGGTGGCACCCGACGCCTCGAACAGCCGGTCGATCGAGGCGATCGACCGGCCGGTGGCGCGCACCTGGTCACGACGCGCACGGGCGCGCAGGTCGAACGGGATCTCCTTGCCCGCGGCCAACAAGGCGTACTCGTCGCCGACGTTGCCGATCAGCTGACGCCACGCGGCGTCGATGTCGCTGGCCGCTTCGGCGATGCGGACCTTGGCGAACGGGTCGTCCTTGGCCTTCTCCCCGGCGAACGCCGCCCGCACCCGCTTGCCCTGGTGCTCGACGTGCGCGTCGTAGGCGCCGTAGGCCATTCCGACGATCGGCGCCGAAATGGTGGTGGGATGCATTGTGCCCCAGGGCATCTTGTAAACCGGGGCGGTGTTGTTCTGCAGACCCGCCGCCGTGTGGTCGTTCATCTCCTTGTAGGACAGGAACCGGTGCCGGGGCACGAAGACGTCCTTGACGACGACCGTGTTGCTGCCGGTGCCGCGCAGGCCGACGACGTGCCACACGTCGTCGATGCGGTACTCGGTGCGCGGGATCAGGAAGCTGCCGAAGTCGACGGGGCGGCCGTCCTTGATGACCGGGCCGCCGAGGAACGCCCAGGTCGCGTGGTCGCATCCCGACGACCAGTTCCACGAGCCGTTGACCAGGTAGCCACCGTCGGTCACGACGCCCGCGCCCATCGGCGCGTACGACGACGAGATCCGCGTCTTCGGGTCGTCGCCCCAGACCTCGTCCTGGGCCTTTTGGTCGAACAGCGCCAGGTGCCAGTTGTGCACGCCGATGATCGAGCTCACCCAGCCGGTGGAACCGCAGGCACTCGCCAGCCGCCGCGCCGCCTCGTAGAACAGCGTGGGATCGCACTGCAACCCGCCCCACTGCTCTGGCTGCAAAAGGGTGAAGAACCCGATGTCCTCGAGATCCTGAACGGTCTCGTCGGGCAGGCGGCGCAGATCCTCCGTCGCCTGAGCGCGCTCCCGAATCCGCGGAAGCAAACCATCGATCCCAGCCAAAACCGACTGCGCATCACGCTGTTGAATGGACGTCACTTAAGTTTGCCTCCTGGGCCAGACTTACACAGTGGACTTACACCAGAGACTAGAACACGTTCCGATTCGTGTCGAGCAGGGTATTCCTGCGGCTGGTAGCGGTAGGAATCCGCTTTTCTGTAACATGTTCTAGTTGTGATGATAAGGGAGGACCGGGCTTGACCGAGGCAATTCCCGACGAGCCACTCGGCGACCACGTCCTTGAACTGCAGATCGCCGAGGTCGTCGACGAAACCGACGAGGCGCGATCGCTGGTCTTCGCGGTGCCCGACGCGCCCGGCGATCCGGACATCCCGCCGGGGCGGCTGAGCTACGCGCCCGGCCAGTTCCTGACGCTGCGCGTCCCCAGCGAGCGCACCGGCTCGGTGGCCCGCTGCTATTCGCTGTGCAGCTCGCCGTTCACCGGCGACGCGCTCACCGTCACGGTGAAGCGGACCGCGGACGGATACGCGTCCAACTGGCTGTGCGACCACGCGCAGGCAGGCATGCGCATCCACGTGCTGGCGCCGTCGGGCAACTTCGTGCCCAAGACGCTCGACGACGACTTCCTGCTGATGGCGGCCGGCAGCGGCGTCACCCCGATCATGTCGATCTGCAAGTCGGCGCTCGCCGAGGGCGGCGGGCAGGTGACGCTGCTCTACGCCAACCGCGACGACCGCTCGGTGATTTTCTCCGACGCGTTGCGCGAGCTGGCCGCCAAGTATCCCGACCGGCTCACGGTGGTGCACTGGCTGGAATCGCTGCAGGGACTGCCCAGCGCCACCGCGCTGGCGAAGCTGGCGGCCCCCTACGCCGGCCGGCCCGTGTACATCTGTGGGCCCGGCCCGTTCATGGACGCGGCCCGCGAGGCGCTGGAAACGCTGAAAGTGCCCGCGCCGCAAATACATATCGAGGTGTTCAAGTCGCTGGCTTCCGATCCGTTCGCGGCGGTGAAGCTCGAGGATGCCGCCGAGGGCGACGAGCCGCCGGCCACCGCCGTGGTGCAGCTGGACGGCGAAACCCACACGGTGTCGTGGCCACGCAACGCCAAGCTGCTCGACGTCCTGCTCGCCAAGGGGCTCGACGCCCCGTTCTCCTGCCGCGAGGGTCACTGCGGCGCGTGTGCCTGCACCCTGCGCAGCGGCAAGGTGAACATGGAGGTCAACGACGTCCTGGAGCAGCAGGATCTCGACGAAGGCCTGATTTTGGCCTGTCAATCTCGCCCGGAATCTGATTCGGTGGAAGTCACCTACGACGAGTAGTCGCGGAGTTAAGGTCTGCTTTTGGCGGCGGGACCTGGCTAAAGGGATAGGGTGAGCGGGATGAGGCGGCTGGTAGCGGGGTTTGCGATCGTCGGGGGCGCGTTGGCGTTTCAGTCCGCCCCGGTGTGTGTGGCGGCGAGCAACACCGCCACCACCTTGTTTCCGTTGGATGGCCCCAATCAGTTGGAGACGCATGCCTTCCTCAATTGTTTTAAAGCCGATGGGCACTGTGACTTCATCGCCGGGGCCGATGTGCGTACGCCCGATGGGGTGACCGGCTTCCCGGCGGGGTTGTGGGCGCGCCAGACCACCGAGGTCCGCTCGTCGAATCGGATGGCCTACCTCGATGCGCACGCGGCCGGGCAGTTCGAGCGGGTGAACAAGGCCATGGGCAGTGACGAGATCACCACCGTGTACTTCGGTGAGGGACCGCCGGACAAGTACCAGACGACCGGGCGCATCGATTCCACCGACTGGTCGACGGGCCAGCCCAAGACCGACGTCAACGTCATCGTGTGCACCCACATCCAGGTGGTCTACGGCGGGATCAACACCACCTCACCGAGCACCTGCGCACAGACCACCTTCTCCTGAGAGTTCTCCTAGCGCGGCAGGCCCAGCAGCCGTTCGGCGGCGACCGTGAGCAGGATCTGCTCGGTGCCGCCGGCGATCGTGAGGCAGCGGGTGTTGAGAAAGTCGAATACCGCGTGATTGGCGACGAGGCCGCCGCCCTCGGAGACGTCCATCATGTATTCGGCCAGCGCCTGCCGGTAGCGGACGCCGATGAGCTTGCGCACGCTGGACTGCGCCCCGGGGTCCTGGCCGCCCACCGCGAGCTGGGCGATGCGCTGGTCCAGCAGCGCGCCGGTCTGGGCGGTGACGATCAGCCGCCCGAGCCGGTCCTGCTGGGCGACGTCGAGATCGATCTCCCCCAGCAACCTGAGCAGCTCTTCCATCGGGTTGCCCAGCGCGGTGCCGGTGGCCATCGCCACGCGCTCGTTGGCCAGCGTGGTGCGGGCCAGCCGCCAGCCGTCGTTCACCGTGCCGACCACCATCTCGTCGGGGACGAACACGTTGTCCAGGAAGACCTCGTTGAACAGCGAGTCGCCGGTGATCTCGCGCAGCGGCCGGATTTCGATGCCGGGCGATTGCATGTCCAGCAGGAAGTAGGTGATGCCCTTGTGCTTCGGGGCGTCCGGGTCGGTGCGGGCCAGGCACACACCCCACCGCGCCTTGTGCGCCGCCGACGTCCACACCTTCTGCCCGGTGAGCAGCCAGCCACCGTCACCCCGCACGGCCTTGGTCCGCAGCGACGCCAGGTCCGAGCCGGCTCCCGGTTCGGAAAACAGTTGGCACCACAGGAATTCGCCGCGCAGGGTGGCCGGCACAAAGCGCTCGACCTGTTCGGGCGTGCCGTGCTCGAGGATGGTCGGCGCCGCCCACCAGCCGATCACCAGGTCCGGGCGCACCACGCCGGCCGCCGACATCTCCTGATCGATCAGCAGCTGCTCGGCCGGTGACGCGGCGCGCCCGTACGGCGCCGGCCAGTGCGGCGCCAGCAGTCCCGCCTCGGCCAGGGCCACCTGGCGCTTTTCCTTGGGCAGCGCGGCGACCTCGGCGACGGCCACGGCGATTTCGGGTCGCAGGCCCTCCACCTCGGTGAGGTCGATGCCCAGCCGGCGCCGGACGCCGTCCTGGGTCAGCGCCGTGATGCGGCGCAGCCAGCGCTCGGCACCCCCGAGGAACCGGCCGATGCCGTGCGCCCGCCGCAGGTACAGGTGCGCGTCGTGCTCCCAGGTGCAGCCGATGCCGCCGAGCACCTGGATGCAGTCCCTGACGTTGGCCTTCGCGGCGGCGATGCCGACGCTCGCGGCCAGGGCCGCCGCGATCGAGAACTGGTCCGGGTCGCAGTCCGCCGCGCGGGCGGCGTCGGCGGCGGCCACCTCGGCCTGCTCGGCGCGGCACAGCATCTCGGCGCACAGGTGCTTGATGGCCTGGAAGCTGCCGATCGGCTTGCCGAACTGCTCGCGCACCTTGGCGTAGGCCACCGCGGTGTCCAGCGACCACCGGGCCAAGCCGGCCGCCTCGGCCGCCAGCACGGTCGCGGTCAGTTCCTCGACGCGCTGCCGTGGGACCGCGAGCACCGTTGCGGGCGCCGACGTCAGCACTATCCGGGCCAGCGGCCGGGAAAAGTCGGTGGCCTCCAGCGGCTCGATCCGCACGCCGTCGCCGTCCGCGTCGACCAGCAGCGTCTTTCCGCCGGCGGGCAGGATCAGGACGCCGCCCTCCGCCGCGCCCAGCACCCACGGCAGGGTGCCCGACGCCCGCGAGGTCTCGCCGTCGAACCGCACGGAGCCTTCCGGGTCCTCGAGCGCCACCCCGGCGAAGCGTTCCCCGGAGGCCAGCGCGGCCAGCACTTCGGGAGAGGAGCCGCCCTCGGAGAGGACGACGCTGGCCAGCGCGGTGGTCGCGACCGGCCCGGCCACCAGCGCCTTGGCCGCCTCCTCGACCATCGCGCACAGATCCTCGATGCTGCCGCCCGCCCCGCCGCGCTCCTCCGGAATCGCCACCCCGAACAGCCCCAGGTCGGCCAGGCCCGCGAACACCGGCCGCCAGGCGTCGGCCTTACCCTGCTCGACCTCGCGGATCGCCGCGGTCCCGCCCGGCCCCGACGTCGGATTGCGGGCCCAGTCGCGCACCAGCGCACGCGCCGCGAACTGTTCGTCGGTGACGGTCGCTACCACCCTTTGTGCCCTCCGCGTCCCTGATTCTGAATGTCCGAGTCCCCCGCCGGCGGGGCCCCACCTCGAGTTGCTACACATCCGCCTTACAAATGGATTAGAACGTGTTCTAATAGTGCCAGCGATCGAACGTCAAGTCGAACGTCATTACAGCAGTACACGTGGTCGTCATTGCCGCGGGGAGGTGGGAAATTTACGCGCATCATGCGTATCGTTTGCGAACAAACCACCTGAAAAAGGAGCACCTCCTCACATGTCGTCAGCGAACCCGAACCCGGCCGGCGTTTCCGACTCGCAGCCGCGCGAGGTCATGAACGTGGCGGTACTCACTGAGTCCGAACTCGGCTCGGAGGCGCAACGGGAACGCCGCAAGCGGATCCTGGACGCCACACTGGCCATCGCGTCCAAGGGCGGCTACGAAGCGGTCCAGATGCGCGCCGTGGCCGACCGGGCCGCCGTGGCGGTGGGGACGCTGTACCGGTACTTCCCGTCGAAGGTGCACCTGCTGGTCTCGGCCCTGGGCCGCGAGTTCAGCCGCATCGACACCAGGGCCGACCGCCCGGCGGTTGCCGGGGACACCCCGTTCCAGCGCCTGAACCTAATGGTCGGCAAGCTCAACCGCGCGATGCAGCGCAATCCGCTGCTGACCGAGGCGATGGCGCGCGCCTACGTTTTCGCCGACGCCTCGGCGGCCAGTGAGGTCGACCAGGTCGAGAAGCTCATCGACAGCATGTTCGCGCGCGCGATGGCCGACGGCGAACCGACGGAGGACCAGTACCACATCGCCCGGGTGATCTCCGACGTGTGGCTGTCGAACCTGCTCGCCTGGCTGACCCGGCGGGCCTCGGCGACCGACGTCAGCAAGCGGCTGGACCTGGCCATGCGGTTGTTGATCGGCGACATGGAAAGCGCCTAGCGTCCGGCCGGACCTACGCCGGCGGGCCGGCGGTGCGGCCGCGAACCAGCTCGGTGTCCAGCAGTTCGACGACCGGCAGGCCCGATCGCGGCGGCTTCAGCAGCAATTCGCCCGCCCGGCGGCCCTTCTGCAGGCTCGGCTGCGCGACCGTCGTCAACCCACGGCTGATCGCCTCGGGCACGCCGTCAAATCCGGTGACGCTCATCTGACCCGGCACGTAAATGCCATGTGCGCGAAGGTAATCCATGGCGGACAGGGCCAAGATGTCCGCGGTGCACATCAGCGCCGTGATCCGCGGGTTGGCCTCCAGCGCGGCCTTGGCTGCGGCGCCGCCCGATTCCGGCAGGTGCTCGTAGCTCTCCACCACCGTCAGCGAATCCGGGTCGACGCCGGCGGCCGTCATCGCCTCCCACACGCCGATGACGCGCTCGCGTTGCACGTCGAAGGCCGGCGACCGCAACCGGTCGGCGTCCACCAGACCTTGGCGGCGGTCCCGGCCCAGCCGCATGGTCAGCAACCCGATCTCGCGGTGCCCCAGCCCGAGCACGTAGTCGGCCAGCTCGCGCATCGCCGCCCGGTCGTCGATGCCGACCCGGGACACCCCGGAGAGCCCTTTGGGCTGGTCGACCACCACGATCGGCAACCGCCGCTGCAGCACCACCTGCAGGTAGGGATCGTCGTCGCAGACCGAATACACCACGAATCCATCCACGCCGGCGCCGAGCACGGCCGCCGTTCCGTCCTCGAGGCTGCGGCTGGGCCCGACGGCGACCAGCAGTAGCCCCTGCCCCAGCTCCTCGCACGATTGCGCCACTCCCGCAACGAAATCCCGCGCCGCGGGGTCGCTGAAGAAGTAGGTCAGCGGTTCGGCCATCACCAAGCCGACCGCACCGGCTTTGCGGGTCCGCAACGATCGCGCCAGCGGGTCGGGCCCCGGATAACCCAGCCGCTTCGCCGTCGCGAGCACCCGCTCACGCAGGTCGGCGGAGAGCTGATCCGGTCGGTTGAAGGCATTCGAGATCGTGGTGCGCGAGACCTTCAATTCGTCGGCTAGCGACGCCAGAGTCGCACGCCGGCGCGGTGTGGGACTCACGTTCGGTGAGGCTACAGCGGCCCGGCGGTCGACCACACGCGGCTTGGCCCGACACCTTCTAATGGAAACGGTTTTCATTGGTGTCGTGGGCGGTGGGCCCGCAATAAGCTGGGCGGGTGGCAGGGATCGACCTCAACGCCGACCTGGGCGAGGGCTTCGGCGTCTGGCGCCTCGGGGACGACGACGCCATGCTCGGGATCGTCACCAGCGCCAACGTGGCGTGCGGTTTCCATGCCGGAGACCCCGCCGGGCTGTTGCGGGTGTGCCGGTCGGCCGCCGACCGCGGCGTACGGATCGGAGCGCAGGTCAGCTATCGCGACCTGGCCGGTTTCGGCCGGCGCTTCATCGACGTCGCCGCCGAAGATCTTGTCGCCGACGTCGTGTATCAGATCGGCGCGTTGCAGGGCATCGCGGCGGCCGCCGGCTCTTCGGTGCGCTACGTCAAACCCCATGGCGCGCTGTACAACACGATCGTCGGCGACCGCGAGCAGGCCGCCGCGGTGGCCGAGGCGGTGCGCCTGGCCGACCCCACGCTGCCGGTGTTGGGCATCGCCGGTTCGGCGTTCTTCGACGAGGCCGGCCGCGTCGGGTTGCGCACGGTGGCCGAGGCGTTCGCCGACCGCGCCTACCGGCCCGACGGCCGGCTGGCGTCCCGTCGCGAACCGGGCGCGGTGCTAAACGATCCGGCGGCGATCGCCGACCGCGTGGTCAACATGGTGACCTCGGGACGGGTCACCGCGATCGACGGCACCCCGGTCGCGGTCAGCGTGGAATCGGTTTGCGTGCACGGTGATTCGCCGGGCGCGGTACAGATCGCGACCGCGGTGCGCGACCGGCTCCAGGCGGCCGGCACCGATATCAGGGCGTTCTGCTGATGCGACTGGGCCGACCCGATCTCGCGCGGCATTCGCACCGATTCGACGTGCCCGCCGCCGAAGCCGATGCGCTCTCGGTGACCTGGATGGGCGTGGCGACGCTGCTGCTCGACGACGGGTCGTCCGCGCTGATGACCGACGGCTACTTTTCGCGGCCCGGCCTGACGCGGGTCGCGGCGGGCAGGGTGGCGCCGTCGGCGGCCCGGGTGGACGGCTGCCTGGCCCGCGCCGGGGTGTCCCGGCTGGAGGCCGTCATCCCGGTGCACACCCACATCGATCACGTGCTGGACTCCGCGCTGGTCGCCGACCGCACCGGCGCCCGGCTGGTGGGCGGTGAGTCCGCGGCCAACGTCGGGCGGGGATACGGGCTGCCCGAGGATCGGCTGGTCGTCGCGGTGTCCGGTGAGCCGATCGGGCTGGGCGCCTACGACGTGACGCTGGTGGAATCGCACCACTGCCCGCCGGACCGGTTTCCCGGTGTGATCGGCGCGCCGCTGACCCCGCCGGCGAGGGCGTCGGCCTACCGCTGCGGCGAGGCGTGGTCGACGCTGGTGCACCACCGGCCGTCGGGCCGGCGGCTGCTGATCCAGGGCAGCGCCGGTTTCGTCGAGGGGGCGCTGACCGGTCAGCGCGCCGATGCGGTCTACCTCGGCGTCGGCCAGCTGGGCCTGCGGCCGCGGTCCTATCTGGTCGACTACTGGGCCGAGACCGTGCGCGCCGTCGGCGCGCGCCGGGTGATCCTCATCCACTGGGACGACTTCTTTCGCCCCTTGTCAAAGCCCCTGCGGGCCTTGCCCTACGCGGGCGACGACCTGGACGTGTCCATCCGGATCCTCGACGAGCTGGCCGGGCGCGACGGTGTCGCGCTGCACTTGCCGACGGTCTGGCAACGCGAAAACCCTTGGGCGTGAAGTGGTCTAGACGTTGGCACTGACCGTTGCGCTGTTGCTGCTTGCCGCTGTGCTCGGTTTCGCGGTCGCCCGCCCGCGGGGCTGGCCGGAGGCCGCGGCGGCGGTTCCGGCCGCCGTCATCGTGGTGGCGGTCGGCGCGATCCCGCTGCGTGAGGCGGCCGAGGAGGTCGCCGACCTGTCCGGGGTGGTCGCGTTCCTGGGCGCGGTGTTGGTGATGGCCAAGCTGTGCGACGACGAGGGCCTGTTCGAGGCGGCGGGCGCGGTGATCGCCCGTGGGCGCGTCGGGTCGGGCGGCCTGCTGCGGCGGGTGTTCGTCATCGCCTCCGTCATCACGGCCGTGCTGAGCCTCGACGCCGCCGTGGTGTTGCTGACCCCGGTGGTGCTGGCCGCGGTCCGCCGGCTGCGCACCCGGGTGCGGCCCTACGCCTATGCCACCGCTCACTTGGCCAACGGCGCCTCGCTGCTGCTGCCGGTGTCGAATCTGACCAACCTGCTGGCCTTTCACCTCGCCAACATCTCGTTCACCAAGTTCACGTCGTTGATGGCGTTGCCGTGGCTGGCCGCGGTGGCCACGCTCTACGTCGTCTTTCGCCGGTTTTTCGCCGGCGACTTGCGCGTCCAGCCCGACCCGGAGCGACGCGGGCCGGCGCCGCGGCCACCGGTGTTCGTGTTGGTGGTCGTCGGGCTGACCCTCGGCGGGTTCGCGGTCGCCCAATCCGTGGGGGTGGCCCCGGCGTGGGTGGCCCTGGCCGGCGCCTCGGTGCTGGCGGTGCGCAGCCTGCGCCGTCGGCACACCTCGCTGGTGGACATCGGGCGCTCGGCGCATGCATCGTTCCTGGTGTTCGTGCTGGCGTTGGGCGTCGTGGTGCGGGCGGTCATGCTCGACGGGATGGACAGGGCGATGTCTGCGGTGTTGCCGTCCGGTTCGGGACTGTTTGCGTTGCTCGCGATCGCGGCGATAGCGGCCGTGTTGGCCAACGTCGTCAACAACCTGCCCGCCACGCTGGTGTTGCTGCCGCTGGTCGCGCCCGGTGGGCCGGTGGCCATTCTCGCGGTGCTGATCGGGGTGAACATCGGCCCCAACCTGACCTACGTCGGTTCACTGTCGAATCTGTTGTGGCGGCGCGTGCTGCGCCAGCACGACGTCGATGCCGGCGTCGGCGAGTACACCCGCCTCGGGTTGTGCACCGTGCCCGCGTCGCTGGCGCTGGCGGTGCTCGCGCTGTGGGCATCCGCGCGGCTGCTGGGCGCCTAACGGCGCGCTAATGGCGCGCTAGCGGCGCGAGCAGACGCAGAATCGCCTATTTGCGTTGCGAATTGGGCGATTCTGCGTCTGCTCGCGCTAGCTGCGGCGGTGCCCCCAGCTCGCGCTAGCTGCGGCGGTAGGCCGGCGGCAGGGGCATGCCGAGCTCGGCCAGCACGCCGCGCAGCAGCGTCGGGTAGTCGGTGATGACGCCGTCGACGCCGTAGGCGATTTGCTCGCGCATGGCTTCGGCGTCGTTGACGGTCCACGGAATGACCTTGAGCCCCAACGAATGCGCATGGTCGACATACGGTTTGCCGGTGACGAGGGCGTAGTTGGGCGAGACGATGTTGGCGCCCACCAGCAACGCACCGATCATCGGGTCGGCGGCGTTGGTGCCGGTCAGCCACGGCGAACCCGGCGCCCAGGTCTCCTCGTCATACAGGGCCACCAACGGGATTGAGGGCTCCACCCGGCGCACCATGGGCAGGGTTCGCCAGTCGAAGCTCTGGATCTCCACGCGGTCGACCTTGCCCGCCGACCTGACCGCGGCCAGTATCACGTCGACGAATTCCTGCGGCTCCGCCGAGGCGCCCGGCTTGTCGGCCTCGACCTTGGTCTCGATATTGAAGCGCACCGCGGCGTGATAGGAGTCGGTGAGCGCGAACACGTCGGGCAACGTCGCTATCTTGTTGCCGCGCACCACTTCAGCATCCGGAAATTCAGCGAGCCGCTTACCGCAGTCGAGCGTGCGGATCTGGACAAGCGTGAGCTCGTGCACCAGCTTCCCGACGTAGGGATACGCCGGGTCGCCCGCGAACGCCGGCCCCGTGTCGGCGCACTTTTCCGCATCGATCGCCGGGTCGTGCCACACCAGGGGCTGGCCGTCCTTGGTGATGCCGACGTCGAGTTCGAGTGTGCTGACCCCGAGTTCGAGCGACTTGGCGAACGCGCGCAGCGATTCCTCGGTCGTCTCGCCGCGGCCGCCGCGATGCGCCTGCAGATCGAAGTCGGGGGCTTGCGGTGACGCCGTCGGCGGCGGCGCGAGAAGCGTAACGCAAGCCAGCACGGCGCCGAGGCGCGCGAGCCAGCCCGGCACGGCCGTTAACTCCGACGCTGACGGGCGATTTCGGCGAGCACCACCCCGGCGGCCACCGAGGCATTCAGTGACTCGGTGTGGCCCGCCATCGGGATCGACACCACCTCGTCGCAGGTCTGCCGCACCAACCGGGACAGCCCCTTGCCCTCCGACCCGACGACCACCACCAGCGGGTCGGCGCCGTCCAGGTCGTCGAGCGCGGTGTCGCCGCCGGCGTCCAGCCCGACGACGCGCAACCCGCCCGCGGCCCAATCCTTCAGGGCCCTGGTGAGATTGGTGGCCCGCGCCACCGGCACGCGGGCCGCGGCCCCGGCGCTGGTGCGCCACGCCACCGCCGTCACCGACGCGGAGCGTCGCTGCGGGATCAGCACACCGTGGCCGCCGAACGCCGCCACCGAGCGCACGATGGCGCCGAGGTTGCGCGGATCCGAGATGTTGTCCAGCGCGACCAACAGCGCCGGCGGCGCGCCGGTGGCGGCCGCGAGCAGGTCGTCGGGGTGGGCGTAGTTGTACGGCGGCACCTGCAACGCGATGCCCTGGTGCAGGTGGTTGGCGGTCATCCGGTCCAGGTCGGTGCGCGGCACCTCGAGGATCGCGACGCCCAAATCGGCGGCGCGGGCCACGGATTCGGTGAGCCGCTCGTCGGCCTCGGTGCCCAGCGCCACGTAGAGCGCGGTCGCCGGGACACCGGCGCGCAGACACTCCAGCACGGGGTTGCGGCCGAGCACCGTTTCGGTCTCATCGGTGCGTTTGGCCGGGCGGCGCGACCGTGGTTGGGCGCGCTTGGCGGCGGGGTGGTTGGGGCGCAGGTGCGCCGGCGGGGTGGGACCGCGCCCCTCCAGCCCGCGGCGGCGCTGGCCGCCCGAGCCGACGGTGGGGCCCTTCTTGGTGCCGGATTTGCGCACCGCCCCGCGGCGTCGCGAGTTGCCGGCCATCTAGTTGCCGTCACCACCCAACGTCCACTGCGGCCCGTCGGCGGTGTCGGTGACCTCGATCCCGGCGTTTTTCAGCCGCTCCCGGATCTCGTCGGCGAGCGCCCAATCGCGTTGTTGGCGAGCCTTTTCCCGGCTTTCGAGTTCGGCCTGCACCAGCACGTCGACGGCGGCCAGGGCGGCCGACGTCTCGTCGCGGGATTCCCAGCGTTCGTCGAGCGGGTCGCAGCCCAGGATGCCCATCATCGCGCGGATCGCGCCGGCGTGCGCGAGCGCGCCCTCGTGGTCGCCGGCGTCGAGCGCCCGGTTGCCCTCGGCGCGGGCGTGGTGCACCTCGGCCAGGGCGATCGGCACCGCCAGGTCGTCGTCGAGCGCCTCGGCGAACTTCCGCGTCCACTCGCCCGGTTCGACGGCACCGACCCGGCTGCGGACCCGGTGCAGGAATTCCTCCACCCCGACATAGGCTTTGACCGCATCCTGCAGCGCGTTTTCGGAGAATTCCAGCATCGACCGATAGTGGGCGCTGCCCAGGTAGTAGCGCAGTTCGGCGGGCCGCACCCGCTGCAGCATCGCCGGTATGGCCAACACGTTGCCCAGCGATTTGCTCATCTTCTCCCCGCCCATGGTCACCCAGCCGTTGTGCAGCCAGTAGCGGGCGAATCCATCGCCGGCGGCGCGGCTCTGGGCGATCTCGTTCTCGTGGTGCGGAAATACCAAATCCATTCCGCCGCAATGGATATCGAATTCCGGGCCGAGATAGGTGCGGGCCATCGCCGAGCATTCCAGGTGCCAGCCGGGGCGCCCGCGGCCCCACGGCGTGGGCCACGACGGCTCGCCGGGTTTGGCGGCCTTCCACAGGGTGAAGTCGCGCTGGTCGTGCTTGCAGGTGGCCACGCCCTCGCCCTGATGGACGTCATCGATCTTGTGCCCGGACAACTGACCGTACTCCGGGTAGCTGAGCACGTCGAAGTAGACGTCGCCGCCGGCCGCGTACGCGTGGCCCGTCTCGACCAGGCGTTGCATCAGTTCGACCATCTGGGTGATGTGCCCGGTGGCCCGCGGCTCCGCCGACGGCGGCAACACGTCCAGGGCGTCGTAGGCGGCGCTGAATGCGCGCTCGTAGGTGGCCGCCCACTCCCACCACGGCCGGCCCGCGGCGGCGGCCTTGTTGAGGATCTTGTCGTCGATGTCGGTGACGTTGCGGATGAACGCGACGTCGTAGCCGCGCGCGATCAGCCATCGGCGCAGGATGTCGAAGGCCACCCCGCTGCGGACGTGCCCGATATGCGGCTGCCCCTGAACCGTGGCGCCGCACAGGTAGATGGAGACATGCCCGTCGCGCAGCGGGACGAAATCACGCACGGCACCTGCCGCCGTGTCGTGGAGCCGCAAGCGGGCGCGATCGGTCACGACGTGCCAGCTTACCTGCCCAATTACCGCGACCCTCGACGGCGAGGGGTGGCGGCCGGGGACACCTCCCCGCCCGCGGGCGTCACGCCAGCGCGGCCGTCGACGCCGAGTGCCACGCCAGCGTGACGCTCGAGGGGCGGCGGGCCGGCGTCGGCCTAGCCGACGGGCACTAGCAGCGCGGTCGCGATGGCCGCCAGGCCCTCGCCCCGCCCCGTCAGGCCCAGCCCGTCGGTGGTCGTCGCCGACACCGACACCGGCGCCCCCAGCAGGTCCGACAGCACCCGCTGCGCCTCGGCGCGTCGCGGGCCGACCTTCGGCCGGTTGCCGATCACCTGCACGGCGGCGTTTCCGATCCGGTAGCCGTGCCGGGACGTCAGGCCGGCGACGTGGCGCAGCATGTCGGCGCCGCTGACCCCCTCCCATCGCGGATCGTCCACCCCGAATACCGCGCCGATGTCGCCCAGCCCGGCGGCCGACAACAGCGCGTCGCACAGCGCGTGCGCGCCGACGTCCCCGTCGGAGTGGCCGGCGCAGCCGTCGGCGCCGGCAAACAGCAAGCCGAGCAGCCAGCAGGGGCGCCCGGGTTGAATCGGGTGCACGTCGGCGCCCAAACCGACGCGTGGCAGCTCGGTCATCGGCGCACGATCGCGTGGGCCAGCAGCAGATCGAGCCGGGTGGTGATCTTGAACGCCAGCGGGTCGCCGTCGACCACCTGAACCTGGCCGCCGACACGCTCGACCAGGGACGCGTCGTCGGTAAAACCGGCGGCGCCCCGAGAGGCCCGATAGGCGCGCACCAGCAGCTCGGTGGCGAACCCTTGCGGGGTCTGCACCGCCCGCAGGCCGGCGCGCTCCGGCGTGCCCAGGACCGCCCCGTTGGCATCCACGGCCTTGATGGTGTCAGACAAGGGCAGCGCCGGCACGACGGCGCCGTGACCGGCCCGCAACGCGTCGACCACGCGCACGACCAACGACGGCGGCGTCAGCGCCCGGGCGGCGTCGTGCACCAGCACGAAGTCGGGGTTGCCGGGGAGAGCCGCCAGGGCCAGGCCCACCGATTCCGTGCGGTCGGCCCCGCCGGCGACGACGGTCGCCCGGTCATCTAGGGACTGTTTGGCCTGGTCGATGCGGTCGGCGGGGACCGCCACCACGACATGATCGACGACCCCGGACTCCAGCAGCCCGGCGACGGCGCATTCCAGCAGGGTGCGCCCGTCGAGTTCGCAGAACGCCTTCGGGATGCCCGCGGCCAGCCGCTCCCCCGACCCCGCGGCCGGGACCACTGCGACAACCGTGCCCCCGACCACCAGAGCCTCAGGGCCTTCAGGAAGCGGCGGCCAGAACCTCGTCGAGGATGGTCTCCGCCTTGGCATCGTCGGTGCTCTCGGCCAGCGCCAGCTCGCCGACCAGGATCTGCCGGGCCTTGGCCAGCATCCGCTTCTCGCCGGCGGACAGGCCGCGTTCCTGGTCGCGTCGCCACAGATCGCGCACGACCTCGGCCACCTTGTTGACATCGCCGGAGGCGAGTTTTTCCAGGTTGGCCTTGTAGCGGCGGGACCAGTTGGTCGGCTCTTCCGTGTGGGGGGCACGCAACACCTGGAAGACCTTGTCGAGGCCTTCCTGCCCGACGACGTCGCGAACACCGACGTATTCGGCGTTGTCTGCGGGTACTCGAACCGTCAGGTCTCCCTGCGCCACCTTCAAGACGAGATACTCTTTTTGTTCCCCTTTGATGGTCCGGGTTTCGATCGCCTCGACTAACGCAGCACCGTGGTGTGGATAGACAACGGTGTCGCCGACCTTGAAGATCATCTGATTCGAGCCCCTTTCGTTACTTCATCCTAACACGGCGGCCCAAGGCGTGCGAAGCAACGATGCAGGTCAGGGGCACAACGCGGGCAGATTAGGGGTTGACAGGCGGAGCAAGACGTGCAAGGGCACACACTACCAACGCCGCTGTTCGGCCCGCGCAGGCACCCCACCCGGAGCCTGCGGCGCTGGTCCGGTGCCCTCCGCTACCGCTGGCAGAACGTTCCTACTACTGTGCATAGTTGCGTAGTTGAACCACCGTCATGATGGGTCATGACGGCGCGAGCCGAGCAGGAGGCATCGAGTGAACCGCTTCAAGATCGGCCTCCCGATCCGACGTTCCGCCCCGGCCACCCGGGTCGCCGTCGGTCTGGCCGCCTTGGCCGCCGCCGCCTCGCTCAGCGGCTGCGGAGCCGGTCAGATCTCGCAGATGGCCACCCAGGAGCCGGCCGTGAACGGCAACCGGGTCACGATCAACAACGTCGCGCTGCGCGACATCCGGATGCAGGCCGTCCAGACCGGTGACTTCCTGCAGCCGGGCCGAACGGTCAACCTGGTGGCGGTGGCCGTCAACCAGTCGCCCGACGTCGCGGACAGGCTGGTGGGCATCACCAGTGACATCGGGCCGGTGACGGTGACCGGCGACGGCCGGGTGCCGGCCGGCGGCATCCTGTTCATCGGCGCGCCCGACGGCCAGAACGTGGCGCCGGGCCCCCTGGGCTCCAACAACGCCGTCAAGGCGACCGTCGACCTGGCCAAGCCCATCTCGAACGGCCTCACCTACAACTTCACTTTCACTTTCGAGAAGGCAGGGCAGGCCAGCGTGATGGTCCCGATTTCGGCCGGACTGGGACCCGAACGGGTCTAGCCGGCCGACCTGTCCCACCGGGCTTGTCACACCGGCCCGATACGGTCACGGCGTGGCAAACGCACGCTCCCAATACCGCTGCTCGGAATGCCAACACGTCACGGCCAAGTGGGTGGGCCGCTGCCTGGAGTGCGGCACGTGGGGCACCATCGACGAGGTTCCGGCGCTCGCGGCGGTCGGTCGCGCCGGCCGTCGGCACCCGGCTTCGCGAGCCGTCCCGATCAGTTCCATCGAACCCAATGTCAGCCGGCACCGCTCGACGGGCGTAGACGAACTCGACCGGGTGCTCGGCGGCGGCGTGGTGCCCGGTTCGGTCACGCTGCTGGCCGGCGATCCGGGGGTCGGTAAGTCGACGCTGTTGCTCAAGGTCGCCCATCGCTGGGCCCAGTCGGGCCGGCGGGCGCTGTACATCTCCGGTGAGGAGTCCGCGGGCCAGATCCGGCTGCGGGCCGACCGGACCGGCTGCGGCGGTGACGAGGTCTACCTGGCCGCCGAATCCGACCTGCACGCGGTGCTGGACCACATCGCGACGGTCAGGCCGGCGCTGGTCATCGTGGACTCGGTGCAGACGATGTCCACCACCGAGGCCGACGGCGTCGCCGGCGGGGTCACGCAGGTGCGCGCGGTGACCGCGGCGCTGACCGCGGCCGCGAAGGCCGATGGCGTCGCCCTGATTCTCGTCGGCCACGTCACCAAGGACGGGGCCATCGCCGGGCCGCGCTCCCTCGAGCATCTCGTCGACGTGGTGCTGCATTTCGAAGGCGACCGCAACGGCTCGCTGCGCATGGTCCGCGGCGTCAAGAACCGGTTCGGCGCGGCCGACGAGGTCGGTTGTTTCATGCTGCACGACAACGGAATCGAGGACGTGACCGACCCGTCGCACCTCTTCCTGGATCAGCGGCCGGCGCCGGTCGCCGGGACCGCGATCACGGTGACGCTGGATGGAAAGCGGCCGTTGATCGGCGAAGTCCAGGCGCTGCTGGCCGCCCCGTCCGGCGGCTCGCCGCGCCGCGCCGTCAGCGGCATCGACCACTCCCGCGCCGCGATGATCACGGCCGTGCTGGAAAAGCACGCCAAGCTGCCCATCGCCGCCACCGACATCTATCTGTCGACCGTGGGCGGCATGCGGTTGACCGACCCATCCTCGGATCTCGCCGTCGCGACCGCGCTGGCCTCCGCGTACGCGAATCTGCCGCTGCCCACCACGGCGGTAATGATCGGCGAAGTGGGTCTCGCCGGCGATCTGCGCCGGGTCAACGGCATGGAACGGCGCCTGATCGAGGCCGCACGGCAGGGATTCACCATCGCGCTCATCCCGCCGGGTTGCGACGGGGTCCCCGCGGGCATGCGCCCGCTGACCGCACCCACCATCGTCGCCGCCCTGGAGCACATGATCGACATCGCCGACCACCGGTCCGGTGCGCACCCCGGACCGCAACGGCTAGACGTGTAGCACAAAGGGCCGCACAATGACACGCTGTGACCCGTCCGACGCTGCGTGAGACCGTTGCCCGCCTGGCCCCGGGCACGGGGCTGCGGGACGGCCTGGAGCGCATCCTGCGCGGCCGCACCGGTGCGCTGATCGTGCTCGGCAACGACGAGAACGTCGAGGCCATCTGCGACGGCGGCTTCGCCCTCGACGTCCGGTACGCGCCGACGCGGCTGCGCGAGCTGGCGAAGATGGACGGCGCCGTCGTGCTGTCCACCGACGGCAGCCGCATCGTGCGGGCCAACGTCCAGTTGGTGCCCGATCCGTCGATACCGACCGACGAGTCGGGGACCCGCCACCGCTCCGCGGAACGGGCCGCGGTCCAGACCGGCTACCCGGTGATCTCGGTGAGCCACTCGATGAACATCGTCACCGTCTACGCCGCCGGGGAGCGCCACGTGGTGGCCGATTCCGCGACCATCCTGTCGCGGGCCAACCAGGCCATCGCCACCCTGGAGCGGTACAAGACCAGGCTCGACGAGGTCAGCAGGCAACTGTCGCGGGCCGAGATCGAGGACTTCGTCACGCTGCGCGACGTGATGACGGTGGTGCAGCGGCTCGAGCTGGTCCGGCGCATCGGCTTGGTGATCGACTATGACTGCGTGGAACTCGGCACCGACGGGCGCCAACTGCGGCTGCAGCTCGAGGAGCTGCTGGGCGGCAACGACACCGCCCGGGAACTGATCGTGCGCGACTACCACGCCAGCCCCGAGCCGCTGTCCGCGGCGCAGATGACCGCAACCCTGGAAGAACTCGATGCCCTGTCGGACACCGAACTGCTCGACTTCACTTCGCTGGCAAAGGTTTTCGGATACCCGACGACCACCGAGGCGCAGGATTCGGCGCTCAGCCCGCGTGGCTACCGCGCGATGGCCGGCATCCCCCGCCTGCAGTTCGCGCACGTGGACCTGTTGGTCCGGGCGTTCGGCACCCTGCAGGGCCTGCTGGCGGCCAGCGCCAACGACCTGGAATCGGTGGACGGCATCGGCGCGATGTGGGCCCGTCACATCCGGGAGGGGTTGTCGCAACTGGCGGAGTCGACGATAGCCGACCCGCTCAGCTGAGTCCGGTTACCCCGCGGGAACGGGGCCCGGAGCGACCCCCGGCGGCGCCTCCGGCGGCGGCGCGAGCGCCGGCTGACCCGGCACCGGCCCCGGCGGCGGTGGCGGCTGATTGAGGATGAACGGAACCGGCTGCGAACGCAGGTTTCCCAGCTGCACGACGAGGTTGTAGGTGCCGGGCCCGATCGCCGGCCGCGGCAGCGGGCAGTGCGGCGCGGAGCCCATTCCCGTCCAGGTCACCGCCGTGGTCACCTGCTCGCCCGGCGTGAAGGTTTTGATCAGGGTCTCGTTGGACGGCGCGCAGTCCAGGTTGGACCACAGCCGCTTGTTGTCCAGCGAGTAGACGTAGGCGGCCAGCACCGCGGCCCCGACGTCGCGCTTGCAGGACACCAGCCCGATGTTGGTGACCACCATGGTGAATTTCGGCTGGTCGCCGATGAAGTACTGGGGCGCGTTGGTCAGGCCCTTGACGGCCAGCGTCGAATCGGGGCAGTCATCGCCCTCCTTGAGCACCGGCGGCGGCTGGACCGCGGCGGTCAGCGTGGGTGACTCGGGGTTCTGCCCCTGCGGTGCCGGCACCGGGGTGACGCCTTCCTGCCCCGGCGGTGCCGGCGCCTGCGGCGCGGGCGAGCCCGGCTTGCTTTGCGCGGAGTTGGGTTTGTCGGCATTGGCGGGTTTGGCACCCGCGCTGTTGCCCATGAAGGCGACGATCGTGGCGGCCACGATCCCGATCACGACGACCGCGATGCCCAGGGCCAGGCCCCTGCGCCGCCAATAGATCTCGGTGGGTAGCGGGCCACGCGGTTCAAGATCCAGCACATTCACACCGTAGGCGCAGGTCACGCGGATTTGTTTGACCCGCCTCGGCGTGTCGCCCTGTTCGCTGGCCGACCGCCGTGTAAAGAGCGGCGAGCGAACCGGCCGTTACTCTCCGATATCGCCGACGTGGTCGACCAGCGCCGCCCGCCCGTCGGCGAGGTGATAGGTGACGGCCGCGATGGCCAAGGTGCCGGCGGCCACCCGCTCGGCGATGGCCATCGAGCGCGCCATGAGCTGGACCACCGTCTCGCGCACGTGCCTTTCCTCGAACTCGTCGACGCGGGTCAGGCCGTCGCGGCGGCCCATCAGGATCGACGGCGCCACCCGCTCCACCAGATCCCGCACGAAGCCGCCGGGTATCGTGCCGTCCTCGATCGCCCCCAGCGCCGCCTTGACGGCGCCGCAGCTGTCGTGACCGAGGATGACGATGAGTGGCACGTCGAGCAAGGTCACGGCGTACTCGATGGACCCCAGCACCGCCGAATCGATGACCTGCCCGGCGGTGCGAACCACGAACATGTCGCCCAGGCCCTGATCGAAGATCAGCTCGGCGGCGACGCGGCTGTCCGCGCAGCCGAATATCACCGCGGTCGGCTTCTGGACGGCGGCCAGGCTGGCTCGATGCTCGACGCTTTGGCTGGGATGCTCGGCCTTGCCTGCGACGAATCGCTCGTTACCCTCTTTGAGTGCTTTCCACGCGGTTACCGGACTGGTATTGGGCATGTCAAATATTGTGCTGTGCCGCGGCCTCGAATGCCTAGTCAACTGGGCATCCCGGCCGACGAGCTAGTGGCGTGGTACGGCCGGTCGCGCCGTGACCTGCCCTGGAGGGGGCCGGGCGTCAGCGCATGGCAAATCCTGGTCAGCGAGTTCATGCTGCAGCAGACGCCGGTGGCCCGGGTGCTGTCGATCTGGCCGGACTGGGTGCGGCGGTGGCCGACGGCGTCGGCCACCGCGGCGGCCAGCGCCGCCGACGTGCTGCGCGCCTGGGGCAAGCTCGGCTATCCGAGGCGGGCAAAGCGCTTGCACGAGTGCGCCATCGTCATTGCCCGTGACCACGACGACGTGGTCCCCGATGACGTCGACACTCTGTTGGGGTTGCCGGGCGTCGGTGGTTACACCGCGCGGGCCGTGGCCTGCTTCGCCTATCGCCGGCCGGTGCCCGTGGTGGACACCAACGTGCGTCGCGTGGTGGCCCGCGCGGTGCACGGCCTGGCCGATGCCGGCGCGCCGTCGGCGGCGCGTGACCACGCCGACGTGGCGGCGCTGCTGCCGAACGACGAGGTGGCGCCGGAGTTTTCGGTCGCGCTGATGGAGCTGGGCGCGACCGTGTGCACGGCGCGGGCGCCGCGCTGCGGGTTGTGCCCGGTTGCCGCGTGCGCGTGGCGGCAAGCCGCCTATCCGCCCGCGCAGGGGCCGGCCCGTCGCGTCCAGGCCTACGCCGGGACCGACCGTCAGGTGCGCGGCCGTTTGTTGGACGTCTTGCGCGACAACGACTCTCCGGTCACGCGAGCGGAGCTGGACCTGGCCTGGCTGACCGACACCCAGCAGCGCGACAGAGCGCTGGATTCGTTGCTGGCCGACGGCCTGGTGAGGCCGACGGCCGACGGGCGGTTCGCATTGCCGGGCGAGGACCGGCCGCGCGGCTGATCAGAGGTCTCTCAAAGGTCATTGCCGGCGTAGGACTGGTTGAAGCTCTTATTCGCCAGCGGAAAGTCGGGGACGATGGTGTCGGCCATCGCGACGGGCAGCGCGGGCCAGTTGAACCAGGAGGGGTCGACGATCTTGGCGCGGGTGATACGGTTGGCGTCGTCGATTTCGACGCGATGGACGACGGTGCCGCGCCAACCCTCGACGATGCCGATACCGCTGCGGGCCGTGCGCGGCGGCGCCGGGGTGACGGCGTATTCGGTTGGGCCGGAGTGTGTTTCGATCAGCCGGCATGCCAACTCGGTGGACGCGGCGAATTCGTCGCGCCGCACCGTGTAGCGCGCCAGCACGTCACCCGCGGCGGCGCCGATCTCGGTGACGGGCAGCGCGGTGGTGGGGTGTTGGAGCCGGGCGTCGGTGCGCATTCCGCTGGCGCGCGCGACGTAGCCGAGGCAGCCGAGGGCGTGAGCGTCCTCCGTGTGCAGGACGGCCGTCCCGTCGAACCGGTCGTACAGCACCGTGTTGCGCAGGGTCAGTTCGGCGACCTCGGCGACGTCGGCCGCAACGGACCTCAGCTCGGTGGCGTCGGGGAGCGCCCGCAGCGCGACCGCCCCGGGGCGAATGGCGTTGCGCAGCAACCGATGCCCGGTGACCACCGCGTTGATTCGCAGCAGTCGCTCGCGGATGCGTTGCGCGTGCGCGTTGGCGAGGGAGAATCCGACGTCGTTGGCCAGCGCGCCCAGGTCGGCGACGTGATTGTAGAGGCGCTCCAGCTCGACGAGCAGCGCGCGCAGGCGCCGCGCGTCGTCGGGGAGTTCGACCCCGAGCGCGTCTTCGATCGCGAGGCTGTGGGCGAGGGCGTGAGCGATGGAGGTGTCGCCGCTGACGCGCTCGGCCAGGTCGACCGCGCCGTCGGCCGGCCGGCCCTGGAAAAGCTTTTCCACGCCCCGGTGGACGAACCACAGTCGAGCCTTCAGCCGCAGCACGGTCTCGCCGGCGACGGAGAAGCGGAAGTGGCCGGGTTCGATCACCCCGGCGTGAACCGGGCCCACGGGGATCTCGTATACTCCCGGCCCCTCGACGGTGACGAACGGGAAATGGGCGGCGCCTTCGAATTCCGATGCGGGCGCGGCGGCGCCGCGCATGGGATACCAGTCCTCGGGCCAGTGGGCGTGTCGCACCAGCCGACGCACCCTGGGATGCCCGACGGGCCGGATCCCATACAGGTCGGCCATCTCGCGCTCGAATCGGCCGGCCGCGAACGAGAGATATGCCAGCGAAGGCACCGCCGGATCGGCGCTGGGCACAACGCATTCGAGCTCGACGCGGCGATCGGGCCAGCCGGCGAGGAACAGGTACACGACGCGCAAGGTGGCGCCGTCGTCGTGGGCTGCCATCAGGCCCAGCCGAAAGCCCTTGTCCAGCAGGTCTTCCGCCATCTCGGTCAGCCCGTCCTGGGACAGCCTGCGGCGGACCCAGTCGTGGCTCATCGGGGCGCCCCAACGTCGGCGGCCGCGGCGGTGAACAGGCCGGTGAGCGGGCCGGCGGTGACACCGAGGGCGATCGATGCCGCGACACCGAGCAACAGGGCCGCCGCCACCGTGCGTGGCACCGCGATCTCTACCGCGCCGGTGGGCCGGCCCAGCAGGATGCGGCCCGAGTTGCGCGCCAGCGCCGCGAAGGCGACCGCGATCAGCGCGATGCCCACCCCCAGGGCCCAGGTGAGCCGGGCGTCCGCGAGGGAACGGACGATGGCCAACTCGCTGGCGAACATGGCAAAGGGCGGCAACCCGAGCAACACGACCGCGCCGACGGCAAGCGACACACCGACCAGGCGGGAGCGCCGCAGCACCGCGGTGATGTCCGCGATGGCGGTGGAGTCGTGGGCGGCCTGCAGCTGACCGCTGGCCAAGAACAGGACCGTCTTGCCGATCCCGTGGGCGAGCACGTGCAGCAGCAGCGCGGCGATCGCCAGCGTGGTGCCGGCGGCCGCGGCGATCGCGATCAAGCCCATGTTCTCCATCGACGAATAGGCAAGCATCCGTTTGATATCGGGCGTCACGGTCAGCATCAGGGCGGCGATCACCAGCGTCGCCAGCCCGACCACCAGCAGCCCGGACCGCATGAAGGTGGCCGCGGCGGCGGCGTCGACGATCGGTTTGACGCGGATGAGCACCGAGAACGCCACCGACAACAGCACCCCGCTCATCAGCGCCGAAACGGGTGCCGGGGCCTGGCTGTGGGCGTCGGCCAACCAGGTGTGAAACGGGAACAGCCCCGCCTTGGCGCCGTAGCCGACCAACAGCAACCCGCCCGCCAGTCGGGCGGTGCCCGGATCGAGCCCACCCGCGTGCGCCATGAGCACGTCGAGGTTCAGGGCCGCGGCGGCCGGCGCGCCGGCATGCTCGGCGGCGTAGTACAGCAGCACGGTGCCCAGGAAAGCGATCGCGATGCCGACCGAACAGATCACGACGTATTTCCAGGTCGCCTCGAGCGCCGTGCGGGTGCGGCGGTGCCCGACCAGAAAGGCGGTGATCACCGTGGTGGCTTCGATCGCGACCCAGATGACGCCAATGTTGTTGGCGCACACCGCGACAACCATCGCCGCCAGGAACGCCGCGGTCAGCGCGCCGTACGCCCGGGCGCCGCGGAGGTCGGTATGGCCGCGCGCCAATTCGGCGTCGAGGTAGCCGACGCTGGCCCACGTGGCCAGCGTGGCAACGACTCCGATGACGATCAGCATCGTGACGCTCAGAGCGTCGACCCGCAGCAGCCCGCCCAACGCGAACCGGGTCCCCGATCCGACGCGCAGCCCCAGCGCCGCGCCGCACCCGAGCACCGTTACCGCGGATCCGACGATCAGTGTGGCGGTTGCCCGGCGCCACCCGACCACCAGGGTGGCGATCGAGGCGGCGATCGGCGTGAGGATCGCGACGAGCAGTAACCCGGTCATCAGTCGTGCAACTCCTGCAATGCGTCCAGGTCGGCGCCGCCGAAGGTCCGGGACAGCCGGCCCGTCAGGACGCCGATCACGAGGACCGCGAACAGCACGTCCAGGGACGCTCCCAGCTCCACGATCAGCGGCACCCCGGCGGTGAGCAAAAACGCGGTCGCGGCGATTCCGTTGTCCAGCATGAGGAATCCCGCGGCCTGCGACACCGCGTGCCGCCGCGTCACCATCACGAACAGCGCGATGAGCACCACCGAGGTGGCGGCCGGGACCGCGGTGGTCGAGGCCGCCGGCTGCAGGTTCACCAAGGGTCGGGTGGCGGCGAACGCGGCGAGCGTCAGCACGGCGGTGATCAGTAGCGACGTCGCGGTGTTCACCAGCGGGGTGGCCTCGCGGCGGGTCTGGTGGGTGCGTGGCTCGGCGCCGAACGCGCGGGACAGCAGCCGCGGCAGCACCGCGGCGCGCAACACCAGCACCGCGACGCCGACGCCGATGAGCGCGGCGTCGCCGTCGTACGCGCCGCGCAGGACGGGGATGGCCGCCAGCGCGACGCCCTGGCAGGCCAGCAGGCGGACGATGGCGACCAGGTCGCGGCGCCACACGACCAGCACCGCCGCCAAGATCAGCCCGCCGGCGGCGAGGTCGACCAACACCGCGAAAGTGTCGTACGTCATGTCGGCACCGTGAAGAAGTTGGCGGCGATCACCGCGAGCAGGGCCAGCAGAAAAGACCCCGCCAGCAGCTCGGGAACCCGGAACAACCGCAGCTTGGCGACGAACACCTCGACCGTTGCGAGCAGGGCCGCCAGCAGGGCCACCTTGGCCACCACCGCCGCGACGCCGACGACGATGTCCACCGCGCCGGGCCAGCCGCCGGCGATACCCCACGGCGCGAACAGGTTTGCCAGCAGCGCCAACAGCACTGTCAACCGCATCCCGGTCGCCCACTCGACCAGCGCCAGGCGCGGGCCGGCGTATTCGAGGACCATCGCCTCGTGCACCATGGTGAGCTCGAGGTGGGTGGCGGGGTTGTCCACCGGAAGCCGTCCCGTCTCGGCGACGATCACGATCACCAGCGCGGCAAACGCCAGCACCGCCGGCAGCGACATCACCTGGCCCGGGTGGGTGATGGTATTCGCCACCAGCGCACCGAGATTCGCCGATCCCGCCGGAACCGACAGTGCGAACACCGCGAGCAGGATCGTGGGTTCGACCAAGGCGGCGATGGTGATCTCGCGGCTGGCCCCCATGCCGCCGAACGAGGTGCCGGTGTCGATGCCGGCCAGGGTCAACGCGACGGTGCCGACAAACAGCAGGCCGACCACCACGAACAAGTCGGCGCTGGCATCCAGTGGCGATCCGGTGGCGACCAGCGGTGCGATCGCGGCGATCAGCAACGTCGACCCGGCGACGATGGCGGGGGCGGCCGCGAACACCGCCGTAGTGCCGAGCGGGGTGATCTGTTGTTTGCCAAGCTGTTTGAGTATGTCGCGCCACGGCTGCAGGACGCCGCCGCCGACGCGGCCCTCCCAGCGTGCGCGTACCTGGCGGGTGAGGCCGACCACCAGCGGCGCCGCGACCATCACGGCGCCGATCTGCACGGCGCCCGCGACGTAGGACAGGGCGTTCATCGGGCGATCACCAGCACGATCAGCACGCCGAGCGCACCGTACGCCAGGTACAGGTGCACGCTGCCGGTGTGGGCGCGCCGCATCATCGCCGCGGCGGCCGCCACGGTCCGGATCACCGGCGTGTAGAAGCGTTCCTCGATCGCATCGGAGATTCTGGTGCGGTAGGTGATCTTGTCGGCCAGGTACCGCGACTCGGCGACGTGGGTCACCTCGATGTCGGTGTCGGGACGCAGGACGTCATCGAAGACCCGTTGCAGCGGCTCGGCGAACGACGTGGCCGTGTACTGCATGCGAGCGGTGAGATCGTTTGCGCCACAAGCCCATAACGGCAATGCGGCGGGTGCCGGGCGCCGCCCACGACGCCAACGCGCCAGGATGGCGGCCGCCATCACGGACACCCCGAAGCCGGCGGCGATCACCCCGGGTGCGATCGAGCCCTGCAGACCGGGCAGCCGCACCACGGCGCCGAGATCGGTGAACTCCACCGCCCGCGCCGCGGGTAGCGCGGCCACCGCCCGACGCAGGGCGGGCGCGGTGACCGAGGGCGCCACCGCCAGCACGAGGCAGGCCGCCGCCGCGATCGCCATGCCGGCCAGCATGCTGCCTGGCGCCTCGCGGGCCCGGGCGGCCTCCGCGCACCGGGGCCGGGCCAGGAATCCGATCCCGAATGCCTTGACCATCGCCGCAACCCCCAGGCCGGTGGTGAGTGCGACCGCGCCCACCGCCAGCGGTGTCGTCAGGGCCAGGACGGTGGCATGCCCGCGGGCCGTGTGGATCAGCGATTGAAGCAGCAACCACTCGCTGACGAACCCGGCGCCCAGGGGCAACCCGCACGCCCCGAGCGCGGCCACCCCGAACAGGGTGGTGGTCGCCGGCATGCGCCGGGCCAGGCCGCCCAGCCGGTCGAGGTCACGCTCCCCCGTGGCGGCCAGCACCGCCCCCGCCGCCAGGAATCCGAGGCTTTTGAAGGCCGCATGCGCGATCAGGTGCAGCATGGCCGCGACGGCGGCGATCGTCGCGGGGGCGTACGCGCCGGAGGCCGCGAACAGGGTCGCGGCTCCCAGCGCCAGCGTGATCAGCCCGAGGTTCTCGGTCGTCGAATAGGCAAGTAGCCGTTTGAGATCCGTGGCCACCGAAGCCTGCACCACGCCGTAGAGCGCCGACGCCCCGCCGACAACCATCAGGGTGAGCCCCCACCACCGCGGACCCGGTCCGAGCAGCTGCAGATCGACACGGCAGATGCCGTACACGCCCAGGTTGACCATCGCGGCGCTCATCAGCGCCGATACCGGGCTGGGCGCCTCCGGGTGCGCGCGCGGCAGCCAGGCGTGCAGCGGCACCAGACCGGCCTTCGACCCGAACCCCGCCGTCGTCAACACAAAGACCGCGGCGCGGGCGCCCTGCGGCAGCTGGCGCAAATCGGCGAACCGGTCCGCGCCGCCACCCGCCGACAACACCATCAGCCCGACCAGGATCGCCGCGAACCCCAGCTGGGTCATCACCGCGTACACCAATGCGGCGGAACGAACCTGCGCGCGGGTGTGGTCGGCCAGGACCAACACCAACGACGCGACGGCCATCAACTCCCACGCCAGCAGAAACGTGGTCACCGACGCCGCGGCGGGCACCAGCAGCATCGCCGCGACAAACATCGGCAACACCGACAGCGTGACCCGACTCAGGTGTCCGCGCCCGGCATACCCGATCACGTACAGCCCGACCGCGACCGCGACCGCGCCCGTGAGCGTCATAAAGAACCCGCCCAGCGGATCGAGGCTCAGTTGCACCCCGGACAAGGGGAGCAACCACCCGATGCGCACCGCGCGAACGGAACCGAACATCCCCAGCAGGCCCGCCCACACCCCGCCCGCGCCGAGCGTCGACGTCAACACGCCCAGCAGGGCGGGCCCGACGTCGTTGCGGGTCAACATGTTTGGCGCGGGACCCGCACGGGTCATCGGTTCAGCAGTCACTTGCCGGTGACCGATCTGAGAGCCGCGATGATCTGGCTCGGCGTCGGCGGGCAGCCCGGGATTTCCACGTCGACGGGCACCACCTCACCCACCGCGCCGACCACACCGTAGGCATCCCCGAAGACGCCTCGGTTCAGCGCACAGTCCCCGCAGGCGATCACCCGCCGCGGCTGCGGGGTGGCGTCGAGGGTGGTCCGCAATGGACCGGCCATGTTGCGTGTCACGACGCCGGTCACCAGCAGCGCATCCGCGTGGCGCGGGGACGCCACCAGGCGCGCACCGAACCGCTCGGCGTCATACACCGGGCCAAACGCGCCCGCGATCTCCACCTCGCACCCGTTGCAGGAGCCCGCGTCCACGTGCCGGATCTGAAGCGAACCACGCACTCCGGCAGGCGGTTTCACCACCGGTCGCGGTGCGGGCGCCGCCCGTTCGGCGATCCGACCGACACCGAAGGCTTTGCGAATCCAGCCCATGGACGCTACAGCGCGCTGCCGGCGCGCAGGTCCGCCAACACCGCCACGCGGTCGCTGAACACCCCGGTGAGAACCTTGCGCGCGACCATCAGCAGCTCGGCGATGTCCGGTGAGGCGATCGAGTAGATCATCGTGTTGCCGTCCCGGTGCGCGTCGACCACGCCGGCTCGGCGCAAAACGCCCAGCTGCTGGGACAGGTTCGACGCTTCCAGCCCAACCTCGGACAGCAGCTCGGCGACCGGCTTGTCGCCGGCCACGAGGAGCTCGAGAATCCTGATCCGCGCCGGATGCCCCAACGTCTTGAAAAACTCGGCCTTGACCTGGTACAGCGGCTCCGACACGACAGATCTCCTGAAGACTCCACAATTTCTATGTTCGACCAATTGAAGAATTTATCATCTGGTGCCGCGCCGCTCGCGGGCGAGCGCGAAGCCCGACGTTGCGCCGCTCAGCAGCGCCGGTCGAGCCCCGCCAAGAAGGACTCGACCGCGTCGCGGTACACCCGCGGCGCCTCGTCGTGAATCAGGTGACCGGCCTCGGCAACGCGCAAATAGATTGTCCGGGAACCGGTTTTGGCCATCGCGCGCATCTGGCCCGGTGGCGTGACCGAGTTGCCGGCCTCGATGAGCAGCGCCGGGGCCCGCACGGCGGTCCAGTGCGCCCAGTAGTCCCGGGTGCCCCATTCGGCGGCGATCTCGATCCATCGCGAGGCGTGGCCGTGCAACCGCCAACCGGTGGCGGTGCGGTCGAAGGCCTCCAGGAAATACCGCCCGGCGACGGGCCCGAATTCGTCGAACACTTGCCGCGCGGAGTCGAATTCGACGGGAAGGGCATGCACCCACGGCTCCCAGGGACCGGTGGTGCGGCCACGGAAATCCGGGGCCATGTCCTCGAGCACCAGCGCCGAAACCAAATCCGGACGCTCGGCGGCCAGGCACCACGAGTGCAGGGCACCCATCGAATGCCCGACGAGCCTGGCCGGTGCCCCCAACGCGCTTACCGCGCCGGCCAGGTCGGCCACGAACCGCTCGGTGCTGACCGGGTGCGGATCGTCGACGTCACGACCCCGGTGCCACGGGGCGTCGTAGGTGTACACCGTGCCCAACCGGGTCAGCCACGGCAGCTGACGCGACCACGTGGTGCCGCGGCCCATCAGTCCATGCACCAGCACCACCGGTCGGCCGCGGCCGCCGTGGCAGGTCAACAGCTCGGAGGGCATAGCACCATCTTGCGTGGCCCGCCGCCTCCCGGGCCGCCGAGCGTGTTCTCAGGGCGAGAAATCGCCCGAAATCTCACCCTGAGAACACGCTCGGCGCGGCGGCCCGGGGGTTTGACAAGGGGAGACGCGCGGTAGATTAGCGGAATGCCGCCAGTCGTGAAGATCAACGCAATCGAGGTGCCCGCCGACGCCGGCCCCGAACTGGAGAAGCGGTTCGCCCACCGCGCGCACGCCGTCGAGAACCAACCCGGTTTCCTCGGCTTCCAGCTGCTGCGTCCGGTCAAGGGCGAGGACCGCTACTTCGTGGTGACGCACTGGGAGTCCGATGAAGCATTCCAGGCGTGGGCGAGCGGCCCCGCCATCGAGGCCCACGCCGGACACCGCGCCAACCCGGTGGCGACGGGCGCGTCGCTGCTGGAATTCGAGGTCGTGCTGGACGTTGCCGGGAACGACCAGACTGCCTAGCGGACGGTCGGCGCCCCGCCGCGTGGCGGCGTTCGGCGCCGCCACGGCACTGGTGGTGGCCCTGGCGCCGGGTTGCGCGTCCCCCCCGTCGCCGCAGGCGAACGCGGCGAACACCGGCCGGGGGATCGACACCAGGACTCCTCCCGGTCTGCGGGCTCAGCAGACCATGGACATGCTCAACTCGGACTGGCCCATCGGGCCGGTCGGCATCAGCACCCTTGCCGCGCCCGACAAGGTGAGTTCGGTCGAAAACACCATGGAAGAGCTCTGGTGGGACCGCCCCTTCGCCCTCGACGGCATCGACATCGGCGCCAGCGCGGCCACGCTGCGCCTCGTCTCGTCTTACGGCGCGCGACAAGTCATCCGGATACACACCGACGACGACGGGCGGGTCGATCGGTTCGACGTCGACACCCAGGCGCCGAAGATCGCCTCGTGGCACGACGTCGACGCCGTGCTGGGCAAGACCGGCGCCCGCTACTCGTACCAGGTCGCCAAGGTCGACCCGACCGTTCAAGGCCACTGCGACCCGGTGGCCGGCACCAACACCGGCGAATCTCTGCCGCTGGCTTCGATTTTCAAGTTGTACGTGCTGCATGCCCTGGCGGGCGCCGTCAAGGACGGAACCGTGTCCTGGGACGATCAGCTGACCGTCACCGACAAGAGCCGGGCGGTTGGCTCCTCGGGCCTGGAACTGCCCGCCGGAGCCCATGTTTCGGTTCGCACGGCCGCCGAGAAGATGATCGCCACCAGCGACAACATGGCCACCGACCTGCTCATCGGGCGGATGGGCACCCACGCGATCGAGCAAGCGCTCGCCACGGCCGGCCATCACGACCCCGCCAGCATGACTCCGTTCCCCACGATGTATGAGCTGTTCTCCATCGGCTGGGGCAATCCGGATCTGCGCAGCCGGTGGAAGCAGGGTTCCCCGCAGGTCCGCGCCGAACTGCTGGCCCAGGCGGATTCCGCTCCGTACCAACCCGATCCGACGCGCGCGCACACCCCGGCGTCTACCTACGGCGCGGAGTGGTACGGCAACGCCGAGGACATCTGCCGCGTCCATGCGGCGCTGCAGGCCGACGCGGTCGGCGCGGCCGCACCGGTCAAACAGATCCTTTCCGCGGTGGCGGGCATCCAGCTGGACCGCAACGTTTGGCCGTATATCGGCGCGAAAGCCGGTGGGCTGCCCGGTGATCTCACATTCAGCTGGTACGCCGTCGACAAGACCCGGCAGCCCTGGGTGGTCAGCTTCCAGCTGAACTGGCCGCGCGACCACGGACCGACGGTGACCGGCTGGATGTTGCAGATCGCCAAGCAGGTCTTCGCGTTGATCGCGCCCCGTTAGCCGCTACGGCCGCTATAGCCGCAGCGTCCAGCAGCCGTTCCGGAAATGCATGACGGTGCTGCTGACCGGTGCGATGTCTATGCGCCAGAACGATTTCGGTGGGACGTCGAGGGCCAGCAGGATCGCCGCCCGGATCACCGCCGGATGCGTCACCGCCACCGTGGCCGAGGCGTCGCCGGCCCCTTCTTCGGTCAACGACCCCAGCCATCCGGCCACCCGCCCGATCAGGTCGACGATCGACTCACCGCCGTGCGGCGCCCGGGCCGGCTCGGCCAGCCACCTCCCGAGGTCTTCGGGGTTCAGGTCGCCGAGCGCCTGCCCGCGCCACCGCCCGCAATCGAGGTCGGCCAACCGCGGCTCCGTTGTGGCCGTCAGGCCCAGCAGCCGCGCGGTTTGGCGGGCGCGCCGCTCGGGTCCGGCGACCGGACGGGCGTCGCGGCTGGGTTGGGCCGCAACGGCTTCGGCCTGTCGACGGCCGAGGTCGTTGAGCGGCTCGTCGGCGGGAAAGCGCGCGGCCGCCATGGCGTCGGTCATCGCGTGCGACACCAAGGTCAGCCGGACAACCCCGGTCACGCGGCGATGCTCGGTGCCCGTCCGCTCTCGGCTCGCTCGCCCAACAGCCGACCGGCAAGCGTCGCAAAGACCACGCCGATGGTCGCCCACAAGACCAGCTGGGTGGCCAGCGAAAGCACCCTGAATTCGTAGAGGACGTCGGCGGGAAAGCCGGGATACACGATCGCTCCCGAAGCGTCGCGCAACGGTTCGGGTGTCTCATCCACGGTCGGCAGCGCCACCGCCACCACGACGACGGCCACCAGGTAGGCCCCGACCGCGAGCAGCCTCCCGTTCCACGCACCGAAGCGGGCGGCAAGCCGGCGTGCCAGCCACACCGCGGCGATCGCCAGCACCACCGACGCCAGCACCATCACCAGATACCAGCCGGTGCGGGCCCGGATGGTGTCCGACTGGCCCACCGCCGGCGGGTTCGGCGGGTACTTCACGAACGGCACCAGGTACACCGCACCGAACGCGCCCGCCGCCAAGAGAAGCGAAAGTGGCCGCGGCGCAATGTCTCTCACGCGGGCTGAGACGACGCAGAACAGCACGGCGAACAGCGCGCCCATCGCGACACCGAAAATCAGCAACCCGAAACCCAATCCGGCGTTGGCCTGCACTCCTCGGGTGAACAACTCGACGCCGTGCTCGTGCACGCCGTGCGCGTTCTCGGCGTCGGTTCGGCCATCCTCAAAAGCGATCGCCCGGCCAATGACCGGCTCGGCGCACAGGCGGGCGAACAGGAACGCCAACACCGCTCCGATTGCGCCGGCCAACAGACCGCGGGCGATCAGACGCTTCTCCACGTGGCGGCGTCAGTGGCAGGGAAAGCCGAGTAGGTGCCGTGCATCGTGAACGAACTCGTGCACGTGGGTGTCGCTGCCGAGCAGCGACACCGCACCCTGATCGACGCCGACAAAGTAGATCGCCAGCAGCGCCAGGAAGGCGGTCGCCGCCAGCCAGAGCGCGGCACTTGTTGCCGACAGATCAACCGATCTGGTGCCGGTTAGCCGGGGGTTGGACGTCGTCTGAAAGTTCGGCAAGGTCGACTCCTTCCGGGGATGACCGCGTCCCCGCTGGTGATGACGAGCTCCGGGTCTGACTATGCACAGTGGCGCGACCGTTCTGGAGTTCCACCAGATTCCGTTGCCCGTCAGGACATCGTCAGTGTAGACCGCCGATCACCGGCCGCTACTGCGTTTCTGGCGCGCTGTGCGCCCCGGCTTTGGCCAGGTCCGGCTCGGCCGGCGGCTTGCGGGTTCCGGTGAACGTGAACACCGCGTCCTCGCCGGTCCCCTCGCCGTCCCAGTTGTCGACGTCGACCGTGACGACCTGTCCCGGTCCGACCTCCTCGAAGAGGATCTTCTCGGAGAGCTGGTCCTCGATCTCGCGCTGGATGGTGCGCCGCAGCGGGCGAGCGCCCAGCACCGGGTCGAAGCCGCGCTTGGCCAGCAACGCCTTGGCCTTGTCGGTCAGCTCCATCGCCATGTCCTTGCTCTTGAGCTGGCCCGCGACCCGGCCGATCATCAGGTCGACCATCCGGATGATCTCGTCGCGAGTCAGCTGGTGGAAGACGATGATGTCGTCGATGCGGTTGAGGAACTCCGGCCGGAAGTGCTTCTTCAGCTCGTCGTTGACCTTCTGCTTCATCCGCTCGTAGTCGTTCTCACCGCCGCCCTGGGTGAACCCGAGGCCGACAGGCTTCGAGATGTCGGACGTGCCCAGGTTGGACGTGAAGATCAGCACGGTGTTCTTGAAGTCCACCGTGCGGCCCTGGCCGTCGGTGAGGCGGCCGTCCTCGAGCACCTGCAGCAGGCTGTTGTAGATCTCCTGGTGCGCCTTCTCGATCTCGTCGAAGAGCACCACCGAGAACGGCTTGCGCCGCACCTTCTCGGTGAGCTGGCCGCCCTCCTCGTAGCCGACGTATCCCGGCGGGGCACCGAACAGCCGCGACGCGGTGAACCGGTCGTGGAACTCGCCCATGTCGATCTGGATGAGCGCGTCGTCGTCGCCGAACAGGAAGTTGGCCAGCGCCTTGGACAGCTCGGTCTTCCCGACACCCGACGGGCCGGCGAAGATGAACGAGCCCGACGGGCGCTTGGGGTCCTTCAGCCCGGCGCGGGTGCGGCGGATGGCCTTAGAAACAGCACGGACGGCATCTTCTTGCCCGATGATCCGCTTGTGCAGCTCGTCCTCCATGCGCAGCAGGCGGGTGGTCTCGGCCTCGGTCAGCTTGAACACCGGGATGCCGGTCCAGTTGCCCAGCACCTCGGCGATCTGCTCGTCGTCGACCTCGGCGACCACGTCGAGATCGCCGGAGCGCCATTGCTTTTCGCGCTCGGCCCGCTGGGCCACCAGCTGCTTCTCGCGGTCGCGGAGGCTGGCGGCCTTCTCGAAGTCCTGGGCGTCGATGGCCGATTCCTTCTCGCGGCGCGCGTCGGCGATCTTCTCGTCGAACTCGCGCAGGTCCGGCGGCGCGGTCATCCGGCGGATCCGCATCCGGGCGCCCGCCTCGTCGATCAGGTCGATCGCCTTGTCCGGCAGGAACCGGTCGTTGATGTAGCGGTCGGCCAGCGTGGCGGCGGCCACCATGGCCGAATCGGTGATCGACACCCGGTGGTGGGCCTCGTAGCGGTCGCGCAGCCCCTTGAGGATCTCGATGGTGTGCTCCACCGTCGGCTCCCCGACCTGCACCGGCTGAAACCGGCGCTCCAGGGCGGCGTCCTTCTCGATGTACTTGCGGTACTCGTCGAGCGTGGTGGCGCCGATCGTTTGAAGTTCACCACGGGCCAGCTTGGGCTTGAGGATCGACGCGGCGTCGATCGCGCCCTCGGCGGCGCCGGCGCCCACCAGCGTGTGCAGCTCGTCGATGAACAGGATGATGTCGCCGCGGGTGTTGATCTCCTTGAGCACCTTCTTCAGGCGCTCCTCGAAGTCACCGCGGTACCGTGAGCCCGCCACCAGCGAACCCAGGTCCAGCGTGTAAAGCTGCTTGTCCTTCAGCGTCTCCGGAACCTCGCCGTGCACGATCGCCTGCGCCAGGCCCTCGACGACGGCGGTCTTGCCGACGCCGGGCTCGCCGATCAGCACCGGGTTGTTCTTGGTGCGGCGGCTCAGCACCTGCATCACCCGCTCGATTTCCTTCTCGCGGCCGATGACCGGGTCCAGCTTGCCCTCCATCGCGGCGGCCGTCAGGTTGCGCCCGAACTGGTCGAGCACCAAGGAAGTGGACGGGCTGCCGGATTCGCCGCCGCGGCCACCGGTCCCGGCCTCCGCGGCCTCCTTGCCCTGGTAGCCGGAGAGCAGCTGGATCACCTGCTGGCGCACCCGGGTCAGCTCGGCGCCCAGCTTGACCAGCACCTGGGCGGCCACGCCCTCACCCTCGCGGATGAGGCCCAGCAGGATGTGCTCGGTGCCGATGTAGTTGTGGCCGAGCTGCAGCGCCTCGCGCAGGCTCAGCTCGAGAACCTTCTTGGCGCGCGGGGTGAACGGGATGTGTCCCGACGGCGCCTGCTGGCCCTGGCCGATGATCTCCTCGACCTGGCTGCGCACGCCCTCCAGCGAGATCCCCAGCGACTCCAGCGACTTCGCCGCGACGCCTTCGCCCTCGTGAATCAGGCCCAACAAGATGTGCTCGGTGCCGATGTAGTTGTGGTTGAGCATCCGGGCCTCTTCCTGCGCCAGGACGACGACCCTGCGGGCACGGTCGGTAAATCTTTCGAACATCGGTGGCTACCTGCTCTCCCTCACCATCGGTACAACCCTCTGCCGGCCAGTGGGACCGGAAGCGCATACCTGCCATCCACTGTAATGGTCGGCCTGCCAGGGTTCCTAACCTTGCGGTGCCTCGTGTAGGCCGCATCTCCCCGTCACAACAACAGGCACAACAGATAAACGGGGAAAACCACCAAAGCGTTTCCCGCCTGGATCGACGATCTTTTCGCCGCCAGCGAAAATGACAAACCACCGGCGCCCAGATCCCTCAGGTCTGGGCGCCGGCAAGCGGTTTGGTTAGGTCGCCGCGTGGAATGCGTCGATCACTTCGGCCGGGATGCGGCCACGCGTCGACACGTTGTGCCCGTTCCGGCGGGCCCATTCCCGGATCGCGGCGCTCTGCTCGCGGTCGATCGCGCCACGTCCGCGGCTCGAGCCGGAACGCCCGCGACGCCGGCCGCCGATGCGACGGCCCGCCTCGACCCATTGCCGCAAACCGTCCCGCAGTTTCGCGGCATTCTCGGCCGAAAGGTCAATCTCATAGGCCACCCCGTCAAGCCCGAATTCGACCGTTTCGTCGGCCGCGCCTCCGCCGTCGAAATCATCGACCAAGGTGACAGTCACTTTTTTCGCCATTAGCTTATCCTCGCGTTTCTTCCCTGAGCGCTTGCTGAGCAGTTGGTATTGAACTCCCCAATCACCAATCTGCCATAACAAGCCAGAATACTCAATCCGGACACAGCGCGTACAGTTGAGCTTTCAACCGGAGTGCGGTCGAACAATCGGGAACAAAACTGTCTCCCTAATTGACAGGCCGGTCAAAGACATCAGCAACCGATCGATACCCATTCCGGTTCCCGTGCACGGCGGCATCCCATACTCGAGCGCGGCGAGAAAGTCTTCGTCCAGCGCCATCGCCTCGTCGTCGCCGGCCGCCGCGGCCCGGGCCTGCGCGGCAAACCTCTCGCGCTGCACGACCGGATCGGTCAATTCGGAGTACCCGGTGGCCAGTTCGACTCCGCGAAGGTAGAGGTCCCACTTTTCGGTGACCCCAGCGATGCTGCGGTGCTGGCGAGTCAAAGGCGTTGTCTCGACAGGGAAATCCTTGACGAAGGTGGGTGCGGTCAGCGTATTGCCGACCGTGTGCTCCCACAGTTCCTCGACGAGTTTGCCGTGGCCATAGAAGGGTTTGTCGCGGTCGTCGGGAATCTCCAGGCCAAGCCGATCCGCGACGGCGCGCAGTCGGTCGACCGTCGTCGCGGGTGTGACCTCTTCCCCGAGCGCCGCCGACAGCGACGGATACATTTGTATCGAAGCCCATTCGCCGTCTATGTCGTAGACACTGCCGTCTGGCAACGGCAGTTGTCTCGTTCCGATCGCCTCGTCGGCCACCTCTTGAATAAGCTCGCGGGTGACGAGCGCCGAATCATCATAGGTTCCGTAGGTCTGGTAGGTCTCCAGCATGGAGAATTCCGGAGAATGGGTGGAATCGGCTCCCTCGTTTCGGAACACTCGATTTAGCTCAAAGACCTTGTCGAATCCACCGACGACGCAGCGCTTGAGGAACAGTTCCGGCGCGATCCGCAGGTAGAGATCCATGTCCAGAGCATTGGAATGCGTGATGAAGGGCCGGGCCGCGGCGCCACCGGCCAGGGTCTGCAACATGGGGGTTTCGACTTCGAGAAACCCGCGCCGTTCCAGGGCGTTGCGTATCGCGCGGATCACGGCGATTCGCTGGCGGGCCACCGTGCGCGCCTGGGGGCGAACGATCAGGTCGACGTAGCGCTGCCGCACCCGCGCCTCTTCGCTCATCTCCTTGTGCGCGACGGGCAGCGGCCGCAGCGACTTGGCCGCCATCCGCCAGGAGTCGGCGAGGACGGACAGCTCGCCGCGCCGCGAGCTGATGACGTTGCCGTGCACGTAGACGACGTCGCCCAGGTCGACGTCGGCCTTCCACGCGTCGAGCTCCTGTCGACCGACCTTGTCGAGGCTGATCATCACCTGCAGGCTGGTGCCGTCGCCGTCCTGGAGCGTCGCGAAGCACAATTTTCCGGAGTTGCGCGCGAAGATGACGCGGCCCGCGACGCCGACGATGTCATCGGTCGCGGTGTCGGTCGACAGGTCTGCGTGGGCGGCGCGCACCTCGGCCAGGGTGTGGGTGCGCTCGATGGCGACCGGATAGGGATCGCGGCCCTCCGCCAACAGCCGAGCGCGCTTGTCCCGGCGGATCCGGAACTGCTCGGGGAGGTCGGCTACTTCCTTATCGGCGGCACTCACGACGTGCCAGCTTAGTGACAGCCCCTCGGGTGTGCGCTCAGGGCTTTGGGTGTGGGCCCTGGGCGAGAGTTTCGGGCCGAATGCCTGCCAGGTTTCACATTCGACGCCGTGGACGCGGGGTCGACGCGCCCGGCCCGGCGCTCAGCGCGCCGTCTTCAGCCGGCCGCGCTGGGCGTCTCGGTTGCGTTCGAAGACCAGCCGCAGCCCGTGCAGCGTCAGGTGCTCGTCGTAGTGGTCGACGGTGTGCAGTTCGGGCAGCAGCAGCGGCGCGGTGTGCCCGGTGGCCACGACCGCGACCTGATCGCCCAGGTCGGTGGCGAAACCGTCCACGTCCTCGCGGACGCGCCCGACCAGACCGTCGACCAGCCCGGCGAAGCCGAACACGGCGCCCGCCTGCATGCACTCGACGGTGTTCTTGCCGACAACCGAACGGGGGCGCGCCAATTCGACCCGACGCAGGGCCGCCGAGCGGGCCGCGGCGGCATCCGAAGATACCTGCACACCGGGGGCGATGGCGCCGCCGAGGAACTCCCCTTTCGCCGACACCACGTCCACGCAGATCGAGGATCCGAAATCGACGACGATGGCCGCCTTGCCGTACTTGTGAAACGCCGCCAGGCAGTTGACGATCCGGTCGGCGCCTACCTCTTTGGGATTGTCGACGAGCAGCGGGATGCCGGTGCGCACCCCGGGCTCGATGAGCACGTGCGGCACCGACGGCCAGTACTGGTCGAGCATGACCCGCACCTCGTGCAGCACCGAAGGGACGGTGGACAGGGCGGCGGCGCCGGTGAGCCGCTCGGAATCCTCACCGATCAGGCCGTCGATGGTCAGCGCCAGCTCGTCGGCGGTGACCTCGGACTCGGTGCGGATCCGCCACTGCTGCACGACCTTTGCGTGCTCCTTCGATCCGGATATCAGTCCGACGACGGTGTGCGTGTTGCGGACGTCGATGGCCAGCAGCACGGCTACCGCGCGCCGATCCGGGGGTCTAACAGCTCCGCCGCCCCCGCGATATCCAGGGCCGGCACGAAGGCCGGGTCGTGGCCCAGGTCGATCGGCTTGTTGCCGGCGTCGACGAACACGATCCGCGGCCGGTAGGCGCGGGCCTCGGCGTCTTCCATTGTGCCGTAAGCGATCAGGATCACCAGATCGCCCGGATGAACGAGATGGGCCGCGGCACCGTTGATTCCGATCACCCCGGTGCCGCGCTCGCCGGTGATCGCGTAGGTGACCAGGCGGGCGCCGTTGTCGACGTCGACGATGGTCACCTGCTCCCCCTCGAGCAGGTCCGCGGCGTCCATCAGGTCGGCGTCGATGGTCACCGAGCCGACGTAGTGCAGGTCGGCCTCCGTGACGGTGGCGCGGTGGATCTTCGACTTGAGCATGGTCCGTAACATCAATTCCTCCACGGTGATTGCGCGTGTTCATCCGGGGTTCGTCCGGCCCCCGCGGGTGCCGGCGTCATTCCCACGTCGATCGCAATGTTGTCCAGCAGCCTGGTGGCGCCGAGCCTGGCCGCGACCAGCAGCCGGCCGGGGGCGTCGGTCCGTGCCGGGCCCAGCTGCGCGTCGCGCAGCTCCAGGTAGTCGACCGCGAGGCCGGGCACGGCGTCGAGCACGGTTCGGGCGGCGTCCAGCGCGGCCCGGGCGCCGCCGGCCGCGGCGTGCGCGCCGGCCGTCAACGCCGCCGAAAGCGCCGCGGCCAACTCGCGCTGCACCGGGTCCAGGTAGCGGTTGCGCGACGACATCGCCAGCCCGTCGGTCTCGCGCACCGTCGGGACGCCGACCACGGCGACGTCGACGTTCAGGTCGGCGACCAGCTGCCGGATCAGGACCAACTGCTGATAGTCCTTCTCGCCGAAGAACACCCGGTCGGGGCGCACGATCTGCAGCAGCTTGCACACCACGGTCAGCACGCCGGCGAAATGTGTTGGCCGGGCGGCGCCCTCGAGTTCGGCGGCCAGCGAGCCGGGGTGCACGGTGGTGCGCAGGCCGTCGGGATACATCGCCGCGGCGGTCGGCGCGAACGCGATCTCGACGCCTTCGCCGCGCAGCAGCGCCAGGTCGTCGTCGAGGGTCCGGGGGTAGGCCTCGAGGTCTTCCCCGGCGCCGAATTGCAAGGGGTTGACGAAGATCGACACCACGACCACCGAGCCGGGGGCCCGCTTGGCCGCGCGCACCAGGGCCAGGTGCCCGTCGTGCAGCGCGCCCATGGTGGGCACCAACATCACCCGGCGGCCGGTGTGGCGCAGCGCGCGGCTGACGTCGGTGACCTCGCGCGGCGCCGAGTAGACGTTGAGTTCGCCCGGTTTGAACGCGGGCTTGTGTGCCTTCATGGCGCCAGCACCTCGACGACGTCCGCCGGGGCGTGCGCGCGGCGCGCGGTCCGCAGGGCGTTGACCCGGTAGGCCTGAGCCAGCTGCGGGTCGACCTCGGCCAGCGCGGCCAGATGCCCGGCGACCGCGGCGGCGTCACCGCGGGCGACCGGCCCGGTGAGCGCCGCCTGCCCGCGCCGCAGGGTGTTCTCCAGCGCCGCCCGGGCCAGCGGCCCGACGATCCGCTCGGCGAGGCCACCCGGCTGGTCGTCCACGGTTTGTTGGCCGAGCAGTTCGCTGCCGCGCAGCGCGGCCCGCAACGCCTCGAGCGCGTCGGCGAGCACCGTCACGATGTGGTTGCCCGCATGCGCCAGCGCGGCGTGGTAGAGGACGCGGGCGTCCTCGTGGACGCAGAACGGCTCCCCGCCCATCTCGAGGACCAGCGACTGCCCGATCGCGTACCCGACGTCGTCGGCCGCGGTGATCCCGAAGCAGGTGTCGGGCAGCCTGGCGATGTCCTCGTCGGAGCCGGTGAACGTCATCGCCGGGTGGATGGCCAGGGGTGTGCAGCCGTCGCGGGTCAGCGGCGCGAGGATGCCCACCCCGCTGGCGCCCGACGTGTGCGCCACGATCGTGCCGGGCCGCACCGCCGACGTCGCGGCCAGCCCGGACACCAGGCCCGGGAGTTCGCTGTCGGGAACCGCCAACAGCAGCAGCTCGGCATCGGCGGCCACGTCCGGCGGCGATGCCACCGGGGTATCGGGTAGCCGACGCTGCGCCCGCTGCCGCGACGCGCGGGAGATGGCGCTACACGCCACCACGACGTGGTCGGCGCGCTCCAGCGCGACACCGAGCGCGGAGCCGACCCGGCCGGCCGAGATGATCCCCACCTTGAGCCTGGCCGGGCGCAAACCGTCGAACTGCCCCATCGCAGACGACCCTCACATGTTTCTTCGTTCGTTCCAGTCCCGATGCCCGGGTACCGGACGGTCACCAAGACTTTAGTCGATTCGGCGGCGGCTCCCAATGTGAGGAAGCTCCCAGCTCAGCCCTCGCGGCCCTCGCGTCTTAGTCGCCGGCGACCGCCGGACGGCTCGACCTGTAGCCGCGCCAAGAGGTCGGCTACCGACTGGCCACCGGTTGGCGGGTCTCCCGACCCGTCCACCCCCTGGGACAGGGGGTCCGCGCCGCGGTGCCGCGGTGCGGGCTCCGCGGGCGGTGGCGGAGCCATTTGCGGTGGTGGCGGCGCGGGCGCTGGCGGGGCCTCGTTCATCGCCGCAAAGTTGCGCATGCCGTAGTCGCGGTACTCCGCCGAATGGCGCGCCTGCGCCCGGCGACCCGACTCGCCATACGGCGGCGAAGGCACGGGCTCGACGGGCGACCCGTCGACGGGCTCGCCGGGGCTGGAATGCCGGGCGCGCCACCCGCCCGACGGCTCGCCGACCGGCGTTCCGGTCGGATCGACCCCGGCCCAGCGGCCGTCCGGTGTCCCGGCCGGCGGCCACTGTCCTTCCGCGGCGGCCGGCTGCCAATCCCGCCGTTTCGGCGGCGGTTCCGATTGCGGTTCCGGTGGGGGCGGTGGCGGCGGGGTCATGTACGGGGGCTCCTGCGAAACCACGTACCGAGCGTCCTGCGCGACGTCCTGCGCAACGTCTTGGGCAACGTCTTGGGCGACGTCTTGCGCAACGTCATAGTGGCCCCGAACGCGCTCCCGAGGGGGCGGCTGCCGGGGCGGCAACAGCGGTTCCTCGGGCACGTCGATGATCGCGGTCTCGTCGGCGCGGCCGGGCGGGTGATCCCGGGAAACCGACGTGACCCGATCGCTGGACACCCAATCCGGGTTGCCCTCGCCGTTGCGATCCCAGTCGCTGTACGCGCGCGCCGGTGGCGCCTCGGTCTCGTTGGTCTCCAGCGCCGGGCGGTGCTGGAGGTCGGTGTCGAACAGGATCTCCAGGCTGGTCCGCAGCGCGCTCAGTTCCGCCCGCAGCGTCGCCAGATCGTCGGCGGCCTGGGCACGCAGCTCGGAGGCCAGCTCGCGGCGCAGCTGGGATTCCACGGTCAGCTCATACTCGCGCCGGGCCGAGATCTCCCGATCCAGCTGCAGGTCGTAGACCAGCTTCAGGTCACGGACACGGGATTGATCCGCGTCGCTTTGGCGGCGGTAGAGCACCGAAACGAAGGCGCCGGCGACCGCGGCCCACAGCGCCAGGATGACAGCGAGCTTGAGGAGTTCCACCCGATTGGTGAAAACCAGTGCGGAACTGGCCCCCATCGCGAGGACCAGCAACGCGGTCAAGAGCACCCAACCCGGCCTGCGGCCGCCGCGCCGGACCCGGGCGCCGCGGGACAGAACGGTCATGGCCTGACTGTACCTGCGCGAGGTCAATCCGCGTGTCGCGCTGCTCCGGCGATTCTCACCTGGGTTTATCGTAGGCACCGGCCGGTGACCGGCGAGGCGCTAATTTTCCGCGCCCTCGCCGTGCTCGGTGGGATCCTGCGGGGACTTGCAGCAATGCTGCAGCCACAGCGAGGCAACGACCAACGCCAGCGCGCTGACGGCCGCCACCACCGTGCCGGTGGTGTCCTCGGCGGCGACCCGCAGCCATGACCGCCGCGGCAGGAAGTAGATCAGGACACCGACCCACCAACCGAGCACCAGCGCACCCACCCAGGCCGACGCCTTGGCCACCATCACGCTGCGTGCCACCGCGAGCGGATGCAGCCAACCCGGCCCGGCGCCGATTTCGCCGTCGTTGATCTTGGCGCGCACGTAACGGGCCCACAGCGCCTCGGCGACGGCCACCGCGAGCAACGACAGCCCCGTCCACACCGTGATGGGCGGAAACCACTGATACAGGGTGACAACCAGCAGATAACCCACCACCGCGGCGCCGACCACCGCGGCCGTCAGGTCACGTTTCCTGGTCGGTCCCATCAGGTTTGGAGCTCGAGCGTCTGACTGGAAAGCCGAACACCGGCCCGGTCGGCCGGGTCCAGCTCGGCGAGCAGCTGCGCGACGGGCCGCGGGCCGCCGGCCACCGTCAGCCGGGCGTCCGGGTCGATGGCCAGCCACGGCACCATCACGAAGGCCCGCAGGTGGGCCAGCGGGTGCGGCAGCGTCAGGTCGGGCTCGCGGGCGATCACTTCGGTTTCGCCGTAGCAGGCGATCAGGTCGACGTCGAGGGTGCGCGGGCCCCAGCGTTCGCCGCGAACCCGGCCCGCCGCCCGCTCGAACTCCTGCGCCCGGCGCAGCCAGGCCTGCCCGTCGCGCGCCGGGTCGTCCGCGATCAGCACGGCGTTGAGAAACGGGGGCTGCTCCACACCGCCCCAGGGGTCCGTCTCGTAGATCGGCGATACCGCTACCAGCGTTTTCCGGAGCCCGTCGACGACCGACTGCAGCCGCGCCAGCCGGTCACCGAGGTTGGACCCGATGGACAGCACGATGCGGGTCATAGCGCCCCACCGGCCGGGATCACCGAACCGCGGCCGCCGCGCCGCGACCGCCGAACCACCACGGCGACGTCGGCGAACCGCTGCGGGATCGGGGCCTGGGGCTTGTGCAGCACCACCTCGACGGCATGCACGCGGTGGTCGTCCATCACCCGGTCGGCGATGTCACCCCCGACCGCTTCGATCAGGTTGCGCGCGGGCCCCGCGACGACGTCGGCCGCCAGCCGCGCCAGCGCCGCGTAGTCGTAGGTGTCGGCCAGGTCGTCGCTGGCGGCGGCGTCGGCCAAGTCGATCCACACCGTGATATCGACGACGAAGTCCTGCCCGTCGGCGCGCTCGTGATCGAAGACTCCGTGCCGGCCACGAACCGTCAAGCCGCGCAATTCGATTCGATCAGCCATGCGACCAGCCCTGTTTCCAGGCCTCAAGGACCTTGAGGGCGTCGACCGAGGAACGCACGTCGTGCACGCGCACGCCCCACGCCCCGTGCACGGCGGCCAGCGCGGAAATCACCGCGGTCGCCGTCTCACGCCCGTCGGGCGGTCGCGGCGACCCGTCGGGTCCGGCCAGCAACGTACCGAGGAACCGTTTACGCGAGGCGCCCAACAGTACCGGGATGCCGGTGGCGACCAACTGCGGCAGCGCGTGCAGCAGCGCCCAATTGTGTTGCCCCGTCTTGGCGAATCCAAGCCCGGGGTCGATCACCAGGTTGTCGGGATCGACGCCCGCGGACACCGCGTCGTCGACGCCGGCGAGCAGCTCGGCGCGCACCTCGGCCACCACGTCGCGGTAGTGCGGCGCCGCATGCGGGCGGTCGGGCGACACCGATCGCCAATGCATCAACACCCACGGCACACCGGCCTCGGCCAGCAGCGGCGCCATGGCGGGATCGGCCCGTCCGCCGGACACGTCGTTGACGATCCGCGCGCCACTCTGCAGAGCCGCGCGCGCGACGTCGGCGTGCATGGTGTCGATGCTTACGGTAATACCCTGAGCCGCAAGCTCTTTGACGATAGGAACCACGCGCGACGCCTCGACGCGAGGGTCGATCCGGGTGGCACCGGGCCGGGTCGACTCACCCCCGACGTCGACGATTCCCGCGCCTTCGGCGACCATCGCCAGGCCGTGGGCGACGGCGTCGTCGACGTCGAGATACCGTCCGCCGTCAGAGAACGAGTCATCAGTGACGTTCAGGACTCCCATAACCTGCACAGGCGCCGGACTCACTTGCGCAGGATGAGGTCGAGCGCTTCGGCTCGAGAGGCGGCACTGGTTTTGAACTGGCCGCGCACCGCCGACGTCGTGGTGACGGCGCCGGGCTTGCGGACACCGCGCATCGCCATGCACAGGTGCTCGGCTTCGACCACGACAATGACCCCGCGCGGATCGAGCTTCTTCACCAGGGCATCGGCGATCTGGCTGGTGAGTCGCTCCTGCACCTGTGGCCGCTTGGCGTAAAGGTCGACCAGCCGGGCGATCTTCGACAGGCCGGTGACCCTGCCGTCCTTGCCGGGGATGTAGCCGACGTGAGCCACCCCGTGGAAAGACACCAGGTGATGCTCGCAGGTGGAGTACAGCGGGATCTCCTTGACGATCACCATCTCGTCGTGATCCTCGTCGAACATGGTGTTCAAGACGGTGTCGGGATCGGTGTAGAGCCCCGCGAACATCTCGCGGTACGCGCGCGCGACGCGGGCCGGGGTGTCCTGCAAGCCATCCCGGTCGGGGTCTTCGCCGATCGCGTGGAGCAGCTCGCGGATCGCGGCCTCGGCGCGTTGCTGGTCGAACACCCTTATGCGGCCGGGCGCCCGGCGGGTATCCGGCCCCAAATCCGGTAAGGCCATCGAATCCTCCGCTCGTCAGCCGTGGGCCGGCGGGTTGGACCGGCTCACGTCGTCATCCTGCTTGTCCGGAGGCTTTCCGACACCCGGGCCCGATTGATTGGGCGGCGGATAGGGCGGATACGGCGGGTAAGAGGGATGGGCGGGATGGGCGGGGTGGGCATTACCTGGCTGACCCTGCTGGCCCGGATAACTCGGCGCCGGCTGCGGCCAATACGGCTGCTGCTGGGGCTGCTGGGGCTGCGGCGGCGGATACCAGTACGTCGGCTGCTGTTGCTGCGGCGGCCATCCCGGCGCATACCAGCCCGCCGGGGCGCCATAGTCGGGCTGGGTAGCGCCCTGACGATTGCCGCTCTCCTGGACATCGTGAGAACCGTTGCCGCCATTGGCATTTCGGTCGGCCTCGGCTTGCGCGGCCGCGGCGGCCTGGCTGGCCTGCGCGATGGCCGCCTTGAAGGCCGGCTCGGGGACCGGCTGCGGCCACGGCTCGCCGCGCTCCATGGCCAGCTCGCCGGGCGTCTTGATCGGCGGTTTGTCCGACGGGATGCGGCCGCCGAAATCGTCGAACATGGTCAGCCGTGGGCGCTTTTCGACGTCGGCGAAGATGCCCTCCAGCTCGGGTCGGTGCAGGGTCTCCTTTTCCAGCAACTCGCCGGCCAGGGTGTCGAGCACGTCGCGGTATTCGGTGAGGATTTCCCAGGCCTCGGTGTGCGCGGCCTCGATCAGCTTGCGCACCTCGTCATCGATGTCGCGGGCGACCTCGTGGGAGTAGTCCGCCTGCGTTCCCATGGTCCGGCCCAGGAACGGGTCGCCGTGTTCGGAGCCGTATTTGACGGCGCCGAGTTTGGAGCTCATGCCGAACTCGGTGACCATCGACCGTGCGATCTTGGTGGCCTGCTCGATGTCGGACACCGCGCCGGTCGTCGGCTCGCGGAACACCAGCTCCTCGGCGGCGCGCCCACCCATCGCGAACACCAGCTGCGCGATCATCTCCGAGCGGGTCCGCAGGCCCTTGTCTTCCTCCGGCACCGCGACCGCATGCCCGCCGGTGCGCCCGCGGGCCAGGATCGTCACCTTGTAGATCGGCTCGATGTCCGGCATCGCCCAGGCCGCCAGGGTGTGCCCGCCCTCGTGGTAGGCGGTGATCTTCTTTTCCTGCTCGCTGATGATGCGGCCCTTGCGGCGCGGTCCGCCGATCACCCGGTCGACCGCCTCCTCCAAGGCGGCGCTGGTGATGACGGTGCCGTTTTCCCGGGCGGTCAGCAGAGCCGCCTCGTTGATGACGTTGGCCAGGTCGGCGCCGGTCATGCCGACGGTCCGCTTGGCCAGGCCTTCCAGGTCGGCGTCCGGGGCGATCGGCTTGCCCTTGGAGTGGACTCTCAAGACGGCCCGGCGCCCGGCCAGGTCGGGGTTGGACACCGGGATCTGCCGGTCGAAGCGGCCGGGCCGCAGCAGCGCCGGGTCGAGGATGTCGGGCCGGTTGGTGGCGGCGATCAGGATGACGCCGGCGCGGTCGCCGAAGCCGTCCATCTCGACCAGCAACTGGTTGAGCGTCTGCTCGCGCTCGTCGTGGCCGCCACCGAGCCCGGCGCCTCTTTGGCGGCCGACGGCGTCGATCTCGTCGACGAAGATGATGCACGGGCTGTTCTGCTTGGCCTGCTCGAACAGGTCCCTTACGCGGGATGCGCCGACGCCGACGAACATCTCGACGAAGTCGGAGCCGGAGATGGTGAAGAACGGCACACCGGCCTCGCCCGCCACGGCGCGTGCCAGCAGGGTCTTGCCCGTTCCGGGTGGCCCGTAGAGCAGGACGCCCTTGGGGATCTTGGCGCCCAGCGCCTGGTACCTGCTGGGGTTCTGCAGGAAGTCCTTGATCTCGTAGAGCTCCTCGACCGCCTCGTCGACGCCGGCGACGTCGGCGAACGTGGTCTTGGGCATGTCCTTGGAGAGCTGCTTGGCGCGCGATTTGCCGAAGCCGAAGCCCATCCGTGCGCCGCCCTGCATGCGGGAGAACATCACGAACAGGCCCACCAGCAACAGCAGCGGCAGCACGTAGACCAGCAGCTCGCCCAGGATGCTGCCTTCGTTGACGACCGTGCTGACTTTCGCGTTCTTGGCGCTGAGCGCATTGAACAGGTCGACGGCGTATCCGCTGGGGTATTTGGTGATGACCTTGTCGGAATTGGCGGTCTCGTTGTTGCCCTTCTTCAGGGTCAGCCGCAGCTGCTGCTCGCGATCGTCGATCTGCGCGCTCTTGACGTTGTCGCCGCTGATCTGTGCCATCGCCACCGAGGTATCGACGGGCTTGTAGCCGCGGGTGTCGTCGCTAAAGTAAAAGAACGACCACCCCAGCAGCACCACGACGGCGATCGCGATGAGGGTGCGAATCACGTTTTTCCGGTTCATCAATCATCGGCCTTTTCGGCCAGGTCCTTCCCCGATACACGAAGCTGGAAAAGTCCAGGCTACCGCTCGTGGCGATCGCCAGCTCCGGCAGAGCCGGAGCGCAGCGGGTCGCCACCATCTAGCACCGTGCGATCGCCAGCTCCGGCAGAGCCGGAGCGCAGCGGGTCGCCACCATCTAGCACCGTGCGATCGCCAGCTCCGGCAGAGCCGGGCGCCGCGCTCTGTTCCAGTCAACGACCGGCAGTTCCCGACGTGGCAACCACGACCTTCGCCGAGCGTCACGCTGGCGTGGCGTCGAGCGGCCAGCGCCGCGCCAGCGTGACGCTCGGTGAAGAACTCGGCGAAGAATAAGCCCTTCTCAGCCCGCGGCCGTTGTGATTTGGTGAGGTGGTGCCCTCATCAACCGAACGGTTAGTAGACACCAATGGCGCGCAGCTGCGGGTGATCGAAGCGGGAGACCGCGGCGCGCCCGTCGTGATCCTGGCCCACGGATTTCCCGAACTGGCCTATTCGTGGCGGCATCAGATACCGGCCCTCGCCGAGGCCGGCTATCACGTGCTGGCGCCCGACCAGCGCGGCTACGGCGGCTCGTCCCGCCCGGGCGCGATCGAGGCCTACAACATTCACGAGCTGACGGCGGACCTGGTCGGCCTGCTCGACGACGTCGGCGCCGAGCGCGCCGTCTGGATCGGGCACGACTGGGGCGCCGCCGTGGTGTGGAACGCGCCGCTGCTGCACCCGGACCGGGTCGCGGCGGTCACCGCGTTGAGCATCCCGCCGCTGCCGCGCCCGCAGGTGCCGCCGACGCAGGCCTTCCGCACCTTGTTCGGGGATAACTTCTTCTACATCCTCTATTTCCAGGAGCCAGGCGTCGCCGACGCCGAACTCGACGCCGACCCCGCCCGCACGATGCGCCGGGTGATGGCCGGCCGGCCGGCGCTCGACGAGAGCGCGGCGATGCGGATGCTGGCACCCGGTCCGGAGGGTTTCGTCGACCGCCTTCCCGAGCCGGACGGGCTGCCGGACTGGCTCAGCCAGGACGAACTCGACCATTACGTCAACGAGTTTTCCCGCACCGGGTTCACCGGCGGCCTGAACTGGTACCGCAATTTCGACCGCAACTGGGAGACCACCGCGGAACTTGCCGGCGCGAAAATCGCTGTGCCGTCGTTGTTTATCGCGGGGACGGCCGACCCGGTGCTGGCATTCACCCGCGCCGACCGCGCGTCGGAGGTGATCGCCGGGCCGTACCGCCAGGTGATGATCGACGGCGCGGGGCACTGGCTGCAACAGGAACGGCCCGACGAGGTGAACGCGGCCCTGTTGGAGTTCCTCAACGGACTGGAACTGCGATGAGCGCGCCACTACGCTTCGGCGTCTTCATCACGCCGTTTCATCCCATCGGCCAATCGCCCACGGTCGCCTTGGAATACGACATGGAACGCGTCGTCGCGCTGGATCGCCTGGGTTTTGACGAGGCATGGTTCGGCGAACACCACTCCGGTGGCTACGAGCTGATCGCCTGCCCGGAGGTGTTCATCGCCGCCGCGGCGGAACGGACGAAGCACATCCGGCTGGGCACGGGAGTGGTCTCGCTGCCCTACCACCATCCGCTGATGGTGGCCGACCGTTGGGTGCTGCTGGATCACTTGACCCGCGGCCGGGTCATGTTCGGCACCGGTCCCGGAGCACTGCCCTCGGACGCGTACATGATGGGCATCGACCCGGTCGATCAACGGCACATGATGCAGGAGTCGCTCGAAGCGATCCTGGCGCTGTTCCGCGCCGGCCCCACCGAGCGCATCGACCGCCACTCCGACTGGTTCACGCTGCGCGACGCGCAGTTGCATATCCGCCCGTACACCTGGCCCTACCCCGAAGTTGCTACCGCGGCAATGATTTCGCCGTCCGGGCCGCGCCTGGCCGGTACCCTGGGCACGTCATTGCTGTCGCTGTCGATGTCGGTGCCCGGCGGTTTCGCCGCGCTGGAAACCACCTGGGAGGTGGTCCGCGAGCAGGCCGCCAAAGTCGGCCGCGACGAGCCGGACCGGGCCGACTGGCGCGTTTTGAGCATCATGCATATCGCCGACAGCCGTGAGCAGGCGATCGACGACTGCACCTACGGGCTACAGGATTTCGCCAATTACTTTGGCGCGGCGGGGTTCGTCCCGCTGTCCAACACCGTCGACGGCGCCCAGACACCGCACGAGTTCGTCGAAGACTATGCGGCCAAGGGAAATTGCTGCATCGGCACGCCCGACGACGCGATCGCGCACATTGAGGATCTGCTCGAACGGTCAGGCGGCTTTGGGACGCTGCTGATGTTGGGTCACGACTGGGCCTCGCGCGAATCGACGTATCACTGCTATGACCTGGTCGCCCGCAAGGTGATTCCATACTTCAAGGGACAACTCGAAGCATCGCGGTCATCTCACGATTGGGCCAGGGCAAAGCGCGACCAATTGATCGGCCGCGCCGGTGAGGCCGTCATGAAGGCCATCACCGAGCATGTCGACGAACAGAAAGGCATGGGAAGCTGATGCGCGCTGCGGTATTACGAGACGGCCGGATGGTTTACCGCGACGACGTACCGGATCCGGTGCCCGAGCCGGGTCAGGTGCTGGTCGGTGTCCGAGCGTGTGGAATCTGCGGTTCCGATTTGCATTTCGCCGCCCACGGAGCCGAGGTGGTGGCGATGACCGCCCGGGTCGCCGCCGACGCCGGCACCATGAACATCGACCTGGGCGGCGACGTCTTCATGGGTCACGAATTCAGCGCCGAGGTTCTCGAGGCCGGACCCGAGACCGAAACCCATCCACCGGGAACCCTGGTGACCTCGCTCCCGATCCTGCTGTCTACCAAAGGATTCGAGCCGATCGTCTATTCCAACACCACGATGGGCGGGTACGCCGAACGGATGCTGCTCTCGGCGCCGTTGCTGCTGCCCATCCCCAACGGCCTGGACTTCAAGCACGCCGCATTGACCGAGCCCATGGCGGTTGGGTTGCATGCCGTCAACAAGTCGAACATTCAGCCCGGGGAGAAGGCCCTGGTGCTTGGTTGCGGTCCGATCGGTATCGCCATCATCGCGGCGCTCCGGCTACGCGGGGTCGAAACCATTGTGGCTTGCGACTTTTCGCCGAAGCGACGCGAGCTTGCTACCGCGATGGGCGCCCACCGGGCGCTGGATCCGGCCCAGGGTTCACCGTTCGACACCGTCAAGCCGGCGGTGGTGTTCGAGGCGGTCGGGGTGCCCGGAATCATCGACGACGTGTTGCTCCGCGCCCGGCCGGGAAGCCGCCTGGTTGTCGCCGGGGTGTGCATGCAGCCCGACACGGTGCATCCGTTCTTCGCGATCGCCAAAGAGATGAGCGTGCAGTTCGTCCTGGCCTACAACCCGGAGGAGTTTGGCGAATCGCTGCGTGCGCTGGCCGAGGGCGACATCGACGTCACCCCGCTGATTACCGGAGAGGTCGGGCTGGAGGGGGTCGGCCGGGCCTTCGACGACCTGGCCGACCCCGAGCGGCACTGCAAAATTCTCGTCACACCGTAGGTCGATGGTAGTTGGGGCGACGGGCAAGAAACGGGCAGGAAAGTTGTCGTCGCCGCCCGCTATACTCGAATGCATGTTCGATACATTGCCCGATCCGGCGGCGATACGCCGGCTGGAGCCCGACGCGCTGATTGCGGCGGTCGAGTCCACGCATCGGCAGGAATCGATGCTGGTGGCGGGGCGGATGGCGGCGGTGGCGGCATTGCTGCAGCATCGGGTTGCCGCGGCCGAGCGGGCCGAAGCCCAGCGCGGGCATGCGGTGATCACCGGATTCGAGCAGACCAGTGCCGAGGTGGCCGCCGCGATGAACCTGTCGCCGATGGCGGCCAGTTGCCTGGTGTCGGATGCCGAGGCGCTGGACACCCGATTGCCCAAGGTTGCGGCGCTGTCGGCCGAGGGGCGAACTGATTGGCGCACCGTGCGATTGATCATCAGCCGCACCGATCTGGTCACCGACGACGGGCTGATCGCCAAGCTTGACCAATCGCTGGCCGCGCGCATCGGCAACTGGCATGGCTGGTCACGGCAGCGGATCGTCAACGCCGTCGACGCCGCGGTGCGCACCGTCGATCCCGATGCTGCCCGGGAGCGCCGCGTGGCCGCCGAGGACGACCGACACATCGGAATCAACGCGCTCGACAATGGGATGGCCGAGGTCTACGGCACCGTCGGCGCCGCGGCCGCGGCGACCTTCGACCGGCGGCTGTCGCAGCTCGCCGCGCAGGTGTGCCCGGCCGACCCACGCACGATGGATCAGCGCCGCGCCGACGCGTTGGCCGCGCTGGCCCAGGGCCGCCGCCTGGCGTGCGCCTGCGGGCAACCCGATTGCCCGACCAAAGCCGGCGAGCACGAAGCGCCGCCCGATCGGGGCGGGGCGCGGGTGGTGATCAACGTGGTGGCCAGCGACCACACCGTGTATGGCGACAGCAGTCAGCCCGGTTATCTACAGGGGTACGGGGTCATCGACGCCGAGCAGGTTCGCGCGTTGGCCGCCGCGGCCTCGGTGCTGGTGGCCAATCCGACGACCAGTCCGGTGGAGGCGCTGCGTTATCAACCGTCGGCGGCACTGGAACGCGCCGTGCGGTGTCGGGATCTGACGTGTCGGTTTCCCGGGTGCAGCCGCCCGGCCACGGTCTGCGACATCGACCACACAATTCCGTTCAACCACCAGAATCCGGCGGCGGGCGGGTTGACGGTCGCCGAAAATCTCAAATGCCTTTGTAGGCAACACCATCGGCTCAAGACATTCGGCGGATGGCGCGATACTCAACTGACCGACGGTACGGTCGTTTGGACCTCGCCCACCGGGCGGACCTATCGGACGTTTCCGGCGGGTGCCGACCTCTTCCCGCAGCCGCGCGGGCCGGCATGCGCGCCGCCGGCGCCCAGCAGACGCAGCCGCTCGCAGCAGCGCAGCGCCCGGATTGCCCAGGCGCGCAAGCACAATCGGGAGCAACGGCCCATCAACGAGGCTCGAGTCCGGCTCGAACGGGCCCGCAAGCAGGAAATCGCAGACCGCAAATTCCGAAACCACATGCGCGACATGCTGTTTGCGTTCAAGGGCGCACCCAGTACCAGCCCGTTTTGCAGATGGGTGAACGACCCCCGCGAAGCCGAAGAGCTGCCACCGGACTGGACCCCCGACGAACCGGCCCTGGCGCCCTTGCCCGACGACCCACCCTTCTGAGAGGGTCCACACATGCAGATCGCAATGAACGCCCCGGGGTTGGTCCGCGGGTCGATAGCTGTCGCCGCCGCCGGCCTGGCCGTCGCCGCGCTGGCGGCGTGCGACAAGCACAACTCACCACAGCCGGGGGCGAATCCGCGTCAGGTAACCGTGGTCGGCTCGGGGCAAATTCAGGGTGTCCCAGACACTTTGACCGCCGACGCCGGCATCGAGTTCACCGCGCCCGACGTCACCACCGCGATGAACCAGACCAACGATCGCCAGCAGGCCGTGATCAACGCGCTGGTCGGCGCGGGCCTGGACCGCAAAAACATCAGCACCACCACCGTGACGCTGCAACCTCAGTACGGCAACCCCGAGCCCAACGGGACCGCCACCGTCACCGGCTACCGCGCCACCAACGCGATCCAGGTCAAGATCCACCCGGCCGACTCCGCGTCGCGAATGCTGGCCGTCATCGTCGACAGCGGCGGCGACGCGACCCGGATCAGCTCGGTCAGCTACTCCATCGCCGACGACTCGCAGCTGGTCAAGGACGCCCGTGCGCGGGCTTTTAACGACGCCAAGAGCCGTGCCGACCAGTACGCCCAGCTGTCCGGCCTGCGGCTGGGCAGGGTCCTTTCCCTCTCGGAGACCCCCGGCGGCGGGCCGCCCGCGCCGCCTCGCAGCATGTCCGCGGTTCCACTCGAACCCGGCCAGCAGACCGTGAGCTTCTCGGTGACCGCGGTGTGGGAGCTGGACTAGGTCTCGGCTACTGCTCGTAGACCCTGGGGTCCAGCGTGCCGATGTAGGACAGGTCGCGGTAACGCTCGTCATAGTCCAGGCCGTAGCCCACGACGAAGTCGTTGGGAATGTCGAAGCCCACGTAGGCGATCTCGACGTTGGCGCGCACCGCGTCGGGCTTGCGAAGCAGCGTGCACACCCGCAGCGAGCGCGGATGGCGGGTTTTCAGGTTGCGCAGCAGCCAGGACAACGTCAGGCCCGAGTCGACGACGTCCTCGACGATCAGCACGTCGCGATCGTTGATGTCGCGGTCCAGGTCCTTGAGGATCCGCACCACGCCCGACGACGAGGTCGAGGATCCGTAGGAGCTGACGGCCATGAACTCGAACTGCGTCGGCACCGGAATCGCGCGCGCCAGGTCCGTGACGAAGATCACCGCGCCCTTGAGCACGGTGATCAGCAGCAGATCCTGGCCGGTCTCGGTGTTGACGTCGCGATAGTGGTTGCCGATTTCCTCGCCCAGTTCGCCGATGCGGGCCTGAATCTGCTCCGCGGTGAGCAGCACCGACTTGATGTCCCCGGGGTATAGCTCCACGGGCTGCGCGGGGGTGATCGCCGAGGAGGTCTGGGCCACGACCACAGAGTGCCACGCCACCGGCCGAATAACCAACGGCAGCCCGTGTTTACACAGGCTCGCGCCACAGCGCGAGCGCGCCGTCGCGCCGCCCGGCGACCAATCGCTCCCCACGCAGGCTCGACCCGACCGCCACCCCGCCCTGCCCGCGCCACGCGGTAACCAGCGCGTCCACGCCGCGGATTTGCTTGTCCGTCAGCCCGGTCGCGCCCCCGGCCAGCAGCCAGCTGCGGATCACCCGGCGCCGAACCGGGCCTGCCAGCGCGGCCAGGGCCCCGGCTTGCAGCCCCGAGCCCGCCCGCGCCTCGGGCAGCGCCGCCGCGGCGAGCGTGTCGATCAGCTCGGTGTCCTCGCGCAGCGCCGTGGCGGTGCGGGCCAGCGCCTCGGCCACCCCGCCGCCCAGCACGTCCTCCAGCAGCGGCAGCACCTCCAGGCGCAGCCGGGCCCGGGTGAAGCGGCGGTCGCTGTTGTGCGGATCCTGCCACGCCGCCAGGCCCAGCTCCCGGCACACGGCGTGCGTGACGGCGCGACGCACGCCCAGCAGCGGCCGACACCACGGTGGGTCGTGCGGGCGCATCCCGGCGATCGAGCGCATCCCGGAGCCGCGGCCCAGCCCCAGCAGCACCGTCTCGGCCTGATCGTCCAGCGTATGAGCCAACAGGACGGGGCCGTCGCGGCACTCGCTCAGCGCGGTGTAGCGGGCGGTGCGCGCCGCCGCCTCGGGACCGCCGCCGGGCCCGGATGGGCCCACCTGCACGCAAAGCACTTGTGCGTCAACACAACCCAGGGCGAGGGCTTGCTTCCGCGCGGTCTCGGCGACGGCCGCCGAATCGGCCTGCAGGCCGTGATCCACGATCAGCGCGGTGGTGGGCCGCAGCGGGGCCGCGACCGCCGTCAGCGCCAGCGAGTCCGGGCCACCGGACAGCGCCACGCACCATCGGTCCCCGGCGACCAGATGAGTCCGAGCGAACGCCTCGACAGCCGCGCGCAGCTGCCCTACAGCACCCTGTCGATCCATCGCTGGGGTTCTTCGATCTCGGCGGGCAGCGGCAGCGTTTCGGGACCCGACCAGACGGCGTTGAACCGCTCCATTCCGACCCGGCCCACCACGTGGTCGACGAACGCCTTGCCGCGGGTGTATTGGCTCAGCTTGGCGTCGAGCCCCAGCAGCGCGCGCAGCAGGCGCTGCAGCGGCGGCTGCTGGCGATGGCGACGCTCGTCGAATCGACGGCGGATGCTGGCCACCGACGGCACCACCCGCGGCCCGACCGCATCCATCACGTGGTCGGCGTGGCCCTCCAGCAGCGTGCCGAGCACCAGCAGCTGATCCAGCGCTTGGCGCTGCGGCTCGGATTGCACGGCGCGCACCAGGCCGAGGATGCCCGTCGGGTTGTCGTCGGACGCCCCGCTGCCGCGGTCGCGGACGAAGTCGGCGAGCCGCTTCACCACCTGGCCGAGGTCCTCCCCCACGTCCTGGGTCAACAGCCCCAGCGCCCGCGACATGTAATCGGACAGCCAGGGGTTGGCGGTGAACTGCACCCGATGGGTGACCTCGTGCAGGCACACCCACAACCGGAAGTCGGAGGGCTCGACCCGAAGCTGACGCTCGACGGCGATGACGTTCGGATACACCAGCAACAGGCTCCCCTCGTTTGTGGCCTCCCGGCCCCTGGCGAACGGGTCGTACTGCCCGAGAATCCCGGACGACACGAACGCCAGCACGGCGCCCGTCTGCGCCCCGGTGACACGGCCGGTGATGAACCCATGCGGCTTATCGCCCCCGTTGGTCATCACCCGCATCGACTCGGCCGCCGCCCCGATCCACTCGGGCCGGTCGACGATGCGGGCCGCCGGCACGTCGCTTTCGTCAAAGCCCTTGTCGAAGCCGTCGGTGACCAGCCCCGTGACGTCGCGCACGGGCGGTTCGGCCTTCGCCGCAGCGCTCGTCAGCTCGTCGATCGCCTGGCGCCGGGTGTAGTCGCTGGCCGACGGCCCCGGCCGGGCCAGCCGCTGGCCGACGGTGGCCGCGAATCGCCAGTCGACAGCGGTGCCCAGGGTCACCCCCGACGACGGCGTCATGCGCAGCCGCACGACCAGAGCCTGGTGGCCAGGGCATCCATCGCGTTGCGGCCGGTCGGGCCGGCGTCGTTGGAGATGAACGCGAACGTGAGCACGCGTCCGCTGCGGTCGGTGAGCACCCCAACCAGCGAGTTGATGGCGGTCAACGAGCCGGTCTTGGCGCGCAGCCAGCCCGCCGGGCCCTGATTGGTGGCCGGGTCGAGGAAGCGGTCGGCCAGCGTCCCGCTGCCGCCGGCGATCGGGAGGAGATCCAGCAGCGCGCGCAGCGGGGGCTGGTCGGGCCCCGCGGCCGCCTGCACCACACCGTCGAGCGTCTTGGCGGTCAGCCGGTCGTCGACCGAAAGCCCGCTGGAATCCGTCAGCGCGGCACCGGTGGTGTCGACGTGCGCGGTGCTCAGCCGGTTGGTCACCGCGTCGACCGCCCCGGCGAAGCTTCGCGGCCGGTTGATCGCCGCCGCGACCTCGCGGCCGATGCATTCGGCCATCACGTTGTCGGAGTGGTCCATCATCTCGGACAGCCGCTGCACCAACGGCGCGGACTGCACCACGGCCAGCTGCCGCGCGCCGGACGGCGCCGTCGCGATCGTCACCGCGGCGGGATCCAGGCCGAGCCCCTTGGCCAGCTCCCGCCCGGCGTCCAGCGCCGGGGTCCTCGACCGTCGCGAATTGACCGTGGTCGGCTGGATGCGCCCGGCGTCGATCATGGCCGACTCGATCGGCGCGATGTCGCCATTGTCGACGTCGGACGGATCCCAGCCCTGCGCCATCGTCGGCCCGCTGAACGCCGAGGTGTCCACCTGCACCGCGGTCGGCGTCACGCCGCTGCGGCGAACCTGTTCGACAAGGTCGCTGATCCGCGGCGCGCCGCGATACCAGGTGGGCACGTCGGGCGGCGCCGCCGACAGCGTCGGATCGCCCGCGCCCACCAGCACGACGGGGCCCTGGGGGTTCGGGCCGCCGGCGACCACCCGGGTGCTGATCCGGGCCTGACGGTCCAGCGTCAGCAACGCCGCGGCCGCGGTCAGGACCTTGTTGGTCGACGCCGGCACCAACGGCACGTCGTCGGCCACCTGCCAAAGCTCTTTCCCGGTGCTGGCGTCGGTGATCCGGCCGCCCAACCTGCCGAGATTGGGATCGGCGGCCGCGGGCGCGAGCGCGGCCCCCACCCCGCCGGGGCTGGGTGTCTCGGCCGTGTCGGCGACCGGGACCATCCCGGGCTTGACCGTCGGCGGGCGCGGCGGCGGCACGGGGGCGTGCGCGGCGCCGGCGCCGTGGCCACCCGTGGTGAAAAACGTTGCCGCCGCCACCACCGCGGCGACAAACGCCAGCACGGCCAACCCGATGAGCGCTTGGGTGGATTTCCGCCGGCGAGTAGGACCCATCACTCTCCTGACTGTTTGAACCTATTCTGCCGAATCGGCCATAACGCGCTCGACTAGGGTGGATGCCCGACCCGACTGACTACCTAGACCTACCCCTGATAAAGGAGCCGGCACGGTGCAATTCGACGTGACCATCGAAATTCCTAAAGGCCAGCGCAACAAGTACGAGGTCGATCACGAGACCGGCCGGGTGCGCCTGGACCGCTACCTCTACACCTCGATGGCCTATCCCACCGACTACGGCTTCATCGAGGACACCCTCGGCGAGGACGGCGACCCGCTGGACGCGCTGGTGCTGCTGCCGGAGCCCGTGTTCCCCGGCGTGATCGTGGAGTCGCGCCCGGTGGGAATGTTCCGCATGGTCGACGAGCACGGCGGCGACGACAAGGTGCTGTGCGTTCCCGCCGGCGACCACCGCTGGGACCACATCCAGGACGTCGGGGACGTTCCGGGGTTCGAACTGGATGTGATCAAGCACTTTTTCTCGCAATACAAGGCCCTGGAGCCGGGCAAGTTCGTCAAGACGGCCAACTGGGTGGACCGCGCCGAGGCCGAGGCCGAGGTGCAGCGTTCCGTGGAGCGGTTCAAGGCCGCCGAACACTGACGCGCCCTGACGCGTACTGACGCCGCCAGCGCAACCGCGCCGGGCCGAACGGCGCCTGGAGCTCGACGGGCTTATCGTGCTGCCGGCCCCGGCCCGGGCCGCCATCGAACGGCGCATCGCCGGCCAGATCGAGGCCTAACCTCGCGCGTTGCGCCGATTGCGCAGCACGCTCCAGCTCAGAGCCGCCCCGATGAAGACCATGCCGACCGAGGCGGTTACCACCTCGGGGACCTGGAACCGCGGCTCGATGGAGAGCAGCATGATCACGGCCAGCGCGCCGATCGCCCAGTGCGCGCCGTGCTCCAGGTACACGTAGCGGTCCAGCGCCTCCTGGTGGACCAGGTAGACAGTGATCGACCGGACGAACATCGACCCGACCAGCCCCAGGCCGAGCACAATGATGATCGGGTCGGACGTGATCGCGAAGGCGCCGGTGACACCGTCGAACGAGAAGGCGGCGTCGAGGAACTCCAGATAGACGAACAGGGTCAGGCCGGCGGTGCCGACCGCCGGGGCGCCCCCCACGGCCTTGACGTCCGGCGGACGAAACGCCCGACTCAGACCGTTGACGACCAGATACGCCACCAGGCCCAGCAGCCCGGCCGTCAGCACCTCCACACGCTCCTCGCTGGAGTGCGTCAGCTGGGTGCCGACGACGACCAGCGCGACGCCGGCCACCACCACCGACACCTGTCCGAGCCGCCCGATGCGGGCGAACGGGATTTCAAACCACTTGAGCCACTTGATGTCCCGGTCGTGAAAGACGAAATCCAAAAACAGCATCAACAGGAAGATGCCGCCGAAGGCCGCGATCTCCGGGTGGGCGGAGATGATCAGCTTTTCGTAGCTCGGTGAGCCGTCCGGAAATTCCAGCGCGCCGTGCGGCGGCGGACGCAGCGCCAGCATCATCGCGCGAACCGGGTCGAGGCCCGCGGTCGCCCACACGATGAGCAGCGGGAAGAAGAGCCGCATCCCGAATACCGCGATGAGGATCCCGAGCGTGAGGAACATCTGCCGCCAAAACGGGCTCATCCGCTGCAGGATCGCCGCGTTGATGATGGCGTTGTCGAACGACAGCGACACCTCGAGGACGGCCAGCACCACGAGCAGAAACAGGGCGTTGGGCCCGCCGTGGACATATCCGGCCACGAAGGCCGCCACGGTGAGTAACAGCGAGATGCCGAAGACGCGTATGGCGGCCATGGCTCCTTCCCGACAGCCGCTCACGATAGCGAACCGCGTCGCCAGCGCGGGCCGTCGGCGCCGCCGCACTTACTATTTTCAAATTGTGGCGATGCTGGCGGTACATCGGGGCGGTCGGCCGAGAGCGCTGCCCCGGTGACCGAACTCGGGGCCTCTCGGGGGCCGGTCGCGCGGGGCAGCGTGGCCCGGGTCGGCACCGCCACGGCCGTGACCGCGCTGTGCGGATACGCGGTGATCTATCTGGCCGCCCGTGATTTGGCTCCGGGCGGCTTTTCGGTTTTCGGCGTGTTCTGGGGGGCGTTCGGCCTGGTCACCGGCGCCGCCAACGGCCTGCTTCAGGAAGCCACCCGCGAGGTTCGCTCGACGCAGTACCTCCGCGACCCGGACGCGGTGACCGGGGCTCGCGCCCATCCGCTGCGCGTCGCCGCGATGGTCGGCGCGGCCGCGGCCCTCGCGATCGCCGGCAGCTCGCCGTTGTGGAGCGCGCGGGTATTCGTCGAGGCGCGCTGGTTGTCGGTGGGGCTGCTCAGCGTCGGGCTGGCCGGGTTTTGCCTGCACGCCACCCTGCTGGGCGTGCTGGCCGGCACCAACCGGTGGACCCAGTACGGGGCGCTGATGGTGACCGACGCGGTCATCCGGGTGGCGGTCGCCGCGGCCACGTTCGTGACCGCGTGGGGCCTGACTGGGTACTTGTGGGCGACGGTGGCGGGCGCGGCGGCCTGGCTGATCATGCTGGCGGCCTCGCCCGCGGCGCGCGCCGCGGCGCGCCTGTTGACGCCGGGCGGGACCGCGGCGTTCCTGCGCGGGGCCGCCCATTCCGTCACCGCGGCCGGGGCCAGCGCGATCCTGGTGATGGGGTTTCCGGTGCTGCTCAAGCTGACCAGCAGCGAGCTGGGGGCGCAGGGCGGCGTGATCATCCTGGCCGTGACGTTGACCCGCGCTCCCCTGCTGGTGCCGCTGACCGCCATGCAGGGCAATCTCATCGCCCATTTCGTCGACGAGCGCGGCGACCGGCTACGGGCCCTGATCGCCCCGGCGGCGGTCATCGGCGGCATCGGCGCGGTCGGGGTGCTGGCGGCGGGCGTCGTGGGCCCGTGGTTGCTGCGGGTCGGCTTCGGGCCGCAGTACCAGGCCAGTGGCGCGCTGCTGGCCTGGCTGACGGCGGCCGCCGTGGCGATCGCCGCGCTGACCCTGACCGGTGCCGCCGCGGTGGCGGCCGCGCTGCACCGGGCCTACGCGCTGGGCTGGGTGGGGGCGACGGTGGCGTCGGGACTGTTGCTGTTGTTGCCGCTGCCGTTGCCGACCCGCACCGTGGTCGGCTTGTTGTGCGGCCCGTTGGTGGGCATCGGCGTCCATCTGTGGGCGCTGGCGCGTGCCGGGCGCCTAACCGGCTGATGCTGGCTAGTCTTGTGGGGTTAATGGGCACTCAAACGCATCACCCCGGCGTCTGGATCGTCGTTCCCGCCTTCAACGAAGCCTCCGTCATTGACGAGGTGATCGCCGACGTGCGCTCGGTCTTCGACCACGTCGTCTGCGTCGACGACGGCAGCACCGACGACACCGGCGAGATCGCCAGGGGCGCCGGGGCCCACCTGGTGCGCCATCCCATCAACCTGGGGCAGGGCGCGGCGATCCAGACCGGCGTGGAGTACGCCCGCAAGCAGCCCGGCGCGCAGGTCTTCGCCACGTTCGACGCCGACGGCCAGCATCGCGTCACGGACGTGGTCGCGATGATCGACCGGCTCCGCGCGGGTGACGTCGACGTCGTCATCGGGACGCGGTTCGGCGCGCAGCGGGGCGACCGGCCGCCGTTTCTGAAGCGGGTCGTGTTGCGAACGGCCGCGCGGCTGAGCCGGCGCGGCCGCCGACTCGGCTTGACCGACACCAACAATGGGCTGCGGGTGTTCAACAAGAAGGTCGCCGACGGGCTGGACATCACCATGAGCGGCATGAGTCACGCCAACGAGTTCATCGCGTTGATCGCCGAAAACCATTGGCGCGTGGCCGAAGTGCCGGTCGAGGTGCTCTACACCGAGTATTCGAAGTCGAAGGGGCAGCCCCTGCTCAACGGCGTCAACATCGTCTTCGACGGGTTCCTGCGAGGGAGGACATCATGAACTGGATCCAGGTGCTGCTGATCGGGTCGATCATCGCGCTGCTGGTCTACCTGCTGCGGTCGCGGCGCAGTTCACGTTCCAAGGCCTGGGTCAAGGTCGGGTACATCCTGTTCGTGCTGGCCGGCATCTATGCCGTGCTGCGGCCGGACGACACGACGGTGGTCGCGCACTGGTTCGGGGTGCGCCGCGGCACCGACCTGATGCTCTACGCGCTGATCATGGCGTTCAGCTTCACGACGCTGAGCACCTACATGCGGTTCAAGGACCTGGAGTTGCGCTACGCGCGACTCGCCCGGGCCGTGGCTTTGGAGGGCGCGCAGCCACCCGCGCCCAGCGTGAACTGAGGGCGAAAAATCGGCCGCATTGTCAAGTGGTCAGCCGGCGTGCGACCGCCGGAAGTAGTCCACCGTCCGGCGCACACCCTCGTCCAGCTGAACCTGCGGGCGCCAACCCAACACCCTTGCGGCCAAGCCGATGTCGAGGCAGGACCGCTTCAGGTCGCCGAGGCGAGGCGGATGGAACTCCGGGTCGTCGGGCCCCCCGACCGCGGCGGCCACCGCCGAATGCAGTTGGCGGTCCGAGGTTTCGATTCCGGTGCCGACGTTGAAGCGCTGCCCGCCGCCCGCGTCCCCGGAGGCCTTGACGAAGGCGTCCACCACGTCGTCGACGAACACGTAGTCACGGGTGTTGGTGCCGTCGCCGAACACCTTGGTGGGCTTGCCCTCCAAAAGCGCCTGGGCGAAGATCGCCACCACGCCCGCCTCGCCGTGCGGGTCCTGGCGCGGACCGTACACGTTGGCCGGCGCGATGTGCGAGCAGTCCAGGCCGTACAGATGGCGGAAGGTATTCAGGTAGATCTCGCCGGCCACCTTGCCCGCGGCGTAGGGCGAAGCGGGATCGGTCGGGTCGTCCTCACTGGTCGGGTACCGCGGCGGGGTGCCGTAGATGGAACCGCCCGACGAGGTGTGCACGATTTTGCGCACGCCCGTCCGGCGTGCGGCCTCGGCCAGGCGCACCGCGCCGACGACGTTGACCGAGGCGTCGAATTGCGGGTCGGCCACCGAGCGCCGCACGTCGATCTGCGCCGCCAGGTGGAACACCACCTCGGGCCGGTGCTCGTCGAGGATGGCGCGCAGGTCCGCGGTCACGATGTCCGCCTCGACGAAGACGTGCGCGGGATTGCCGGCCAGGTGCTCGAGATTGGTCGCGCGGCCGGTCGCAAAGTTGTCCAGGCCCACCACCGCGTGACCGTCGGCCAGCAGGCGGTCGACTAGCGTCGACCCGATGAATCCGGCTGCCCCGGTGACCAGTGCGCGCACCGGCCCACCATACAGAGTGGGGGCGGCCGCCGCGGCGCTGATCATCGCGCAGCTGGCGATCCGCGCGGCGCTGGCGTTCGGCGGCTACTTCTATTGGGACGACCTGATTCTCGTCGGGAAGGCGGGCACCGAGGGCCTGCTGTCGCCGGCGTACCTGTTCGACGACCACGACGGCCACGTGATGCCGGCCGCCTTCCTGCTCGCCGGCGCCATCACCCGCCTGGCGCCGCTGGACTGGACCGGGCCGGCGATCAGCCTGCTGGTGCTGCAGCTGCTGGCCTCGCTGGCTTTGCTGCGCGCGCTGCACGTCATCCTCGGCTGGCGGTGGGCGCTGCTGATCCCGTTGACGTTCGCCCTGTTCACGCCGCTGGCCGTGCCGGGCTTCGCGTGGTGGGCGGCGGCGCTGAACTCGCTGCCCATGCTGGCGGCGCTGGCCTGGGTGTGCGCCGATGCGATCCTGCTCGTCCGCACCGGCGACCGGCGCTACGCGGCGACCGGCGCGCTGGTCTACCTCGGGGGGCTGCTGTTCTTCGAGAAGGCCGCGGTGATCCCGTTCGTCGCCTTCGCGGTGGCCGCGCTTCTATGCAACGTGCAAGCGGTCCACGTTCGGGGTGACGGGCCCGCGTGGCGGACGGTGTGGCGGGCCGGCCTGCGGCTGTGGATCGCGTCGGGGGCGTTGACCGCCGGCTGGGTGGCGCTGTACCTGGCCGTCGTCAATCAAAAGCGGTGGAGCTTCGACCTGGCGATGACGTGGGACCTGCTGTGGCGGTCGATCACCCACGGCATCGTGCCGGGGCTGGCCGGCGGGCCGTGGCACTGGGACCGCTGGGCGCCCGCCTCGCCGTGGGCCACGCCGCCGCCGTCGGTGATGGCGCTCGGCTGGCTGGTGCTGGCCGGGGCGCTCGCGCTGTCGCTGATCCGCAAGCGACGCGCCGGGCCGGTGTGGCTCACCGCGGCCGGGTACGCCGTCGCCTGCCAGGTGCCGATCTATCTGATGCGGTCGTCGAAGCAGACCGCCCTGGAACTCGCCCAGACCCTGCGGTATCTGCCGGACCTCGTCGTGGTGCTGGCGTTGCTGGCCGCCGTCGCGCTGTGCGCCCCGACCCGGCCGGCCGCGCCGCGTTGGCTGGACGCCTCGCCGAGACGCGCCGTGGTGACGGCGGGTCTGGCGGTGGCATTCGTGGCCAGCAGCCTGTACTCGACGGCGACGTTTCTGACCAGCTGGCGGGACAATCCCGCCCAGCCCTACCTGGTCAACGCCCGCGCGGGTCTGGCCGCCGCGCGGGCGGCCTCCAAGGCGCCACTGCTGGATCAGGAGGTCGACCCGCTGGTGCTGCAGCGGGTGGCCTACCCGGAGAACCTGGCCAGCCACATGTTCGCCCTCCTGCGGGATAGGCCCGAATTCACCGCGGCGACAACGCAATTGCGCATGCTCGACAGCTCGGGCCGGCTGATCGACGCGAGGGTGACCTGGATCCGGACCATCGCGCCGGGGCCCATGCCGCGGTGCGGCTATTTCGCGCAACCGGATAGGCCGGCGCGGCTGATCCTGGACGGGCCGCTGCTGCCCGCCGACTGGACCGTCGAGCTCAACTACCTCGCCAACAGCGACGGTTCGATGACCTTGTCGCTGACGCAGGGGCCCGACGTCAAGGTTCCGGTGCGTCCGGGACTGAACCGGGTCTTTGCCCGGCTGCCGGGCGCCGGCGACGCGATCACCGTGCGAGCCAACACCACCGCGCTGGCGCTGTGCATCGCGTCGGGGCCGGTGGGGTTCTTAGCCCCGGCCTGAGTAGGCGGCCCAGCGTCACGCTGGCCTGACGCTCGAGGCCGACCGTCACGCTCGCGTGACGGTCGGTGAAGAAGAAATCGTGGAGCCGCCTGGGGGAATCGAACCCCCGACCTATTCATTACGAGTGAATCGCTCTACCGACTGAGCTAAGGCGGCACACCCTCACGCCGGGCGGCACGAGTCTACGGCAGGCGGGCGGACTCACCCAAGTTCCTGACCGATGGTGGCGACCATCGCGTCGACGGCGAACTTGGGTTTGACGTTGATCGCCAGGGCCTCCCGGCACTCCAGGACCGCTTCGATGCAGCGCAGCAGGCGCTCGGGCGAGGCATGGGTGGCCAGCGCCGTCACCCGGTCGGCCATATCCGGATGATTGGCCCGAACCCCCCCGGCTCCCGAAGTAGCCCCAGCCGAGACCACCAGCGCATCCCGGAAATAGGTCGCCAGGTCGATCAGCGCCCGGTCCAGGGCATCGCGCGACGCCCGGGTCTGGCGGGACTTCTGCCGACGCTCGAGATCCTTGAGCGCGCCCGTGACGCCACGCATCGTTCCGGCGGTGCCCTTGCCGGTGCCGCCGGCGCCCAGCGCCGTGCGCAGCTCCTCGGTCTCGGCCTCCGCACGGTCCGCGGTCAGCACCACGGCCTCGGCGTCGGCCGCCGCCACCAACTCCTCGGCGGCGGCATACGCCCGCGACGGGGTCGCGGCGTCGCGGGCCAGTCCCAGCGCCCGCTCGCGTCGCTGCCGGGCCTCGGGGTCGGTGGCCAGGCGGCGCGCCCGCCCGACGTGACCGCCGCTGACCGCCGCCGCCCAGTTCGCCGTGTCGGCGTCCAGGCCGTCGCCGCCCTGCAGAACGCGCGCGATCGCCTCGGTCGACGGGGTCACCAGCGCGACATGCCGACAGCGGGAGCGCAGCGTGACCGCGATGTCCTCGGGATCCACCGACGGCGCGCACAACAGGAACACCGTCGACGGCGGCGGTTCCTCGACGACCTTCAGCAGCGCGTTCGCGGCACCCTCGGTCAACCGATCGGCGTCTTCGATCACCACGATCTGGCGGTGCCCGGTGGTCGGGCGGCGCGACGCGATCTGCACGATGGCGCGCATCTCGTCCACGCCGATCGACAGGCCCTCGGGAATCACCCGCCGCACGTCGGCGTGGGTTCCGGCCATGGTCGTCGTGCAGGCGCGGCACCGCCCGCAGCCGGGTTCCCCGTCGGAGGTGCATTGCAGCGCGGCCGCGAAACACAGGGCCGCGATCGAGCGTCCCGAACCGGGGGGGCCGGTGATGAGCCACGCGTGTGTCATAGTCCCGCCGGTGGCCCGGCTGTGAGCCGAATCACCGCGATCCGCCCGGGCGGCGGCCAGCAGCTCGGCCACGACCGCCTCTTGGCCTACCAGCCGCGTAAACACCCCGGACATCACCGGCAACAGTAGCGACACCGGCCGACGGGTACCGACCGGCCACCTTATCGCGACAATTCCGTTACCTTTCCGGCCGTTTCGGCAGCTATCGGCGACTTGCCGCGACGCTCATGGTTTTCCGCCAAGTCCGTGTTGCCCGATACGGTGGTTTGATGGCAACCGCGGCAGCACTGCCCGGGCGGATCAGCGCATTCGTCCGGTGGGTGGTGCGCACCCCCTGGCCGCTGTTCTCGCTGAGCATGCTGCAGGCCGACATCATCGGCGGCCTCTTCGTGCTGGGCTTCCTGCGCTACGGCCTGCCGCCCCAGGACCGCATCCAGTTGCAGGATCTGCCGCCGGTCAACCTGGCGATCTTCATCAGCGTCGTGGTCAGCCTGTTCATCGCCGGGATCGTGTTCAACCTCAAACTGCTGCTGCCGGTGTTCCGGTGGCAGCGCCGCGACAACCTGCTCGCCGAGGCCGACCCGGCCGCCACCGAAGTGGCCCGCAGCCGCGCGTTGCGCATGCCGTACTTCCGGGCGCTGACCAGCATGGTGTCCTGGTGCATCGGCGGTGCGGTGTTCATCGTCGCCAGCTGGTCGGTGGCCAAGTACACGGCGCCCGTCATCGCGGTCGCCACCGCGCTGGGCGCCGCCGCGACGGCGATCATCGGATACCTGCAATCCGAGCGCGTGCTGCGGCCGGTGGCGGTCGCCGCCCTGCGCAGCGGCGTGCCGGAGAACGTCAAGGCACCCGGCGTCATCCTGCGGCAGATGCTGTCCTGGGCGCTGTCCACCGCGGTGCCGCTGCTGGCGATCGTGCTGGCCGTGGTGTCCGACAAGGCTTCCCTGCTGCACGCCACGCCCGAGAAGCTGTTCAACCCCATCCTGCTGCTGGCGGTGACGGCCCTGTGCGTCGGGCTGGCCAGCACGCTGCTGGTGGCCATGTCGATCGCCGATCCGCTGCGTCAGCTGCGCTGGGCGCTGGCCGAGGTGCAGCGCGGTAACTACAACGCGCACATGCAGATCTACGACGCCAGCGAGCTGGGCTTGCTGCAAGCCGGCTTCAACGACATGGTGCGTGAGCTGTCCGAGCGGCAGCGGCTGCGTGACCTGTTCGGTCGCTACGTCGGCGAGGACGTGGCCCGCCGGGCCCTGGAACGCGGGACCGAGTTAGGCGGTCAGGAGCGCGACGTCGCGGTGTTGTTCGTGGACCTGGTCGGCTCCACCCAGCTGGCTTCGACGCGACCGCCCGCCGAGGTGGTCCACCTGCTCAACGAATTCTTCCGGGTGGTGGTGGACACCGTGGGCAAGCACGGGGGGTTCGTCAACAAGTTCCAGGGCGACGCCGCGCTGGCCATCTTCGGCGCGCCGATCGAACACCCCGACTCTTCCGGCGGTGCGCTCGCCGCCGCCCGCGAACTGCACGACGAACTCCTCCCGGTGATCGGCTTGGCGGAGTTTGGCATCGGCGTGTCATCGGGTAGGGCGATCGCCGGCCACATCGGCGCGCAGGCCCGCTTCGAGTACACGGTGATCGGCGACCCGGTCAACGAGGCCGCCCGGCTCACCGAGCTGGCCAAACTCGAGCCCGGCCACGTGCTCGCGTCGGCGATCGCGGTCAGCGGCGCATTGGACGCCGAGGCGTTGTGCTGGGACGTCGGCGAGGTGGTCGAGCTGCGCGGCCGCGCCGCCCCCACTCAACTGGCCCGACCGGTGAAATTGGCTGTCCTCGAAGAGGTTTCCAGCGAACAGGTCTCCAGCGAGGTACGCGGCTAGCCGTTCCGCCTGGCGGCCCTCTTCGCCGGCGCCCTGCGGGTGCTCTTCTTCGCGGGCCGCTTCGCCGGACCCCGGGCCCGCCGGTCGGCCAGCAGTTCGGCGGCGCGTTCGTCGGTGATCGACATCGCGTCGTCGCCCTTGCGCAGGCTGGCATTGGTTTCGCCGTCGGTGACGTACGGCCCGAATCGGCCGTCCTTGATGACCATCGGCTTGCCCGACGCCGGATCGGTCCCCAGCTCCCGCAGCGGCGGCGTCGAAGCGCTCTGCCTGCCCCGGCGTTTGGGCTCGGCGTAGATCTTCAGCGCCTCGTCGAGGGTGATGTCGAACATCTGATCCTCGGTCGCCAGCGAACGAGAATCGTTGCCGCGCTTCAGGTATGGGCCGTAGCGCCCGTTCTGCGCGGTGATCTCCTCACCCGTTGCCGGGTCCACGCCGACGACCCGGGGCAGCGACAGCAGCCTCAGCGCATCCTCGAGCGTGACGGTCTGCAGGTCCATGCTGCGCAGCAGCGAGCCGGTCCGGGGCTTGGGGCCGGTGGGTTTCTTGCCCTTCTTGGCGGGCTCGCCGCCGTCCATGTCGGCGGGCGGCTCCGGCAGGATCTCGGTCACGTACGGCCCGTAGCGGCCGTCCTTGGCGACGATCTCGTGACCCGTGTCGGGATCCACACCCAAGACGCGTCCCTCTTGGGGTGTGGCGAAAAGCTGTTCGGCGACCTCCAGCGTCAGCTCATCGGGGGTCAGCGAGTCATTGAGGTTGGCCCGTTGCGGCGTGGGCTCGCCGTCGTCGCCGGTCACCAACCGTTCCAGGTAGGGCCCGTTCTTGCCCACCCGAACATAGATCGGACGGCCCTGTGCGTCGTCAAACACCTTGATGGAGTTGACTTCTCGAGCGTCGATGCCTTCGAGGTTGACGCCGACGAGCTTCTTCAGGCCACCCGAGCGGGCCACCGAGTCGGGCACGCCGTGGTCGCCGCCGAAATAGAAATTGTTGAGCCAGTTGGTGCGTTGCTCGTTGCCCGACGCGATCGCGTCCAGCTCGTCTTCCATCGCCGCGGTGAAGCCGTAGTCGACCAGCCGGCCAAAATGCTGTTCCAGCAGGCCGGTGACGGCGAACGCGACCCACGACGGCACCAGGGCGCTGCCCTTCTTGTACACGTAGCCGCGGTCCTGGATGGTCTTGATGATCGACGAGTACGTCGACGGGCGGCCGATGCCCAGCTCCTCGAGCGCCTTGACCAGCGAGGCCTCGGTGTAGCGCGCCGGTGGGTTGGTGGCGTGGCCGTCGGGGGTGAGCTCGAGGGCCGCCAACCGCTGGCCCTCGGTCAGGTGCGGCAGCCGGCTCTCGGCGTCGTCGGCCTCGCCGCCGGCCAGCTCGTCCACGGTTTCCACGTAGGCCTTGAGGAACCCGGCGAACGTGATGGTGCGCCCGCTGGCGGAGAACGTCACCTGCCTTTCTCCGGCGGGACCACCCGCCGCGCCGGCGATCCGCAGGCTCAGCGTGGTGCCGCGCGCGTCGGCCATCTGCGAGGCCACCGTGCGCTGCCAGATCAGCTCGTAGAGGCGGAATTCGTCGCCGTCGAGCTCGCGGCGCACCGCGTCCGGGGTGGCGAACGTCTCGCCGGCGGGCCGGATCGCCTCGTGCGCCTCCTGGGCGTTCTTCACCTTGCGGGTGTATTGGCGCGGCGACGGCGAGACGTACTCCTCGCCGTACAGCTGACGCGCCTGGGTGCGCGCGGCGTTGATCGCCGAGGACGACAGCGTCGTCGAGTCGGTGCGCATATAAGTGATGTAGCCGTTCTCGTAGAGGCGCTGGGCGATGCTCATCGTGCGCTCGGAGGAGAACCGCAACTTGCGGCCGGCCTCCTGCTGCAGCGTCGACGTCATGAACGGCGCATACGGGCGCCGGGTGTAGGGCTTCTCCTCCACCGACGCCACCGACAGCTGCGCGCCCTGCAATCCCGTCGCCAGCCCGGTCGCGCCGGCCTCGTCCAGGATCACCACCTCGTCGGCCTTGCGGAGCTGACCCAGCGAGTCGAAATCGCGGCCGGTGGCGACCCGCAGCCCGTCCAGATTGGTCAGCCGGGCGGTGAAGGTGGGCGGCTGGGCCTGCGGGTCGGACACGCTGGCGTCCAGCTGGGCGACGATGTCCCAGTACGACGCGCTGCGGAACGCCATCCGGTCGCGTTCGCGCTGCACGATGATCCGGGTGGCCACCGACTGAACGCGGCCGGCCGACAGCTTGGGCGCGACCTTCTTCCACAGCACCGGGCTGACCTCGTAGCCGTACAGCCGGTCCAGGATGCGGCGCGTCTCCTGGGCGTCGACGAGGTCGATGTCCAGGTCGCGGGGGTTTTCGGCGGCCTCGAGGATCGCCGGCTCGGTGATCTCGTGGAAGACCATCCGCTTGACCGGGACGTTCGGCTTGAGGGTTTCCAGCAGGTGCCAGGCGATGGCCTCGCCCTCGCGGTCACCATCGGTGGCCAGATAGAGTTCGTCGACGTCCTTGAGGAGGCCCTTGAGCTCGCTGACGGTGCTCTTCTTCTCCGGGCTGATGATGTAGAGCGGCTCGAAGTCGGCGTCGACGTTGACTCCGAGCCGGGCCCACGGCTCGGACTTGAACTTGGCGGGCACGTCGGCCGCGGCCCGGGGCAGGTCGCGGATGTGGCCGCGCGACGACTCGACGATGTAGCTAGAGCCCAGGTAGCCGGCCAGTTTGCGCGCCTTGGTCGGCGACTCGACGATGACAAGTCGCCGACGGCTCCCATTTCCGCCGCTGACGCGGTCCTTTAGCTTCGGGTTAGCCAACTGCGCGTACGCTCCATCCCTTATCCCGGCCCCCCTGCGAGGCCGCCCTGCAGGAAGAATGACAGGCCCGCGCCCGAAATTCCGGTGAAATTCAGATACGCCAGCGTTCCTTCGCTTGAGGGCACCTGACAATTTCGCACCCTTGGGCGGGCGTTCGCAAACCGGCTAGCCAAATCGCGTGTCCCGGCGCGGGGCTAAACCCGGGGCCACAGCGGCGGCGCGTCGGGACCATCGGGAGGGTCTCCCACGTTCTCTACCAGGCGCGATAGCCTGCGACGGCCGCTGATACGAAGAGCCGGCCGGCCGCCGCGGGTGCCGATCAGGGTGGGCGCGATCCCCACCCGCATCAGGGCCGACGCCAGGGGGGAATGCGTGTCGGGCGCGTGTGGATCCAGTCCCAGCAGGTAATGGTCGCCCTCGGGGTGACCGGCCGCCAGCGTCCACGCCCGCAATTCGCGCGGCCCGGGCAGCCAGCGCGGGGGCACCGTCTTGACCGCGCCGCGCGTCCATTCCGCGGCGAGGGTGACCAACGAGGGGGTTACCGTTGTCCTCACCAAGGGAGTGTCCTCGTCGGTGCGGCTGATCTCGGGCACCAGACCCGCCTCGCGGATCATGTCGGCCAGCGCCGCGGCCCGCCAGGGCTGGTCCACCACGACCGAAAGCCGAGCGCCCTGCACCTGGTTCTCGGCCGAAGCGCCGACCAGGACGATCTGGCCGGAGGCCGCCAGCACCCCGGAGAGATCGGCGACCGCGGGCGGCACCGACTCCGCTGTGAAGAAGGAAAGCTGGCTCACGCCAACGACAGTAGGCCAGGTCGCACGTCCGCGCTTTGAGGCTTTCGGCGCGGCGGCCCGGGGCCGACGGTGCGCCGGGCATCCCGCCGCTGGTTGGGCGACCAGACAGAAGGCGAAAACCCCCCGGCGGGATCCGTTTAAGCGGGATTGCGCGGGGGGTTTCCGTGGAGAATCTGCTCTACTCAGACGGAGCGGACTCCGGTGGCCTGGGGGCCCTTAGGGCTGTGGCCGATCTCGAACTCGACCTTCTGGTTTTCTTCAAGGGTGCGGAAGCCCGAACCCTGGATCTCCGTGTAGTGGACAAAAACATCCGCGGAACCATCTTCCGGGGCAATGAAGCCAAACCCCTTCTCCGCGTTGAACCACTTCACAGTTCCCTGTGGCATCTCTCGATCTTTCCTTTTCTTCTGGGTGCGGGGCATCGCGTTTCGATGCCCCGGGCCGCGTACGACCGCCATACCTCGCGGAGCCGCCGGAACTTCACCCGACCGATAACCTCGCAGGAACCGCGGCCGCAACGTTGTTCCTGCGAAAGTTTGACACGAACACAGAAGCTGCGACCGCAAACAGTCAACCATGTTCATGGCGTCGGCGACAGACTTGTGTCTTTAACCGATTACAAGACGGATTCTTGGAGGGTGTGAGGTGGCGAGTTTCGGCAGCGACCTGCTCGCCGTCGCCCTCGCCGGTACGGCGGCCGGGGAACGTCCGCTGCGCCACGTCGCGGAGCTGCCGGCCCGGGGCGGCCGGCGGGACAGCTGGCCCGACTGGGCCGACCCCGACGTGGTGCGCGCGTTCGCCGACCGCGGCATCAGCCGCCCGTGGACGCACCAGGCCGCGGCCGCGGAGCTGGCACACGGCGGGCGTCATGTGGTGGTCAGCACCGGCACCGCGTCGGGCAAGTCGCTGGCCTACCAGCTGCCCGCGCTCAACGCGCTGGCGACGGACCCGCGGGCCCGGGTGCTGTACCTGTCGCCGACCAAGGCGCTCGGCCACGACCAGTTGCGCACCGCCCACGCACTGACCGCGGCGATTCCGCGGCTGCGTGACGTCGCGCCCACCGCCTACGACGGCGACAGCCCCGCCGAGGTGCGTCGCTTCGCCCGCGAGCGCTCGCGATGGTTGTTCTCCAACCCCGACATGATCCATTTGTCGATACTGCGCAACCATGCCCGCTGGGCCGTCCTGTTGCGCGGCCTGCGGTTCGTGATCGTCGACGAATGTCATTACTATCGTGGCATTTTCGGCTCGAACGTGGCGATGGTGCTGCGCCGGCTGTTGCGGCTGTGCGAGCGCTATGCCCCCCAACCCGGCAAGGCGCCCACGGTGATCTTCGCCAGCGCGACCACGGACTCCCCGGGCGCGACGGCCGCCGAACTCATCGGCCGTCCGGTCGAGGAGGTCATCGAGGACGGCTCGCCGCAGGGGGCGCGGACGGTGGCGTTGTGGGAACCCGCCTTGCGGGCCGACGCGACCGGCGAGAACGGCGCGCCGGTGCGCCGCTCCGCCGGTGCGGAGGCGGCGCGCGTGATGGCCGACCTGATCGCCGAGGGGGCGCAGACCCTGACGTTCGTTCGGTCGCGCCGGGCGGCGGAGTTGACCGCGCTGGGCGCGCGGGCGCGGCTGGACGACGTCGCCCCGCAGCTGGCGGGCACGGTGGAGTCGTATCGGGCCGGCTATCTCGCCGAGGACCGCACCGCGCTGGAGCGCGCGCTGGCCGAGGGCCGGCTGCGCGGCCTGGCCACCACCAACGCGCTGGAGTTGGGCGTCGACATCGCCGGGCTGGACGCCGTGGTGCTCGCCGGTTTCCCCGGGACGGTCGCGTCGTTCTGGCAGCAGGCCGGCCGGTCGGGACGGCGTGGCCAGGGCGCGCTGGTCGTGCTGATCGCCCGCGACGATCCGCTGGACACGTATCTGGTCCACAACCCCGCCGCGCTGCTGGGCAAGCCGGTGGAGCGGGTCGTGATCGATCCCGCCAACCCCTACATCCTCGGCCCCCAACTCCTCTGTGCGGCGACCGAGCTCCCGCTCGAGGAAACCGAGGTCCGGGATTTCGGCGCCACGGAGGTGGCCCAGGGTCTGGTCGACGACGGGCTGCTGCGACGGCGCGGCGGCAGGTACTTCCCGGCGGCCGGCATACAACCGCACGGCGCGGTGGACATCCGGGGGTCGGCGGGCGGGCAGATCGTCATCGTCGAGGCGGACACCGGGCGGCTGCTGGGCAGCGTCGGGGCGGATCAGGCCCCGGCGTCGGTCCACCCGGGAGCGGTACATCTGCACCGGGGCGAGACGTACGTCGTCGACTCGCTGGACTTCGAGGACGGGATCGCCTTCGTCCACGCCGAGGACCCCGGCTATGCGACGTTCGCACGCGAACTCACCGACATCGCCGTCACCGGGGTCGGTGAGCGCCGTGAGTTTGGGCCCGTCACGCTGGGTCTGGTGCCGGTCAAGGTCACCCACCGCGTCGTGGGCTACCTGCGCCGCCGGCTTTCCGGCGAGGTGATCGACTTCATCGAGCTGGACATGCCCGAACGTGTGCTGCCCACCGCCGCGGTCATGTACACGATCACCCCGGATGCCTTGTCGCGCGGCGGCATTGAGGCGACGCGAATTTCCGGGTCGTTGCATGCCGCCGAGCATGCGGCCATCGGCCTGCTGCCCCTGGTGGCCAGCTGCGACCGCGGCGACATCGGTGGCATGTCCACCGCGATCGGTCCCGACGGGCTGCCCGCCGTCTTCGTCTATGACGGCTATCCGGGCGGGGCGGGCTTCGCCGAACGCGGCTTCCGCCGGGCCCGCACCTGGTTGGCCGCGACGGCCGCGGCGATCGAGGCCTGCGAATGCCCGAGCGGATGCCCGTCCTGCGTGCAGTCCCCCAAATGCGGAAACGGCAACGACCCACTGGACAAGGCGGGCGCGGTGCTGGTGCTGCGCCTGGTGCTGGCGGAGTTGGGTCAGGTCTCCTGAGCCGGGCCCGGGACGCACCGGCGCCCGCCGGAACGGGGCATCGCGCCGGCTCGCTGCGGCCAATGACGTTGTGCGGCCGCGCGGCTGACGTCGGCGGCGCGGTGTCCCCACGCTTTCAACGAGGCGTCGAACGGCCCGGTAAAATCGGCCGCATGGCCCACGACTGGTTGCTCGTGGAGACGCTGGGGGACGAGCCCGCCGTGGTGGCGCAGGGGCGGCAACTCAAAAACCTCGTGCCGATCACGACGTTTCTGCGCCGCAGTCCCCACCTGGCCGCGGTCCGCGCCGCGATCGCCGAGTCGGTGCACACCGGCCAGAGCCTGACCAGCATCACCACCAAGCGCGACCGTGTGATCCGCACCGAACCGGTAGTGATGTCCGACGGCCACACCCACGGCGTGCACGTGTGGACCGGCCCCGCCGACGCCGAACCCTCCGAACGGCCGATCCCCGGGCCGCTGAAGTGGGACCTGACCCTCGGCGTGGCCACCGATACCCGGGAATCGCTGGCCAACAGCGGCAAGAACCCCGAGGTCGAGGCCACCTTCGGCAGGGCCTTCGCCGAAGACCTTCCGTCGCGTGAACTCAACCCCAACGAAACCAAGGTGCTTGCCATGGCGGTGAAGGCCAAGCCCAACCAAATGATCTGCAGCACCTGGGATCTCACCGATTGGCAGGGAAACCCGATCCGGATAGGTTTCGTCGCATGCACCGCCTTGGAGCCGGGCCCCGACGGGCGGGACCACCTGATTGCGCGGGCGATGAACTGGCGCGCCGAACTCAAGGGCCCGGTGGTATCGACGGACGACCTCGCGCAGCGCATCCTGCACGGACTGGCCCAGGCCGGTGTCCATCGGGCGCTCGTCGATCTCCACAATTGGGCGCTGCTGAAATGGCTCGACGAGCCCTGCACCTTCTACGACTGGCGGGGAGCCAAGACGGACAGGCCGAAGGTCCATCCCGAAGACGAGCCCCTAATGTCATCTATGACAACGGAATTCGCTGGCGGGGCGACCAGTCGCGTACTGCGCATGCGCGGTCACGGAAACGATTGGGTGCCGGTGCATGTCACGATCAACAGGGTGGAACTCGAGCCGGACACCTTCGCCGGACTGGTTTCGCTGCGCCTGCCGAGCGACGAAGAACTCGCCGCCGCGGGCCTGCCGAAATCGCCAGGCGATACGACCTAACCACTCGGGCTGACAGGGCCGGCGCGGGCAGCGGCCCGCGCCGCACCGGCGAAGGCAACGCCAACCTGGACCGTGACGACCACGTCGAGACCGTCCACCTCGCACCGCGCGCCGTCGACCCGCATCTGGCGGGCCACCGCCGTCGCGCGGGCACAGGCCGAGCCCACCCCGGACGGAAGCCGGGCCGCGGCCGCCAACGCGGCCAGGTCGGCCGCCGCCTGTGCACGATGACGCGCCACCACCACCGAGCCGAGATACGCGCCCGCCCCGGCGACCCAGAGCAGCACAACCACCATCGCGACCGCAACCAGCGTGGCCGAGCCCCGATCAGCCCCCGGGCTCGACGGCGGAGACCGCTTTGGCCGCAATATCCAACGAGGGCAACAGCTTTGAGTGCGCGACCACCGTGGCCACCAGGAAGTCACCGTCGCGACGCACCTGGATCCGCGCCCCGACCGGCGCGACGCGGCGCGCGGCGTCGACCGCCGAACGTTCGTCGCCCCGCGAGGCCAGCCGGGCCGCCTCGCGGGCGGCGTCCACGCAACGCACCTGCATCGACATTGCGGTGACACCGGCCAGGCACAGCACCAGAACCACCACCAGCGCGGCGATCCCCAGGGCCGCCTCAACGGTGCTCGCGCCCGCACACCCGGCTAAACCTTGGTGCTGAGCGCGCGACCGATGATCTTGGTCAGCGCCGATACGACGGAATCGCCGGTGACGACGGTGTAGAGGATCGCGCCAAAGGCGGCCGCCGCTATGGTGCCGATGGCGTACTCGACGGTGGACATCCCCGACTCGTCGCTCGCCACGACGGCCATGCGGGCCAAGAACGCGCGGAACATGTTGATCACCAATGCCTTCCTTTCGTTTCACAGCAGGCCTGACTGCAGGACATCACCGGCCAACCCCGCCACCACCGGAACGACGCCCAGGCAGACAAACGCCGGCAAAAAGCACAGCCCGAGCGGTCCGGCGATCAAGACCCCGGCCCGCTCGGCGGCCGCGGCGGCCGCGTGTGCGGCCTCGTGACGAGACTGATCGGCCAATTCGGCGACGCCGCCGGCCAGGGCCGCGCCGGACGACGCCGAACGCCGCGCCAGCCGCAGCAGCGCGTCGATGTGCGTGTCGACGGAGCCGGCCGGTCGATCCGGCGAAATCGCCCATGCCACGGACGGATCGGCGCCCACCGCCAGCAGCTCGGCGGCGCGGCGCAGCGCCCGCGCCAGCGTCGGTGGTGCGGACGGGGCGATCGCCGCCGCGGCGGTCGCCACCGCCATGCCCGCCTCCAGGCACACGGCCAGCGCGTCGAGACCGGATGCGACCGCCAGCGGGTCCGGGCCGGCCGCGGCCCGAGACCGCGGCCGGTGCACGCGGGCCGGTATTCCGGCGCGCGCCCGCACCGCCGACGGCCCGGGGCCGACCCACAGCGCCATGGCCAGCAACACCGCCGCCGCGCTCACAACGCGGGCCGATCGGTGATGCGGTCCGACCACAGCAGCCCGCCACAGGCCAGCGTCGACCCGAGGACCAGCAGCCATCCGCCCGCGTGCCCGCCCAACAAGAAGCTCAGCGGTCGCGCCCCGACGAGTTGACCCAGCAGCACCCCGAGGGCCGGCAGGCCGGCCAGTATCCCCGCGGTGGCGCGCGCACCGGCCATGCCCGACGACACTCGCGCCGAAAACCGTTGCCGTTCGGCGATATCACGCTGCGCGGCGCGCATCAGGGTGGCTATCGCCAACCCGTGGTCGCTCGCCAGCTGCCAGCACACCGAGAGTCGGTCCCAATGGGCGGGCAGCGCCGACGATCGTGCCGCGGCGCGCAAGCCGGCCCTGACGTCGGCACCCAACCTGGCCCGCGCCGCGACCGTGCGCAACGACACGGCAACCGCCCCAACGGTTTCGTCGGCCGCCACGCGGAACGCGCGCACCGGATGAGAGCCCACTCGCAACTCGCCGACCAACACGTCGAGGGCGGTCTCCAGCGCCCGCCCCTCGTCCGACGCGCGCCGCATCCGGCGCCGGCGCCGGTAACGCGCGCCCGCGGTCGCGCCCACCACCGCGGCGGCGAGGACGGTCGTCGTCGGCAGCAGCACGGCGGCCGCCACGAGGGCGCACGCGCCGATGCAGGCGATGCCACGGGGCCCGACGACGAGCCGCCGGCGTTCACGACCCGGCGTCGCGATCCGGTGCCGCGCCGGCGACGGAAACACCACCAGCGCAAGCGATAGCGACAGGGCGGCAAGGGTAAGGCCGTTCACGCCGACATCCGGCTTCGCAGCAGGCGTTCCAGAACGCCCGCGTCGTCCGTCATTCCCCGGTCCGCATGCCACACGGTGACCGCCCGGACCCGCCCGTCGCTGTGGCGCAGCACGGCGATCTCGGCGAGCCGACGCCGACCGGCCCGGTCCCGCGCGACGTGCAGCAGAACCTGCACCGCCGCGGCGAGTTGACTGTGCAGTGCCGCCCGATCGAGGCCGCCCAGCGCGCCCAACGCCTCCAGCCGCGCGGGAACCTCGCCCGGATTGTTGGCATGCACCGTGCCCGCGCCGCCGTCGTGGCCGGTGTTCAGCGCCGCGAGGAGGTCAACGACTTCGGCGCCCCTGACCTCGCCGACCACGATGCGGTCGGGCCGCATCCGCAACGCCTGCCGAACGAGTTCGCGCACGGGGACCTCGCCGACACCTTCGACGTTGGGGCACCGCGCGACCAGCTTGACCAGATGCGGATGCCGGGGCGCCAGCTCGGCGGCATCCTCGACGCACACGATCCGTTCCGCGGGCGGCACCGCACCGAGCAGCGCGGCCAGCAAGGTCGTCTTCCCGGCCCCGGTGCCCCCGCACACGAGGAAGGCCAACCGGGCGGCGATGATGTCGGCGACCAGCGCGGCGGCCCGGGAATCGACCGCGCCGGCGGCGGTCAGTGCGGCCAAATCCTGGGTGGCCGGCCGCAATACCCGCAACGACAGGCAGGTGCCTCCGGCGGCGACCGGCGGCAACACCGCATGCAACCGCACCGCGAACCCCCCGGCACCGATGCCGGTCAGCTGGCCGTCCACCCAGGGCTGCGCGTCGTCGAGACGCCGGCCGGCGGACAACGCCAGCCGCTGCGCCAACCGCCGCACCGCCGCCTCGTCGGCAAAGCGAATCCGGCTGCGCCGCAGACCGTTTCCATCGTCGACCCAGACCGCATCCGGCGCGGTGACCAGGACATCGGTGGTGCCGTCCGCGCATAGCAGCGGCTCGAGGATGCCGGCTCCGGTCAGTTCGGTCTGGAGGACGCGAAGATTGGCAAGCACCTCGGTATCGCCGAGCATCCCGCCGGACTCGGCCCGGATCGCGTCGGCCACCACGCTGGGCCGCAGCGGGGCGGATTCGGCCGCCAGCCGCTCGCGCACCCGCTCGATCAACGAGCCGCTCACGCCGCCCGGCCGATCCGGCCACGCCCCGCACGCGGCAGGACGGCCAGCACCCGGCGAGCCGCCACCGCGACCCCGGATCGCCGGCCCAACCGCAGGCCACCGCGTTCCAACTGCTGGGCGAGCTGCGGCTGCGCCTTGATGGACGCCAGGAGCGGCAGGCCGGTGATGTCGGCGACCTCGGCCGCCCGCAATCCGCCGGGCGACGGACCCCGCACCACCAACCCGAGGTTGGGATTGATCGCGGCGAGCACCGGAACCATTGCCGCGGTCGCCGCGCACGCGCGCACGGCGCATCGGCCGGCCACGACGACGAGATCGGCGGCATCCAGGGCGGTTTGCGTCGCCTCGGTGAGGCGGCGGGGCAGATCGCAGATCACGGTGGCACCGCCGCGGCGGCCGGCATCGACGACGGCCTCCACCGGCGCGCCTTCGAGCTCGTAGTCGCGACGTGTGCCGGACAGCAGGCTGATTCCGCGATGTCGCGGGAGCGCCTCGCGCACCGCCGACCAGTTGAGCCGGCCGCCCTGTAGCGCCAGATCGGGCCACCGCAGGCCCGGTGCGGTCTCGCTGCCCACCAGCAGGTCGATGCCGCCGCCCCACGGGTCCAGGTCCACCAGGAGCGCTTCGGCGGCGGCCTGCGCCAAGGCGACCGCGAGCAACGACGCGCCGGCACCGCCGCAGCCGCCGATGACGGCGACGACGTCGCCGCGCGGCTCGTCGTCGCGCGCCGATTCGCCGGCTTCGGCGAGCGCGCGGATCAACTCGCGCTCCTGCCCTGGCAGCCTCAGCACGTGTTGGGCGCCGACCGCGACGGCCGACGACCACGTCGCCGTCGCGGGTTCGGCGACGGTCAGCAGGCTGACGTGGGCACGCCGCGGCAGCGCCGCTTTCCCGCACCGATCCGCCGCCGCCTCGTCCAGCACCACCGCCGCGGCGGCCGACCACGTCTTCCGGCTCACCGCGCCCGCGCCCGCGTGAACCACCCGGGCGCCGACCGCCGCGGCCACCCGGTCGAGCTCGTCGCGTAACTCCGGATCCGTCAACACCGCCAACACGCCCAAGGAACTCGACGCTTTTGTGCGGATGGTGCCAGTCACCCCCTCACCATGCGGGGCGCAAATGGTGGCACACCAGTGCCAAAGCCGGATTTGTGGATAGAGACGCAAGTGTGCACAAACGCGCCGGCCGGCGGCGCGGCCGGCGCGCGGGGACGGGTTCCCCGCAACGGGCAGCGGCCACGGGCTCGGCGCCCCGCCGCCGCAAAATACTTACCCCACAAAAGGGACGACCCCCGCCAGGGGGGGAGGAGGCGAGGGTCGTCGTGCATCAGCCCCGGGGGGTCGGGCTGATACACCCTCGGCTCAGGCCGAGTACTGCTTACTATACACATGACAGTCCGCACTAACGCAATAGTTGTTCTATCGAAAAAACACGTTGAGCCGCAAAAACACCGGCCGTCACGCCTGCCACACCCCCGCTGAGCCGCCGTTTTGCGCGCAACGCCGCAGCGCGTTGCGGCATCGACCTATGCTGGGTCGGTGACCGTCCCCGACCCGGCCGCTCCGCAGCAAACCTCCCCCGAAACAGCTTCGACCACCGCGTCCCGCGCCCGGACCGCCGCGTTCTTCGACCTGGACAAGACGATCATCGCCAAGTCCAGCACGCTGGCGTTCAGCAAACCCTTCTTCAACCAAGGGCTGCTCAACCGCCGCGCGGTGCTCAAGTCCAGCTACGCCCAGTTCATCTATCTGCTCTCCGGCGCCGATCATGACCAGATGGACCGGATGCGCATTCACATGACCAACATGTGCACCGGTTGGGACGTGGAGCAGGTCAAGTCGATCGTCAACGAAACGCTGCACGACATCGTGACTCCGCTGGTGTTCGCCGAGGCCGCCGACCTCATCGCCGCCCACAAGCTGTGCGGCCGTGACGTCGTCGTGGTCTCGGCGTCCGGCGAGGAGATCGTCGCGCCGATCGCCCGGGCGCTGGGCGCGACCCATGCCATGGCGACCCGGATGGTCGTCGAGGACGGCAGGTACACCGGGGACATAGCGTTCTACTGCTACGGCGAGGGCAAGGTGCAAGCGATCCGCGAGCTGGCCGCGCGCGAGGGCTACCCGCTGGAACACTGCTATGCCTACTCCGACTCGATCACCGACTTGCCGATGCTCGACGCCGTCGGCCACCCCAGCGTGGTCAATCCCGACCGCGGCTTGCGCAAAGAAGCCAACGAGCGTGGCTGGCCGGTCTTGACGTTCTCCCGGCCGGTGTCGTTGCGCGACCGAATTCCGGCACCGTCGGGTGCCGCGATCGCGACCACCGCCGCCGTTGGCATCACGGCGCTCGCCGCCGGCGCGGTCACCTACTCGTTGCTGCGCCGCTTCGCGTTCTAGCCCGGGCGCGACGGTCAGCAAATACTTCACTCGGACAATAGATTTTGCTTCGGAATTAGGCCTTGCTGTGCTAGGGGTCTAGTAGTACAAAGGAACCACGGAAGCCCGGTGAGGCCAAGACCGATCCGGAAGAGAAGGGTCGTTCTCCCGATCCGGGCGCCTAGGCACGGCACCCGGCACCCACGCGGAGTCATAGCCGCGATAATGGCAGAAGTGTTGCGGGCCTGCGTAATTGCGAAAAGCGGAAGATGTTGACGGCCCTTTGGGTGGGGTTGTAACCGGATGCGTCGCAAGATCGCCGAGGCCAACCCACGCAGCCCAGAAATGCACGCTTGGTAACCGAGTTCCGTGCTAGCGGGCGGCGGACCGAATATTTCGGGACGCCGCCCGCTCTACATTTATTCGGACGGATTATCCGGCGTCCTTTCCGGGCCGCCGGCTACCGACTCGATAGCGACTCGGCGATCGACACGGCCTCCTGCGCACCGGCTCGCATCGCCCGGCAACACAGCACCACCCACGCGCCCACACCGTCCGGCGTGCCGTCCGCGAATCCACCCGCGGCACCGCGATAGTCCGCCGGCTGGCGCATCCAGCTCACCTCGGGCACGCCCAGTCCGTGCGGATCCAGTCCGCTGGCGATGGTCACCAGTCGCGACACCGCGCGGGCCACCACTCCGTCCGCACTGCCAAAAGGCTTCAGGGTCAGCAATTCTCCGTGTGCGACCGCGGCCACCACCGGCGCCGGCACCCGCGTGCCGCCGGTCACCAACTGCGCCAGCAACTCCAGGCGCGGCCCCACCCCGGCATCGGCCCGCGGCCGGCCCAGCCGACCTTCATCGACCTGCTCGGCCGCGGCCAGCATGTGCAGGCGGGCCAGCGCCTGCAACGGGGCCCGCTGCCAGATGCCGATCAGGGGTCCCCCGCCACCCTCCAGCGCCTGGGCCACTCGCAACGCTCCGCCGAACACCGGATCGCTGACTCCCCCGTTCCGCAGGGCAGCCTCCGCGAGATCGTCCAGCCGCACCGGGCCGCCCTCGAGCACCGACGAGGCGCGCGCCGCCCGCAACGCCGCCTCGGCGGCCGTCACCGGCCAGCCCCGCAGGTTCGCGCGGTGGCGGTGGGCGCGGCCCAGCGCGTCGCGGGCCCGGTCGCTGGCCTCGGCGACGCCGGGGAGGTCCATCAACGGGGCAAGCGGGTCAGCCGTCACAGGTTGTCACCCTCTCTTCGGACTATTTCGGAGCGCCGGCGGGCGTGGAATGGCCTCCAGCAGCCGGCGGGTGTATTCGTGGCCGGGCCTGGTGAACAGCTCCTCGGTGGGCGCCCGCTCCACCACCCGGCCGGCGCGCATCACCAGGACGTCGTCGGCGATCTGCCGGATCACCGCCAGGTCGTGGCTGATGAACAAGTAGGTCAGCCCCAGTTCGGCCTGCAGCTCGGTGAGCAGCTCCAAGATCTGCGCCTGCACCAGAACGTCGAGCGCCGAGACCGCCTCGTCGCACACCAGCACCTCGGGCCGCAGCGCCAGCGCCCGCGCGATCGCGACGCGCTGCCGCTGGCCGCCCGAGAGTTCGCGTGGCAGCCGGCCCAACACCGACGACGGCAGCGCCACCTGATCGACAAGCGCGCGCACCGCCCGCGCGCGCTGCCCGCGGTCGCCCACCCGATGTATCCGCAACGGCTCCTCGATGGCGCGAAACACCGAATACATCGGATCCAAACTGCTGTAAGGGTTTTGGAACACCGGCTGCACCCGTCGGCGAAACGCCAACGCCTGCTTGCGGTCCAGCTGGTCGCCGATGGCAACGCCGTCGAAAGCGACGGTGCCCGAGGTGGGTTGGAGCAGACCCAACACCATCCGCGCCAGTGTCGATTTGCCCGAGCCCGACTCCCCGGCGATCGCCAGGGTGCTCGCCCGGCGCAGGCGAAACGACACGGCGTCGACGGCGCAAAACTCCGTTCGCCGCCACGGCGCCCCGTGGGACTCGCGATACACCTTGGTGAGTTCCGACGCGACGAGGATATCGTCGCGGGGTGCGTTCGCGGTCCGCGGCCGGGTTCGGGGCGAACTCCTCGCGGTCAGCGACGGGGCGGCGGCCACCAGTCGTTGGGTGTACTCGTGGTGCGGGTCCTGTAGGATTTGTTGTGCCGCACCGGATTCCACCACCGCCCCGCGATGGACCACGACCACGGACTCGGCCCGTTCGGCGGCCAAGGCCAGGTCGTGGGTGATCAGCAGCAGCGCGGTTTCGAGTTCGTCGGTCAGATGCTGCAGATGGTCGAGCACCTGGCGTTGCACGGTGACGTCCAGCGCGGACGTCGGCTCGTCGGCGATGAGCAGCTTGGGCCGGCCCGCCAATCCGATCGCGATCAGCGCGCGCTGGCACATGCCGCCGGACAGCTGATGCGGGTACCGGCCGGCCTGTTTCGCCGGGTCGGGCATGCCCGCCTCGGCGAGCAGTTCGAGGGCGCGTCGCCGCGCCCCGCTCCCACCGGCGTTCGCGCGCAGGGCTTCGCGGATCTGGAAGCCCACCTTCCAGACCGGATTGAGATTGGTCATCGGATCTTGGGGCACGTAGCCGATGCCGCGCCCCCGGATCGATCGCAGCAGCCGGCGGTCGGCCCTGCGATCGAACGAGGTGATGTCGCGCCCGTCGAAAACGATGCGTCCGGCGGTGATTCGCCCTCCGGGCGGCAGCAGTCCGAGGACCGCGGCGGCCGTGGTGGATTTTCCCGATCCCGATTCGCCGACCACCGCGACCGTATGACCGCGCGGCACGGTGAGGTCCACGCCGCGCACCGCGGGCGCCCGGGCGCCGAACCTGACTTCCAGGCCCTCGACCGACAGCAGCGGCGCTTCGCCGGTGCGGCTCATGCGCGCCACGCCCGCGAGGCCGGGTCCAGGGCGTCGCGCAACGCGTCACCCATCATCATGAAGGCCAGCACCGTCATCGCCAGCGCGCCGGCCGGATAGAACAGTATCGGCGAGCCCGACCGCAGCCGGCTCTGCGCCAGGCTGATGTCGCCGCCCCAGGACACCACCGTTGTCGGCAGCCCGACGCCGAGGTAAGACAACGACGCCTCGGTGACGATGAACACGCCGAGGGCGATGGTGGCCACCGCGAGAACCGGACCCAGGGCATTGGGCAGGGCATGCCGCAGCATGATCTGGAAGTTCGTCAACCCCAATGCTTTTGACGCAAGCACATAATCGCCGGCCCGCACCTCGAGCATCGCGCCGCGAGCGATCCTGGCTATCTGCGGCCAGCCGAACAGGGCCAGGATGGTGATCACCGTCCACACCGTGCGGTGATGCATGACCCCCATGATCACGATGGCGGCCAACAGCAACGGCAGCGCGAAGAACACATCGGTGATGCGTGAGACGACCGCGTCGATCCAGCCGCCGTAGAAGCCGGCCAGCGCGCCCAGCGCCCCGCCGACGACGAACACGAGCAGGGTCGCGCCGAGCCCGACCGTGACCGAGGCCCGGGCGCCGTAGACGGTGCGCGCGTAGATGTCGTGGCCCTGCAGGTCGGTGCCGAACCAGTGCGCGGCCGAGGGCGGAAGCAGGCTCTGGCCGGGATCGGCATAGGCGGGATCGATCCCGGTGAACAACGCCGGAAACATCGCGACGACGACAATCAGGATGATCAGGACGGCGGCGACGACGAACTTCGGGCGCCGACACAGCGTGCGCCCGGTGTCGCGCCAGAAGCCGTGGCGGTCCGGGATGCGTTCAGCCATAACGAATCCGGGGGTCTAGGGCGGCGTACAGCAGGTCCACCACCAGGTTGGATATCAGATAGACCAGCACCAGCACCGTCACGATGGACACGACCGTCGGCGCTTCCTGCCGGGTGACGGCTTGGTACAGCACCCCGCCCACGCCATGGATGTTGAAGATGCCTTCGGTCACGACGGCCCCGCCCATGAGCGACCCCAGGTCGGCGCCGAGGAAGGTCACCACCGGGATCAGCGAATTGCGCACGATGTGCACCGTTACCACCCGTCGCCGCGACAGCCCCTTGGCGGTCGCGGTGCGGACATGGTCGGCGTGCGCGTTGGTGGCCACGGCGGACCGGGTCAGGCGCACCACGTACGCGAACGACACCGAGCCCAAAACGATTCCGGGCAGCAGCAGCCGCGCGAAGGTCGCGCTCTCGCCCACCGTGACGGGCGCGATTCCGAGCCGGACCCCGAACACGAATTGCGCCAGAAAGCCCAGCACGAATATCGGGATCGCGACGATGACAAGGCCGGTGATCAGCACCGTGGAATCGAAGACGCTGCCCTCACGCAGGCCGGCGATCACGCCGAAGCCGATGCCGAGCACCGCCTCCACCGCGACCGCGATCAGCGCCAGCCTGATGGTAACCGGAAACGCGTGCGCCAGAACGGCGCTGACCGGCAGCCCGGAATAGGCGCGGCCCAGGTCGCCGTGCAGGATTCCGCCCAGGTAGCGCAGGTACTGCACCGCGAAGGGATCGTCGAGGTGATAGCGGGCGCGCAGCGCCGCGGCCACCGCGGGACTCAGCGGGCGGTCGCCCGCCATCGCCGCCACCGGATCACCGGGCAGCAGGAAAACCAGGCCGTAAATCAGCAGGGTGGCACCGAGAAAGACCGGCACCATGACGGCGATTCGGCGAGCGAGGTACCAGCCCATCTCAGCCCTTCACGATGTTCTCGTAGTCGGGCAGACCGTTCCATGTGACCCCGACCTGTTTGACCTGCGTCGACCAGCCGACCACGCCGATGTTGTCCCACAGCGGGACAACGGGCATGTCCTGCAACAGGAACCGCTGCGCGGCGTTGGCCAGGGCGTCCGACTCCTGCAGGCTGGGCGCGGCCTCGGCGGCCGCCAGCGCCGCGTCGAACTCGGGGTTGGAGTAGCCGACATCGTTGGAACCCGCCCCGGTGGCAAAGAGCGGGGCGAGGAACTCGATCATCGACGGGTAATCGCCCTGCCAGGCGGCGCGAAAGGCGGTCGAGATCGTGTGGTTGGTGATCTGGGTGCGAAATCCGGCGAAGGTGGGCTGGGGCGCGCCGACCGCGTCGATGCCCAGAACGTTCTTGATGCTGTTGGCCACGGCGTCCACCCATTCCTGGTTTCCGGCGTCGGCGTTGTAGGCGATCACGTACTGGCCGCTCCAGGCCGAGATCGCGTCGGCTTGCGCCCAAAGTTGCCGCGCCCGATCGGGATCGAAGTTCAACACGTCGTTGCCCGGTAGGTTCGGGTCGAAACCGGGCAGCGACCGGGCGGTGAAATCGCGCGACGGAGTGCGGGTGCCCATGAAGATCTGTTTACAGATCTCCGGGCGGTTGACGGCGGCCGACAGCGCGAGCCGGCGCAGGCGGCCCTCCTCACCGCCGAAGTGCGGCAGTCGCAGCGGGGTGTCGAGGCTGTGTTTGACCGCCACCGGGCCGCTGGTGACGTGATCGCCCAAGTCGCGCTTGTAGACCGGCAGCGCGCTCGGCGGAATCGTGTCCAGCACATCGAGGTTGCCCGAGAGCAGGTCGGCGTAGGCCGTGTCCAGATTGGCGTAGAACTCGAACCTCAGCCCCTTGTTGTGGGGCATGCGGTTGCCGTGGTAGCCGGGGTTGGGCCGCAGGTCGATCTTGACGTCGTGTTCCCAGGCCGGGCCGTCCGGGCCGTCGGCCAGCCGGTATGGGCCGTTGCCGATCGGGTTGCGGCCAAACGCCGGCATGTCGCGGAATGCGGCGTCCGGCAGCGGATAGAAGGCGCTGTGGCCCAGCCGCAACACGAAGTCGATGGTCGGCGCCTTGAGCCGCACGGTGAACTCGAGATCGTTGACCACCCGCAGCCCGGACATGGTGGTCCGCTCCGTCTTTGGGCCCGGCTGTCCGTCGCTCGTCACGCCGGAGACCTCGTCGAACCCGTCGATCGGGCTGAAAAAGCTTTGCTGCAGTTGGGCGTTGGTGCCCAACGCTCCGTAGTTCCACGCGTCGACGAACGAGTGGGCCGTCACGGGCGAGCCGTCGGTGAACTTCCAGCCCGGCTTGAGGACGATGCGGTAGTTGACGTTGTCGGTGGTCTCGATCGACTGGGCGACCTCCTTGGCAGGGTTGCCCGCGGCGTCATAGGACATCAGACCGGCGAAGAGCCGGTCGAGAATCCTTCCGCCGTTGCTGTCGTTGGTGCTCGTCGGGATCAGGGGGTAGGGCGGTTCCCCGCCGTTGACCAGCACCAGATCGGGGCTCAAGACGCCGCCGCCGCAACCGGCCAGGGAGCCGGCCAGCGACGCGGCCACCAGAAGCCCGGCGGCCACAGCGGCCAGCGCCCGCATCCCACGCATGACAGCGACCCTAGGGCCTGCGGCCGCACGGCTGCCGCAGGGTGCGGTCCCGGCGCACCGGTCATGATCCGGTCCGTGGGGGCTTTCCGGCCCGACTTGAAGCGCGGCGCCCCCGTTCGCGGCGTTAGGCTCACAGACGGTCTGCGAGCCTTGACAGTAGGAGGAAGCCGGTGACCGCCGCCCACACCGAAGGCCCGTCGTCGTATCCGCCGCCGGCGCGGTTCGCCGAGCGGGCCAACGCCGGCGAGGAGCTGTACCGTGAGGCCGAGGAGGACGGGCTGGCGTTTTGGGCCAAGCAGGCCAATCGGCTGTCCTGGGCGACGCCGTTCACCGAGGTGCTGGACTGGTCGCGGGCGCCGTTCGCCACGTGGTTCGCCGACGGCAAGCTCAACGTCGCCTACAACTGCGTGGACCGCCACGTGGAGGCGGGCCACGGCGATCGGGTGGCCATCCACTGGGAGGGCGAGCCCGTCGGCGACAGCCGCAACCTGACCTATTCCGAGCTGCGGACGGAGGTGTGCAGGGCGGCCAATGCGCTGACCGACCTCGGCCTGGTCGCCGGCGACCGGGTCGCGATCTACCTGCCGTTGATCCCCGAAGCCGTGATAGCGATGCTCGCCTGCGCGCGGCTGGGCATCATGCACAGCGTCGTGTTCGCCGGTTTCACCGCGAAGGCGCTGCGCGCCAGGATCGCCGATGCCCAGGCCAAGCTGCTGATCACCAGCGACGGGCAGTTCCGCCGCGGCAAGCCGGCGCCGCTGAAGGACGCGGCCGACGAGGCGGTCTCGGATCCGGACAGCCCCGTCGAGCACGTTATCGTGGTGCGCCGCACCGGGATTGACGTGTCATGGAACGACGGCCGCGACCTGTGGTGGCACGACGTGGTCGACTCCGCCCCCGCCGAGCACACCCCGGAGCCGTTCGACGCCGAGCAGCCGTTGTTCCTGCTGTACACCTCGGGCACCACCGGCAAGCCCAAGGGCATCGTCCACACCAGCGGCGGCTATCTCGCCCAGGCCTCCTACACGCACTACTACGTCTTCGACATCAAGCCCGAAAGCGACGTGTTCTGGTGCACCGCCGACATCGGCTGGGTCACCGGACACACCTACGGTGTCTACGGTCCGCTGTCCAACGGTGGCACCGAGGTGCTCTACGAGGGCACACCCGACTCGCCGACCCAGCACAGGCATTTCGAGATCATCGAAAAGTACGGCGTGACAATCTATTACACCGCCCCCACGCTGATCCGGACGTTCATGAAGTGGGGCCGCGAGATCCCCGACGCGCACGACCTGTCCAGCCTGCGCCTGCTGGGGTCGGTCGGCGAACCGATCAACCCCGAGGCGTGGCGCTGGTACCGCAAGGTGATCGGCGCCGACCGCCTGCCGATCGTGGACACCTGGTGGCAGACCGAAACCGGCGCCGCGATGATCTCCCCGCTGCCGGGAGTCGCTGCGGCCAAACCCGGTTCGGCGATGACGCCGCTGCCCGGCATCTCGGCGAAGATCGTCGACGACCACGGCGATCAATTGCCGCCGGGCGCCGACAGGGGCGAACACCTCACCGGCTACCTGGTCCTGGACCGGCCATGGCCGTCCATGCTGCGCGGCATCTGGGGCGACCCGGAGCGGTACGTCGAGACCTACTGGTCCAGGTTCGCCGAGCAGGGCTGGTACTTCGCCGGCGACAGCGCCTATTACGACGCCGACGGCGATATCTGGGTGGTGGGCCGCATCGACGACGTGATGAACGTGTCGGGGCATCGACTCTCGACGGCCGAGGTGGAGTCGGCGCTGGTCGGCCACGTCGCGGTGGCCGAGGCGGCCGTGGTCGGGATGACCGACGAAACCACCGGGCAGGCCATCTGCGCGTTCGTCGTGTTGTGCGCCGATTACCGGGTCCACGACGGCATCGTCGACGAGTTGCGCGTCGAGGTGGCCCGGGAGATCTCACCGATCGCCCGGCCGCGTGAGGTCCACGTGGTGCCCGAGCTGCCGAAGACGCGCAGCGGCAAGATCATGCGCAGGCTGTTGCGCGACGTCGCCGAGAACCGGGAGTTGGGTGACACGTCGACGCTGCTGGATCCCGGCGTGTTCGACGCGATCAAGGCCGGAAAGTAGGCCGGCGCCGGGCCGGCGGTTCCTCAGGCCGGTAAGGGCGCGAATCCCGATCCGGGCCGGTGTTTGGCGTTGACGTCGGCCAGGATCGCGTTGAACGACATCACCACCGCCGGGGTGTGCAGCGGGATGTATTTGATGACGCACGTCGGCAGGTTGTCGCTGAAGGCTCCGTGAATCATCCCGACCAGCAGGTTGTCGACCGTCACCGGCGCCCCGGAGTCACCCGGCTGGCCGCAGACCTGCATGACGATGGTGCCCGGATCCTGGCCCATCCCCCAGGTGACCCCGCACGAATTGCCCGTCGTGCGGCCCTGCTTGCAGGCGATCTGGCCGAAGGCCGGGTCCGGGCCGATCCCGGAGATCACAAAGCCGTTGTAGTTGGCCACCGGCGCCACCTTGGCCGGATCGAACTTGATGACCGCGTAGTCGAGGTTGTCGTTGCCCGCGACCATGGTGCCCAGCGGGCCCTTGTTCTGTGCGGCCTCGGCGGCGACCTGCGCCCCGGGTCCGCCGCAGTGCGCGGACGTGAAGCCGATCAGCTCACCGGCGGCATCCGACCCGATCGTCGTCAGGGTGCACATCGTGTCCCCGTTGATGACGATGCCCGCGCCGCCACCCATCGGAACCCTGTCGTCGGCGGCCGCGTTGGCAGGCAAACCGATTAGGGTCAGCAGCACGGCCACCATCGCCGCGTTGTAGCAACGGTGGGCCGTCTGCAAAGCGACACTCCCATCAACGGTCGGACATCCCGAGCAGCCTGGTCAGTCTAGTCGGCAAGGATGCCGGTTCGCCGAGGTCGACGCCGTAGCCACACCGCATTCCCGTCCCCTTCGTGCTCAAGGGGACCGGCCGCTCCGTATCCTGTTGGGCGCCTTCGCTTCTCGTCACCACGGGGCCAGGCGGCCCCACTTCTGAACCGGCACAATGACCCGCGGAAACGGTCTCGATCGGCGGCGCGCGGGAGGCCATCTGTTCGGCGTGAGTTCACGCCGAGGTTCGGCCCGGCCCCGTCGGCTTCACCGGGGGCTCGCATCCGGGACCCGCCCGGCCGCTCACCGGTCCGCGGCTGGCCTCGTCTGGCACCGCGCCGCATGGCAACATAAACCGCGAGCGAACGGGCTCGGCGACGACGCGCGCCGGGCAACGGCTCGAGGAGGAGCCGGGCAATCGAAGCGAGAGGACCGTCTGTGAGCAAAGAGGATCGCAAGAACGGTGTGCCCAGCACCCTGACCACGATTCCGTTGGCCGACCCGCACGCGAAGCCCGCCGAGCCGTCGATCGGTGATCTGATCAAAGACGCGACCGCCCAGGTGTCCACCCTGGTCCGCGCCGAGGTCGAACTGGCGCGTGCCGAGATCACCCGCGACGTCAAGAAGGGCTTCACCGGCAGCGTCTACTTCATCGCCGCCCTGGTGGTGTTGTTTTACTCCACGTTCTTTTTCTTCTTCTTCCTCGCCGAGCTACTCGACACCTGGCTGTGGCGCTGGGTGGCATTCCTGATCGTGTTCGCGACCATGGTGGTGGTCGGGGCCCTGCTGGGGCTCTTGGGTTTCCTGAAGGTGCGCCGGATCCGCGGACCGCGGCAGACGATCGAATCGGTCAAGGAGACGCGCACCGCGCTCACCCCCGGCCACGACAAGCCCGCTCCCGAGCCCCACGGCAAGCGGGAAGACCCCGCTACCGGCGATCCCTCGGGTTGGTAGATGCCCGCACCAGATCCGTCGGTCACCCGCATCGACGGGCCATGGCGCCATTTTGACGTGCACGCCAACGGGATCCGGTTCCATGTCGTCGAGGCGCTGTGGGCGGGCGAGGACCCGAGCGTTCCCGCCACGGCGCGGCCGCTGGTGATCTTGCTGCACGGTTTCGGGTCGTTCTGGTGGTCCTGGCGTCATCAGCTGCGCGGACTGACCGGGGCGAGGGTGATCGCGGTCGATCTGCGTGGCTACGGTGGCAGCGACAAGCCGCCCCGCGGCTACGACGGCTGGACGCTCGCCGGCGACACCGCCGGGCTGATCCGTGCGCTCGGGCACACCTCGGCGACGCTGGTCGGCCACGCCGACGGCGGGCTGGCCTGCTGGGCCACCGCGCTGCTGCACTCGCGGCTGGTGCGCGCCATCGCGCTGATCAGCTCCCCGCACCCGGCGGCGTTGCGGCGATCCACCTTGACTCGCCGCGATCAGGGTTACGCGCTGCTGCCGACGTTGCTGCGGTACCAAATGCCGATCCGGCCGGAGCGCCTGCTGACCCGGGACAACGCGGCGGAGATCGAACGCCTCGTCCGCAGCCGCAGCAGCGCCAAATGGGTTGCCTCCGAAGATTTTTCCCAGACCGTCGGTTACCTGCGGACGGCGATCCAGATTCCGGGGGCCGCGCACTGCGCGCTCGAATACCAGCGCTGGGCGGTACGCAGCCAGCTGCGCGGCGAGGGCCGGCGTTTCATGAGATCAATGTGTCAACGGCTCGGCACGCCGCTGCTACACCTGCGCGGCGAAGCCGATCCCTACGTGCTGGCCGATCCGGTCGACCACACGCAGCGCTACGCCCCGCAGGGACGATACATATCCGTCACGGGCGTAGGGCATTTCAGCCACGAAGAGGCGCCGGACGAAATCAACAGGCACCTGATGAGGTTCTTCGAGCACGTGCACGCGCCCCGGGTCAGCTGACGCAGGCCCCGGTCGGGACCTGTTGGGTGTCACCGAGCTTCGAAAGCTGACTGGACACCTCGTCGGCCGTCAGCACGAAACCCGTGTCGGGGTCGTCGACGGCCGCGCCAAACACCACACCCAGCACGTGACCGTTGAGGTCGATCAACGGTCCACCCGAATTCCCTTGCTCCACACTGGCTCTGATGGTGTACACGTCGCGGGTGACCGGCGCGGGGTCGCGATAGATGTCGGGGCCGCTGAGTTTGATGGCCTCGCGAATCCTGGCCGGGGTCGCGGTGAAGTTGCCGCCGCCGGGATAACCCAGCACCACAACGCTGGCGCCGGTTTTCGCTTCGGTCTGGGCGAAGGCCAACGGCTGCGGCGGCAGGTTCGGAACGGCCAGGATGGCGATGTCGACCGACGGGTCGTAGGACACCACGGTGGCATCAAGGGGATTGCCGCTGGCGTAGACCTGGACGGTATTGGACCCGGCCACCACGTGCGCGTTGGTCATCACCCGGTCGGGCGCCACCACGAAACCGCTGCCCTCCAAGACCTTTTGGCAGCTGGGCGCCAGGCTGCGCACCTTGACGACGCTCGGCGCGATGGACGTCACCACCGGATTGTTCGCCAGCGCGGGGTCCGGTGACGCGACCGGAATCACCGGGGTGCGGCTGAAGGGCTCCAGCACCGCGGGCAGCCCGGAGGTGTTCAGCAGCGCCGACAGCCGCTTGGGCACGGTCTTCAGCCAGGGCGGTGCGACGTTATTGACCTGGGCGAGCACCCGCGAACCCCGGACCGCGGCGGCCAGCTCGGGCTGGTCCTTCGACTGCGTCAGCGGCGTCGCCAACAACCAGGCGGCCGTCAGCACCACGACCAGCTGGACCCCCACCCCGATGATCGAGTCGACGGATCGTATTGCGCGGCTGTGGATTGCGCCGCGAACCGCACGTCCCAGCACCACGCCGGCGACCTCGCCCACGACGACCAGCGCGAGGATCAAAAACAGCGCGGTGAACAGCTTGGCGCGGGGGGCGGCGATGTGGCTGACGATGTGGGGCGCCAGCAGCACGCCCGCGATCGCGCCCAGCAACACGCCGACGAACGACAGCAGCGAGCCCAGCGCGCCCGAACGCCAGCCCGAAATGGCCGCGATGAAGGCGACCGCCAAGACGGCGATATCCAGCCACTGCGACGGGGTCATCGAATTCATCAGGGGGGCCCGCCTTGGTCGCCGACCAGCACCATCGCCTCGTCCAACTCACGCACGTCGCCGACGTCCCAGGGCAGGGCCCAGCCGGCGACGTCGAGCATCGCGGAGATCACCTGGCCGGTGAATCCCCACACCAGCATCTCGTTCAACAGAAACGCCGGGCCGGCCCAACGGCGGCCGAGACCGCCCCGGTACACCATCAGCCGGTTCGCCGGATTAGTGAAGGCGCGCACCGGAACTCGCGCCACGACCGCCGTCTCCGCCTCGTTGACGACCGCCACCGGCCCGGGATCCGGCGAGTAGGCCAGCACCGGGACGACGTGGAACTGAGACGGCGCGATGAACGTCCGCTCCATCGTGGCCAGCGGGTGCAGCCGACCGACGTCGATCCCGGTTTCCTCGTGCGCTTCGCGCAGGGCGGTGGCCACCGGTCCGGCGTCGGTGGGATCGAAGGCCCCGCCGGGGAACGCCGCCTGGCCGGCGTGGTGGCGCAACGTCGAGGCCCGCACGGTGACCAACAGGTCAGCATCGTCGGGGATGCCGCCGTCGGCCGGCCCGGATTGCGGACCGGAGAACAACACCAGAACGGCGGCCTCGCGGCCACGGCTCCGTGCCGACGACGGCGACGACGCGGCCTTGGCGGTCACCATCGCCAGCAGGTCGGCGGGCAACCGGCGCCGATACGCGTCCGGGATCTGCGCGACGTTGTCGACCAGCGGACGCAGCCACGGCGGGCAGACGTCGGGCGCCAGCGGAACAGCCGAACTCACCGCCGCCTCCCTCCTCCCACCGCCTGGCCCGCATCGTCGCCGACCGCAGCCGCGATCTCGTCGGCAGTGGCGAAAGGCCGCGGCATCGTCTGCGCAACGCTACCGTCCGGCCGGAGGACGACCGTCGCGGGCATCACATTTACCACGCGCAGCGCCGCCGCCACCCGGCGACGACCGTCCTGCAGGGTCGGCAGCCGAACACCCAACTGCGCCAACCGCAGTAACGCGGCCGTCTCGTTCTCGTCTTGATGCACCGTCACCACCATCACGTCCGACCCGACCCGCCGTTGATACTCGGCCATCGCGGGCAGTTCGGCCGTGCACGGCGCGCACCAGTACGCCCACAGGTTGAGCACCACGCGGTGTCCGGCCAGGGCGCGGGCGACGTCGACCGTTGAACCGTCGGCCGCGCACTCCGCGACCACACCGCGGAGCGCCGCGGGGCCGACACCGCCGCCGGCGGCGGGACAGGGCGGCAGGTTGGCGCGCTCCCGCGGACCCGCCAACGCGGCCGGCGTGTCGGCGTCGCGATGCTCGCGGTCGGCCGTCGCCGGGCGCGTCTCGGTCGTCGAGGTCGTCGCCGGATCGTCGCGCAGCTCGGCCACCAGCGCCGCCGTCAGCGCCGCCACCACAACCAATATCGCAATGGTCCAGCGGGCCTTCCCGGTCAAGGTTTCCCGGCCCCGGTATTACAGCCCCGCCAGGGCCAGCAGATGCCCGGCCTCCGGCCCCTGCACGAGGGGCGCGGCGAGCAGGGATTCCGTGGGACCGAGGCCGAACGAGGGGCAATCCTTGGCGAGCAGGCAGACGCCGCACGCCGG